>JAJZFA010000021.1 GCA_021805565.1 Pseudomonadota bacterium
GCTCTACATCGCCAGCGTCAAGCTGATGTCGCGGCGGCTCGCCCGGGCGTGAGGCGACGAAATGGTGCAAACTTCGAGCTTTTCAGCGCCAGCACATTGCAGGACCGATTCGAGTCAGACTCTGAGAAAATCGGTTCGGTGAGTTTCGGACTACTGCGAAGATTGACCATGTTTGTCGAAGGGTCGCCAGTTCTTTCCGCGGAAGATAAGGATGCTATTATAGCCCAGATGGAAGACGTAATTTAACTGGCCGAACCATCCGCGCCGCCCGCTACCCCTGTCTGCACCGGTCCACCGACACGGCAGCCGCCATCGCCAGCATCGCTGGGCCCGAAGCTGCAACACCATTGGCGACCCGGCGATGATCCTCGCGCCACGCGCTCTTTTCCGCATGCCGGATCAGATAGGCACACGCGATATGGTGGCGATGCCCGGTTCTCGGCTAGGCGAAGACGGGAGAAACAGCTTTGGCGTCCGGACCGATTATATGGATCGTTGCGTCGAACGTGGCCAACACATCACCTGTGCGAGCAATGGCTCGGTCGTCCGCTCCGATGTCGCCTGCCAAGTGCGCCCGCTTGAGGCGCAGCATCATAATTGCTTATGCGTCGCCCATTGCGGATTTGATACGCTCGCTTAGCTCGCCGTGCCCCTGTCCCTTGGTGGCGGATTCTATATAATACCGGCCGCGGCCCCGCCATGCCCGTGGGACTAAACCCCCGCGGGTAAATCCTCCGGCGCGGCGATCGCGACCAGACCGCCATCGCGAACCGCCCTGAAAAAGCATGACCGCCGGCCCGTGTGGCAGGCAACGCCGTCCTGATGCACCAGCAACAGCACGGTATCGCCGTCGCAGTCGATCCGCATGTCCTTCAGGTGCTGGGTATGACCCGACGTTTCGCCCTTGCGCCACAGCGCGCCGCGGCTGCGGCTGAAATAGCAGACCCGGCCGGTTGCCAGGGTTTCCCGGATCGACTCGGCGTTCATCCAGGCCATCATCAGCACCTGGCCGGTGTGGTGCTGCTGGGCAATCGCAGGCACCAACCCGTCGGCGTTGAAAGTGATCGCGGCAAGGACCGCATCGAAGCGGAGCGGACTATCGTTCATGAACCGTATGTAGGCATCGCGCGGCCTGTCTGCCAAGCCGCGCCGGTTCGTCACCGCCTTTGCAACTGCTGAAATATCCCAAGGCGATCCGCGACTTGCCAATGGCCGCATATCCGGTTGCCGGTATCGATCGAATACACGGTCGCGCCCGACATTCTCAGCACCCGGCCCGTCGCGGGAAAGCCGTCCAGATCGCCCGCATGGGTCGCTGACCAGAACCAGCCGATCGCCACCGAATCCGGGCCGGCAAGCGCATGCCGGATATCGAAGGACTGGTCCGGAAACGGGGCACGCGACTGACGCACCCGTTCCTTGAATGCCGCGGCGTCCAATACCTGCCCATCCCAAGGGTCGCCGGGATCGTGATGGATCGTGTAGTGTGCCGCCAGATATTCGTCGCATGCCTCGACCCTGCCGCCGGTCCAGACATCGCCGACAAACCCAGCGACAAAATCGATCCGTTGCGCCGGGCTCATGGCATCGGCCGTTCGAACGCCAGCCGGATAGCATAGGCGGCCACATCGACGGGCCATGCGGCGACCCGAACCTCGAACCCGGCCCGGTCGTCGGCGAACAACAGCCGGATCGCAGCTTCATAACCGGGATAGTTGCCCGCCAGCGCCGACATGAAGCGATAAGCCGCCTCATGCGCGGCCGCTTTGTGTTGCTTTGCCGCGCCGCTACGCCTGGCATCCTCCACCAGCTTGCGCATCGTCACCGACGCACCGCCTGGCTGCGCGCTCAACCATTCCCAGTGGCGCGGCAACAGAGTCACCTCGCGGGCAACCACGCCGAGTCTCGGACGCCCCCTGGCGTTCGGTGCGGCCGCCGGCTCGGGCGGCTGTTGCTCGCCAGGGGCGGCGGAACCGGAACACTCCGCCGCCAGTCGCGCGGCGATATCCGCTTTCGTGCCGCGTAAATCGAAATCGACCGGGCGACCGGTGGCATCGTCGAACGTCAGGATCGTGGCGGTGCCGAACGCCTGCTGCGCATCCTTCACCGCCAGCACCACCTCGCTCATCGGGCCGGCACACACCAGCCGGCTGCCGGCGAACGCGGTGCATGGGGTGGAGAGAGATCGATTCATGGCGCCAGTCCTTATTGTGTTGTGATTTTATATCCGGGTATTAAACACCTGTCAATATTATACGGGTGAAATTTAGATGGCGCTCCGGGACCCAACCGCACCCCCCAACCCCGTCATTGACGACGGAACCGGCCGGCGCCATCACTCACCCATGCGTATCGCCGCCATCCTTGTTGCCGCCGGATCGGGCACCCGCTTCGGGCCAGAAACGCCGAAGCAGTTCCTGACGGTCGCCGGCAAGCCGGTGATCCGCCACGCGGCGGACGCCCTGGCGGCCCACGTGTCCCTGCTGCAACCGGTTGGCGACGCCGGCGCGATCGGTGCGGCCCTGACCGGCCTGCCCTGCTGTCTGCCCGTCGTTCCCGGCGGGCTGACGCGCCAGGACAGCGTGCGCGCCGGGCTGGAAGCACTCGCCCCGCACCGGCCGGATGTGGTGCTGGTCCACGACGCGGCGCGGCCCGTCATCCCCGCCGACACCATCCCGGCCCTGCTCGCCGCGCTGAATACCGAACCGGGCGCGATCCCGGCGGTGCCCGTCGCCGATACGCTGAAGCGGGCCATCCACGGCACCATCGCCGAAACCGTGCCCCGCACCGGGCTGTTCCGAGCGCAGACACCGCAGGCCTTCCGGTTTGCGGCCTTGCTGGCGGCGCACCGATCCGGCCTGACCGGGGCGACCGACGACGCCTCGCTGCTGGAAGCGGCCGGACAGACGGTGGCCCTGGTTCCCGGATCGGACGACAATATCAAACTGACCTATCCGGAAGACCTGATCCGGCTGGAGCGTATCATGGCGGTTCCGCTTATCCCCCGCGTCGGCACCGGGTTCGACGTGCATGTGCTGCAAGCCGGCCGGCCATTGCTGCTGTGCGGGGTGCGCGTGCCGCACGACAAGGGGCTGGCCGGGCACTCCGACGCCGATGTTGGCATCCATGCGCTGTGCGACGCGATCTACGGCGCCCTGGCGGAAGGCGATATCGGGCGGCACTTCCCCCCCAGCGAGGCCGCCTGGAAGGACGCCGACAGCGCCCGCTTCCTGATCCATGCCGCTGGACGGATCGCCGCGCGGGGCGGGCGGCTGGTCAACGCCGACGTCACGCTGATCTGCGAGCAGCCGAAAATCGCACCGCACGCGGCGGCGATGATCGAACGGCTGGCCGAGCTGCTGGGCGCCGGTCCCGCATGCATTTCCGTCAAGGCCACCACCACCGAACGGCTCGGTTTTACCGGACGGGGCGAAGGGATCGCCGCGCAAGCAGTGGTATCCATCCTTGTGCCGGACAATGTTCCGCCTTCCCCAAGGGATTGAAATCATGAACACAGTCACCCGAATCGCCGCCCTGCTGAGTATCGCGCTGCTGGCCGGCTGCGCTGGACAGACGCAGCCGGACGTCGGCGCAAACCCGTATCCGCCGGTGCCGGCGCCGGTCGCCGAGACGATCCCGAAGCCGCCGGTCACGTCGCAGGCCTTGATGTGGCAGCCGGGTCACTGGGACTGGTCCGGCGGCGGCTATGTCTGGGCGCGCGGCCAGTATGTGCCCGCCGCCGGTCACGGCAATATGTGGACCCCCGGATGGTGGTCGCCTGGCGCCGCGGGATGGACCTGGCAACCCGCGCACTGGTCGTCCTGAGCGGCGTTACACCGGCCGGGTCCGGCGTCGCACCCGGCGGCTACCAAAGGCCACACACCATGACACTGACAAAAAGCTTCAAGGATCTGGTGCAAAGCCGCGTGGCGCGCGATCCAGATTTCGCGGCCGCGCTGCTGCGCGAGGGCATCGACACAATGCTGACCGGCGACGTGGACACCGGCAGGGCGATCCTGCGCGACTACATCAAGGCGACGGTTGGCTTCGAGAACCTGGCCGAGGCCACCGGCACCCCGCCCAAAAGCCTGATCCGCATGTTCGGCCCGAGCGGCAATCCGCAGGCACGCAACCTGTTCGGCGTTATCCTGTATCTCCAAAAGCAGGCAGGTATCGAACTGCACGTTGCCGCCGCACCGGTTTGACCGGCTCGCCGAACCTGACGCGCCGCCGGTTCGTGGCCGCTGAATCGTAAGCGGGTCGGGGTTCCACCGCCTGTCCGGCAGCCGTCGGGCCGATTTCCATGCTGCCCAGACGTTCGCCTTCCCCCGATCCGGCGCCAATCCGGCGAAACATTGCCAATCCGCCCGCCGGCGGCGATGCTCGCCCACGCCCGGCGACAAGGAAACCAACCACCGTGACAAAACCAACCGGCCCGCTTTCCGGCATCCGCGTCATCGACATCACCACCGTTGTCCTGGGCCCCTTCTGCTCCCAGACCCTCGGCGACATGGGGGCCGACGTCATCAAGGTCGAAACAATCGACGGCGATTCGACACGCCTGCTCGGTCCGTCCCGCACACCCGGCATGGGATCGTATTTCGCCAATCTCAACCGCAACAAGCGCAGCCTGGCGATCGACCTGAAAAAGCCTGCGGCGCGCGAAGCGATCCTGCGCCTGACCGAAACCGCCGACGTCTTCGTCCACAACATGCGAATCGGCGCCGCCCAGCGGCTCGGTCTGGACTACGAAACCCTGTCCGCCCGCAATCCGAAACTGATCTACGCCTGCGCCAGCGGCTTCCGGAAAGGCAGTTCCCTTCAGGAATATCCCGCCTACGACGATCTGATCCAGGGCGTGTCGGGCACCGCGTCGCTCAACGCCGGCCCCGACGGTGCGCCGCGCTATTTTCCCACCGTCATGGTCGATAAACTGACCGGCGCACAGTTGGCCTCGATGATCGGCATGGCACTGTTCCATCGCGAACGCACCGGCCAGGGCCAGGAAATCCACCTGCCGATGATGGAAACCATCCTGTCGTTCATGCTGATCGAACATCTGTGGGCCGGCACCCTGGGCGAACCGGAAAAAGGCCTCGGCTATCCGCGCATGATGACGCCGCATCGCCGCCCCTATCGCACCAAGGACGGCTATATCAGCGTCATCGCCCACAGCGACGCGCAATGGAGAAAATTGTTCGAGGCGATGGACATGCCCGCCGCGATCGAAGACCCGCGATTCAGCTCTGTTCCGGCGCGCGCCAGCAACATCGACGCGGTGTATGCCACGCTGACCGAAGGCATGACGAAACGCACGACGGCGGAGTGGCTGGCGGACCTGCAGCCGGCCGATATTCCGTGCGGCAAGGCCAACAGCCTGGAAGACCTGTTCACCGATCCATATCTGGCCGAAACCGGCTATTTCGAGCCGCATACCCATCCCATCGAAGGCAGCGTCGTCATCCCCGCGATCCCCGCCCGGTTTTCCCAGACCCCGCCGAACGTGCATCGCCCGTGGCCGGCGCTGGGCGAGCACAGCCGGGAAATCCTGGCCGAGGCGGGATACGGCACGGCGGAAATCGACGCCATCCTGGTTCGGTGAACGGGGCGCGAAAAACGCTTCGGCGCGGCGCCGGTCGTGGCCAACATAAAGCCGCGATCGCATCGTTCCCGACCGGCGCGACAGCAGCGCGGCCCGGGCCGGGGCCGGGGCCGGGGCCGGGGCCGATTTGCAAATCGATGCTGAAAGGCTTGCCCATGACCGCGCCTGACCGTCGGCCAGCGCTTCCGGATGAACTCCTGCGCGATGCAACCCTGCCGGCGGCAGGGCTGTGCCGCGCGAACACCGCCGCCCCGGCGTGACCACCGCCGCGATCGATACCTTCGTCGCCCGCTGGCAGCACCGCGAAGGCGGGGCCGAACGCGCGAACTACGCCATGTTCCTCACCGAACTATGCGACGTCCTCGGTGTGCCGCGCCCCGATCCCGCTGCCGCGGACTCCGCCGGAAACGATTACGTGTTCGAACGTTCGGTGCGGAAAACCGGCCCGGATGGCGCAACCGCACCCGGCCGGATCGACCTCTACAAGCGCGATTGCTTCGTACTGGAAGCCAAGCAAACCCGGCAGAAGGGCGGCAACAAAGAAGTCGCACTGCCACCCGGCCCGGCCGGCCCGCGCACCACCCGGACCAAACCCGCCCGCATCGCCGCCACCGGTTTCGATGTGCTCATGCTCAATGCCCACCGGCAGGCAACCGACTACGCCCGCTCCTTGCCGGTCGATCATGGCTGGCCGCCGTTCATTCTGGTCTGCGATGTCGGCAACGTTATCGAGACCTATGCCGATTTCTCCGGCCAGGGAAAAAACTACGCGCAATTCCCCGACCGGCGCGGGTTCCGCATCGCGCTCGGCCAGCTTCGCGACCCCGCCATCCGCGACCGGCTCCGCCAGATTTGGACCGACCCGCAATCGCTCGATCCGGCCCGGCACTCCGCCCGCGTCACCCGCGACATCGCCCAGCGCCTCGCCGCCGTCTCCCGATCGCTGGAAACCGGTCACGCGCGCGAAACCGTGGCCCTGTTCCTGATGCGCTGCCTGTTCACCATGTTCGCCGAGGATTGCCGCCTGCTTCCGCCGGATGCTTTCAAAAACATTCTCCGCGATTGCGAATCCGATCCGGAGATGCTCGGCCCTACGGTTAGCGAACTATGGAAAGCAATGGACAAGGGCGGCCACGCTGTCGCCATTCGCGCCCGCGTGCCGCGCTTCAACGGCGAATTTTTCAAGGATCAGACCGTCTTGCCGTTGGGCCGTACCGAAATCGGCGAACTCCGCCGAGCCGCCGAATACGATTGGCGGGAGGTCGATCCATCGATTTTCGGCACCTTGCTCGAACAGGCCCTCGATCCCGCCGAACGCCGGTCGCTCGGTGCCCATTACACGCCGCGCGCCTATGTCGAGCGGCTGGTGGTCGCCACCCTGATCGAGCCGTTGCGCGCCGAATGGGTCGGGGTGCTGGCCACCGCCGAACGCCAGCGCGCCGAAGGCCGCGATGAAGTCGCCATCGCAACGGTTACCGATTTCGCCGAAAAACTTTGCCAAACGCGCGTGCTCGATCCGGCCTGCGGCACCGGCAACTTCCTGTACGTGGCGCTCGAACTGCTCAAGCGATTAGAGGGCGAGGTGTTGGACGCCCTGGCGAGCCTGGGCGGCCAGGAAGCCCTGTCCGGCCTCGCCTCGCATACGGTCGATCCGCACCAGTTTCTCGGCCTGGAAGCCAACCCGCGCGCCGCCGGCATTGCCGAACTGGTGCTGTGGATCGGGCATCTGCAATGGCATTTCCGCACCCATGACGGAATGCCGGGCGAGCCGATTTTGCAGGCGTTCCGGAACATCCAGGTTGGCGATGCGGTGCTCGACAAGAAAACCGGCCGTCGCCCCGCCTGGCCGGCGGCGGAATACATCGTCGGCAATCCGCCCTTTATTGGCGGCAAGGATATCCGTGCGCGGCTGGGAAACGATTACATCGAAGCCTTGTGGCGCGCACATCCGCAAATGAACGACGCGGCCGATTTCGTGATGTACTGGTGGGACCACGCCGCCGAACGGCTGACCGCGAAGGGCAGCGTGCTGCGCCGCTTCGGTTTCGTCACCACCAATTCCATCACCCAGACTTTTCAGCGGCGGTGCATCGAGCGGCACCTTGCGGCGAAGGCGCCGGTCTCGATCGTCATGGCGATTGCCGATCATCCCTGGACGAAAGCCACCAGGGATGCCGCCGCCGTCCGCATTGCCATGACGGTTGCCGAGGCCGGCAGGCGCGATGGGGTTTTGTTTAAGGTGAAGAACGAGTCCGGCCTCGACACCGATGCGCCTGAAATTGTCCTCGATGCCTACAGCGGTTCGATCAACGCGGATTTGACCATCGGCGTCGATGTCACGCGCGCCGAGGCGCTTCTGGCCAATGAAGGCTTATGTTCGCCCGGCGTGAAGCTGCACGGCTCCGGCTTCATCGTTACCCCAGAGCAGGCCGCACATCTCGGCCTCGGCCGCCGCGCTGGCCTTGAACGCCATATCAGGGACTATCGAAACGGACGCGACCTGACCGCTCGCCCGCGCGGTGCCATGGCGATCGACTTTGACGGACTTTCACTCGATGAAATTCGCCGCAACTTTCCCGAAGCTTACCAACACCTTTTGATTAACGTGAAGCCAGAGCGGGAACAAAATAACGAATCATATCGGCGGGAATTCTGGTGGCTTTTCGGGCGAAGAAACACGCTAATGCGTGGCTTTACAGCTAATCTGCCGCGTTACATCGCCACAGTCGAAACCGCGAAGCATCGGATTTTCCAGTTTCTCGACGCCTCGATCCTGCCGGACAATATGTTGGTTGCGATTGGGTCAGCCGATGCCTTTCACCTTGGTGTCGTCCAATCGCGTATTCACAGCGCATGGGCCGTATTTAGCGGTGGAACGCTTGAGGATAGACCTCGCTACACAAAATCCCGCTGTTTCGATCCCTTCCCGTTCCCCGATCCGCCCGCGGCTACCCGGCGCCAAATCGCCGCGATAGCCGAGGAACTAGACGCACTCCGCAAGCGCGTCCTGGCCGAGCATTCGCACTTGACCCTGACTGGGCTTTACAATGTCCGCGACCTGATCCGCGCCGGGATAAAACCGGCCGATATGGCGGTGGCCGATCGCCGCACGCTCGACGACGGGCTGGTGCTGATCCTGGATGAACTGCACGGAACACTCGATCGCGCCGTGACCGATGCCTATGGCTGGCCGCACGATCTGCCCGAAGCGGATATCCTGGCCGGGCTGGTCGCCCTTAACCGCGCCCGTCGTGCGGAGGAAGCGCGCGGCACGGTGCGTTGGCTTCGCCCGGAGTACCAAACTCCCCGCCTCGGTCGCCCGAATGACAAACTCGACCTTGCCGGCGGCGATCTTCGCCCCGAACGGATCGAAACCACCCGACGGCCGTTCCCCGCCGGCGATGTCGCACAGACCGCCGAGATCATGGCAGCCCTCGCCGCCGCCCCCGCCGGGATCGCCGTCGCCGATCTCGTTCTCCGCTTCGAGGGCCGTGGCCTTCGCCCGAAAATCGATGCCGTGCTCGCCGGGCTGGTCCGGTTGGGCGTCGTCCGCACTGCCGGCCGGGGGGTCTATCGGCTCAACCTCGCCGCATGAGGCTGCCGGGTGCCGCCATGGCCCCGCCCGGCACACCCAAGCCGCGAACCCGCCCAAATGGCAAAACATGCCCGGTCGGCCAGAGGGAGCGAACGGTTTTTGTCCCGTGCCATGGCCAGGTCTGGCCGGCCCCCCAGGGTATTTGCCCCATGTTATGGCCTGGTCTGGCCGGGCACTCACGAATTTATGCCCCGTGTCATGGCCGGGCTTGGCCCGGCCACCCACGACTGTCTTGCGTTCGTATCCCGAACGTGGGGGGCGAATCAGACCAAGCCACGACAGAAGAGGAAATCAGGCCTGACGACATTCGCCCGATTGCCCCTGTCATAGCTGTTGACACATTTCCTAATATAGCCTAATTTTCCAGGAATGGAAACCTCATCCCCGCCGAACCCTTCCATCCACCTCCTCACCGCGCTGTATCACCAGCTCGTCCATACCCTCATCGAGGTGCTGCCGCCGCCGCGCGGCGACACGCCCGTCGGGCTGCAGGCCCGGAAACTATCCGCCATCGGCAAGATCGCCGCGCTGGCGCCGCTGAACGCCGATGAGGCCGATCTCGCCGCCCACTGCATCGCCGCCCGAGCGCAGGCGGACGAAATGTTGCGGCTGGCCCGCCTGAACGAGCATGACTCCGTATTGGCCGCGCGGCTGAGCGCGGAGTACCGATCGACAATGCGGCTATGGCTGGCGGTGTACACAAGGCTGAAGCGGGTGCAGGCGGAGCGCCGCAAGCGCGATGCGAATCCCGAGACCGCGAACCAGGACGCATGGGCGCGCCATATCGCCGAACGATCCATGCTGGCGGTGCTGGAGGCACAACCAGACGCCGGACTGGCAGACGCCGGACTGGCAGACGCCGCACCGGCCGAACCGGTGCGGCCGCGCCAGGCGCCGGTTTCCGCTCCGGCAGCGGCACGCGCGGCGGCTCCGATCGAGGCCAAGGCCGGCGCTCCGGCTGCAGTACGGGTCGCCGCCGCCAACGAAGCAGTGCCGGAAAATAAGACAAATTCTCACACTGTGGCTTTTGAGACGCCGTTGAGCGATCAAAACCCCAACCCAGGGTCCGCAGGATCGAAGGTCGCGCCTTTTCGCGAGGCCTTGCTCGGCACGACACGCCCATTCCCGCAAGAGGCCGATCCGACCGGGGCCGCGGTATCCAGGCAAATCAAATCGCAAAACGAGATGATTCTAGCAGCACGGCTTTTGGGACGCGAGTGAGCGCCCAAACCCGAAATCCAGGCCCTACGGGATCGAGGGTAAAGAATTTTCGGGGAATTTGCTCGGCACGACACGTTTATCCCCTCAAGAGGCCGGAACGGGACGCACGCGAAACAGCACATTAGCCCGACCGGACGTGCACTTGAGGGCACGCCCGGCGCCACAATCCCGAGCGGTCGTCATGAATCGGACGCAGACAGTGGACTGACAGCCCGCCCGGTGCGATTGATCGGTCTGGACGGAGAACGCCGGCATGAGAATTTCGATTTTGGGCGGCGGCGGATTCCTGGGCCGCAAGATCGCGAGGAACCTGGCCACTCACGGCACGCTGGGCGGCAAGACGGTGACGGCGCTGACCCTGTTCGACATGACCGAACCGCCGCAACCGGATGCCGCATTTCCGGTCGCATCGGTCGCCGGCGATGTCGCCCACCTGCCGGACCAGGCAATCCCCGCGGGCACGGATGTGGTGTTTCACCTTGCCGCCGTGGTCAGCGCGCAGGCAGAAGCCGATTACGACCTGGGGCGCCGGGTTAATCTCCGCGGCACCGACGCCGTGGTCGATCGCTGCCGGGCATTAGGCACAAACCCGCGCGTGGTGTTCACCAGTTCGGTGGCCAGCTTCAGCGGCGATCAGAGCACGACGCTGCCCGACAACACCCGCCAGATTCCAGGCAACAGCTATGGCGCACAAAAGGCAGCCGCCGAACTCATCCTGGCGGACGCGTCGCGACGGGGGTTTCTGGATGCCGTCACGCTGCGGTTGCCCACGGTGATCGTGCGCCCCGGCCGCCCGAACAAGGCCGCCAGTTCATTCTTCTCCGCAATCGTCCGCGAACCGCTGCTCGGTCTGGACACCGACCTGCCGGTGGGGGACGATTTCGCCGTCTGGGTATGCAGTCCAAGGCGCGCGGTGGACTGGCTGCTGCACGCCGCCACCATGGACACATCGGCATTGGGGCTGGATCGCAGCATCGACCCGCCCGGAATCAGCACCACCGTTGCCCATCTGCTACAGGCGCTGGACACCCTGGCGCCCGGTGCGTCTTCGCATGTGAAGCGGGTTAAAGACGACGCGATCGCCGCCATTGTCTCTGGCTGGCCACCGGCATTCGAGGCGTCTCGTGCCAGGGCATTGGGTTTTTCCGCCCACGAGCCGGTTCTGGACGTGATCCGGGCGTTCGTGGAAGACGATCTGGCCGCGACCAGGGCCGATCGCGAGACACCCTGACCGGTCGCGCACCCAGTCCGGCCGGCGGGGGCCGATCCGCCTGTAACAACCGGCCGATATTGTTTACCATCGTGCCGCCGCAATCGCCGGATGAAGTGTTGCGCGGAGCCGGGGACGGTTCCAAAACCGGCTTTCAATTTACTCCGGCTGGACGTTGCGCATGCCGCCACCGCAGGGCGAGTCTACTTTAGCGGGGCCGCAAGGTACCCGCATCGCCGGCAGCATTGTGCCCGGACCGGAAGACGAAACGCTACCAAGACGGGCGCAGGTCAGGCGGCCGCGCCGTCCGATCGGGTCCGCCGTGATGCACGCACCGCAGGTTCTGCGCGCGCTGGTCCGGGCGGATGAGGTCTGGCTGGTCGTGCTGGCGGCCTTCGTCGGGTTCGGCACCGGCATCGTCGTCTGGTTGATGACGGCCGCGACCCAGCTTGTCCATCAAACCCTGTTCGGCATCGCCAGTAACGAGCGATTGAGTGCGATGGTGTGGCTGGATCCCCTGCGCAGCGTGCTGGTTCCGGCTTTCGGCGGCCTGGCGCTGGGCCTTGCGACGCTGTGGATCACCCGGCTCAGGCCCCGCCGCACCGTCGATCCGATCGAGGCCAACGCTTTGTTCGGCGGCCGGATGTCGATGAACGGCAGCCTGATCGTGGTGTTGCAAACGATCATGTCGAACGGTGTCGGCGCTTCCGTGGGGCTGGAGGCTGGGTACACCCAGATCGGGTCGGCGATGGCCTCCCGCTGGGGGCATGCGTTCCGGGTCCGGCGGAACGATTTGCGCCTGCTGGTCGGATGCGGCGCGGCGGCGGCGATCGCCGGCGCGTTCAATGCACCGCTGACCGGGGCGTTCTATGCGTTCGAGTTGGTGATCGGCACCTATACGCTGGTTGCGTTTGCTCCGGTGGCGGTTGCCGCGCTGGTGTCGCAGGCCGTTGTGCATGCGATCGGCGGCTCGATCTTCGACCTGACGCCGCAGGTTCCCTCCCATATCGATCCGATCGACTATATCCCCCTTCTCGCCCTTGGGATGCTGTGTGCGCTGCTGGGTATTTCCATCATGCGCGGGGTCACGATCACCGAGGATCTGTTTCGCAGAAGCCGCGTTCCCATCTGGCTCCGGCCAGCCATCGGCGGTCTTGCGATCGGTACGCTGGCCCTGGTCACGCCGTCGGTGCTGTCGTCCGGTCATGGCGCCATCGGCCTGACCTTCGAATCGCACGAAGCGCTGGGGTGGGTGGTGTTGCTGGTTGTGCTGAAGGCGACGGCGTCGGCGATTTCCATCGGATCGGGGTTTCGCGGCGGGCTGTTTTTCGCGTCGTTGTTTCTGGGCGCGCTGCTGGGCAAAGCCTTCGCCGGGGCGCTGGCGCTGGTCAGCACCGCGCATGCCATCCCGCAGGAGGTCTGCGCGCTTGTCGGCATGAGCGGGCTGGCCGTGGCGATCATCGGCGGGCCATTGACGATGGGATTCCTGGCGTTGGAGGCGACGGGCAGTCTGCCGATGACGGTGGCGGTGCTGGCGGCATGCGTGGTGTCGTCGCTGACGGTGCGCCGCACGTTCGGGTATTCTTTTGCCACATGGCGCTTTCACTTGCGCGGCGAGGCCATCCGCAGCGCCGTCGATATCGGCTGGATGCGCAATCTGACCGTCGGCCGGATGATGCGGCGCGACATGCGAACCGTACGCGCCGATCTGCCGCTGAGCCAGTTCAAGCGGGACTTTCCGCTGGGCGCCTCGACCCGAGCCGTTGTGCTGGACGAGGCTGATTGTTACGCGGGGATCGTGTTGCTGCCGGAAGCGCATGCCGATGCGGACGACGATCACAGGGTTGGCGATATCGTGCATTACGCCGACACGGTGCTGGTGCCGCAAATGACCATCAAGGAAGCGGTGGCGATGTTCGAAAACGCCGAGAGCGACGCATTGGTGGTCGTCGATAACGCGCAGGACCGCCACGTTATCGGGTTGCTGACGGAGCAATATGCGCTGCGCCGCTACAGCGACGAACTGGACAGGCGGCGGCGCGAACTATCGGGCGAATAGGGCTTGGCGATTGGGTTGGCACGCCTGGACGGCAGCGAAAAACGTTGCCCGCGCCGCCGTCGCGTGTCACGCTGTTTGTAGTGCGGGACGTCATTCGCTGTGACGACGATTCCGCGGCGGGAAGAAACCCCAGAAAGCAGGCCTGCTTTTCAACCGGCCGAACCTGGACGTCAGCGCCATGTCCGGTCCTTATGAAGGGGAGCCTGACGTATGCGCGATACACCGGTCGTCAATACATTTACGCATGTGAAACCCGGCGATACGCCCTGGGTGAGCGATGGCTTGCGATCCTTTTTCGAATACCGCGACCTTGGGGTTGCCGCCGCCACGGGCGGGCGCGTCATCGCGCAACTGGCTCGGGCCAAAGAGGCGCCAGAAAAGGGCACCGGGTGGCATCGGCATACCGCCGACTTCCACATCGTCATCATGCTGAAGGGCTGGGCCCGGTTCATGTATGAGGACAAGGAACATCTCGTCTCGGCCGGCGATTGCGTGCATCAGCGGCCGGGCATCATGCATTTCCTGTTCGATTATTCACCGGACATGGAATACTTGGAGGTCGTCGGCCCGGCGGATTTCGGGACGGTGGACATGACGAGCACGGTTCCCGTGCCAGCCCCGCAATCGTGGCGATTGTCTGGCGGGCCAACCGTGACGGGCTGAACCGACACAGGCTGCATCGGTGGCACTGCAGAGGTTCGGAACCGGACCCGTTCGCTGACATGCAACGGCCTGACAACGCGGAGGGATTCCTCCGCCGTCGCCCAACAGCGTGGCCGGATGGGAGGACCGGTCGTGTCAGCCCGGAATAATGAGGACCGATTGATCCGGTCCCCGGTTTGCGTGCCGGCCGGCGCATGCCCGGTCGCCGATGGTCAGAACTCGATGTCGAGTTCGTCGATCTGTTCCGGTTCCTTCTGCGCGGCGGCAAACCACTCCTTCATGTCGGGCCACGCCATGATCTGCTGGCAATAGCGTTCGCACATTCCGGTCATCGTCACGTCATAGCTACGGAACCGGGTGACGACCGGGGCGTACATCGCATCGGCGATGGTCGGTTTCGCACCGAACAGCCATGGCCCCTTCCAGGCGGTCAGGCATTCGCGCCAGATTTCGGTGATACGGTCGATATCGGCCTGTACCGCCGACCACACCGCGAAACCCGGCCGGTAGAGCTTCAGGTTCATAGGCAGAGCCTCGCGCAGCGCGGCGAAGCCAGAATGCATTTCTCCGGAAATCGACCGGCATTGCGCCCTCGCCAAACGGCCGGACGGCAGCATGCCCGCGTCCGGGAACATTTCATTGAGGTATTCGGCTATGGCAAGTGTGTCCCAAATCACCACATCGTCATGCATGAGTGCTGGCACCCGTATCGACGACGACTGCATCAGCAGTTCCCTGCGGTTCGCCGGATCGTCCGGGTCAACGATTTTTTCCTCGAACCCGATCCCGGCGAGGCGTGACAGCAGGTACCCCCGAAGCGACCAGGAGGAATAATTTTTGCTGCTGATAAGAAGCGTGGCCCCTGCCATGGTGACAACCCCCGAACGTGCTGGCATGCTGCGACGCAATATAACAACATATCCGTTCGGATGGCGAGCGTTTGTGATAACGTGATAACAATTGAGTGACAGAGGCCGCGTGACTGATCAATCGATGATCTACAAACTTTATCAGGCGCAGGCCGACCTGATGTATCCCGCCCGCGCACTGGCCAGGTTCGGTGCGGGTGTGGCGCGCGCGATGGACATGGGCGACCTGACGCCGGCGCCGCTGCGGCATTTCGGTGCGGCCTGCGATTTGTTGGCGGATAGTCGTCTGACCCATCACCGGCCGGATTACGGGTTCAAAACCACCCGGATGGGTAACGATGCGGTGGGCGTTACCGAGGAATCACGGTTTGAAACGCCGTTTGGCACGCTTTTACGGTTTCGCAAGGACAGCAAGGCGGTGCAGCCCAGGGTGCTTCTGGTCGCACCGCTGTCGGGTCATTTCGCCACGCTGTTGCGCGGCACCGTGGCGGTTCTGCTGCCTGACCACGACGTTTATATCACCGACTGGAAGAACGCCCGCGATACGCCGCTGTCGGACGGTGTGTTCGGCTTCGACGAGTATGTGGATCACCTGATCCGGTTCATGGAGATCGTCGGGGAGGGCAGCCACATGGTCGCGGTATGCCAGCCAACGGTTGCCGCCCTGGCCGCGACGGCGATCATGGCCGAAGCCGGCAATCCGGCGCAACCCCGCAGCCTGACGCTGATGGCGGGACCGATCGACACGCGGCAGAACCCGACGAAGGTCAACGAGCTGGCGAAGTCGCACACGATCGAATGGTTCGAGAAGAACCTGATCACCACAGTACCCTGGCGCTTCAAGGGCGCGTTCCGGAGAGTTTATCCGGGCTTTCTGCAATTGTCGGCATTCATGGCAATGAACCTGGATCGTCACCTCAATGCCCATATCGGCCAGTTCCGGGCGCTCGCCTGCGGCGACGTGGTGGCGGCCGAGGCGCACAAGAAGTTTTACGATGAATACGGTGCGGTGATGGACCTGCCGGCCGAATTCTATCTGGAAACCGTGAAGCGCATTTTCCAGGATCACGACCTGCCGCTGGGCAAACTGATGTGGCACGGCCAGCCAGTGCGGCCAGAAGCGATCCGCCGTACCGCGCTGCTGACGGTGGAAGGCGAGCGCGACGATATCTGCGCCATCGGGCAGACCATGGCGGCACTGGATTTATGCAGCGGCGTGCGGATCAGCCAGAAGCGGCACCATCTGCAAACCGGCGTCGGCCATTATGGCGTGTTCAGCGGGTCCCGCTGGGCTCGGGAAATTTACCCCAAGGTTCGCGCGATGATCGCGGTTACGAACCGATAGGTTCGATGATCGCGGTTACGAACCAATAGATTTCGTTACGGTGGGATATAGGGCAGCATGATCGACGTGCTGACTCACGTATGGCCGATGCCGCGATAAGCCGGGTTTCATCCGGAACCGTGTCAGACCCGCCGCCAAACCGCTGAACCAGCAGTACTGATCGCATGCACCCCGAACGCCAGAAACAGTACACCCGATGCGCGTGTCAGGGCCAGTCCATGGCGGCTGTAGAAACGGCGGATGACGTCCGCGCCGATCACCGAGACAAGTACCGCGTCGGCCACCACGAATCCGGCGCATGCCGCCGCCAGCAACGGACCGAACGCGGACCAGTCCAACGCATTGGCGTAGCGGGCGAGGACGGCGGTAAACATGGCGATCGCCACCGGATAGGCTTTCGGGTTGGATAATCCGAAGGCCAGTCCACGCAGCACGGGCCGCTTTGGTTCGGTGGCAATTGTCCCGTCCGCATCGCGCCGGGCCGTCGCCGCTCGGAAACCCAACCAGCACAGATACGTTCCGCAACCAAAACCGAGCAGGTCGAAAAACAACGTTCCGAAGGTGCGGGCGCCGATAATCGCGCTAAGCGATAGCGCCGCCCACAATACGTCTCCAACGAAATGCCCGCACAGGAACAACGCCCCGGCTCTCCGGCCGCGGCTGGCGCCGATTCCCAGCAGTGCCAGAAATGCGGGGCCGGGTGCCAAGGTATAGGCGGCCCCGGACAACGCCGAGGCGAGCAGCAGTCCGGATGTCAACCGCCGAACGCCTGATCCCAGGGTTCCGGCAGCATCGTGTACCCGTCCCCTTGTTTTACAAGATGGGCAAAGCCTGGAAAGTGGACATGCATCCCGGCGATGAGTTGTTTGTCGGCCGTGACCATGTCGAATGTCCGCTTGCGGGTGGCCGCGGCCTGTTGCGGATCAGAATCGAATGCCATCGTGACTTCGGGGCGGGCCACCTGGACCTCTGGCACGTGGATAATATCTCCCCAGATCAGCAGCGACTGGCCACAAGACGCGATCAGATACCCGGAATGACCGGGCGTATGCCCGAGCAACGGAACGGCGGTGATTCCGGGGAAAACGGCGGCCGCGCCCGAAAACGTTCGCGTTTGGTTATGATACGGCGCGATCTGTTCCCTTGCGCACCGAAAATACAAAATCCTGCCACGTTCGTCCGCTCGGTTCATTGCCCCGTCATCTTGCCAGTGCCGGGGTTCATTCTCATGAACCACCAGTTCCGCATTAGGGAAAAGCTTCTGCCCGGTCTTTGGGTCGGTGAGTCCAGCGGAATGATCCGGATGCATATGGGTCAGAATGACGGTGTCGATATTGGCTGGATCGACCCCTGCGGCCTTCAGGTTCCGTTGCAATTTGCCAGCGGTTGGCAGCAGATAATCGCCTGATCCCGTCTCGATCAACGCAAGCCGGCCGGCGGAATAAACCAGATAGCAATTGACCGATGTCCGGCGGCCCGGACGAAACCTGTCCGTTAGCATCTTCGTCGCGTCGGCAGGGGCGATATTCTGCATCGCCTCGACCGTGCCATCGAGGTAGCCGTCGGACAACGCGGTTACGACGATATCGCCGATGCGCCTGTGATAGACGCCGGGGATTTGTGCGCTGGGGATCATTGGCGAGTTCCTGTTATTGAGAGATATACCCGCCGTCGATAACCAGTTCCGTTCCGGTGACGAACGACGCCTCGTCGGATGCCAGGAACAACACGCCGAAGGCGACCTCGATCGGTTCGCCCAGCCGGCGCAGCGGCGTCGCCTCGATCTTCGATGCGCGGCCGGCGGCGTTGGTCGCGTTCAGCATCGGCGGCATATAGCCTGGATGCACCGAGTTTACCCGGATGCCGGCGGGCCCGTATTTCGCCGCGGCCGCCTTCGTGTAAAGCCGGACAGCGCCCTTCGACGCGGCATATCCCGGATGGCTATCGGCACTGCCGACAAATCCCATGATCGATGAAATGTTCACGATCGAACCACGGCCGTTCGGGATCATCGCGGCGGCGGCATGCTTGGTGCCCAGGAATACACTGGCGGCGTTGACCGACAGCAGTTTGTTCCAGCCGTCCAATCCGTCCACATCGCCGACCGAACTGCCGCTGATTCCGGCATTATTCACCAGGATGTCCAGCCGGCCGAACGCGGCGATCGTTTCCGCGATCAGCCTTTCCCAATCGCGTTCCGATGTCACATCGGTCTGAACGTATCGTGCCCGGCCCTGGCTGGCGGCGATATCCGCGGCCACCGCCTCGCCTTCCTTGGTCAGCATGTCCGCGATGACCACCGCCGCACCTTCCCTGGCGAACAGCCGAACCTCGGCCTCGCCCATTCCATGCGCACCGCCGGTGACGATGGCGACTTTGTCTTTCAGGCGCATTGTTGCTTCCTTCTTGAACGTAGCCGTTTATATCAAGGTCCGCCGCCTATGGAGCGTATGTCGGCCAGCGACTCCAGCCGACCGATTTCCGCGATCGACCTGGCGGCTTTTGCCGTGCCCAGGATGGGTTCGGCCAGGGCGGCGAATTTTGCTTCCAACCGGGTGCCCTGGCGCGCCACGTCCGTTGCCGGAACACCGGAATCATGATGTGCCGTCAATTTTGTTCCATCTCGCAACAATAATTCGATCTCGGTGAATGTGTTCGATATATCGGTACGAAAATCGAACGACACCTTGTCGCGCAGCCCGATCAGGACCGGGTCGGCCGCAACCGCTGCCGAATAGGTGGACAACCGGCTTGTATCGGCGCCGGTCAGACCCATCGCCGTTGTCAGCCGCAGCGAAAATTTGGCTTCCAGGCCGGTGGCCGGTGCGGGGATATTGCAGATGCGGTCGCAGGATTCGTCGATGCGTACCGCGATCCGCTCCACCTGATCCGGTGCGAACCGGTGTTGTTCGCGCAGTTTGCGTGCCGATTCGATCGCGGCATGAGTCATATAGCAGGACGCATGGTATTTGAATAAATTATTGGCGATCCACCAGCCGTTGGGCGGCGCGGCGAACGCGCGATCTGGATTGAAATCCGGGCTGTGGGTCCGAGCAAACCCCTGCCCGCACTCGATCGCATCGGTCCGGCTGGTAAAGCCCCTTGCGGCCAGTTTTGCCGCCATCACGCCATGATAGGCCGCTTTGCCGGCATGCAACGGCTTGCACATGGTCCCGAACATCGATTTCAAGCCGGCGGCCTGAGTAGCGGCGATACCCAGTGCCGTCGCGAACTGGTTCGCGTCGAGCCCCAGCAAATGTGCGCAGGCGGCCGCGGCACCGAAACTGCCCACGGTGGCGGTGGAATGGAATCCCAACCAATCGTAATGACCCGGCGCTATCGCGCTGCCGACCCGGCATTCCAGTTCGTATCCGGCGATGAAGGCGGTCATGACCTGGGCGCCGGAAGATCCGCGTTCTTCCGCCAGGGCCAGCAGTGCCGGGAGAATGGCCACCGACGGGTGCCCCGGCATCGCAAGGTTCACGTCGTCGAAGTCCAGTGCATGCGACGCCGCGCCATTCACGATCGCCGCCGATGCCACCGGCAACCGCTCGGTTCGGCCGAGGACGGAGGCGACTTCCCGGCCGCCTTGTTCCAGCATTTCGGCCAGCAGAATGCCGGCCAGTTCGTCGGACGAACCGGCGATACCGCAACCGACATAGTCCAGCACGCATTGCCGGGCCCACACGCGGATCGTTTCGGGGATGTCGTCCAGCCGCAGCACCCGCGCCTGTTCCGCCAGGGCGCGCGTCAAACCCTGCCCCGCGTTTCTATCGTTGACTGCGTTCATGCTCGTATCCTCCTGTGCCACATCCGGCGATTGTTGATTCGGCCCCTCGCGCCGGAGAAGCCGGAGCCTATGTTCGAGCGGGCAGCTTTACCCGCGTGACGACGCACGTATCGCCGATGCCGCTTTTAGCGCCCGGTATAGACTGGCTTCCGTTTTTCGTTAAACGCGGCGATGCCTTCGCGGCGATCGTCCGTCGGGACCATTCTGTTGTACGCTTCGATCTCGAACATCATTCCGGTCTGCAGGTCGGTATTCAATCCCATGTTCACCGCTTGCTTGATCTGCCGTGTCGATATGGGCGCGTTTCCGGCGATGATGGATGCGGTTTCCAGGGCTTCGGACAGTAGGGTATCCGGCTTGCATATCCGGTTGACCATGCCCCATTCATACGCCTGTTGCACGCTGAACGGCCGGCCTGTCAGCAGGATTTCCTTCGCCCGGCGTGCACCGACAGCGCGCGGCAAATTCTGCGTTCCGCCCGCCCCCGGCATAATGCCCAGCGTAACCTCGGTCAGGGCAAACCGGGCGGTCTCGGCCGCATAGATAAAGTCGGCGCATAGGGAAATTTCCAATCCGCCCGCATAAGCCGCCCCGTTCACGGCCGCGATCAAGGGTACCGGACAACCGGTCATCGCCCTGATCATCCGCTCGAAAATCAAATGCTGATCTTGCCACTGTTCATCGGTCATGCCGTTACGCTGTTTCAGGTCGCCGCCGCCGCAAAACGCCTTCGGGCCGGCGCCGACGATCACGATACAGCGCTGCTTGTTGGGTGCGGCGCAAAAGCCATCGAAGACCTCCAGCAGGTCCAGGCCCATCTGGGTATTCATGGCGTTGGCCACTTCGGGCCGGTTCAGTGTCACCAGGACAATGTGCGGTCCCGGACGGTCCACCAGGATTGTTTCAAATGTTTTCATTCTGCCACTGCCTGCATGATCAAACGGATAAAAGTGTCTATCGCGGATGGGTCGGTCCAGCGCAGCACCGCGACGATGTCTTGTGCTGGCGCCACCCATGTCAGATTGCCGCCGGCGCCCGACGCGAAGAAACTGCCCTCCGGCGCGCTTTCATACCGTCCCTTGCCGGTATTCAGCCACCATAGCAGCCCATAGACCGGGTTGATCGCACAGGGGCGCACCGACTCGGCGATCCAGCTTTCGGGCAGGATCCGCTGCCCGTTCCATTCGCCCCGGCGAAGCATCAGAAGGCCGATCCGCGCCTGATCTTCGGCGTGGATCAGCATGCCGCCGCCCCAATGGGTGCCACCCGAGACGCTTTCGATCATACGGCCGCCGATGTCCACCGACGACGTGGTATAGCCATGCCAGGACCAATCGCAGGACGCACCGATCGGCTGCATGATTCGTTCGGCGAAAACCTCCGGCAACGGCCGCCGGAAGCGCCGCAGCAGTGCCAGGCTTAGCCGGTTGACGCGCACATCGTTATATTCCCAGTACGATCCAGGAGGCTGGAGCGGACGGGGATCGCCCTTGCGCCCGCGACCTTCCAGGCCGACATCGCGGTTACGGTCTATCACGTCGGATTTGCCGAACAGGGAACCATGCCATTCCGATGTGTTCTGCAACAGATGCCGCCATGTCACGCCGCGATTGCGGGCGCTGCTGAATCCGCCGTCATCGACCGTGCGGCCGACCGGCTCGTCCAGGTCGGCGATCAGCCCGTCCATCGTGGCGATGCCCGCCAGCAGGCTTAGATAACTTTTGGCGGCGGAGAAGGTGAAATCGACCTGATCGGTATCGCCCCACGACGCGATCTTGAAGCCGCGGCGCAGGACCAAACCGTTGGCCGGTCCGCGAGGGCGGATAGGGCCCAGAATTTCGTTAAAGGGCGGCGGTTCGAAATAGCCGCTTTCCAGATGCAGTTTCAGGTCGTTCGGCCATTGGGTTTCGTTTTCCGCCGCGAAATGGGCGGCTTCTTCCAGCCACATCCAGTGCATGCCGGCGCTGTCGGCCGGCGCCTCGGGCCACGCCTGACCATGCGGTGGCGGGACGATCGGCGGCAACTCCATCCAGGCATTCCCTTCCCACGTGCAGCGGAACGACTATGCCGCCCGGGGCTGGCGATGGCTACCCCGACGGGCGGCGCAGCCGGCGATAGTCCGCCTCGGTATCCACATCCGCCAGGCAGCGGAGCAATCCGGTACGGCGATGGCGATATTGCAGAAGCGTGTCGGCTAGTGCGTGTCCGGTGGACCAGCGGGTTGCCCCGAACAAATCCGCCGGCCGCCGCGGTCCCAGTGCGATCAGCCAGTATCCGCCATCCTGGGCCGGTCCGAACACCGCATCGGCGGTCCCCAGCCGGCGAAACGCGGCGCGCGCGTCGGCTGCCGTCGCCATCGGGATATCGCAGCCCATCAAGGCCACGCGCCGGTATTTTCCCAGCGCCCGAGCCATCCGGCGCCCAAGATCGCCGTGGCCTTGGTCGGCATGTGCCACCCGGATCGGTAGCCGGACGCGGGCACGATCCGGCGTAAGGGCCAAAACCACATCGAAGCGGCCGTCCGATTTTAGATCGCGCAGCAACGCCGTTAACGTCGAAAGATGGAAACGCAAGGCGGCGCGGTCCCCGATCGCGCGTGCCAGCCGCCGCTTCACGGTTCCCAGGCGCGGCGCCCTGGCGAAAACGACAACCATGTCCTTCATGTGTACAGACGCTGGATCGCGCTGACCGGCACTCCGGCCGACCAAAGCGAGAGGCACAGAAGATTGCGGGCAGAGCGACGCAAATAGCCTTGCGTCTCCCATTTATACGCCGACGTAACGGCGTCGGCGGCGAGCGGAATCAGACGGCGACGACCAAGCCGCCGAACCAGATCGACGTCTTCCATCAGCGGCAGGGGTTTCATACCGCCGGCCGAGCGCAGCAGGTCGCGATGGATCAGCAACCCTTGATCGCCGTACGGCAGGCCCAACACAGTGCTGCGCCAGGCCACCAGGCGTTCAAGGCGCCTCGCGGCCGGCGCGTCGCTGTCCAGGCGAAAGCGGAAATATCCGGCGATTTCAGTATTTTTATGGATGCTGGTGCGCCAGTTTGGCGACAAGCGTGTGTCGGCGTGCAGCAGCAGCAGCCACGGATGGATTGCCGCGGCGATGCCGGCGGCCAACTGCGTGCCACGGCCGCGCGGTGCGGTCAGAACCCGGGCGCCGGATGCG
The DNA here is from genome assembly GCA_021805565.1 of Pseudomonadota bacterium. GTDB lineage: Bacteria > Pseudomonadota > Alphaproteobacteria > Acetobacterales > Acetobacteraceae > Rhodopila. The sequence goes on from JAJZFA010000021.1 coordinate 23,528, forward strand.
GCCGCGATCGCCCGGCTTTCGTCCGCGCTGCCGCCATCGGCGACCACGATGTCATCGGTTCGGTCCAGTGCCGCCAGGGTGGCGGGCAGAAAGCGGGCCGCATTCAGGGTTGGGATGACAATGGAAATTGGTTCGGTCATGCGGTTGCTTGTGCGGCCTGCCGGGCCGGCGGCTGTTGACGGGCTTCTAACCCATACGGCAAGCCTTGACCCAGCGTTATAGGCCGAAGGCTCCGGATGGATAAAAAGTGTACGCGCTGATCGATGTCGCGGGCTGTACAGGGTTTCGCCGCCGGATAAAATCCGCTCAAAATGCACCTCGCCGTGACGACAAATAGATCGATGGGATGGAAATCTTGCTCCGTAGCTTTTTTTTCTTGTGGTATGCCTTAATGTTCTGTGCAGCCGCGAGCGCGGCGACGCTGGACGGTGTGACAATGCCGGATTCGCGCACTATCGACGGACGGCCGATGCAACTGAACGGCATAGGCCTTCGGACATATTCGTTCCTTGGCATTAAGATTTATATTGCTGGGCTGTATCTGGAACAGAAAAGCGATAACGCCGACGGCATTCTACATTCGTCCGAACAAAAACTGCTCGACTTCCGGTTTCTGCGGGACGTGAGTCCGGAGGATGCTCGGAAGGCCTGGGTGGAAGGATTCAACGATAATTGCCGTTTGCCCGCGTGTCGCCTCGATCCGGCCGATGTAAACCGATTTCTGGCGGCGGTGCCAGTTATCCGCAAGGGCGACGAAACGCAGTTGCTGTTCAATGCAAAAGGTGTCGAGGTAAGTCTGAACGGACGCCCTCTGGGCATCATTCCCGACACCCGGTTTGCCGAAGTCGTGCTCGCGACCTTTATCGGGGCCGTGCCGGCGACGCCGCGGTTGAAAACGGAGTTGCTGGGCGGGCGGGAATGATCCGGGGCAGGAGTTTGCTAAAATCGCCGGGCCGGCCTATCCCGCCATCGGGCGGTTGCTCTCCCGATCGCCAAAGAAGATGTCGGTGGAAATATCGTTGACCCCGATGCAACCGGTATAGGCCATGGTCTTGTCCATCTCGGTCTGGATAAACCCCACGGCCTTCGCCGCGCCGGCTTCCCCGCCGACCGCCGTGCCGTACAGTGTCGCGCGCCCGGTCAGCACGCATTTCGCCCCCAGCGCCAGCGCTTTCACGATGTCGGACCCGCGCCGCACGCCGGAATCCAAAATTACCGTCGCCTTGTCGCCCACCGCCTCGGCAATATCCGGCAACATGTCCAGGGTCGCGGCGGCGCTATCCATGTTGCGGCCGCCGTGATTGGATACGATGATGCCATCCACCCCATAGCTAACCGCCTTCAGCGCGTCATCGACCCGATTGATGCCTTTCAGCATTAATAGTCCGGGCCATTTATCGCGAAAAATCCGGATATCGTCCCAGTTCAGCGAATCCTGCCGCATGACTTCCCTGGTGCCAGGGTCGGTGCCGATCGGGCGGCGGTAGGGTTCGGGATAGTTTTCATTGCGGGGCATGCCGATGGTGGTAAAATATTTCAGTAGCACGGTGCCGAACCATTCCGGGTGGAACATGATGTCGCGGGTGAAGCGCCACGTGGGATGGAAAGGCAGCATAAAGCCATTTTTGGCATTGTATTCGCGGTTCGGCGGCACGATCGTATCGGTCGTGACGATCAACGCCTCGAACCCGTTGTTTTTCGCCCGCTCGATCAACTGGTAAGACAATTCCCGCTGCTTCCAGACATAAAGCTGGAACCACAGGCGAAAATTCGCCTCCCTGGCGATCTTTTCCATCGATGTCATGGCGCCGGTCGCCAGGGTGAACGGAATTTTCGCCCGCGCCGCCGCCTTGGCCAGTTCCAGTTCGCCTTCGTACCAGCATAATCCGGCCGCGCCGGTGGGGGCGATCGCCATCGGCAGGGAAATTTCCTTGCCGAACAACGTGGTTTTGGTCGAACGGCCGGATACATCGACCAGGGCCCGGTGCTTCAGCTTTATGGTCTCGAACGCACGACGATTGTTACGCAGGGCCAGTTCGTCCTCGGTCGAGCGGTCCACGAATTCGAAGACCCCGCGCGGCAGGCGACGCTTCGCGGCTTCGCGCAGATCGGACACATTGTAGCAATTACCGAGCCTGGACATTCGTCGTTCCCCTTGGACGGCGGAATGATGAAGCGAGACATCGCACTGTCAAGCGAATCGCACCGCCGGCGCTGGCTGCAATCCGGCGCCGCCGTCCTATCTATGGTTCTGTTTTCAAACCCGCTATGGGTATGCCTGACGTGCGCGGCGGAGGAACCGACTGAATGACCGACTACCTGACCCTTGTTTCCGATCTGATTCGTCAGGCCCGGATCGCCGGGGCCGACGCCGCCGATGCGGTGCTGGTGAACGGCACCTCGCTGTCGGTCGCGTCCCGGCAAGGCAAAATCGAACACCTGGAACGGTCGGAAGGCCGCGATCTGGGCCTGCGCGTGTTTGTCGGCAAACGGGCCGCGATCGTGTCGTCGTCGTCGCTCGACCCCGCCGGTTTCCGCGGCCTGATCGAACGCGCCCTGGCAATGGCCAAGGTGGTTCCAGAAGACCCGTTCACCGGGCTGGCCGAGACCTGGGCGCCGCCGGAGACAACCGGCCTGGATATGGCGGATCCGGCCGAACCCACGCCAGACGCCCTTGCCGCCCGCGCCGCCGCCGCCGAGGACGCGGCGTTTTCGGTACCCGGAATCACCAATTCCGAGGGCGCCGAAGCCGGGTATGGCCGCACCGAGGTGGTTCTGGTCACTTCGGCCGGGTTCGCCGGACACCGGATCGGCACCAGCCATTCGATCTCCGCCACCGCGCTGGCCGGTAACGGGACCGCGATGCAGCGGGACTACGATTATGACAGCAAGGTCTATTTCGCCGACCTGGACGACCCCGCGAGGATCGGCAAAAGCGCCGGCGAGCGGGCGATTGCCCGGCTCAATCCCATCCGCCCGAAAACCGCCCGCTTGCCTGTCGTCTTCGACCCGCGGGTGGCCGGCGGTCTGCTGGGGCATCTCGCCGGAGCGATCAACGGCGGCAGCGTCGCCCGCGGCACCAGTTTCCTGAAGGACAAATTGCACAGCCGCATTTTTGCCGCCGGAATTAACATCCACGACGATCCGCGCCGGATTCGGGGCCTGCGATCCAGGGCGTTCGATGGCGAAGGGACGCCGACCCGGGCACGCGCCCTGATCCAGGATGGCATACTGACGACCTGGCTGCTCGACAGCCGGTCCGCCCGGCAGTTGGGCATGACGTCCACCGGCCATGCATCCAGGGGAACCAGCGGACCCCCGTCGCCGTCGGCCACCAACCTGTATCTCGCGGCCGGCACATTAACGCCGCAAGCCCTGATGGCCGATATCCAGGAAGGTCTGTATATAACAGAAATGATCGGCATGGGTGTGAATGGCGTAACCGGCGATTACAGCCGTGGCGCGGCCGGATTCATGATCCGCGGCGGCGTGCTGGCCGAACCGGTGGCCGAGGTCACCGTGGCCGGCAATTTGCCCGAGATGTTCGCCAATATGGTGCCGGCATCCGACCTTGTGTTCCGGCGCGGAACCGATTCACCCACCGTACGGATCGATTGCCTGACCATGGCGGGCGGTTAAGACCGCCGGTCGGTCGCACGCTCACGAATCGAACGCCGAACATCCGGCGATGGCTGGACGCAACACGTCGCAGACACTCGCTGCCCGCGCGACATCGGGGAATCCCGACGCCTTCACTCGCCAGATGATATGGCCATGCCGTTCGACGGTGGAAAACACCGGCTTACGGCCATTCAGAATTTCGGGGAACCGCTGCGACAGTTCCCGCCACTTGTCGCGCGCCGCCATTTCGGAATCCAACTCGCCCAATTCGATCATCGCCCGGTGTTCGGGCGATGGGGGCGCCGCGATGGGGTCCGCCGCGGGGCTGGCAACCGGCAGGGCGGCTGTCCGCACGGGAACCGGCGCGGCGGGTGCGAGTTGCGCGAGCGGTGCGCGGCCATCGCCAGGCAGGCCGCCCCTGGCCATCGTCAGCGCATCGAGCGCGGACGGGATGTCGTTCGCCGCCAGGGTCGTGGACAGAATGCGCTCCGCCGCCTGCCGCTGGCCCGCCATCGCCAGCACGGCGGCATAGTCTTGTTTGATCTTGGCCGTGGCATCCTGCGCATCGGCCAGCGGCTGGATCACCCGTATGGCATCCATACCTTGTCCGCGCATGGCCAGGCACAGCGCCAGATTGACCTGCGCGGCGGTCATGTTGGGCTGTATGGTAATCGCGCTGCGATACGCCGCTTCCGCCGCCACATGATGGCCCTGTAAATCGCGCGCGATGCCAAGGTTGTTCAGCGCGATGGCACTGTGGCTGTCTTGTTTCAATGCGGCCTCGAAGGCCGCCTCGGCGGCGGCCGGATCGACGGGAAGTTCCACCCGCCCAAGCGCGACCAGCGCCCGTGCGTTATCCGGCTGCATCGATACGGCCCGGTGCAAACTTTCGCGGGCCTGATCCAACTGGCCGAGATCGGTCAGGGCCTGCCCGCGACGCACCAGCGCATCCGCATCGGCGGGCTGTTTGGCCAGCACTTCGTCGCTCAGGCGTAACGCCACGTCCGGGCTGCCGGCATTCAACGCAATATCGGCGATATTTCCGTTCGCCTTGCGCGAGGCCTCGGGGGACGCACCGACGCCGCACGCGCCGAGGAGCAGCGCAGCCAGAACGGGAACCTGTTTAACTAAACGCATGGGCCACCTGTGTGACGGCGGGACCGCCGATTACGAGGAAAACGCAAGGCAGATTGAAAACCACCATTGGCAAGGTCAGCAGCACCGACAGCCGGGCGGCCCTCGCCTCGAACCGGGTGATGAGTTCGGTTCGCAGTTCCGCCGCCAGGCCGCGCAGCGCGTCGGTCAGCGGTGTTCCGTACTGGGCCGATTGCAGCAGCGTCGTCGCCAGCCGCCTCGCACTTTCCACGCCGCACCGATTGCCCAGATTGGTCAGCGGAATTTTGCTGTCGGTCATCATCTGCAATTCGTTGGCCGTGCGCGCCAGTTCCAGTGCGATCGCACGATGCGAATAGCGAAGTTCCTGCGCCACCCGCACGATGCTGGTGCCCATGCCAAGGCCGGCCTGTGCACAAATCACCATCATGTCGAGCGCATCCGGCAGTTCATTCCGTATCTTGGTCATGTGACTGTCGCGCAGCTTGCGGACGATCATGTCCGGAGCAACCAAACCAACGACCAGGCTGCCGGCGCAGGCGATCGACTGCGTGGAAAACACCGCCTGTAGCTCATCGGTAATCACCCACATGGCGGCAGGCAGCGCCATCATCAGAAGGATTTTCGTGCCGACGAAAATCCGCAGGGCCGAACTGCCTGTCTGGCCGCCATTGCGCAGTGTCGCCTCCAGATCGTTCCGAGTTCTTTCGGATAACAGACCCAGCCGCAATACCTGATCGCCAATCCCGGATACCAGCCTGATGGCGATCGTCCGGACACTGTCCACCGCCGGCGCTTCTCCCGCCCCACCGCCGCGCCCCCGCCCGTGAAGCCCCGCGAACCGCTCGGTAAGCCGGCGATCGGCTTGCACTCGATTGAAAAACATTCCTCCGCCGACGATCAGCGGCAGAATGCAAAGTCCGGCTGCAAGTGCGAGATATTGCGCGTTCATGACAGGCTCTTTTTCACGATCATTTTCATGGCACCAATGCCGCAGAACAGACAAACGATCGCGGCGATCAGCAGTTTGTTGCCAAACGCATCGGTAAACAGCAACGCCATATACTCTGGATTGAGAAAGCCCATCGCACTGCCGATCACGATCGGCAGGCCGGACAGCACGTAGATGCTGGTGCGGGCTTCCGACGCAAGCGCATGTCCGCGCTCTTTCACGGCCACCCGCCGGCGGATCATATCGGCAAGGTTCTCCAGCGTGCTGCTGAGGGCGCCACCCGCCTTGCTTTGCAACGTCAGCGCGGTGGCGAAGAAACGATATTCGGCCAGATCGGCATGCCGAGCCATCTGCAATATGGCTTTGTCCAAAGGCTCCCCTATCGAAAGTTGGCTTGCCAGAAGCGCGAATTCCAGCGACGTGGGGCTGGGTTGTTCGCGCGCGATAATGTGGATCGCCTCGGTCACCGGAACGCCGACCCGCACCGAACGGACGATCATCATCAGGGCGTCGGGAAATTGCACCATCAGCTTCTCCCGTCGCTTCGACCGGAACTGACCGAACACAACCCGGCTGCCAATGACGCAACCGGCCGGAACCCCCAGCCAGGCGATGGGGCCGACCAGCATCATGGCGGCGGAGGAAGCGATCTGGGACAGAACCGCCGCGCCGCCGACGATGACCCACCACGGCACGGGGGCGATCTCGGGACGTTCCAGATCGATACCGAACACCGAAGCGGCCCGCACCTTGAAAGAGGTTTCCGGTCCGGCCTGCTTGGCGAACAGCCGGATATCGATCGTCTGAGCGCGCATATGTTTTTGCAATACGGTGTCGCGGCGCTGCAACAGACGCTTTTCCAGCACCTGCGCCCTGGATACCAGCAGGCCGCTGAATCCGAACCCGATCAGGATCAGCAGGCCCGCGCAGATCAGGACGATCGGCTGCGCGATCATTCCGCCATCATCTCCTGCCATACCTTTTCCAGACCGAAATAGGTTAGGCGCGGTCCGAAACTGGGGGGCACCCGGCTGCGGTGATAGAGTCCCTGCAGGCGCCCATCCCGGTCCTGGCCGTTGAGTTCGAGTTTGAAAATATCGTTGATGGCGATTACGTCGCCTTCCATGCCGCAAATCTCCGACACCTGGGTTACCCGGCGTCCGCCGTCCCGCTGGCGGGCGACCTGAACGATCAGGTCCACCGCGCCGACGATTTGCGTACGGATGGCCTGCGACGGCAGTCCCATGTGTCCCATCTGCACCATGTTCTCCACCCTGGTCAGCGCGTCGCGGGTGTTATTCGCGTGGATTGTTGACATACTGCCGTCATGGCCGGTGTTCATGGCCTGCAACATGTCGAAGGCCTCGCCGCCGCGGACCTCGCCGATAATGATGCGGTCGGGCCGCATCCGCAAAGCGTTGCGGACCAGTTCGCGCTGATTGACCTCGCCCTTGCCTTCCAGGCTGTTCGGCCGCGTTTCCAGGCGGACCACATGCGGCTGCTGCAACTGGAGCTCCGCGGCATCCTCGACCGTGAGTATCCGTTCGTCTTGTGCAATAAACCGCGATAGTGCGTTCATCATCGTGGTTTTGCCGGACCCGGTGCCGCCCGAAATGATAATGTTCAGCCGGCAGCGAGCGGCGATTTCCAGTGCCTTGGCGACGACGGGGGTCAGCGCACCGAATTCCACCAGTTTCGCCAGATCGATCGGTTTCTTGCTGAATTTACGGATCGACACGTACGGGCCGTCCAGCGCCAGCGGCTGAAAGACGATGTTGACGCGGGATCCATCGGCCAGGCGCGCATCCACCATGGGGCTGGATTCATCGATGCGCCGGCCCACGGCGGCGGCGATCCGCTGGCAGATGCCGGCCAGGTGCTGCCTGTCGCGGAAGCGCACCGCGGACCGCACGGTCTTGCCCCGGCGTTCGATGAAGATGCGATCCGGACCGTTGATCATGATGTCGCTGATCGTGTCGTCCGACAGCAACGGTTCCAGCGGGCCTAGGCCGACGATGTCGTGCACCAGTTCGGTTGCCAGGCCCCGTTGTTCCCTGGCGTTCAACTGAATCCGGTTCTGCGTCGCGATTTCCGAGATCAATTTTTCCATGTCGGTGGCCAGCCGCTCCGACGACATGCCCGCCACCGCGCCCGGTTCCAACCGGCTAAGACACAGCGACCGGATATCGTTGATCGCCTGTGCCGACGGGCCGGTGTCGGCGACACTGTCCTCCACGACCGCAAGCTTGGGCTGGGCCTGCTGGCCGCTCCGCTTACCGAACTGGGCCGTCGCGGATGCGCTCATTTCGGCCTTCCGAAGCGCAGCCAGCGCCGCTGTTTCGATACGGGGCCGGCCGGTCCCGAGCCAGCCAGCGAATCCAACACCCCGGCCCCGGCTACGGCCTTGCCAAGCTCCGCGATCGGCTTGCGGTAGGCCGCCACCGAAACGATGGCCGGTTCGCCGAGGTTTCCAGCCAATCGCAATTGCCGGGGCATGTCCGGCAACACGACATCGACCTTGCGTTTCAGACCGTCTTCCACCTGCCGGCGGGTTAGTCCGCCCGGAAGGCCAAGGCGATTCAGCACGATTAGCGGTGCCTGTCCGGTGGCGGGTGCGACGATGTTCAGCCGCAAGATGTCGCGCAGGCTGACCAGGCTGGGTTCCATTACCAGAACGTGCTGATGCGCCAAATCGAGCAAATCGCGATAGAGCGGCACCGGCGCGAAGGGAACATCGAGGACAATAAAATTATACCGTTTACGCAGCGCATCGACCAGCACGCCAGCCGCACCCGGCGCATAGGCCGGAACGTCAGAAACCGCACTTTCCCCGGCCAGCACGTGCAGCCGTTCGGCCGCGGGCTGGGCCGCCCGTTCGGCGAGCAGGGTGTCCATCCGCTGCGGCGATTCCAGTGCGGCCGTCAGTCCATCGCCTGGATTCAGATTGAGCAGGAACGCGGCATTGCCGCGGTACAAATCCGGATCGACCAGCACGGTATGGTGGCGAAGCACGACCCCAAAATGCCACGCCAGATTGACGGCAATGGAACTGGCGCCGCAGCCGCCCCGCACCCCCGTCACCGCCAGGACACGGCCGCCCAGGGCAGCAGCCGAAGACGGCGCCCGGCCGGCGACGAACCCGCCGAAATGGCGGGTAACACGATCGCGCGCCAGCGGTTTGGGCAGATAATCCGCCGCGCCGAGACCACGGGTGATTTCGCGATAGAATTCCATACTATCGAGTTCGCCGATGACCAGCACGCAGACATCCGGCTCTACCACGGTGGCGAGGTCCGCCAGCGCCTTCAGCCCTTGTTCTTCCCCACTGATATCGACAACCAGAATCTTCGGCGACGTTGTCTTCAGCATCGCCGCGTGCGCCGCCCGGATTCCGCCCCTGCGGATATCGGGCGGCTCTGGCAGCATATCCGACAATGAGGCCCGGAGAATTTGTTCCGACTCGCCGTCGGTTACAAAAGCAATCAAATGGCGCCGGTCGTGCCGCAGCGAATTGCCGGCGCCGCCAAGCTCCATCGACCGATGGTCGAGATCGGCCGCGTTATCCACCGGCGGCTCCCGCGCTCGCGCCACCGCCGCCGCCTCCGCCGGACGAACCCCCACCCGACGAACCGCCGCTGGAAGAACTGCCGCCCGGATTTGGCAGCGGCTTCAGACGATCGGCTTCGAAGCGGATAATCGGATCGGCGGATACCGCGCCATCGACCGGTCCGCCGCCGTGGCCGCGGATCAGATCCACCGGGTTGACCACCATCGCGGCAATATTGGATTCGTTGGTGTGACCCAACGGCTCCGCGTTCAGTTCCGCGATCATATCGGTATTTCCGTCGCAGGCCGCCAGGGTGAAGGCCAGCGCGAACAGCAGCGGCAGAACAGGGGAAATGCGCATGATGTTCCTCATTGCACGATGAATCCGGCGACGCCGGGGGTCTGGGCCAGCGTCCGCGGCCCGGCGTCCGAAGACGTCCGCAGATACAGCAAGCGGTCCAGATCGCTGGAAATCGGGCCGTTGGTGGGCAGTTGCAACGCCGATGGGTCGTCCACGGGCTTGGTAACAAACGGCGTCACCAGAATAACGACCTCGGTTTCGCCACGCTGAAACTGGTCGTCGCGAAACACCTGCCCCAGGATCGGCAGGTCCGCCAGATACGGCAGGCCGTTGCGCGTGGCGTTGACCGAATCCTGCAACAACCCGCCGATGGCGAAGGTTTCGCCGCTGCCCAGTTCCACCGTGGTTTCCGCCCGCCTGACGGTCAGGGCCGGAACGATAATGGTCGATCCGGCGGTCGTCAGGCTAGTACCGTTCTGTGTGCTGAGCGAACTGACTTCCGGCGCGACATGGATCGAAATGCGTCCGTCGCTGAACATGGTGGGCAGAAACGCGAGCGACACACCGAAATTCTTGTATTCGATCGTGACCTGCCCGAGCGCTCCGGGAACTGGAATGGGGAACTGACCGCCGACAAGGAAGCTGGCGGACTGACCGCTGATGACGGTCAGATTCGGTTCGGCCAGCATCCGCACCATGCCTTCCGTGGACAGCGCGTCGATCAGCGCGCCCGCGCCCAGGCTTCCCAGGCCATGCACCTGCGTCGGGTTTGCGGGCTGGCTATACAGTGCGACGCCACTCAAAAGCCCCGGCGTTCCGTTCAGGATACCGGACAATGCCGGCAACTTGCCGATCTGCCCCACATTCCCCAGGGCCTGCCAGCCAATGCCCAGCCCGCGCGACAATGTGCGCGACATCTCGGCGATACGCACCTGCAAGGTGATCTGAACGGACGACCGGACGGTAATCTGGTTCTCCACCAACTGCTTGTCGGTGGCGAACGCTCGGGCAACGGCGACGGACTGCGCCGCGTCCGACGGGTTTTCCACCGTTCCGCTCAACATCAGGCCGGTTGGCAAGGCTCTCACCCGCACATGGCTGCGCGGCAGCAGGCGTTGTATTTCGGCTTCCGCCCCAACGGCCCCGAACGTCGATGTCTGCACGGTGACATCGAATTGCGCCACCAGCCCGCCGGCCGAATCCAGCGCCGCGACGGTGGTGCGTCCGGCGGCGACGCCGAAGATAAACAGCGTCGTCGGGCTGGCGGGCCGGACTTCGGCAACTTTGGAATCCGCGACAAAGACATTCGTTGCGGCGGCTGGCAAGGTCAGCACGCGGCCGGTGCCGGAATCGATGACGACGGGCGACGCTGCCAGCGCGACCCCTGGCACCAACAATCCGGCGACCGCCGCGACGCGCAGCAGAACCGGCCTCAGCCGCCGCCAAAAGCCGAATGAACGGCGTGGAGTGCGATCGGAAAGCAACGCCGGTCCGGTCATTCTGGGGTGCCGCCTGAGCATTAGAATTTGAAATCCTTACTGTCGCCGGCGCTGCCCCAAACCTTGATCGCCCGGCTTTCGGCCGGATTTTGCTTATCGTGGCCCAGGGCTGGCGAAATGTCGGACGCCCAGGTTGTGCCGATCGGGCCGCGTGCGTCCGGTCCGGGGCTGGCCGTTTCGTCGGCCGGCCGCACGCTTAGCGACAGCCGCCCGAGGCGCACGGCGACCTGCACGCCCTGCGCATCGCTTTTGCTGACTTCCAGCGTAACGGTGCGGGCTTCCGGGGTGGGGCCGCTGTTGGCGGCGCCTTCCACCATGCGCTGGTCGATGGCGATGACGCGCACATCCGACACCACGGTTTCCGCGACGATCCGGCGGCCGACCGGAAGCGACGGGTCGGCGATGGTCTGGGTCAGGATCAGATCGACCCGGTCGCCAGGCCAGATCAAGCCGGCAGTGCCGCTGATGGCGTCCACGCCGACGGTCACTGCCCGCATGTCGCCTTTCAGCACGGCGGCCAGGAAGCCGTGATCGCCCGGACGAAGGGCATCGGCGCCGTGGATGATATCGCCCCTGGACAGACCGCGACGCACCATCGCGCCGTACAGAGCGCGGCGTTCGGCTTCGCTGTCGATCGTCGCGTCGGCCGGAACCTCGGATTTCAACACCTGTTTGTCGGCGATATCGGCGGGTTTCAGCAAATTTCCGCCGGGAATGTCGCGTGCCGCCGCCAGCACCGTAACCATTACCTGTGGCGCCTGCTGCGCCGTGGCGGCCTGGGCCGGCGGGCGTGTCGATGCGTAGCCGATGAAGCCCAGGCCCAGCAGGCCGGCGGACATCAGTGCGAAAAATATGACGCGCAGGATCATGGGATCAGCTCAGTACAAAAATGGTTCCAGCGGCGATGGCGCAGGCATAGGGCAATGGGCCGCGATGGCGGATGCGCCAGGCTTCGACCCGCAGAACGCGCCGGATCAAACGCCGGGGGCGACGGGCAACAGGACGCGGCACGAAGACCCGGCCGGCCAGATAAACGATGGCGAGTATGCCGCCGGACACCGTAACCGCCATCAGGAATGTTCCGGCCGCGGCGGCGGGAACAACGATGGCGGTGGCACCCAGTAGTTTTACATCGGCTCCGCCCATCCAGCCGCGTCGCCAAAATAGGACGCACGAGGCGAAGGTGGCGACGCCGAACCCCACGCCCCAGACCAGCCGGTGATCGAGCGCGACTGTAACGACGCACAGAATGGCCAGTGCGAGGGGCATCCAGTTCGGTACTGTGCGGGTCATGATGTCGTGCGCGGCCGCCACCAACAGAAGGCTGGCAATGAAAATTTCCAGCGCCAAGGTAAACAGCAGAGGATAATTGAAAGACATGATCCACCTTGTCTGACCGATTGACGCGACCGGGCGACGGACCAGCGCGGAGGGGGGGCCGCGCTGGTTATTGCGATCGTCGCCGGCGAACAGACGACTAAGAACTGCCTAGCCGGCCGCCACGGAGGTCGCCACATTATTCATGGTAGTAGAAACGGTGTTGAAAAAAGTCTTAAATCCGCCGATCAGCACGACGGCGATTACGCTGGCGATCAGCGCGTATTCCAACGCTGTTACGGCTTTTTTGTCAGAACTCAGACCACGCATCGTCGAGCGGATATACTTCATGTCAAAATTCTCCTTGCCTGTGTTTGGCTTCGATCGCGATCTGGTAGGAAACGATTTTCCGAAAGGTCCGATCTCGCCACCCGAAAAAAGCCTCGATGCGGTTACAAATTATTTGCGTTTACGGAAATTTATGGCTGTTCGGTTATTTCTGTTGAGGTCCGGTATTCGATTTAAATTGTAACTACGGTGAAAGTGCATTCCTGACACGCACGTGCATCAATTTACTGGTGCGGCAATGTCAGTCACGGTCGTCGGCTTTTCACCATCCCAGGCGTCGAAAATCCGCTGGCACATGCCGGCGGAAGCGGCATTCGCAACGATATTCGGGGCGGCTGTCTTCGCGGCGGTGCTGTGGTTGCCGGTGGTGTTGTTCGATCCGGATACACTATGGCACATAACCGTCGGCGACGCGGTGTTGGCACATGGGACAGTTCCCGCGCTCGATACCTATTCGTTCACCATGGCGGGCCAGCCCTGGATGGCCCACGAATGGCTGTCGGAGGTCATATTGGCCCTGGCATTCCGTATCGGCGGATGGAACGGACTGATGGCGCTGACGGCGGCATCGGCGGGCGCCACGGCCGGAATCGTTGCCTTCTATGTGCGGCGGCACATGCGCATCGATATCGCGCTCGCCTTGGTGCTGCTGACCGTGTCCTCCGGCGAGCTTTCCCTGCTGGCGCGCCCGCATATGATCGCCCTGCCCGCACTGGCACTCTGGACAACGATGATGGTGTCCGCCCGCGCGCGCCATTCGGCGCCGTCTTTGTGGGTGCTGCCGCTGATGACACTGTGGGCAAACCTGCACGGCGGCTTCCTGGCCGGGTTGGTTTTGGCCGCGGCGATGGCAGCCGAGGCCCTGTTCGACCCGGCCTGCCGCCCGGCGGACACGATCCGTTCCTGGGGTCTGTTTATCGTGGGAGCGGTGCTCGCCGCCATGATCGGACCGCATGGCATCGACGTGCTGTTCTTTCCGTTCCGCCTGATGGCGATGCACGACCTTGCCTTTATACAGGAATGGAAGCCGCTCAACCTGGGTGCGATCGGCGGCGTTTCCGGTTCGGTTCTTCTGGCCCTGTATCTCGGCCTGACCGGTCGCTTTCAGTTACCGCGGTTTCGTGTGCTGATGGTGACCGCACTGATTTTCGTCACGATGCAACACGTGCGCTACGCCCAGGTGTTTGCCGTCATGGCGCCGCTGCTGATCGCGGACTCCCTTCGGTCGGCCCGCCCGGCGATGCGCCGGGAATGGGCAATCGGCGGGGCGGTCGCCGCCCTCGCGGTGGTTTCGCTGTGTTTCAGGATCGGGTTTCCGATGGCGCAGCCCACCGAGGGCAACTATGCGCCGGCCGCATTGGCCAGCGTGCCGGATGACTTGCGCCACAAACCGGTCCTGAACGAATACGGCTTCGGCGGCGTGCTGATCTTTTCCGGCATCCGGCCGTTCATCGATGGGCGGGCCGATCTGTACGGCGACACCTTCATGGACGTCTATCTGGCCGTCGCCCGGGGCAACGGCGCAAAGCTGGACGCCGTGTTGTGCGAATACCGCATCGCCTGGACGATCTTCTCGCCCGACTCCGCGGTTTCCTCGCTGATGGACCGCACGCCTGGCTGGCACCGGCTTTTCACCGATAAGAACGCCGTCATCCATGTCCGCGACGTGCCCGCCGGCACTGCTGCCTGCACCGCCCCGCCGACGATCCGTTCATAACAAGCGAAGCGGCCGCTCTGGTTGAAAGCCGCCGCTTCCAGTTTCGGCGAATGCCGCGATTTCAGGACTGTCGGGTAATCCGTTACTGCATCGCACCGGCATGAAACGGCCGCGCCCGGACCACGGCTTCCAGCCGGTTGCTGGCACCCAGCGCCCGGAACACCGTGTTCAGGTGAACCTTAACGGTCGAGACTGAAAGGCCCAGATCCCGAGCGATCACCTTGTTGGACTGGCCCTTGGCCAGCAACCGCAGGACATCGAGCTGACGATTGGTCAGACTAAGGATTTCGGAACTTTCCGAATAGCCGGCCGGGGGCGTCGGCGCGAACGGCTGATTGCGCCGGGCGATGCTGTTTTGGATCGTTGCCATCAGCCGTGCGGTTGGATCGGATCGCGAAATGGTCGCATGGGCGCCCGCGCTCAGGCAGCCCAAGGCGCCGACGGCATCGTTCGGTTCGGTGACCGCGACGATCACGGGGGCCAGATTGACGCGCACATTGTCCCGCGGCGCCGTTCCCAGTTCGGCGCCCAGCAAACGGGCTTCCACGATCAGAAGGTCGATCGAACGGGCGCGCAGGCGGGGCCGGTGCTCATTCAATGTATCGGCTTCCACGACATCCCAATCGGGATTGGCCGAACCGAACAGCGCGACAAGCCCAAGGCGGAAGACCGGTTGCGGGTCCGCGATCAGAACCGTTACCCTGTTAAATGCTAACCGTCCCTCATACATGACGACCTCACCCGAGCATTTGCCGTATCCGCGATTTCAAACAGACATACGGTCCGGGGCAAAACCTGGATCATCTCGGATCCGCCAGACTTTATTGCTTTGGAACTGAACCGGACAGACGTTAATATAACGTTAATCGCTCGGATTTTGCGAATTAAATCTATGGGTTGGCGGAAATATTCGGTAAGCGGCGGAATCGCTCAATTTTGATATAAACGGACCATTAAGTGGGAAAACAGGCCGTTACATTCACCGAATGAGCGCCAAACGGGTAGGTTATGGCCCCAACCCAGGACGCTGCGGCGATGCTCACTTTTTGGAACGTTCCGGATGCGCTGCCGGAACCGCAGGTTGAAGGCGTTGTAATGGTAACATCGGCCGCGGCGATCAGCGGTGTCCCTAGCCAGGACCTGGCGAGATTGACGGCGTATTGCTGGGGGCTGGAACATAGCGGAGACGCGATCGCCGCACATCGTGCGGTTTGTGCCGCGACCGATTGCAGAGTGCCGCGGGTCCACATCATCAGGCCGCCCTCGATGCACCCGAACAACAGCAGGAACAGGGCGCTCGACACGATGGCGAATTCCAGGCTGGTCGCCCCGCCGGTATGCCGCATCAATGACGTTGGGCGAAAGTGTCTCATTGCAAACGCACCGTTGCCGATTCAGTGAGCACCCTTCCGCCCAGACCGCTGTAGAACGGCAGGAACGTAACCGGCGTATAGGTCGCGGTGATCGTCAGATAAACGCCCGCGGCGGTGCCGTCCGGGCAGGTCGATCCGGCGGCGACGACGGCGCCAAGCGCCGCGGGCGAACCGGTCGGGCAATACGATGCCGGGGCGGCGATCCGTTTGACGGCAACGCCGCTAAGCGATGAATCGGCTTGCACCATGGTCCGGATGCTGGCCGCCGTGACCGCCGGACCGGTCAGAAACGCCTGGTATGCGCCCTGCGCCACCGCGTTCGCCAGGCAACTACGGGTCCATTGCCGGAATCCGAAGTCGAGCGCACCCGACAGCATCAACAGCAGAACCGGCGCCGCGATCGCGAATTCGATCGCCGCCACGGCCTGGCGCGCCTCGCGAAACGCCCGCCATCCGGCGGATGTCATCGGCTCGGTCCCGCGGCGTGGCCGGCTGGTGCAGGCAGACATCTTGCGCTCATGTCGATTGTCCGGCCAGAATTACGCGACTGGCGGCGTCTTGCCCGGCCGGTCATTGGACCAACATCACTGTTCCGCCCGAACCGGCGCCGCCAAGCCCGGAACAGGGGGACGCCAGCGCCGATCCGCCTGACAGGGTGACGGTGGCACCAATCGCTTCCAGGCATTGTCCAGGACCGCTGCCCACGTTGCCAGCGCCGCTGAGGGTGATCGGCGCATTCGGGAAATACAAGGCGCCCGACAGAGAATTGCCGCTGGCGCCGCCGGAGAAGCTCGCGCCCCCCGCCCCGTTGCCGGCGACCACGATGTTTTGCAGCGGACCCGATACCGGGCCGGTCAGCGTCACGCTGTTGTAGCCGGCGGCGACGCTGAAATCGCCGGATGTAATCAGGCTGACGCCGGTACCGCTGACGGTACCCCCGCCGCCCCCGTTGCCGAACCCGATGTTGCCGGCGACGGAATACGTCCCAGTGCCGAGCGTGGCGCTGCCGGCGAGACTGAAATTACCATTAATATCGAAGGCGGGCGCCGCGCCCAGCGCGAGCGAACTGCCGCCACCGGTGGCAATTTGTCCGGCCGCCTGGAAGGTGCCCGCGGACATGCCGCCGAAGCTTGTGTTCGAACCGCCGCTGGTTTCGATCGCATAGCCAGCGCTGCCCGCGCCGATGTCGAAGCTGTTGGCGCCGCTGCCCGTGCCAAGATTGAGCGTCGCCCCGCCGCCGTTGTAAATGCCGCCGCTAATGGCGAAATTCGCGGCGCCGAACGATAGCGAATTGCCGGTGTTGCAGATGCTGTAAGACGCTCCGTTACAGCTCACGGTGCCCGCGCCGACGGTGTAGCTGCCGGTTGAAAAAGTGGTGGTCGTGCCGCCGCCGGTGTAGATTCCGCCCGCGACGGTATAGCTGCCCGGCCCGAAATTCGCCGCCGATCCGGTCAGATCGATCGCACCGCTGAAGTTATAAGTATTAGTCGGCGAGCCGCCGCCGCCTGTCGCGAATTGCAGGTTGATCCCGCCGGCGACCGAGATCGCGCCGAATTGGTAGGTTCCTCCCGGCGGACAGGCGACAGTCCATGTACCGGAGGCGAAAGCGCCAGTACAGCCAGTCCCCGCAAGCTGGGCCTGGGTAGAACTGGTGCTATAGCCGAAGACGACATCGTGGCCGGTTGGTACCGCGGGCTGAGCCGGCCCGGTCAGGCCCGCCACGCTGGTCAGCTGCGCGAACGCGGCGGCGACCCCTGCGTTGGTGCTCAGCGGATCGGCCGTTGCCATCTTCACGATGTCCACCTTTGGCGTTCCGCTTGGCGGCGTGACACCGCCGCAGGGTTCGGATGGGGCCGCGGCAGAATTATAGTCCAGCGTTGCGGTAACGATCGAGGTTCCGCACGGCACCGAAACGGTGCTGTTGGACGCGACACCGCAGGTGCCGCTGTTCACGGTGGTGCCGCCGCTCAGGGTCACGCCGGTTCCCCCTGGTTGTAGCGCAACGATACAGGCGGGTGGGTTGGACTTGATCTCCGCATAGGCGGTTGCCGTAAGCGTTAGGCTGGTAGCCTTTAGCGCAATGGCTGAGAAAAATAGCGGCACGGTCGTTTGAATGGTCGCGACGAACGCCTTGTCGGCGCTGTTTCTGATGCCGTTGGTCATTTGAACCGTGACCTGACCGTCCGACAAGGTATTGCTGCTCGCCGCCCAGGTTCGCGAGGCTCCGCCCAGACCGCCGTTGATTTCGGCGGTATACGCGGCCTCGGTCGCCGCGACCTGAGGGTTTGCGCTATTGTTATACGCCAACGCGCCGGCCAATGCCGCCATGTCGGCGGTACGTTGCACTTCGGTTTCGGCCGATGTCCAGCCCGAAGCCTCGATCCCCAGGCCAAGGGCCAGCAACAGCGCCGGTGCGGCGATCGCCACAAGCAAAGCGACGCTGGCCCGCTGACCGCGCGGCCAGAGGCCCATCCGCTTTCGCGGCAGGCCGGCGCGCAGGGTAGATCGTTGCGTACTAGTAAAATACATGCGTCCCGAACGTTTCACAGGATTACCAATGATTTCGGATTGGGCCATATTCTGCAACCGAACACAACTGGCCATAAGGCTGCCCCTCACGATGGCGCGATGGCCACATGGCCAGTTCCGGCGTCCTTCCAAAAATGCGTAAGTAACGCGGTGAAATGGAGTGAAACATGCTGATCTTGCAGATTGGAGAGCGCCCGTTACGCCGCGATCAGGATTCCCGGGAGCTGGAGGGAAAAGGATTTCATCGCGAAACGACCGATACGCTGGAGGAAGCGATTTCGTTTATCGAATTATACGAATTCGATCTTATCGTCGCCGACCTCGACAACCCCGCCATGCCTGGCATCGATATGATCCGCGAGATCCGGGCCGTGTCGCACATTCCTGTTATCGGTATCACCACATCGATCGATCCGCGATTGAAGATCGCCGCACTCGATATGGGCGCCGACGATGTGCTGACGCAATTGTGCGGGGTGGACGAATTCCTTGCGCGCGTGCGGGCGGTTGTCAGGCGGCGGTGCGGCTATGTCGATTCCAGCCTGAGCAGCGGTCGCCTGAATATCAGCCTTGCGCAGCGCATGGCCAGTGTCGATGGGGTTCCGCTGCGGCTGGGTCCCAAGGAATTCATGCTGCTGGAATTGCTGATGCTCAAGCGCGGTACTGCTGTCAGCAAGGCTGCGTGCATGACGCATCTTTACGGCACGGACGAATTCCCGGAAGCCAAAACCATCGACGTGGTCTTGTGCCGACTGCGCAAGCGGCTGGCGCCGCAAGGCCTGTCGGACATCATCGAAAGCGTGTGGGGATACGGTTTCAAACTGAAGGACACGGACGCCGATCGCACCGCACCGCGTGCGCCGGCCACGCTGCGGCGGAGAGCACTGGCCACCGCATGATGCCAGGACGCGGCCGTGCCGTGGCCGTGCTGCTGGCCACGGCGACGCTGCTGGCTGTCACGTCGAACGCCCGGGCGCAGGCGGATGATTCAACCGCCTGCGTGCAGGCGGCGCAACAGGCCGAACTGGCGTCCGGATTGCCGGCCGGCCTTCTGACGGCGATCGCTTCGGTTGAGAGCGGGCGCTGGCCCTGGACCGCGAATCTAGATGGGATAGCGGAACGTTACCCGTCCAAAGCCGAGGCCATCGCCGCCCTGACACGGGTGCGTACGCCTAAACCCGTGGACGTCGATGTCGGCTGCTTCCAGATCAGCCTGAAGTATCATCCGTCCGCCTTCGCCACCATGGCGGATGCGCTGGATCCCGCGTCCAACGCCCGCTACGCCGCCAGGTTTCTGCTTGAACTGCACGACCGGCTTGGCACGTGGGATCGGGCCGCGGCGGCGTATCATTCCGCTACCGCCGCATTGGGTTCGGAGTACCAGAACCGCGTAATGGTTAGCTGGAAAGGACAGCCAGGGACCCCGCGTCCAGAGATCGTTCCAGTATCAGATGGTCCTAGGTGGCGGGTCATCTCTATCGCCGCCGCCGCTCCTCCGGCGGACGGGCCTGGGGCCATGCCGCATATCATAACGCTGAAAAACTGAGCCGGATAGCCGGCCCCGTCACGGCGGGAAATATTGCGGTGCCTCGGTTCGGTCGAACATGCCGTAATCGCGAATGACGCTGACCGCCCGGCCGCGGCCGGGCGTCTGCCCGATCGACGCTCCGGCGGATGCCACGTCCGGCCAGGATCGCAAATACAGCCCGTTCCCTGGCCGGGTCAGGCTCTCGAAGATGTCCCCATCCGCGACCATGTCCCCGCCGTGGTCGCCCGGCACCGGCCTATTGTCCAGAACCCGCTCCGTCAGGGTAACAGCCTTGCCCGGACCGCGTTCCGTGGTGTCGAACCGGCTTTGCGACAACGGCCCTGGTTCGGCCGTGTCCGCCACGATTTCGCCAACGCGCAAATGATAGTCGGCAAAGACGGAAGACCGGCCCTTGCCCTGGATGGCGTGATGCAGCGCATGGGTCCGCCACCGCACCAGTGCCTTTTCGTCGCGCCAGACCGACAGCGAAACCAGCCAGCCGGGGCGCGTCAGGCTGGCATAGCGTTCGTTGGCGATAAAGCCGGCGATGTCGAGCAGTTCTGGCCGTAAAATCGCCGCATGACCAAGATAGTCGTCCCATGCCCCGGCGCGCGGGTTCACTTCAAAGACGACGGCGAACATGGCGGAGTCTCCCTGAAGCCCAGACCGTCCCGAGGGCAAAATGCCGTCCCGGTACATCCGTCGCGGGCAGTTTCATCCAACCGACATCGGATTGTCATCCCCCGGTCGCTGGAATAACCTAATTCGCATCTTTCCGAATGACGAAATGAATCTGGACGATGCAGCACGATGCCTCGACGCCGACCCGCCGCGAAGTGCTGGCCAGCACCGCCGCGCTCGCCTTGACGGCCGCCTCGCCCGCCCGATCCGCCCCCCCCTCGACCGCTCGGGGAACAGTTTTCGATGCCGGCAGCTCGCCCCGAAAGGGCATACCGGATGTCATGGTGTCCAACGGGCTGGACGTAGCGAAGACCGGACCGGACGGCGGCTGGTCATTGTCGGTTCGCGACGGTGACTCCGTATTCGCGATCAAGCCGTCCGGCTGGGCGCTGCCGGTCGATCCCGAGACCGGTTTACCCCGTTTCGCCTATGTCTATGCTCCGGACGGCTCTCCCGATTTAGGATTTCGCTTCGACGGCGTGGCGGCAACCGGGCCATTGCCGGACAGCATCGATTTCGCGCTGCACCGGCGCCCGGAGGCGACCCGGTTCAACGCGGTGCTGTTCACCGATCCGCAACCGGAAAGCCTGCACGAGGTCGATTATATCCGCGACGATATCGTGGCCGCGGTCGATGCAACGCAGGCGGCATTCGGCCTCACCCATGGCGATATCATGTTCGACGACCTGTCGTTCTATCCGCGCTATAACCGGATCGTCGGGTCCATCGGGCTGCCCTGGTTCAACTGCCGCGGCAACCATGACATGAATTTGGAAGCACCGGACAACACCCATTCCGCCGAGACCTTCAAGCGCGTTTTCGGTGCGCGCTGGTATGCCTTTCAATATGGGCCGGCGACATTCATCGTTCTGGACAACGTCGATTACCTGGGCTCCGATCCGACGAAACCAAACGGATCCGGCAAATATCGCGGGTATTTCGGGCCGCGACAGTTAGCGTTTGTCCGCAATGTGCTCGCGAACGTGCCGTCCGGCGATCTGGTGGTTATCAGCTTCCACATACCGCTGAAGACCCTGGCCAAAACCGGACCAGCGGCCAACACCGTCGATGCCCGGGATTTCCTGAACGCGATCGGCACCCATCCGCATACAGTCAGTTTCTGCGGGCATACCCATACCAATGAGCACTGGTATTTTACCGCCGCCGATGGCTACCCGGCCGGCACGCATCATCACCAAATCCTGGCCGCGGTTTCGGGAAGCTGGTGGTCCGGCCCCTTCGATGCCAGGGGTATTCCGATGGCGTTGCAAACCGACGGGGCACCGAACGGATTTCATATTCTGGCCGTGGACGGGGTCGCCTACACAACCACCCTCGTTCCGGCACACGACCCGGCGCACGGGCAGATGCGGGTGATGCTGGACAGCCAGGTCCACGATACGAATGCCGAGGTTGCCCGCGATTATCGCCCTGGCGCGCTGCTTGCGGGTTCGATCGCGGCCGACCGGCTGGGTTCGGCCCGGCTGGTGGTGAACCTGTTCGATGGCGGTCCAAGATCGCGGGTCGAAATCGCGGCCGGCGACCGGCCATACCGGCCTCTATCGAAAGTGGAGCGGCTGGATCCCTTTGTCGTGCAGGTTTACGAGCAAAATCGGGACAGCAAGAAGCCGTGGGTGGAAGCAACTTTGTCCAGCCACCTGTGGCAAGGGCCGCTTCCCGCGGACCTTCCCACCGGAACGCACCGTATCGCGGTGCGCGGCACCGACGAGTATGGCCGCATCCACACGGCCTCCATGGTGCTGGAAGTCACGGGCTAGCGGCGGTTCAGCCAAGCGAATGCGGGCGGCAGCCGAACGACCTGAACCTAGCGAAGGCGCCTGTGTTCTTCCGCGACGCGCACCAGGCGCGGTGGCCATAGGCAAGCCGCCAAAGTGGCTGCCGAGGGGTCCGTTCAGGCCCTTCAGCCGCGCAATTTCGCAATCCCAATTGACAGTCTGCCTCACGCAAATCATTCTACAGTTCGAACACCTGAACACCGTATTCGATCTGCCGACGCCGGGTGTTCAGCGCTTTATGCCGGCCTCCCGGTGCTTAGCCGAAATAGTTCGGTTCGGCCGGACCGTCGGGGAACTCCAGGAAGAAACCCTCATGTCGAACTGGTTGAAGGGCGACGGCTCCGCCCGTGTTTACCTCGCCGGAGTCCTTGTCAAACTCGTCTTCTCCCCCCAAGAGAAAAAGTATTTGCTGAAACTGGCCTTGGACGACGACGACGGCCTTATCCAGAACATCAAGGTCGGCAACGGGGTCGACGGCAAGCCGGCGCCCACCATCTCCTGCTTCCATGGCACCATAAAAAAGACTAACTATAGTGCCTTCTACCGGCGGCTGAACAGCCATGACATCATCCTCATCGGCTCTGGCAACCACACCAGCTCGAACACCAAATATTTCGTGCAATGGGCCGATGGTACAGTCTCGGCCAACTTCGATCTGAAACAAATCGGAGCTGGCCCCGACCTGCTCGCAGCCCCTAAGACCCTGGATGACACCGGCAAGCCCCGCTGACGCCGCCGCCAGTTTCCCCGTCGAACCTTGTAAAGTTGTACTGAGGGCCGGCGCCGATCGGCATTTCAACTGCTGGATCGACATGACTTGCTGGCCCATGGGACGGCGTCGGCCTACAGGCAATCAAAACGCCTTAAATCGACCGGACCTTGGTCCTTGCTCCGGGGTCAACTTCACCGATCCACATCCAATTCGACAAAGCCGTGCTGTAGCAATTGCTCGTGTCGTGCTCTTATACCGACACGCTTGAAGGCCGACCCATGAAGAATGGGCCGGCGCGGCTTGGTATCAGTCTCTTTTGGCGCACCGCCGCCCGCCAACCCGGCCTGCGATACAAAAGCCCCTGCCGCCGGTAGAAGCCGACAACAAGGGTTTCCGGCCCTACTCCACCGCCGCCCGCAGCCCCGCCCCGGCCGCCAGCGGGCACAGGGGCAGCGCGGCCGCCAGCATCGCCGCGAGCAGCAACAAATGCGGTCTGGCGGAAAAGCCGCCCGCCGCCGCGTCCGCGGCCGCCGCGCCGAAAATAAGTACTGGCGTGACCAGCGGCAGCACCAGCAGCGGCAGCAACACCCCGCCCCTCCGAGCGCCGAGGATGATCGAGGCACAGAGTGTGCCGAACAGCGACAGCAGCACACTGCCCAGCAGCAGCCCTGCCAGCAGCGCCGGAATGCCGGCATTCGGCATGCGCAGCATCACCGCGACTGGGCCGGCCGCCAGCAGCAGCGGCACGCCCGTCACCAACCAGTGCGACAGCGCCTTGGCCGCCGCCACCCCGAACCCCGGCAGGCCGGACAACAGCAGCAGGTCCAGCGACCCATCTTCCAGATCCGAACCGAACAGCCGGTCCAGCGGCAGCAGCGCCGCCAGCAGCGCGCACACCCAGACGATGCCCGGCGCGATCCGCCCAAGCGTGTCCGGCGCCGGACCGATCGCCAACGGAAACAGCGACGCCGTCACCATGAAAAACAGCAGCGCGGCCAGCGTGTCGGCACCATGGCGCACCGAAAGCCGCAGGTCGCGCGCAAGCACTGCCCAAAACACGCCCATCACGAAAGCCGCAGAGCGGCGGCGTCCGGCAATGGCAGCGGCACATGCGTTGCCGCCACCACGATGCCTCCGCCCGCTCGGTGCGCCGCCAGCAACAGGCCGAACCGGTCGATGGACCCGCTGTCCAGCCCCAGTGTCGGTTCATCCAGCAGCCACAGCGGCGCCGCGGACAGGACAAGCCGCGACAGCGCCAGACGCCGCTTCTGGCCGGCGGACAACATGCGCGCCGGCAGATCCGCCAATGCGTCCAACCCGACCGCCGACAGCGCGGCCGCAACCGGCCGGCCGGACACGGCGGCGGCGAAGCGCAAATTCTCCTGCACCGTCAGGCCCGGCTTCACGGCGTCCTGATGCCCCAGATAGGCCACAAGCCGCCCGTGGCCGGCGCGGTCGGACAGCGCATCGTCCCCATTCCACAGCACCCGTCCGGCCGCCGGCCGAACCAGGCCGGCCAGCAACCGCAGCAGCGTCGATTTACCCGATCCGTTCGGCCCGGCCAGCACCAGCGCCGTCCCGTCCGGCACCTGAAACGAAATATCCCGGAACACCAGCCGTTCCCCGCGGAATACCGCCACGCTCTCTGCCGCCAGCACTGACACCCTCCCTCTCATGCCGCGCCGCACAACCCCGGTGGACGGCCATCGGCCGCTGTGGTTTAAGCCGCACGTCGTGAATATTTCATCCGCGGCGTGTTCTCCACCCCACGCCGCCTTAACGGAAGGCACCCCGCGAACCGGGGCGACAATGGGCGCATGACCGCAATCGGGCACGATACCCTCAAAACACGCCGCACGCTGACTGTCGAGGGGAAGGCATACGATTATTTTTCCCTGCCGGAAGCCGCCAAGACGCTTGGCGACATTTCCCGCCTGCCCGTCAGCCTGAAAATCCTGCTGGAAAATGTGCTGCGGTTCGAGGATGGCCGAGCGTACAAAACCGAGGATGCCAAGGCGATCGCCGGCTGGCTGGAAAATTCGTCGTCCACCAGGGAAGTGCCATTCAAGCCTGCCCGCATCCTGATGCAGGATTTCACCGGCGTTCCCGGTGTGGTCGATCTGGCCGCCATGCGCGACGGCATCGCCCGGCTTGGCGGCAATCCGGCCAGGGTCAACCCGCTGATCCCTGTCGATCTGGTGATCGATCACTCCGTTATGGTGGATGTCGCGGGCCGGGCGGACGCGCTGCAACAGAACGTCGATATCGAGTTCGAGCGGAACGAGGAACGCTATAAATTCCTGCGCTGGGGCCAGGATGCGTTCGACAATTTCCGTGTCGTGCCGCCGGGCACCGGGATCTGCCATCAGGTGAACCTGGAATATCTGGGCCAGTGCGTGTGGACATCCGCCAATGGCGGGACGAATTTCGCATACCCCGATACGTTGTACGGCACCGACAGCCACACCACCATGGTCAACGGCCTGGGCATCCTGGGCTGGGGTGTCGGCGGGATCGAGGCGGAGGCCGCCATGCTGGGCCAACCCATCGCCATGCTGATCCCCGATGTGATCGGCTTCCGCCTGACCGGGAAGACTCCGGAAGGCGTCACCGCCACCGATCTGGTGCTGACCGTGACCCAGATGCTGCGCAAAAAGGGCGTGGTGGGCAAATTCGTCGAGTTCTTCGGGCCGGGCCTGGATAGCCTTGGGCTACCGGATCGTGCCACCATCGGCAACATGGCCCCGGAATACGGCGCCACCTGCGGCTTTTTCCCGGTCGATAAGGTCGCGCTGGACTATCTGTATCTGTCGGGCCGCGACACCCACCGCATTGCGCTGGTAGAAGCCTATTTGAAAGCTCAGGGCATGTTCCATGAGCCCGGCAAGCCGGACCCGGTGTTCACCGATACGCTGGAACTCGATCTGTCCACCGTGCTGCCGAGTATGGCCGGTCCGAAACGTCCGCAGGACCGGGTATTGCTGAAGGATATCGCCTCCAGCTTCAAGTCCGATCTGACCAAAGGCCTGGGCGTGCCGGCCAACGAAGCCGGAACATCGGTGAAAGTCGCCGGCAAGAACTACGAACTCACCCACGGCGACGTGGTGATCGCGGCGATCACATCCTGCACCAACACATCGAACCCGTCGGTGCTGGTCGCCGCCGGTTTGGTCGCCCGCAAGGCGCACGCGAAGGGGTTGAAGCCGAAGCCCTGGGTGAAAACCTCGCTGGCGCCGGGATCGCAGGTCGTTACCGAATATCTCGACAAATCCGGCCTCACCGCCGACCTCGATGCGCTCGGTTTTGAAACGGTCGGCTATGGCTGCACCACCTGCATCGGCAATTCCGGACCGCTGGACGATGCCATCGTCGATGCGATCGAAGACAACAAACTGGTGGGCGCGGCCGTCATCTCCGGCAACCGCAACTTCGAAGGCCGGGTGCATGCCAACGTCCGAGCGAACTACCTGGCGTCGCCGCCGCTGGTGGTGGCCTACGCGCTGCTGGGCAAGGTGACGGTGGATATCACCACCGAACCGCTTGGCACCGGCACCGATGGACAGCCGGTTTATCTGCGCGATATCTGGCCGACCAACAAGGAAATCGCCGACACGATCGCCGCCAGTCTGTCGCGCGATCAGTTTTTGAAACGTTACGGCGAAGTGTTCAAAGGCCCGAAACAGTGGCAGGCGATCGAGGTCGATGGCGACAACGCCACATATCGCTGGAACGACGGATCGACCTACGTGAAGAACCCGCCCTATTTCGACGGCATCACGATGGACCCGGCCCCGGTCGGCGACATTACCGGCGCGCGGGTTTTGGCGGAATTGGGCGACAGCATCACCACCGACCATATCAGCCCGGCCGGGTCGATCCGCAAAACTTCTCCGGCAGGCGAATATCTTGGGCAGCGGCAGGTCACGCAAGCCAACTTCAACAGCTATGGCGCGCGGCGCGGCAATCATGAGGTTATGATGCGCGGCACCTTCGCCAATATCCGTATCCGCAATGAAATGCTGCAGAATGTCGAAGGCGGCATGACCAGGCATTTGCCGGACGGTGCCGAAATGCCGATCTACGACGCGGCGATGAAGTATAAGGCGGAGGGCGTGCCGCTGGTGATTTTCGGCGGCAAGGAATACGGCACCGGATCGTCGCGCGACTGGGCGGCGAAAGGCACGATGCTGTTGGGCGTGAAAGCGGTCATCGTGGAAAGCTTCGAGCGTATCCACCGGTCCAATCTGGTGGGCATGGGCGTCCTGCCGCTGGTGTTCAAGGATGGGATGGACCGCAAGTCGCTGAACATCGCCGGCGATGAAATCATCGACATTACCGGCCTGGGCACGATCGCGCCGCGGATGGAGCTGAATCTGGTCATCCATCGATCCAGCGGCACGACCGACACCGTGCCGGTGATCTGCCGCATCGATACGGTCGATGAGGTGGCATACTATCAGCACGGCGGAATACTTCAGTATGTGCTGCGCGAGATGGCGAAGGCGGCCTGAAACGTCATATGGGTTCGGCCGGTCGGGTCAGGGACCGGCCCGTTCCCCGGACGATTCCCGAGCGCGCGTCGCGATGACGATCCGTCGTGGGTCGGCCTTGACGGCTCGCCGGGCTGGCCATAGCTAACAGCGCGTTCCCGGCCGCTAAACCAGCTGTCGCCCCCCACCGAACAACAGGAGGATTTCCATGGCTTTCGAACTGCCGACCCTGGCTTATTCCAAGACCGCCCTGGCGGCGAAGGGCATGTGCGAGGAAACCCTCGACCTGCACCATGGCAAGCACCATCAGGCCTACGTCACGGCCCTGAACGGCTTTGTCGAAAAGGACGCCGCGCTGCAGGGCAAGTCGCTCGATGAAATCGTGAAGGCGACCGCCGCGGCCGGCGGTCCGGTGTTCAACAATGCGGGCCAGCATTGGAACCACATCGTATTCTGGCAATGCATGAGCCCGTCGGGCGGCAAAATTCCGTCCAAACTGGAAGCCAAGATCGCCGCCGACCTGGGTAGCGTGGCGGCGTTCAAGGACGCATTCAAGGCGGCGGGCGTCAGCCAGTTCGGGTCCGGCTGGGCGTGGCTTGTGCTGGGTTCGGACGGTAAGCTGAAAGTGACCAAGACGCCGAACGGGTCCAACCCGCTCGCCACCGGCGAAGGCAAAGTGCTGCTGGGCTGCGACGTGTGGGAACACGCTTATTATCTGGACTTCAAAAACGTCCGCCCGAACTATCTGCAAAACTGGCTGGATAACCTGGCCGATTACGAATACGCCGAAGCCCAGCTTTAGCCGGATCGCGCCGGGCGGACATGGTTTCCGCCCGGCCGCCGGGCCGCGATTGGGCGTTTGCCAAAATGCCCGGAGGCGGTTATATATCGTTCCCATAATCATCCGGCATCAGACCGGGGATCGACTTGGGGGCGATAAACAATGGCAAGTGCGACCGTATCCAGCGGGCTGTCGGACAGCGATCACAGCGCGCAACTGCGCAAGGCGGTCATCGCCGCCACCGTCGGCACCACCATCGAATGGTATGATTTTTTCATATACGGCACCGCCGCCGGACTGGTGTTCCCCAAACTCTTTTTTCCCCATGAATCCGTGCTTGCCGGAACACTGGCGTCCTTCAGCACCTATTTCATCGGCTTCGTCGGCCGCCCGATCGGCGCGGCGATCTTCGGCCATTACGGCGACCGCATCGGCCGTAAGGCGACGTTGATCGCAACGCTTCTACTGATGGGCGTCGCGACGTTTCTGGTCGCGTTCGTGCCGGGCTACGATTCAATCGGCATCTGGGGGGCTGTGCTGCTGACAGTGCTGCGCACCTTGCAGGGGATCGGCGTCGGCGGCGAATGGGGCGGGTCCGTGCTGATCGCCATGGAGTGGTCGAAAGGCCAGAAAAGCCGTGGCCTCGTGGCATCCTGGCCGCAATTCGGCGTGCCCTGCGGACTGTTTTTGTCCAACCTCGCCATCCTGGCGTTCAGCGCTTGGTCGGGCGCCGATTTTATCGCCTGGGGCTGGCGCATGCCGTTCATTCTCAGCATCGTGCTGATAGGGATCGGTCTTTGGATCCGCCTCGGCATCCTGGAAACGCCGGTCTTCCAGAAGCTGGTGAAGGACAACAAAATCGAAAAGGCCCCGATGCTGGAGGTAATCAAGCGCCAGCCGCGGCAGATTATCCTGTCGGCGCTGCTGCGCATGGCGGAACAGGCGCCGTTCTATATTTTCACTGCATTTATCTTCGCGTATGGCACCGGCACGCTGCATATGCCGCGCGATCTTGTCCTGACGGCGGTTCTGGCCGCATCATGCCTGTCATTCATCACCATCCCGTTGTCGGGCCATATCTCCGACCGGATCGGCCGCCGCAAAATGTACCTGATCGGCGCCGCGACGACCGGCGTGTTCGGTTTTGTCTATTTCGCGATGGTCGGCACGCTTTCGCCCACCCTGGTCTTCATCGCGATCGTGCTGTCGCTGGTCCCGCACGACATGATGTACGGCCCGCAGGCGGCACTGATCGCCGAAGCCTTCACGCCGCGCCTGCGCTACAGCGGCGCGTCGATGGGATATCAACTCGCGTCGATTATCGCCGGCGGCCCGGCGCCGCTGATCGCCACGGCGCTGATCGCGTCCTATCACACCGGTTACGCCGTCGCGATCTACATCGCCGCCTGCTCGGTCATCAGCCTGATCTCGGCGGCAATGATGCCGGATTATACCGGGAAGGATATCTCGGCCGAGTATGACACCGCCGACTAGCCGACGGCCTGCACCGGTCTGCCTCAGCCAAGAATAGGCCACGGCATTGGGGACACCAGACTTTAAAACCTCAGGATGTTGGGGCGTTGTTCATAATGAACGAACGGTTGTAGCCACAACCGGGATGTCTCTTTAATCGTCTTGCCGGTGGTGACTTCTGCCGGCGTTCGTCTATCCAGGCCGCGGTTGGGGATCGTTTCCGGTTTTTCAAGCGATCGCACGCTCTAATCGATACGAATTCCTTGCGTGGTTGATATTTTATTCATAGATTAATTTTTACCGTGCGGTCGCAAACACGATCCCGGATGAACGACAGCAACAAAACGCGCGGATGCCGCCGAAGAAGGGGCAGACCAATGGCAAATAAGACCTACACATATATTGGTGCGGCTGGTTCAGCCATCGTCGCGAATTCGCCGCTGGACTGGAGCCCGTCGCCGCCGTCCGGCAACACAGGACCAGGCCCCGGCGCCACCGTCATATTCAATGCTGGAACAGTTCTTTTTTCGGACCAGACGTTCCAGTCGAACACGGTATTTCTGGCTGGCGGAACGCTGGATTTCTACGGCGATGGCAACGTCAACCCCAGCACCGCGCCCACGCTGGACAACGGATCGGTCATTTCCACCGATGCGGCGCTGGCCGAAAAAGTGTCTGGCGCGCCGCTGACAGCCACGATCGGCGTGTTCGGCAACTTCATCAACGAAGGATCGATCCTCGCGGCCGGACCGCCGGGCAGTACCCTGACAATCGCTGTCGCGGGCACCAGCATCGGCGCTACCTATTATCCCGGCCTGCTCACCAATTTCGGCGAAATCGGCGTCGCGGCCGGCAATACGCTGACCATCGCCCTGACCGGCACATCCGGACTGCTGGCCGCGGGCGGAGCGATCCAGGCCAATGGCGGTTACCTCGACATCGCCGGGCCGGCCGGCGGATACGTTGCGACGAGCGGCGGCGTATCCGCGGCCCTGAATGTCGGCGGCGGCGGAACCGTGGAAACCAACGTTGCCTTCAACAGCGGCGCAAGCGGCGTCGCGTTTTTGGCTTTCACCGATTCCTCGGCCGGCAATACGTTTAAAATCGACAACCTCGGCTCCTTTACCGGCCAAATTCAAAATTTTGGCTTCAACGATACCATCGATCTGGGCTCGTCCCTGGCGGTGGGGACACTGATTTTCAACCAGAACACCGGTACGCTCGATCTCGTGCAACCCGGCTCCGTCGTTGCCGCGCTCAATCTCGGATCGGGCAATTTCACCGGGGGCACCTTTGCACTGGCCGGTGTTATCGGAACCGGGACGACAGCCACGGCCGACGGATTCGGCCTGACACTGGGCGCGGACGGCAACACCCAGGTAATCAAAAACCGCACCACCTACACGTATATCGGCGCCGCCGGAACGGCGAACAACGGCAACAGCAAAACGGGGCTATGGTCCCCCGCCGGCTCGCCGAACGCGGGCGACAGCGTTATTTTCAACGCCGGAACCCTGGATTTGTTCGGCCCCAACCTTAAGACGAACACCATCTACGTCACAGGCGGAACGCTGGCCTTTTACGGCGATGCAAACACCGTCGTTCAAAATAACAACAATAACAACCAGTCGAATGGCCGCTCCGGTCCGACCATGGACCAGGCGTCGGCCATCGTCACCAATGCCGCGGTGGTGGAAACCGTGGCCGGCACGCCGCAAACCGCGACCATCGATACGTTCGGCAACTTCATCGGCCAGGGCAGCATTATCGCCAATGGGCCAGTTGGCAGCGCCATGACGATCGCCATCGCCGGCACCACCCTCAATGGGACATACTTTCCAGGCACGTTCGTCAACTACGGAAAAATCGAGGCCGAGGCCGGCAACACGCTGGTCATCGCCATCGGTGCGACCGCAGAACTGCTGAATGCCAGCCTGATCGCCGCGGCTGGCGGCACGGTCGATATTCAGGCAGCGGCGAACGCGGCTGGCGGCGGTTACGCGGGTGTGGCCGGAGTCGCGCTGATTACCGCCGGCGGCACGCTGGAAACCAACGCGACGTACGGAACCACGGTGGCTGGCGTCCCGCCGCTTTACATCTTCGGCGATGCAACGGCCGGCAACACGGTCAAAATCGACACCATCGGTTCATTCGGCGGCCAATTCCTCGGCTTCGGGGTCGGCGACACCATCGATCTGGGCGCTTCGATCGCGGTTTCGTCGCTGGTTTACACTGCCGCCAGCGGGCTGCTGTACCTGGAAAACAACGGGTCCGTCGTCGATACGCTGCTGTTTACCGGCGGCAACTACAGCGGCGGAGTTCTGACCGGAACGGCCGGCCATGGCAGCACCGCGACCGCCGGCACGTTCGGCCTGACGCTGGGCGCCGATGGCAACACCCAGCTTGTATCCAGCGCCCATACCGATGTTTTCAAAAATCTCAGCGGCGCCTGGCAGACCGGCGCGGCCTGGAACACCGGCACACCGGGAACGCAGGACACCGTCTTTATCGGATTGGGCGCCACGGCGCCGTTTACGCTGACCACGGGCACCGCGCCGGTCTCGGTGGGCGATATGCTGACGGTTGGCCACCAGGGCCTGATACAAATCACCAGCGCGACGACGGTGACGAGCAATGGAATCCAGACGGCCGGCAACACGCTGGAGGTCACGCAGGCCAACACCCTGACGACGCCCCAACTGCTGGAACTCGGCGGCACCGTGCTGCTGGACAGCGGCGCGGTGCTGAACGCCACCGGCCATCCGATCTATGGCAGCGGCAGTCTGGTCTATTTCGGCGCGGTCAATGGCACGCTGGGGGTCAGCAGCGCCAACACCCAGGCGATCTCCATCGAAGGCGGATCGTTGCTGGTCAACGGCGGCACCATCGCCGCCGCCGGCAATACGCTGATCGGTTACGCCGGGTCCGGCACACCCGCGCAAGCGACCGTCCAGGCGAGCGGCCTTCAGCACGCTGTTGTTACCGACAACAGCACGTATCTGGGTTCGGACCTGAGCTCGTACGGCCAACTGACATTGAACGGCACTGTCGCGTGGACCGACACGGCCGCGGCCACCGCCGGACTGGGTTTCATGCTCGTTGGGTTCAATGCCCTTGGGTCCAATGTGCCGGCCGGCCTGGCCCCGGCCCCGGTGGGCACCGCGCAACTGATGGTCGAAAACGGCGCATCCCTGACCGATACGAATTTCGCCCAGATCGCCGCCACGCCGGACAGCGCCGGCAACGCCACCGTTACCAATGGCGGCATATGGAACATCGGCACCGCCGGCATGGGTATCGGCTTTGCCGGGTCCGGCACGCTGGATGTGCTGAACGGCGGCACAGTGGCGATCGCCGCGCCCGGCTTTGCCACCGGTCATTACCAGGGCGCCCAGGGCACGCTGCTGGTGAGCGGCCAGGGCGCGTTACTGACGGACAGCGGCGGATTTGCCGACGGCAAAAGCGGCCAGGGCTTCGCCCAGGCGATGAACGGCGGCACCATCGCCCTGACTGGCACATCCGGCATCGTCGTCGGCCAATCGGCCGGCAGCAGCGGCACGCTGATCGTCGGCGACACCGCCTTCGCCGCCAGCGCGTTGCTGAGCCTAGGACCCACGGCTGGCGGGATTGCCGTCGGCTACAGAGGCGTCGGCGTGCTGGATGTGCTGTCCGGCGGCACGATCGACATGGGCGGCACCATCGGGCTCGGCGTCGGCTGGACGCCGGGCGGGTCGGTGCTGGTGTCTGGCCAGGGCGCCCTGGTCAACATGGGAAGCCTGTCGCATGGCATCAGCGTCGGCGAGCTGAGCGGCGTCGCCGGCCTGATGACGATCCAGAACGGCGGCACCGTCACCCTGGCGGGCACAACCGCAATCGGTATCGGCTACGGTGCGGGTAGCGACGGTACGATGACCGTCGGCAATGCGGCTTTCGGGTCCAACGCCCTGCTGACACTCGGCACCGACACCACGGGGATCGCCGTCGGATTGGCCGGCTCCGGAACGCTGGACGTATTGGCCAACGGCGCCGTGACCATCAATGGCACGGGGGGAATCGGCGTCGGCGACGGTTCGGCCGGCGGTATTATCCTGGTGTCGGGCTCCGGCGCACTGCTGAACGACGTCAACCCATCCAGCGGCAGCGGTCTGTATATCGGCGTGAACAGCGCCGGAACCATGGATGTCAGCAGCGGCGGCACCGTCCGCATCGCGGCGTCCAGCGGCATCGAAGTCGGCGGAACGGCCCAGGGCACGCTGGCGGTGCAGAGCGCCGGGTCGGTCGAGACCGCTTCGCTGTCCCTGGGCGGCCCATCGAGCGGCCCGCTGGGCAATGGCCCCAATGTCGTGACTGTGACGACGGGCGGACAGCTTCAGGATACCGGTTCGCTGGCGATCTGGCAGGGCGGAACGGTGGCGGTGGACATCTTCGCCGGATCGGGTATCGACATCGGGCGATCCGGTGCGTACGTAACCGGGGCGATCAATATCGACTCCGGTTACGCCCTGTCCGGAGATGGTTTGGTCGCAGCCGCGGTCGTGAATGCGGGCGCGATAGACGCACTGAAACCGGCCGGCAATCCGCTTGGCGGAACGCTGGAAATCCAGGGCGGACTGAGCGGCTCCGGCACCGCCAATATTGGCAGCGGGGCCACGCTTCGCCTGGATAGCACGATCGCGGCAACCGAGACGATCGCGTTCGCTTCGCTGGCATCGGGCGCACTGATCCTCGGCACGCCTGGAAGCGGCCTGGCGAACAGCGTCGCCGGCCTGTCGGCGGGCGACCGGATCGATTTCGGCAACGGCATGACCGTTACCAGCGCCGCGGTCGTCAATGCCAATACCATATCGATCGGTTATCATAACGCATCGGGCGGTCCGGCGATCTATAACCTGACAAACGTTGCCTTGCCGGCACCGGGAACACCGAACCTGACGTTCGGACTCGATGCCGCGACCGGGCTTTCAGGCATTCAGGTCCAATCGCTGTGCTTCCTGCCCGGCACACTGATCCGCACCCCGTCCGGCGAAAGGCCGGTCGAAAAGCTCGCGGCCGGCGATCTGGTGGTGACCGTCAGCGGCCGCGTCCGGCCAACGATGTGGGCCGGCACCGGCCGAGTGCTGGCGACGCGCGGGCGGCGTGGTGCCGCGACCCCTGTTATCGTCCGCAAGGGTGCGCTGGGGCCCAACGTTCCGTCCGCCGATCTGCGGGTCACCAAAGGGCATTCGTTCTGGCTGGACGATGTGCTGATCCCGGTGGAATTCCTGGTCAACCACCGCTCCATCCTGTGGGACGACCGGGCGCAAGAGGTAACGGTCCATCACATCGAACTGGAGACCCACGACATTCTGGTGGCGAACGGCGCACCGGCCGAGAGTTATCGCGACGATGGCAACCGGTGGCTGTTCCAGAATGCCAACGCGGGATGGGCGCTGCCGCCGAAACCTCCGTGCGCGCCGGTGCTGACCGGTGGGCCGGTGGTGGATGCGGTATGGCGGCGCCTGCTGGACCGGGCCGGATCGCGGCCCGCCCTGCCGCTGACGAACGATCCGGATGTGCATCTGACGGTGAATGGGGTTCGCGTGGACGCCGCCTTCCGCACAGGCGATGTGCTGGTGTTCGGCCTGACCGAACCGGGCGGCGACGTGCGGATCGTGTCGCGCGCGGCCGTGCCGCAGGAACTTGGGCTGGCGCGCGATCCACGACCATTGGGGGTTGCGATCCGCCGGATCGCGGTGCGGCGGGGGACGCGATTCCGCACGATCGACGCGGACGATCCGCGGCTGGCGGTCGGGTTCCACGCACACGAAACCGATATCCGCTGGACCGATGGCGATGCGGCGCTGCCCGCGGCACTGTTCGCCGGATTCGCCGGACCCTGCGAACTGGTTCTGCATCTGGCGGGTAGAACCGCCTACATCGACGATGGGGCGGTGACAGCGGTGGCCTGACGGCAACGCAGGTGCCGTGGGGCCTGACCCGCCGCCCGCAACGCGCCACCCGACCGGTGTCCGTTCAATCCAGTTTCTTCAGCATCTGTACGATTCCGCCCATGCAGACCTCGTCCCAGTCTTCCTCGTCGTACCCGGCGGTCTGATAAAATCCGGCTGCTTCCGGTGTCGCATAGACAACCGCCTTGCTGCACCCCAGACCGAGCACGAATTTTTCGGCGCGTTCCAGCATGGCACGGCCATGCCCGCCGCCCTGCCACGCCGGATCGATCGCCACCAGCCGCAGCGCCGCCGCGGCATTCCGCAGTTCGTCCACCTGGATGGCCCCGATCGGCCGGTCTTGCAAAAACAGCAACAACGGGTGGCAATCCGGCCCGGTTTCCTCCACCGGACGGGGCAAGTGAAACACTTTCCGGCGAATGCCGTGATAGGCCTGCCAGTCCATATCGCATCGCGGTCTGTCCAGGCGGTATTCATCGTCGCCCGATGGCCGGCCGGTTGGCATTCTGCCTGTCCCGTTTGTCCCCGTGTCCGCCATGGCGGCGACCACACAGACACGTTAGGACCGGCGCATCCGAAAAGCGAGCCGCCATCCACGTTCGCCCTGGCATCGCTTCGCGGGTTCTGTGACTGTGGTGTCTCATCGGCAGGGAGTTGGATCGCATGGCGATCGTCATCGCAGTCGCGCAACAGAAAGGCGGCACCGGCAAGACGACCCTGGCCGCGAACCTCGCCGCCGCCATGGCGCCGTCACGCAAGGTCGCGCTGCTGGATATCGATCCGCAACACAGCCTGACGCGGTGGTATGGCCTTCGGCCGGCCACCGCCGCGAAGCTGACCTTTTCCGACGTATCCGGCTGGCGCGTCACATCCGAACTGGATCGCCTGAAAGCCGGTCACGATGTCGTGGTGATCGACAGTCCGCCGCAAATCGACACCGACGCCCGGCTGGCGATTCGCGGCGCGACCCTGGTGCTGATTCCCGTTCAACTCAGCCCGCCGGACATTTGGGCGGCCGAGGGCACGCTGAAGCTGGCCGCCGCCGAAAAGCGCAGGGCGGCGATCGTGCTCAACCGCGTGCCGTCTTCCGGTAAATTGCGGGACAGCATGACCGCGCTGCTGCGGCGAAACGGTGCGCCGCTGCTGGCCGCCACGATCGGCAACCGCACCGGGTTTGCCACCGCCTTCGCCGAAGGTCTCGCCGTCACCGAGACCGCCCCTCGCTCAGTCGCGGCGAATGAGCTACGTGCGTTGTTAAAGGAAGTGCTGGAGTCGATGGAATGACGATTTATGCCGGGGTCAAGGCGCTGCATCTGCTGTGCGCGGTGCTGTGGGTGGGCGGCATGTTCTTCGCGTATGCGGTGCTGCGCCCGAGCATGCTGGCGATCGAACCGCCGCAGCGGATGTTGCTGCATACGCGGGTTTTCAAGAGGTTTTTCCTGGTAATCTGGCATGCGATGCCCGTAATCCTGATCTCGGGCTTTGCCATGCTCGGGCTGCGCTGGGATATGGCGACAGCGCCCTGGCAGATCAACGCGATGATGGGGCTTGGGCTGCTGATGTCGGCGGTGTTTCTGGCGATTTTTTTCGGCCCTTACCGGCAGTTCCGCCGCACCACCGACCGGAACCGGATGGCGTCCAGCCTGGACAGTATTCGCAAACTGATCGGGCTGAATCTGATTCTGGGACTCGTCACCGTGATCGTCGCCGGGCTGCTATAGTGTCCGGCGCCACAGCCCGCGACGATCGGTGCGGGCGTCGCCTCAGGACGCCTTTCCAGGGTACAGCCGCCGCACCAGCAGCGGCATCGACAGTCCCTGCACGATGATCGTGAACACCACTACGCCGTAGCACACCGCCAGCAGAGTGCCGCGATACGGCGACGGTTCCAGGCTGAGCACCAGCGCGACGGAAATCCCGCCGCGCAGCCCGCCCCAGGTCAACACGGCGATTCCGCGCATTTTTGGCGCTTGCCGCAAATGCACCAGGGTTGTGGGCACCGCGACGCTGACCAGCCGCGAGACAAACGCCAGAACAATGCCGGCGGCCGCCTGCAGCAGCAGGGTCCGGCTGATTTCCACCGACAGCAGGGCGAAACCCATCAGCAGGAACAAAATCGCGTTCAATAATTCGTCCATCATGTTCCAGAACAATAACACCTGTTCCCGCGAGCGATCCGTCATCGCGAACCGGGTGGCGCGATGGCCAGTCAGCAGCCCGGCCACCACGACGGCCAAGGGACCAGATACGTGCAGCGCCGCGGCGACGGCGTAGGTGACGGTGACCAGGGCGAGCGTGATGGTCAGTTCCAGTGCCGGATCGTCGGCCAGGCGCAGGGCACGATAAGCGATGTAGCCGGTCGCGAATCCCAGCGCGACGCCGCCGCCGGCTTCCGTCAACAGGTCCAGCCCGATGCCGCCCGCGGTCGCCGCCTGGCCGTTGGCCCATTCCAGGGCCGCGGCGAACACCACGACGGCAACACCGTCGTTGAACAGGCTTTCGCCCATTACCACGGTCAGCAGGCCCGACGGCAGCCCCGCGTCCCTTAACAGCCCGCCGACCGCGATCGGGTCGGTGGGTGCCAACAGCGCGCCCAGGGCGAAGCACCACGGCAGCGGAATGCCGCGGCCGAACACAAGCCAGATGCCAACCCCGTAAATCGCCGTCGCCATTGCCACGCCCAGCGTCGCCAGCGACAGCACGGTCCATTTTTGCGTCCGAAGACTGTCCATATCGACGTGCAAACTGCCGGCGAACAGCATCAGCGCCAGCAGCCCGTCCAGGAAGACATGGGGCAGGCCGGTTGCGGCGACCAAATCCCGCCACCCTTCCCGCAGTTCGGCGCTGGTTACCGCCCGATCGATCAGGATGATGACGACCGACAGCAAAAGCGACCCCGCCATCAGCGCGATGGTGCGCGGCAGATGAAGGTAGCGGTGGTTCACGATTCCGATACCCGCCGCCAGCAGCAGCAGGGCGGCGAGGAATTCGAACGAAGACATCGGCGTCCTTTCCAGACGTGTTGCATGCAATCGCCATGGTCCCCACACTGTCGCCTCAGATGGGGGAGCAAACCGATGGAAGTGCGTCTCGACGGTCGCACGGCGATCATAACCGGGTCCAGCAAAGGATTGGGCCTGGCCATGGCAAAGGAATTCGCGGCGTCCGGCGCCAATGTGGCGATCTTGGCGCGCGGTGCGGAGTCGCTGACGCAGGCACTGGCCATCGCCAGCGATGGCGCCACGGGCAAGGTCGCCACGTTTCAGTGCGATGTGTCGAAAGCCGACGATATCGCGGCGACATTCGGCGATGTCACCAGGACATTCGGGCAGGTGGACATCCTGATCAACAATGCCGGCATTTCACGAGCGATGCCGTCGGAACAGATCGCCGACGAAGTCTGGCAGGACGATCTGGACCTGAAGCTGTTCGCCGCGATCCGTTTGTCCCGCCTGTGCTGGCCCGGCATGAAAGCCCGGAAATGGGGCCGCATTATTAACGTGCTGAACACCGGCGCGAAAGCCCCGCGCGCGAACGGGGCGCCAACCGCTGTATCCCGAGCGGCCGGGATGGCGCTGATGAAGGTGCTGGCGGGCGAGGGTGCGCCGCATGGCATCCTGGTCAACGGCATGCTGGTCGGGCTGATCGATTCCGATCAGCATCGGCGGCGCCATATTCGGGAGGGATCGAATGAGCCCTATGAGGCGTTTGCCGCCAAGCTGGCCGCGAACATCCCGGTGGGGCGTCTCGGCAAGGCGGAGGAATTCGCCGCGATGGCCTGCTTCCTGTGCAGCGACCACGCTGGGTTCACCACCGGAACGGCGATCAACATGGATGGCGGGGCCAGCCCGGTGGTTTGACCTCCGCGCCTCCCGGCCGGGCGGCGGCGGTCACGCGGGTGGGGCCTGAATGACAACCTTGCAGGCCTCCACGATCCGGCGGAAATCATCCCGCGTCGTTGCCCAATCCAGGATATCGACGCGGAACGGCAGATCCGATTCGGAGAAATCCTCGGCCATGCCGCCGCGCACATCGAACGGCAGCGGCGTATCCCCGGCGATCGCGAGATCGAGATCGGAAAAGCGCCACGCGGTTCCCTTCACCCTCGAACCGAACGCCCAGACCTCGCGATCGGGCACATGTTTGCGCAGGATATCCAGGACGATCGCCAGGTGGCCGGGCGACACATCAAGCATTCCTGGCCTCTAACCGGGTAAGCAAAATGCCGGCATCGGGGGTGAATGCCAGGCTGCGCGCATACACGCTGGCCGCGATGGGCGGATCGTAAGTGTGCGATGTCTGGTTCCGAGCCAAATGATACTGAAACCAGGCCTCGACATTGTCGATCAGCCCATTCTCCGCCGCGATCCGGAACAGGTCGCGGCGGGGTATGCCGTCCACGCTGGTCCGTCCGATATCCGCTTCCAATCGCCGCCGCATAAATTTCCAGGCCAGTTCGAAGGTGAACTCAAAATGCTGGATGACGCCGGACCGGATCGCCTCGCGGGTAATCGCGTCCAGACTGGCCATGAAAACCGCGTCTTCGCTTTTGGCCTGGACCGCGCGCAAGGCCATCAGGGCGTTACGGAAACTGTCGAGTTGAAGTGGCATGCGCGCTCCCGCTATTCCGCCAGAAAAGCCTCCACCGGCACCAGGGACCGGCTCGGATCTTCTTCCTGCGGCACATGCCCCAGGTCTGGCAAGGCCACCAGACGCACGTCCGGAATTGCCTTCAGATAATCCTGGGCGTTGGCGAACGGGATCAGGCCGTCTTTTTCGCCCCATACCAGCAGCGTCGGTGCCGTTATGGCGTGCAGCCGGGGTTCCGGCGGTTCGAGCATGACTTGTTCTGTCCGGTCCAGCAGCGCTCGGCGCACGCCCGGCGCAAGCATCAGATCGTAATACCGGGCGACCGTCGCATCGGTCAGCCGGGATGGATCGGCATATGCCGGCGTCAGGTTCATCCGCAGCAGAAATCGCGGCAGCGTATAGGGCAGCACACGGGCCACGACGGGCACGTCGGGTTTTTTGCCGTATGCGAAGCCGGGGCTGGCGTAGCCGTCGGGGGAAATCAGCACCAGCCGGTCCACACGACCGGGATGCGCCGCCGCGAACTGCCAGGCCAGTTTACCGCCCATCGAGTTACCGACCAGCGACGCCCGCGGCACAGCCAGCGCATCCATCAGCGCCGCCAGCACCGCCATCGACCGCGCATCGCTGTAATCGCCGGACGGGTCCGGCCCGGTCAGTCCGAAAC
The DNA here is from genome assembly GCA_021805565.1 of Pseudomonadota bacterium. Taxonomy (GTDB): domain Bacteria; phylum Pseudomonadota; class Alphaproteobacteria; order Acetobacterales; family Acetobacteraceae; genus Rhodopila. The sequence goes on from JAJZFA010000021.1 coordinate 64,510, forward strand.
CGGGCAAATCGAACCGGATCACCCGGAATCGGTGCGATAACGTGTTCGCCCAGGGTTCCCATGTATGCAAGCTGGACCCGAGACCGTGCAGCAAAATCACGGTTCGCCCATCGCGCGGGCCGGTGTCGCGCACATGCACGCGCAGCCCCAATACCGTAACGAATGCGGAAGGCGGCTGGGCATACACGGCCTCCAGCGCCGGGCGGGGTTTGTCAGGCGTGAAAAGCCACGCTCCGCCGCCGATCAGGCCCAGGGCGGCAAGCAGAAGAATAACCGGCATCAGTCCGGACCCCGTTTCAGGCCATAGGGTTCGACCAGCGCCCAGATATGATCGGGCACCATGGTGCGGAGGCGTTTGGGATAGGCCCGCCGCAGGTGAATCACGGTTTCGACGGCTTTCATTTCAACGCGGGCGCGGGCGAATTCCAGGCCGCGCGGGCCGACGCGGGGCATCAGCCAACCTACCAGCGGTCGAAGCCAGTTGGGCATACCGCGCAATGGCAGGCCTCCGGCAGCCCGTTCGGTGTTTTTCATGAAGCCCGTCACCGGGCCTTTGCGCTTGCCGGCGCTGCCCGGTTGGGCCGTCCGGACCTCATCGCCCAACAGAGACAACAGCTCCTCGCCGCGCTCGTTCCGGACGATCAACCACTGCTCGCCCTGCCCGGCCATGTAACCGACCGTAATGTCGGCCAGCACGTTGGTGTAATCGACGCAGGTCCGGCAGGTCACCGGAAAGAAATCCGGCGGCAGTTTGGAAATCGGCAGTTTCAAGAACGGGATTTCCTTCTTCCGGCCATCGGAAAAACGAAGTTCCACATGGTAGTCGGCACGGAATTCGAGATAGGAGATCGTATCGGGGTCCTCGGCCAAAAGGGCCAAAAACTGGTGAAACCGTTCCGTCGTCGTGTTGTCCGAACACGGTGTTCCGATGACATAAAGCCGGTCGAACCCAAGCGTAGCTTCCAATGCGCGCAGGGCGTAGACTTGGCAGGGAATGCCGATCACCGCGAGGCGCTTGAAACCGCGCGCCCGGGCCGGTTCCAGCAAGGCCAGAAGCGGCGCGTACCCCATCCGCATGCCACGGCACTGGGCCATTCCGGACGCTTCGGTGACCAGAACCGGTACCGGGCGCCAGCGATCCGCCGGATCGGGCGCCATTGTCAGCACCGCGTCCACCGCGTTGGTTTCCAATAGGATTTCGGCGATACGGGTGACAATTCCGGTCCATTGCGCGCCATCCCGCGGTTCGGTCATCGACGCCCGTAGCATGCGGCGGAACGGTCCGAAGAACAGCTCATCCGGCCGATGGGGATCGCGCGGGCGTCCATGCACCAGCGTTTCCAGCCGCGGATAATCGGGCTTTATGAACTGACAGGCCCGGCCGCATTGTTTCGGTTCCGTCGTGCGGGAAATGCCGCAATCGGTGCATAAGCCGCGCGGTTCGGCCTGCCGCACCGGGGGTGCCCATACCGGCCCGGCCGGTGTACGATCGGTATCGGGCATCGCCATTGCTCCGGTGTTAAGCCGCTCGCGCCGACAGGCGTTCGGCGATCAGCCGTTTCGTCAGCGGCAGTAAGTCGCGGCCGTATTCGATAGTATCGGCCAACGGATTGAACCCGCGTATCAGAAAGGTCGTGACGCCGAGGTCGTAATAGTCGCACAGCGCCTCCGCCACCTGTCGCGGCGTGCCCACAAGGCTGGTGGAATTGCCGCTCGCGCCGGTCAGCAACGCCGCCCCCATCCACAGCCGAGTGTCCAGGCGCTCGCCCTTCGCGGCGGCGGCGAGCAAGCGCCGCGACCCCTCATTGACCGGATTGCGCGGGGCCAGCCCCATCGCCGCCCGGCGTTCGATAATCTGTTGCTTAATCGATTCGGCCCGCGCCCAGGCCTCATCCTCGGTCGGCGCAAGGATGGGACGCAGCGACAGGCTGACACGAACCGTCCGGTTGTGCCTCGCGGCTTCGGCCCGCAGGCGCGCGGTGATTTCGCGGACCTGATCGTGGGTTTCGCCCCACAGCGCGTAAACGTCCGCGTGCTTCGCGCTGACCGCGATGGCGGCATCCGACGCGCCTCCGAAATAAACCGGGATGTGCGGACGCTGCACGCAGCGCTGCTCTGTCGATGTGTTTCCGAAACTGTAGAACCGGCCGTTATGACTGACCGACGGGCCCGGTTCTGTCCATATTTGTTTTAATATCGACATGTATTCATCGGTGCGGGCGTAACGGTCTTCTTTTGTCAGAGTGTCGCCATCGCGGAACTGATCCACGTCGTCTCCGCCGCTGATCACGTGGATCGACGCGCGTCCCCCGGTAATCTGGTCCAGCGTGGCGAATTTCCGGGCCGCCAAAGTGGGCGCGACGAAGCCGGGCCGGTGGGCGACCAGAAATCCCAGCCGGTCGGTGTGCGCCGCGGCCGCGGCCGCCAGCAGAAATCCGTCGGGGCCGTTTGAGTAATAGCCGACCAGAACCTTGTCGAAGCCGCCGGATTCCGCCGCTTGCGCGAAATCGCGGATATAACCGCGATCCAGGATGACCGGCGGGGGCGCCATAATCTCCGACGCTTCCCGGTGATGGATCATGCCGATGAATTCCACGGTCATGGCGATTTCTCCTGACTTTCCATGTGGACGCGATTGTCGTTCGGCGACCCAAGCCGCGCAAGCGGGCCGGTTAATCCGCTGTCCAACCGCCGTCGACCACCAGGGATGTGCCCGTCACCAGGGCCGCCGCATCGCCCGCCAGGAAAACCACGGCGCCCATCAGGTCCTCGACCGTTCCCAGCCGGCCCAGTTTGATGCGCCGCAACACATCGTCGCGAAAGGCGGCGTTCTGGAAAAACGGTTTGGTCAGCGGCGTATCGATAAAGGTGGGGCCGATGGAATTCACCCGTATCCCCATCGGTGCGAGGTCGATTGCCATTGCCTTGGTCAGGCCCTCGATCCCGTGTTTTGTCATACAATACACAGTGCGGTTCTGGCCGCCGACATGGCCCATCTGGGAGGAGATGTGAATGACGGACCCGCCTTTTCCGGCGTGCGCCATCTTGCGGACCACGGCCTGGGCGACGAAATAGGCCGCGCGCAGGTTCAGGCCGGCGATGGCGTCGTAGTCGTCTTCGGTCACGTCCAGGAACGGACGCGGACGGTTGGTGCCGGCGTTGTTCACCAGGATATCGAACGGATCGGCGGCCCCGATGGCCGCGTTAACAGCCGCCGTATCGGTCACGTCCAGGACCAGCGTCGCCGCATGCCCGCCATCTTGCTGGATCTCCCGTCCGGCCTCGGCGATTTCTTCGGCGGTGCGGGCAACGAGCGTAACGTGGGCGCCGGATTGGGCCAAAGCGGCGGCGGCGGCCAGCCCGATGCCCCTGCCCGCGCCGGTTACCAAGGCCCGGCGGCCATCGAGGCGCATGGAAGGAAGGCGGGGAAGCGTCATCGCGCTATCTCGGTGCGATTATAACAATTGTGGTCATGTCGGCAGCAAGTCCTCCAGTTTCCATTCCTCCGCCGATGCGCCGGCAAGCGCCTGGATGCGGGCTTCGTCCGCGCGCAATTCCGCGGCCGGTCCGGAATAGACCATCTGTCCGTTTTCGAGAACATAGGCACGATCGGAGATTTCCAGGCTCATGCGGACATTCTGTTCCACCAGCAATACGGAAATACCTTCCGTCCGCATCTGGGCAACGATGCGAAAAACCTCTTTGACGATCAACGGCGCAAGACCCTGACTGGGTTCGTCCAGGATCAGCAACCGGGGGTTCAACAACAATGCCCGCCCGATCGACAACATTTCCTGCTCGCCGCCCGACAATTGACGGCCGAGGTTTTGCTTCCGCTCGCCCAGCCTGGGAAACAACTGATACACGCGTTCCAGCGTATAGGGGCCGGGTCGCTCGATCGGCACGCGCAAGTTTTCGTCCACCGTCAGGTTAGCGAAGACCCGGCGGCCTTCGGGCACGTAGCCGACACCGGACGCGGCGATGCGATAGGGTGGGCGGCCGGTAATGTCTTTGCCGAACAGCGAAACCCGGCCGGATCGCGGCGCCGTCAGGCCGACAAGGCTGCGCAACGTCGTCGTCTTGCCCGCACCGTTCCTGCCAAGCAATGTTGTGATCTGGCCTTCCGCGACGGTCAGGCCGACATCGTGCAGGATGTGGCTTTTACCGTAGTACGTGTTCAGGCCTTCAGCCTCCATCGCGGTCATTCGGCTTTCCCCAGATAGGCCTCTTGCACGACGGGGTTGCCGGCGATTTCGGCCGGGGTTCCTTCCGCCAGCATTTTGCCCTCGCCCAGCACTGTGATCTTATCCGCCAGATTGAACACCACGCGCATGTCGTGTTCTATCAATACGATCGTATAGGCGCTGTTCTTATGCAGCCGGCGGATCAGGTTGGCGACGGCATAGGTTTCGTGCTCGCCCATGCCCGCGGTCGGTTCATCCAGCAACAGCAACCGGGGTTTCAATGTCAGGGCCGTGGCGATTTCCGCCGCGCGCTGATCGCCATGCGAGAGTTCGCCCACCAACCTGTCCGCCTGACCGGTTAAGCCGGTATGGGTCAACGCCTCCTCGATTCCCCGATCCACCCCGGCGACCTGCCGCTTACCCAGCCAGAACCGCTGACGGAAACCCAGTGCGGATTCGACACCGATCCGGATGTTTTCCCGCACCGTCAGTTCCGGAAAAATCTCGGTGATCTGGAAGGTGCGGGCCATGCCCATCGCCACCCGTTCGGTCACCGCGAGCTTTGTCACGGTTGTACCGCCGAACACGATATCCCCGGCGCTGGGGGCGAAAAAGCCCGAGATCATGTTGAAAAAGGTTGTTTTTCCCGCGCCGTTCGGCCCGATGATGGCGCGCAGTTCCCCCGCTTCCACCCGCATCGATACGTCGTTGACCGCGACCAGGCTGCCAAATCGTTTGGTGACGTTTCGAATGTCCAGCATGGTCATTTGCCGGTACCTTTTTGGAAAATACCCAGCATGCCACGTGGGAAGAACAGCACCACGAGAACGAAGATCAGCCCGACGAAGGACATCCAGTTCACGGTCATGGAGGAGATTGTATCCTGCAATATAACGAACAGCGCGGCCCCGGCCAACGGCCCCCAAAAGGCGCGCATGCCGCCCATCACGGCCATGATCACGATTTCCCCGGACAGGGAGTAGTGCAGTCCCATCGGGTCGGCGAAATTATTCAGCAGGGCATAGAGTGCCCCCGCCAGCGCGGTGAAGCAGCACGAGATCGAGAACGACATCCAGATATGGCGCTCGACCGGGATACCCAGAAACCGGGCGCGCCGTTCGTTTTCGCGGATTGCCAACAAGGTACGGCCGAACGGGGACGCCAGCAGCAGTCCTTGCAAGCCGGTGGCGATGGCAAACACAGCCAGTAGAAAATAGTAAAAAATCTTGTCGTTATTGACGATATCGAGCGTAAGAGGCCCCAAATGCAGCGGCGCGCGGGAGAAGCCGCGCAAGCCGTCGTAGCCGCCGGTTAGGCTGTCCCAGCTATAGGCGACATAAAAAGCGATCTGCCCGAACGCGACCGTGACCATAGCGAAATAAACGCCTCGCCGCCTGACAATAAACAGGCCGAACAAAGTGCCGGCCAGTCCCCCGAGCAAAATGCCGGCCAGGATGGCAAGGGGTGTGCTGGCGGCAATGTATTTCAGTGTCAGGCCGGCCCCATAGGCACCGAGGCCGAAATACGCGGCGTGGCCGAAACTCATTACGCCCGTAAAACCGAGTAGCAGGTTGAAAGACATGGCGGCGAGGCCGAAGACCAGGACGCGGGCGGCGAGCGCCGTGTAGCCACCGAGCATAGGTAGCCAGAACGGGACGGTAAGGAGCAAAGCCCAGACGATAGCGGCGGTCAGCCACGGACGCGCTGTTCCGGTTTGTGTATTTGGCGAGACGGTTGCGGCGGTCATGTCATCATCCCTTCCTCGCCCAGCAGTCCGCGCGGACGCACGATCAGGACGAGCAGCATGATGACGTAAATGACCGCCTCGCTGGCCGCCGGCCAGAATACCGTTGTCAGGGCGCCGGCGACACCGATCAGCAGCCCGCCCAGCAGCGTGCCGGTCAGGCTGCCCACACCGCCGACGATGATAGCGATGAAGCTTGGCATCAGCAGATCGTCGCCCATGTTCGGGTTAAGCCCGATTTGTCCAGCCGCCAGCACGCCGGCGAGACCGGCGAGCAACGATCCGACCGCGAAATTGAACGATCGCAGCATGCCGACATTCACGCCCAGTGCCGCCACCGTATCCAGATCGAGCGTGCCCGCTCGGATACGAATGCCGACACGGGTGTATCGCAGGAATGCAAACAGGCCCGCGACGGCGCCGATGACGATCGCCACCATGAAAATCCGATACCAGGTGATAAAAAACAGATCGGGCGAGATGGGTGCGGCGAGGCCGTCGGGGATTGTCATCGGCAGGCCGTTCGGCCCCCAGATATAGCGACAGGCATCTTGCATGATGAACGCCAGACCGAACGTCAGAAGCAGGCTGTAAACCGGATCGCGCGCGTAAACCCGCCGGATCAGCACTCGCTCGATCAGGAAGCCGAACACCGCCGTTAGGATGGGGGATACAAGCAGCGCCCCCCAGAACCCGATAAACGGTGTCAACACGAACGCGATATATCCGCCCAGTGCGAGGAAGTTGCCGTGTGCGAAGTTGATCACGTTAGACAGATTGAGGATCAGCGACAGGCCCAGGGCCATCAGCACGTAGAACGCGCCGATGATAAGCCCGTTCGTTACGTTGAACAGTACAAGTTGCAGCATCGGCCGCCCTTCGGTAGCAGGAGTTCAGGGCGTAGGCGTCAGGCCGGGTGGACCATTTTGCATCCGGTTTCAGACACGGGGCCGGCGGCTGTTTCGCCCGGCACCACGCTGGTTACGGTGAACACGTCGTCCGGGCTGCCGGTGGGCGGATGCGCGTCCCCGACGAAAATGTTCGACATCAGTTGATGATCGCCCGCCCGGTAATAGACACGGCCGGGCTGCAGGGCGACATCCGGCGGTAGGTCCATATCTTCCATCGCCAGCGCCAGTTTAGGACCTTCGAGGGACTTCGCCTTTTCCGCCGCGAGGCGCACCGATTGCACCGCGACGTAGCCGAACCAATGGCGTGCGCTGGGGGTTTTGCCTGTCGCTTTGCGGAAATCGCCCACGAACGTTGCGACCTCTGGCACGTTGGGCTGGTTCCACCACCATTCCATGTCCCACGTTCCCGCCTGCGCGTCCTTGGGGACCGACTTGATGCTTTCGAGTTCGTACAGCGCGCCGCCGAGCGCCATTTCCTTCTGCATCCCGAACTGGATGAACTGCTTCATGCAATTAATTTGCGCCAGGCCGCCCATGTTGTTCAGCAACACATCGGGCTTATAGGCCTTTGCCTTGATGAGTGTGGCGGAGTATTCCGACGTATTGATGGGCAGTAGTTCGGCCTGAAATTCCCCACCGAGCGCTTTGAGATTCTTGACAAATCTGTCTTGCAGGGTGTGGCCGTAGGCGTAGTCCGGCGTGACGAAAAAGAATTTCTTGCCGAACCGCTTTACCAGATTTCCCGTGACGGCGGCGGCGTCCATCGAGGTGGTATTACAGATACGGAAGACGTTCCATTTGCAGTCGGTCCCTGTGATCGGATCGGTATGGCCGCCGGGCACGATCTGAAACACCTTCAGTTCGTTGGTAACCTGCGACATCGCATAGGCGATGCCGGAGTTCACGTCGCCGAATACGACGTCCACTTTGTCGCGTTCGATGAGTTTGCGGGTTTTCTGTACGCCGGTTCCGACGTCGTTGGCGGAGTCTTCCACCAAGAGTTCGATCGGGCGGCCGAGGATACCGTTCCGTTTATTGAGTAAGTCCACGGTGTAGCGGGCGCCTTCGACCTCGCTGGCGGCGAGCGCGGACAGGATTCCGGTCAGCGGATCGACCATGCCGATGCGAACCGGTGTTTCCCCGCGTGCCGCGATAATCGGCGGGGCGGCCAGGGCGGTTATGGCGAGGCTGGATTTCAGCAGCGCGCGGCGGCGGATGGCGATGTGAGCCGATGAGATCATCCCGACGTTCCCCTGAAGCGTATTTTGATTGAGGTTCTTACACCTTTCGTCAGGATAGACAGAATGGGCCATCCGCGTCGAGTGGTAACGACGGCCCCTTAAAGACAGGAGCCGCTGCGATGTTGCGTTTGCCGATGGTCAGGTACTAAAACAAGCGGCGCCAAACCCTGTACAGGCTTTCCCGATGGCGCATTGCAAAACGCGCGAACGGTGTGACATGCAAAATTGGAATAACGAAAAATTTAATCGTAAGCCGGTGCGATATACGTAAGTGACGATTTATGAACATTAAATCTGCAAGGATAGTCAGTTGATGATCTCTATCCTTTCGCAGTATCGCCCTACGGAATTCTTCTATCATAGTATGAAAAAACCGAGGCGCGATTAAGTCGCGAACATAGTAACGTCCCATTTCGTGATCGTTTGGAAACCGACCAATAAGCTTTTTGGCATATATCGTTCGACTGACCGCCATTTTTTTGGAATAGGAGCTGCTTGTCAGATATATTCGCCACTTCGACAACGATACAGGAATATAGACGTTATCAAATCCAGCTAGAAACATGCGCAAGAAAAAATCGTCATCTTCATAACCTGATAGAAGCCTATCGAACCCCCCAACATTTTTAAATGCTCGGCGAGATATTAACGACGCAGAAGGAAGTATAAACATATCTTGTTTAAGGCATGCTTTGATATCTCGCTTGGGATGCGCCGAACTCATCGTACCCAACAGGCCAGAAATTATTCTTTCACCCTCTTCGTTAATTTCGTCGAGGTCGCTATAGACCCAGCCAAGCGCTATCCCTCGTATTTCAAGGAACGGCTTGACCAATTCCGCTAAATGATTGGAATACCACACGTCGTCTTGATCTAAAAATGCAATTAAATCGCCATGCGCTTGATCGACACCAGCGTTACGAGCGGCGGATTGACCCGAATTCGTCTGCTGAATTAGGCGGATCCGACGATCTTTTCCCACGCGACTGACAATTTCGGCCCCATTATCGGTCGAACCGTCATCGACCACGATAATTTCGTCGGCTGGCCACGTTTGGGTTAGAACGCTTTGAAGTGCCTCCTCGATGAATTTGGCGCCGTTATATAAGGGAATCACCACCGTCAATGTCGGCGTACGCGTGCTATAGTTGTCAATGACACGTCGGCGGTCCAATTCCGGTATCATCGATTCTAATTCGGCGATCTGATCCACACAGGCCCCGGCCCATGCCAAATCGCCGACAAGCAGTGCGCGCCTAAGTGTTTCGCCCACATTCCGGAGGAACCTGGGAACTATGAAATCGCGCGCATAGAAGACGTTTCCAGACGTTTGGTCGGGAAATGCATCGACCATCTTCCGGGCGAAAATCATCCGGCTGCTTGACATCTCGCGGCTGAACGATGCGCTGGCGCTGTAAACCCGCCAGCGGGACAGCGACTGATCGACATAGGCATTGTCATAGCCGGCGCGAAACAACCTTAAGAACAGATCATCGTCTTCATAGCCCAACAAACGCTCATCGAACCCACCGATCGCGTCTATGGCTGCGCGGGAGATCAGCGTAGCCGACGGCAAGATAAACATGTCCTGTTTCAGGCAATCGATAAGACTGGTTTTCGGATGCGCACATTCTGTATTGGCCAGCACGGACTGCTTGATAACTTCACCCGTTGATCCGACTTCATCCAGGTTGCTATACGTCCACCCGAGAGGCCGCGAACGCGGCTCGGAAAACGGTTTGACCAGTTCGTGCAGATGCGTCGGGTACCAGCCATCGTCTTGATCCAGGAGCGCAATGAGATCGCCGGTGGCTCGTTTAATGCCTAGGTTTCGTGCGGAAGATTGGCCCCCATTAGGCTTGTGCAGTAACGTGACCGGGCTGTTTCCATGGTATTTCGCAACGATTTCCGGCCCAGCGTCGGAGGATCCGTCGTTAACGACGATCACTTCGTGCGGTGGCAGTATCTGGCTGAACACACTGTCGAGCGCTTCGGCAATGAAGGATGCTCCGTTATAAAGCGGGATCACCACGGAAATTTTTAGCCTGTTGCTCGCCGGATAACAGGGATCGTCCGCAAGCGAACCGGGGAAATCGTGGGGCGTGGATATCAATATCGTCTGGCCTTCCATCTCGATGGCCTGATCATCCTTGTTAACGCACGCAATGGCGCGGTCATGCGCCAGGACGCAGAGTTCAGAAACGCCTCCCGCACCATCGACAACGCCGCGTTCTGGTTCATTAGGTCCGCAATCTTCGCGTCCCGGGCCGATAGTCTTCGATCCATTTCATCGCGTGCGCTTGACGTCCGACGTTCGCCCGCGCCATCCGTCGCCGCTGGGACACCTAGCTTTTTTGTCGCCGTCAGCAACGAGCCGCTGGCGATCACGCGCTGCATATCCGGATGCAAATTTAAACAATAAGGCATTTTGAGCAGCCCATCCAGGGGCTGATCCACAATGTCCGTGATTTTCAGGTTTCCGAATGTTTCGGCGTCGGCGGGCGCAAGGCCGCGATGAAACACCGTCATCATCCATTGCAGCCCGATCATCGGATGGTGATGCCATCCTACTTCAACCGATGCGATATCGCAGTCTGGTTCGAACAAGCTGCGATTTCCCATTGGGGTCGCGTTGAAATAGTGATGCGGATAGCCGTGAACCGGTTGCATGAACGGATAGTCGATCATCACGGTTCCACCGGGCTTTAGCACCCGGCAGATTTCGGCTGCCACGTCCCAAGGACGTTTGGTATGTTCCAGGGTTGCGAAGCAGAACACAAAGTCGAATTGGTCGCTCGCAAATGGCATGGATTCGCCGACGCATAATACATCTGTTGAGACGGACGGATATATTTCCGTATTGATAACGTTGCCGTAGTAGGTCGGGCGCAGACCGGCACCCACATCGAGAAAGAGTTTGTCCGGGTTATCGCGGATCAGCTTAACAACTGTTTCCGGATATGGATGGGCGGATACCGGCGGGGCATCCGGCACGTCGAATTCTTCCAGCAAGTCGCGGGACAGAAAGTTAAGAGGCTTGCCCGGCTGCCGAATGTTCGGCAACCCGTCTAAAAGCATAATTTTGGCGAGTTTTCGATCCCGGAGATATTCGATCGGTTCGGTATTGGCAATCTGCAAGCGGCCCTCAGCTTTGCCGATCGTTTTGAAATGCTCTTGAGCAGTTAAACCGGTCTTGCTGACGTCTGGATTGGCAGCGAGGTACCGTTGTGCGTTCAAATCCTCAATCACGAATGGAGTTTCTACGCTAGGTATTTCGTTTAGAACGACCCTCGAGCTATCCAACATGGCGATACATCCTTTTCCTTTGTCACCTCACCCGCAATGTACCAATAAAATGAGGTGCACCTCTTCGAGGCTAACAGGACTTACTATCTTTATCAGTCCAGAATAGTAATTAAATTTAACATGCCTCAACGCATTGTCACAAGTTCCAATGCACAACCACATTCAAATTCACTCTGTCTATGAAATCCCCTGCGACAACTCGTTTTATATAACGCTAATCGGCCCGTGGTCAGCTACTGACGTTGGGTTATCGACGACCGAAAATTACCGTTAAATAGGCTGAAAGGGACAATTTGACTGATAACACAACAAAAAACAAAAAAGCGGCAGAAATAAATCCTGCCACTTTTAATCACAGCCGGCATCAGACCAGAAATCTTCACCTAGGCCGCATAAAGAATACGGCCATTAAGCTGAGCCGCTGACGTCAGATTTGTAAATGTAATCTGAGTAGCGTCTGACAGTGTGAGTGTGACACCATTTGCCCCAACAGCGGCAGCATTTTGAAGCGCCGAGGCAGACCCAGTTGGAGCGTAGTGCAAAATATAAACGGCATCGAGGGCCGAATTGAAATTAGAGATATAGTCGTGACCACCAGTTGCGGTATTAAAGAACGCAAACAAGTTGGTCCCAGACCCACCGACCATCGTGGCAGATCCATTGCCCGGAAAAAATACATTGCTTCCCGAACCACCCACCAACGAAGGGCTGCCGTGACTAGAGCCACCGATCAAAGTATCGGCACCCGAGGACGCAGCTGCGTTCAGCGTTTCATTGCCTGCACCGGCCAGAAAAATAACGCCCGCCCGATTACCGACATACGTAGCCGAACTGCCAGCGCTGCCAAAAATGGTCGTCACGGCGGGCCCGGCGGTGATTGTGGACGCATTACTTGAACCGGTAGCGAGTATCACACCACCCGATCCGGGGGCGATATTTTCGGTGCCGCCGGGCGCGCCCAAAATAAAGCCCAGGCCCGAACCGCCGATATAGGTTAGATTACCGGTTCCACCAAAGATCAGATTGGTGGACATCCCGGTAGAGGTAACTGTATCCGAACCGGACCCGCCCAGAATTGTATCGGATGTTCCGCTGATATTGATATTGCTCGAACCCGAACCGTTCACAAACAAATCGTTCGCACCTGTGGCCGTGATGGATGCGCTGCTGGAGCCGCCCGCGATGGTCGCGAAATTCCCGCTGGCGGTAATGGTCAGCGCATTGATGCCGCCGGCTGAACCGAATATCGCGGTATTAGCCCCAGAGGACAGTATTCTATTGCTGCCTGCCGCGGCGGTTATGGTATCGCGCCCGATCGACTCTACGAGGTTGCTTCCGGAAACATTAATAATGTTCGCGCCCGGCCCTGCCGCTACCATTCCGAAGCCGGAAGCCGAGATCTTATTGCTACCGGTATCCAACCCTGTCGAGATGAGATAATTGCCGTTCGCGCTTATCGTGTTGTTACCACCTGTGGCGGCGACAGTGCTGGTGCCCGAAATCGTGTAGGACGACCCAACGGTGTCGCCAATAAAGGCGACGTCGCTACCAGACAAGACGGCCGGAGTGGTTAATACATTTACAACATAGTTGTATCCGCTGGGGATCGACGAATTAACGGGCCCAGCACCAGTTAACACCAGTTCGGTCGTTGTCTGAGAAGGGCTACGTGGCGCCGGCGCCGGAACTGCCCCCGGGATGCTGTCCGTTGTTATTTGAAGACTACCTGCCGTCTTAAGCGTGCCTAACAACGCGCCGATCTGAGATGCCAAATGCAAAACGTCGCCCGCACCGGTCGTGACAGTTATATTGCCCGCGCTGCCTGGAACCGTGACGCTCATTCTAAACTCCGTCCGTTAACTCTGGCATGGATCGACGATACGACCGGCCTGCAAAACGCTTAGCGACGACTTTGACCCACAACATCTCTAAAACCCGGCCGGGCTACCACGAATCAGACACTCAACGACTAATTTTTGTGCGACCGCAACATACATCATCACGCTTCCGTTGCAAGCGTTAAATGCGTCGGCTTCACCGAAATATTCCGGAAACGAGCACGCCACGGCAACGGACGAAAATGTCTATCGCACGGATATCAAGGAGAATTCCTGAATGCTATTGCGTTAGGCGATCTTTTTGGGGTCCGTAGGAGAGTTGATAACCAAGGTCCGAAATTACAATCAAAAGTTGCAATAAAAATTGTAATACATCCAAATCTAGCCGACTGCTTAGCCGCCCAAGACCGACCCGCCTACAGCAGACAAGACGCGATCGCTACACATAACCACTTGTAAACGATCATATTGCTTGCCCATCATGCGACGCCGATCCAGCGGTTGCCGGATACGGATTTTGCTTATCCACACAATACGACCTTCGGCCCGGCACGGTTACAACCAGCCGCCATCTACAACCCACAGTTGGCTGCTACACATGCGGCTGTCGTCGGACGCCAGCCACAGCACCATCCGTGTCACATCCGCCGGCACCACCTTGGTCTTCAGGCACTGGTTCCGCATCAACTCCGACTCGGCGTCCGCGGTCAGCCAAAGATCGATCTGCCGTTGCGTCATGATCCAGCCCGGAATCACGCAATTCACCCGGATGCCATGCGGCCCCAGATCGCGGGCCATACCCTTGGTCAGCCCCTCGATCGCCGCCTTGGCGCTGGTATAAGCCGGCATGCCACCCTGATTCTTGTGCCACGAAATCGAGCCGAAATTCACCACCGACCCGCCACCGGCCGCCTGCATCATCGGCGCCACGGCCTGGATTGCAAAGAACTGATGGCGCAGGTTGGTCGCCATCCGCTCATCCCAAAACGCCACCGTCACATCCTGGTATTCGTGCCGCTGGTCGTTGGCGGCATTATTGACCAGAACGCCGATCGGCCCGAGCTGCCGAGCAGCCTCGGCGATGGCCGATTGCAGGGCGGGAATGTCACGTAGGTCGCACGACACATACAGCGGTGGGGGAAGTCCCTCGGCGCGCAACGCGGCGATCAGGTTGGACGCAGCCGTATCGTCGATATCCAAAAAAGCAACCTTCGCACCCTGGCGGGCAAACTGGGTCACATGTTCGGCGCCAATGCCGCTGGCGCCCCCGGTGACCAGCACGACCCGGTTCCGCAGGCTGGGATAGACGGCAAACATGTCTGTCATGAAACGTACCTTTGTATTTTCTCGATGGCCTGCCTGATCGCTTCCTCCGCCGTCATCGCGATATCGACGACAATGGCACGCTCCTCCGATCCGGGTTCTTCCAGGGTCGCGAACTGGCTGTCCAGCAGCGCAGGCGGCATAAAGTGGTTTTTCCGCGACGCCATGCGTTCCGCGATCAGGGATTGGCTGCCACGCGCATACACCAGCAGCGTATCGGGACGCCCGCCGATGAGTATATCGCGGTAAGCACGCTTCAGCGCCGAACAGGCCACCGCGGCCGACGTGCCAACCGCACGCAATTCGTCCGTCCGCGCGGCGATGGCGCGCAGCCAGGGCCAGCGGTCCTCATCGGTCAATGGAATTCCGGCTTTCATCTTGGCGACATTGGCCGCCGGATGAAATGCATCGCCTTCCAGCAAGCTCCAGCCATCCTGCCGGGCAAGGCCCGCCGCGATGGTGGATTTACCGCAGCCGGAAACGCCCATGACAATCGCGATGGTCATCGGCCCGCCGCTGCCAGTGCCGCGGCTGGCCGCATGCCCGTCAGGCTTCCGCCGCTTTGCGCGCCAGCGCTTCCTCGGCCGAGGCAATCCCGCCATGCGCGGCCGACCAGGCGACCGGGTTTTCCAGGAAACGGCGCACTTCCGACAGCGCGGCCTCGGAGAAATACGGGCGATCCTTGCAGGCTTCCAACACGTCCCACCACGTACAAAGACTGTGCAGCGTGATGTCCATGTTGGCCAGGGTTTCGAAGGCGCCTGGAAAAACACCGTAGAAGAAGACAACGAAAGCGTGGTTGACGATGGCGCCGGCATCGCGAAGGGCGTTGACGAAGCGAATTTTAGATCCGCCATCGGTGGTCAGGTCTTCAACCAGCAACGTACGCTTACCGACGGGCACATCGCCCTCGATCAGCGCGTTGCGGCCGAAACCCTTGGGCTTCTTGCGAACATAGGACATCGGCGCGGCCATACGATCGGCAATCCAGGCGGCAAAGGGAATCCCCGCGGTTTCCCCCCCCGCCACGGTCTCGATACTTTCGTAGCCGACGTGACGGTCGATCTTCTCGACCGCCAGATCGCAGATTTTAGCCCGGGCGCGCGGGAAATAGATGATGCGGCGGCAATCTATATAGACGGGCGACTTCCAGCCGGATGTGAACGTATAAGGCTCCTCCGGACGGAAATTGACGGCCTTGATTTCCAGCAGGATTCGCGCGGCGGTCAGCGCCGCATCACGATCCCACCCTGTCGCGGACGTGGAGGCATGAGCAGGCTTGGCCATCGGTCGCGGTCCTTTGTCGCGGGTTCGGTGAATCGCTGATAGCCGATCCACGGGTCTGGCGACAGTGCCAGATCGTGGAGTCCCACAGCCTCATGCCTGCCGGCACAGCCAATAAAAGCCGCTAATTCGCGGGCAACGGCTCAGGATTGGCCGACAATGACCGCAGATAGGCAATCACGTCCGCGCGCTCTTTCGCGTTTTTGATCCCCACGAACGACATCCGCGTTCCCGGCGCATAAGCGCTCGGTTTGGTCAGCCACTCATTCAGTTCGGCGTATGTCCAGGGACCCGTCTTGGCTTTCAGCGCGGCGGAGTAGTTGAACCCCTCCATATGGCCATGCGGCGCCCCCAGCACGCCGTACAGGTTCGGCCCAAGGCCGGCCTTGCCGCCGTCGGCGAATGTATGACACGCCACGCAGCCCAGCTTCCTGGTGTCGGCCTCCCCGGTCGCCGCATCGGCCGAGGCGAGCAGCGTATCGATCGGGGGCTCCGTCGGCGCGGCCGGGGCCGCGGTGGCGGCCGGGGCCGGCGCGGCTGCCGCTTCCGCGACCGGTGCCGGCAGCGGTTCGGGCCGCGGCGACAAGGTGTGCAGGTAATCGATGACGTTCGCCCGGTCCTGATCGTTGGCGATCCCGGCATAGGTCATGCGGGTGCCGGGCGCATAGGCGGCCGGCTTACGGAGCCATTCGTTCAATTCGTCGAACGTCCAGGGCCCGGTCTTGGCTTTCAGCGCATCGGAATAATTGAACCCCACCATGTGCGCGTGCGGGCCACCGACAACATTATAAAGATTCGGGCCGATACCGGCTTTGCCGCCTTCATTGACGGAATGGCAGGCTTCGCAAACCTTTTTTACATAGGCCTGACCGGCCCCGACATCGGCTTTGGCCAGCAGATTAGCGATCGGCGGAGATGGAGCCAGTGCGGGTGTGGCTGCCGCGGCGGCAGGTTCAGGAACATCGATTTTAATCGCTGTCTTGGACGGTGCGTGTTCATTGACCAGAATCGTGCCCACGGTCCCTGACAAGAAGAAGACTATCCCGGCAACCAGCACCGCCGCGATACCCTTGTTTGCCTCCATCGAATCCATGCCGGCCTAGCTCCCATCCACCGGGTTCATCCCGAACCCGGTGGATATCGTCGCAATGCACCTGTTGTCTAGTGCGTCACGGTCAGTTCTGGAAAATCCTTCGCCATGCCAACCCCGAACAGCGGCTTATAGACGCCATTGTGACAGGTCGCACAGTTCACCTTCGGGGAATCGCCATCCACCCCCAACCGGGCCACCGGAAATGTCGCGTGCAACGGATCGAGGTAGTCGTTGTTCAAATCGCGGACCATGCGGATGCCATACCAGGCAGTGGCACGCTGTGGCGTGCTCTGGTCCCAGTCCGTGAACGACCGGGTATTATGGCAATAGGTGCAGTTGACCCCGAGCGACTGGGAGAAATTCATCATCAGGGCGTAGGTCCACTCGGTTTGTTTGATCGACTTGCGGTCGCCGGACGGCAAGGCGGTCTGGGACGCGATGCGGATATCGGAATCATGCTCCAGAAACGGCGTGAACGGATCGAACGGCAGCGATGTATCGCGGGCGACGGCGGTTGGGTGGTTCTTACCGGCCGGCATCTGCGCCATACCGCCGGCCTGCAATGGGCCAGGGTTGTTGAACCAGATGTTGGCCGGAACCGGCTGACCGCGATGACAGGTATAGCACGTGACCCCCGTGGCGGCGACGTGGGGTTTCCAGTCGGCGTTGATATGACGCACCATCTGCAACATGCGGCGCGCCACTACCTTGGTATAAAGCCCGTCCGACGCCATGTTATTGACATCGTGGCAATACGCGCAGCCCTGGGCGGGCGCCACCCAGGTCGTCATGGATGCCATCAGGCGGGTAAAGTTACCGACGCTTTCGTCGCCCAGTACCTTCACATTCTTATAGACCGCACCCGCTTTCGGTCCTGCATCCGGAAGCGCCGGTAGAGACGCCGGAATTTTATTCGCGGCCAGTTCCTTGGATACGCTCCGCGGATTGTAGATCTCATCCATGCCCGTGCCGCGGTATCCGCGCTGAATACTGTCCATCGGCGGACGTTCGGCTTGCACCAGGATCACGGCGGCGACGGCCAGTACCGCGCCGCCCGCGGCCATGCGAAGAGCGAAGCTCATTTCGGCGCTCCCATAACGGAGGTCAGCGACGGATCGGCGACATGCGGGAACACAATGGGATAAAATGGCGCAATCCCGTGCTTGACGCCCCACAGATACCAGTTATCGACGACCGTACCGGTCAGCAGGATGCCGATGCCGCCGGTCAGCGGGCACAGCACCGCGAACCACCAGCCCCAGCGATGAAACGACTCGAACGTCGCGTTGAACCCCATCGTCCAGCGCCAGAACAATGCGCCGCGTTCCGCTGCCGTGCCCCGGTCGGTGATCTGCTCTACCTCGCGTTCCCCGCCGAAGCGGCTGACCGCCAGGATGGTGCCGCCGTGCATCGCGAACAGCACCGCGCAACCGTACAGAAAGGCGATCGAAAGCATATGGAACGGGTTGTAGAACAGGTTGCCGTACCGGATGGAGAAGGCGGCGGTCCAGTCCAGGTGGGGAAAGATGCCGAACGGCACGGCCTCGGCCCAGCTTCCCATCAGGATGGGACGAATGAAGCCCAGCACCAGATACAGCCAGATCGCCGCCGCGAACGCCCACGCCGTATGCGTGCCCAGGCCCAGCGCGATCGCCCGGCGGTACATACGGGTCCACCACAGCAAAATCGATGCCGTCAGGAAGAACCCGGCCATCAGCCACCAGCCGCCTTGCGCCAGCGGCGGAATGTGCAGCCCGTAGGCCGGCGGCGGCGGCTCCAGCGCCAGCCAGGGCAGTTGCCGGATGAACTGGATCGGACTCCAATCGACCGACGCCCACATGTTCAATCCGATGATCTCGAAGGCAATGAAGCCACAGATCAACGATGCGATCCCGGTGAAGCCGAGGTAGATCGGCCCGACCTGGGCGTCGCCGATCATCCCCAGCAGCCGGGAATGAAACGGTGTGCCGGTACGATCCCAACTGCCGCGCGGCAGGGAAGACCCACCATGGACCGGACCCCGGACCTGAACGCGGGTAAATATGTTCTGATATTCCGCCATTGTTGCCTCCCCGTTGCCGACTTAGTGCGCCCAAATCGGAAGATTGAGCCACCAGCCCCACCATTCCGGCCAACCCCGGCTCCAGAACGGACCGCTGATGACGATGCAGACCGCACTCCAGAACGCGGCGGAAACGGCCAGGAACAGCCCCAGGCGATGAATACCCAGGGTGCCGATCGAATAGCCGATCGTATCGCGGAAGTAGGCGTTTTCCTGCTCCGCCGACTTTACCGCCTCGCCCCGCGCGGGGTTGGCGGCCGACAGCACCAACGATCCATGCAGCGCCAGAGCCATTACGTTGGTAAAGAAGAAACTCACCGCCAGCATATGCGCCGGATTGTAGTGGAAATGCAGATACTGGTATCCGGTGTTGGACACCCAGTCCAAATGGCTCATGATCCCGTAAGGGAACCCGAAGCCCCAGGCACCCATCAGCACCGGACGAACGACTTCCAGGCTGATATAGGCCAGGATGGCGAAGGCGTAAGCGAAGGGGATGTGCATGCCCATACCCAGCTTGCGGGCAATCTCGGCCTGCCGCAGCGCCCAGGAGCAAAACGCCCCGATCGCGCAAATGGTGATCAATTGCCATAACCCGCCGCGGGCCAGCGGCGCGAACGCCAGGCCGTAGCTCAGGTCGGGCGGTGCGATATTGATCCGCCAGACATTCCAGGTTGGCCCGATCGCCGCGCCCCAGACAATCAACGCCGTACCGAGGATGGCGAAGAACGCGGTCGTTACGCCGAAAAATCCGACGAAAAACGGTCCCACCCAAAAATCGAACAGGTCGCCGCCGATCAGGGTGCCTCCCCGAACGCGGTATTTCCTTTCAAAACTGAGCATAGCCATCGCCAGGGTCTCCATACACCAGGATCATCGATGGGCGGGAAGCGGTGCCGGACGGAGCGGGATAGCCTCCCCGCCCGCCACCGTATCCAGACACGGTTACTTCGCGGACGACGGCAACGGTGCCATTTCGGACGCGGTCATTCCGTGATGCGGACCTTCCAACCAGTTGAACCGGTCGGTGCTGAGCAGAATAAAGTGAATCAGCAACGCCAGCACGAACAGAAAGACGCTCAACGCAACGAGCACCCGCCTGGGATCGAAAAGCAGCCAAAGTCTCCACATGTTCGCTTCCTCCTAAACGAGTTGCGAGATTGTATGGGCAACAAGGCCGCCGGCATCGTTCAGCCACGAAGTGGCATAGCCGTGCGCGCCCGGAAGCCAGGGACGCCATTGCCACGCAAGGAAATGCGCGACGATCGCGACCACGGTGAAGACGATAAAGCTCGTGATAAAGATACCGTGGAACTCTTTCGCCTCCGATTCAGTCATCCCCGTTACCGAGGCCCCTCCTGGATTCATAGCCATATGGTTGCACTCCAGTCTCAGCCTTACGGCCGTTGCCGCGCCCATCCCGCGCGGCTGGGTTTGCCGTGGATACCGGGGCACGGCCCCCATTCCGCCGGCGATACCGGGGAATTTCGCTGTTCATGCCAACTGTCTCTCAGCCAGCGCCCCGGCGACGTCCACCGCGGCGACGCGGTCCCGGCCAGCCTGGCGAACAGTCATTTCGACACGATCGCGTAACCGCTTCGCCGCTGAAATGCGGACCAGAAACGGTTCGGTCTCGATGTGGTCGCCGAACACCAGCAGCGCGTCTTCGTCCCACGGACAACTTGCGTCCAGGCGGGCAGGGGTCGCTTCGATCTTATCGAGATCGGTGCCCAGCGGCAGGATATTGAACAGCGCGTCGAACAGCGCATTGCAGAATTCCTGCACGATATACGTCGCGCCGGCATACCCCATGAACGGCGTGCCGGTCGCTCGGCGAACGATCGCACCGGGAAACGATGCCGGTATATACATGCTGCGATTGCCCATTTCGGCCGCGTACATGCGTTCGTTATAAGATCCGAACAGCACCAGCGGCGGGCTGGCGCGCAGCGACGCCCGCACCGCCGCGTTATCCGGCTTCACGCCGGCGCTGCGGGACACCGCCAATGTGCAGGGAATGCCCATCTCGTCTTCCAGGAATTGCCGCATGCCGCGCGCATAGGTGTCGGTCGCGACCACGGCGAACGAAGCCGTCGGGAAGAAATCCTGCGTCACGCTGCGCCATAAATCCCAGATCGGCTTGATCGTGGTGTGCTTCTCGCGCTCGATGAACGGTTCCGGATCGAGTCCGGTCAGTTCTCCGAGCGCGCGCAAGAAGTTCGTGGTGGCAAAAAGCCCGATCGGCGCCTGTAAATAAGGACGGTCAAGTTCCTCGCAGAGCTTGCGGCCGAATTCACGATACATGCAAACATTCACGTCCGCTTGGGGAAGACGCGGTATGTCGTCGATGTGAGCGCCGATCGGGAAACTGAGATTGATTTCGCAGCCGATGCCTTCGATCAGGCGCCGGATTTCCGCGAGGTCGGACGGCATGTTGAACGTGCCGTATATCGGGCCGATAATATTGACGCGCGGTCTGGCGCCCTCGGGCCGCTTGTAAGGCTTCGGCTTGCCCCGCTTGGCGCCGAATTCGGACCACAGCCAGTAGATCGCCCGGTCCGCCGCCTGCCACTGATCCTCATCGATGGTGCGCGGCACGAACCGCAACAGGTTCGACCCTTCCGGCGTCACCCCGCCACCGATCATTTCGGCGATGCTGCCCGTCACCACCACCGCCGGCATATCCGGATCTTGCGTCGCGGCGGCCCGCCGCATGGCACCCTCGGTGCCGTTGCGCGACAGGTCCTCCTCGGACAAACCCGTGACCACCACTGGCAATTCGTGCGGCGGCAGCGCGTCGGTGTAGTGCAGTACCGCCGTGACCGGCAGGTTTTCGCAACCTACCGGGCCGTCGATGATCACGCGCAAACCACGGATGGCGGTGAACGCGTAGACCGCACCCCAGTAACCGCCCGCCCGGTCGTGATCCAGCACTAACATTGCATCAGGTCCCCACCGCCTGGGTCGCCTTGGCTTTCGCCTCGCGAGCCTTGCGATACCGGTCCTTCGACCCCGGCGGGTCTTTGGGGATGTCCGTCCAGCCATAACCCGCACTTTCGCCGGCCCCGGCCGAACCGAAAAAGCTGACCATCCGGGCGAACCGTTCGCGGCCCTTGGTTTGCGCCGCCACGATCGCCGCCAGCGCGCCGGCCCCAGCCGAACCGAACAGCGGGCGGGCGGATACCATGTTGGTAAAGTAAAGCGATGGAATACCCAGCGCCTTCGCCTTTTGCACCAGCGGAGTCGTGCCCACCGCCAGATCGGGCATCGCGTCCGTCATCGCCGCGATATCCTGCTCCAGCGATGCCCTGTACTGCACATGGGTGCCGCGCGATTCCAGCCAGGCGCGATCCGGCTCGCTCCATTCCGTTTTCGGACAGGCGGTGCCGACATACGGAACGGTCGCCCCGGCCTCGGTCAGCAGGCGGGCCACCAGAAGTTCGGACCCTTCGTATCCAGACACGGTAATACGCGCCCGAATCGGGTTCGCATCCAATGCGGCCCGTATTGCCGGCAACGCGCGGGCCTTGGCGGTGTCCGCGCTGATACCGGTGGCGGCGCCGATCGCGTCCAGCCATGCGGCGGTGCCATCGACCCCAACCGGACCCGACCCCACAACCTGCCGCCCCGCCGCCCGCATTTCGCGGATCGATGCGGTGTAGAAAGGATGAACCGCGGCGGCCACGGCGCAATCCAGCGCGCCATACAGATCGCGCCATTCGCGCGACGGAACCTGAGGCCCGACCGCGAGACCCATGGGCGCCAGCAGCGCGCCGATGCCAACAGGATCGAGCGGGAACAATTCGCCGATCGGCGTAACGGTCGGCAGGCCGGCGACCGCACGCGGGCGGGAAACCGGGCCGGACTCGGCTTCAAGCCGGGCGTAGCGCAACATCGCGCCGGACAGGACGTCCTTTGCCTCGGCGTGCGTCGGGACGCCGAATCCGGGCACGTCGATGCCGATAATCCTGACGCCGTCGATCACCTTGGGCAACCGGTCCAGCGGCACGCCGGAAGCCGTGGGCACGCACAGATTGATCACCACCACCGTATCGTAATCGGCGGGTTTGGCGATTTCATAAACCGCGTTGCGGATGTCTTCGTAAAGCTGGCCGCGCACCAGTGTTTCGGAGTTGAACGGCACGTATCCCACGGATCGCTTGGCCCCGTAGAAATGCGACGTGAAGGTCAGCCCATACACGCAGCACGCGGACCCGGACAGAATCGTCGCGGTGCGGCGCATGCGTAACCCGATCCGCAGCGCGCCGAACGCCGGGCACATCGATTGCGGCTGGTCGTGCGGGCCGCGCGGATAATCCGTCAGCAGGCGGTCCAGCGACTCGCTTTTGCCGGCCGACCGGGCGGCTTGCAGCATGGTATCGCGGCCGCCGTGGCAGCCCGATGCGTCCGCGGGAAGGATCGATCCGTCCACCTCAGGCGCCTTCGTAAATAACTTCGAGGGACGGTTTGTCCAGCACCGTGGCCGCGCACATGTCGTCCATCGTGGCGGGAAGCAGCACCACGTCGCGGCCGACCGCATCGCCCGCGAACAATCCCAGCAGCAGGTCGTGGGTCAGCGGCGACGGCCGTACCGGCGGGGCCAGCGCCACCTGTTCGGCGAGTTGCTCGAATACCGAGGCCCAGCGGCCGCCGGGCTTGCCGATAATTTCGTAGTTCGCGCTTTTACGGCGAATGTCGTCGTCGGCCGGAATCGCCGACAGCACGGGAATGCCCACCTTTTCGGCGAATGCGTGCGCCTCGCCGGTGCCGTCGTCTTTGTTGATGACCATGCCGGCCACGCCGACATTGCCGCCCAGTTTGCGGAAGTAATCCACCGCCGAACACACGTTGTTCGCGACATACAGCGACTGCAGATCGTTCGACGCGACAACGATCACCTTCTGGCACATGTCGCGGGCGATCGGCAGGCCGAAGCCGCCGCACACCACGTCGCCCAGGAAATCCAGCAGAACATAATCGAAGCCCCACTCATGAAAGCCTAGTTTTTCCAGCAGTTCGAAACCGTGGATAATGCCGCGCCCGCCGCACCCGCGCCCCACTTCCGGGCCGCCCAGTTCCATCGCGAACACACCGTCGCGCTTGAAGCAGACATCGCCGATTTTCACCGCCTCGCCGGCCAGTTTCTTCTTGGCCGATGTTTCGATAATGGTCGGGCAGCTTCTGCCGCCGAACAACAGCGACGTGGTGTCGCTTTTCGGGTCGCAGCCGATCAGCAGCACACGCTTACCCTGCTGCGCCATCATGTAAGACAGGTTCGCCAGCGTGAAGCTTTTGCCGATGCCGCCCTTGCCATAGATGGCGATGATCTGGGTTTCTTTCTTCGCGGGACCGGAGGCCGGCGCATCGGGTTCGATCGCCGCCTCCTCGCGCAGCCGCGACAGTGCCGCATCGAAAGGTGCGTTCATGCGTGGTGTCTCCAATCCAAAATCATTTTCAGGCAGGCGGGTTCGCCGAACGCCGTCCGGTAGGCCGTGTCCGCGTCCAGCGCGTCGGTGCGGTGCGTGATCAACCCGTCCAGCGACAGGCTTCCATCCGCGATCGTCCGGCGGATCGTTTCCAGATCGGCGGGCTGCCATTGCGCGGCGATCCGCAGCCGGACTTCTCGCATGAAGGCCATCGGGAAGGCGAACGACAAGCGATCGGCGTAAAATCCGGCCAGCACGATTTCGCCGCCGGTCGCCAACCGTCCGATCAGCGTGTCGAGCAGCCCCGAGTCGCCGCTGGCGTCGCAAATGCAGGCGTAATCGCGCCGCGTGTCGTTGTCGGGATGCAGAACCTCGTACCCCTGCGCGCCATGCACGCGCACCGGGTTTGTCTCCCAGACCGTGGGCGGGGCACCGCCCGCGGCCAGGACAAGCCGGACAAGCAACCGGCCGAGGACGCCGTGCCCGACAATCAGGTCCGGCAAGGTTCCGCCCGCGATCGCATGTTGCGCGGTCGCGGCCAAAGCCATCAGAACGCCGCGTTCGCCCAAAGCCGCATCGATCGCCACCGCCCGTCCCGCGGGCACGACAAGGCGAGAGGCCGAACCGCCGAACAGGCCGCGAACAGGGCCGAAACAGGATGCGCCCGGCACGAAAACGGTCTCGCCCACGCGCTTTTGGGTGCCGGAACCGGCGGCGACAATGCGCCCAACCGACTCATATCCGGGCACCAGCGGATATCCCATGCCGGGAAACGGCGGCATCCGGCCCTGCCACAGCAGGCGTTCCGTGCCGGTGCTGATGCCGCTCCACGCGATATCGACAACCACATCCAAATCGCCGGGCGGGGTCAGCGCAAGGCGGCTGACCGAGAGGTTTTCCGGGGTGTTCAGAACGACGGCCAGTGCTTCCATTTCCTCCCCCCCACCGGTTATCCGGCCCCTTGGTATCGGCGTATGTGTCATCCTAAGTTTACTATTCAGTATGTCAACTCTGATTTACGTTTTTGGGGCTGTTCATTTGGACGCGACCAAAATCCGCACCTGCATCGGCCGGCGCGTCGTCACCGGACGAACCCCGGTAAACCCGGCGGCGTGCAGCAACACCGCCAGTTCCTCCATCCGGCGCGGGCGGCCGCTGCCCATCGCCAATAAATAGAAGGCGAAATAGGCTTCCACGCCCGGTGCGTCCGGCGTTCCGGCCATCGGTTCCGCCAGTAAAATCGTTCCGCCGGACGGCAGCGCCTGCCAGGCCGCGGTCAGGATCGCCAGCGCCGACTCGTCGTCGTGGTCGTGAACGACGCGCACCAGGGAAATAATATCGGCCCCGTCTGGCAGCGGACCGGTGCGGAAATCGCCGCCGAAAACCTCCGCCCGTCCCGCGTCCCCTGCCGCGAATCGGTCCCGCGCCCGGGCGGCCACCGCCGGCAAATCGAACAGCATCAGCTTCAGGCCGGGATGGGCGGCGGCCACGGCGGTCAGGAACGTGCCGTCTCCGCCCCCGAGGTCGAGCAGGCAGCGATGCCGGTCCAGCCGGTACGCGGCCAGGATGTCCGCGGCCACCAGCGGCTGCGACCGAGCCATCAATGTGCTGTAGGCGGCTACGTCGGCTGAGCCGAGGTGGTTAGGCGACCCGGCGGCCGCGTACGGCCATAACCGCCCGATCGCTGTGCCGGGATGGTCGCCGCGCAGCAGGGCGACAGGATCGCCGAGGTCGGCATACAGCAGCGCGTGGTGCTCGATCATCGCCGCCACACCGCGATTGGCGGTCAGCGCGGCCCCCAGCACGCCCAGGCCGAACCGCCCGTCGCGCCGCCGTTCCGTCAGGTCCAGCGCCGCCGCCGCGTCCAGCAACCGCCGCGCGTTATCGGGCGGCAGCGACAACGCGATGGCCAGATCGGCCACCGAACGCGGACCGTCCAGCAACGCGTCGAACAGCCGCAGGCGGACACAGGCCAGCAGCACCTGACTGTAAACAAATCCAGCGCACAGATCGAACAACCCCCGCGCGCGCCGCCGGGCAACCGGCCGGGTGAATGGAAACGCGCTGGCCCACCGTTGAAAGCCCGCGCTGCCCAGCAGCCGGTTACGCAGGCCGAACAGCCAGCCGGCGATCCCGGCTTCCGGAATCCGGTTCGCAAATATCCGATCCGCCGGCCCTTGGTGGGCCGGTGCCAGGGCGGGTCCGGACATCACGCCGCGCGCTGAGACATATCCTTGGGCAGCAGGCGGCGGGCCTCGCTCAGAGTCAGCGCCTTCAGCGCCGCCGCCCCGGGACAGGGCGGAATCGAATCGGCCGCCGCCGCGGCCAGCGCGTCCAGGTGCCGCATCGCGCCATCCACGCCCATTGCCAGCGCCGCGTTGGGACGGCCCAGCGCCTTGTCCTGTCCCGCCGGCTTGCCCAGATCCGCCTCGCCCGACAGCACGTCGGCGATGTCGTCGGCGACCTGATAGGCCTCGCCCAGGCTCTCGCCCAGTTGCCGCCACCGGATGGATTCCGCTCCCGCCGCGGCCGCTCCCGCCAACGTGGCGGCGGCGAACAAGGCGCCGGTCTTGGCGCGCTGATACTGTCCCAGGTCGATCGCCGGCTCGCATTCCCAGGCCTGCCCGGCGGCGATGCCCGACGGCAGGCCGGTGGCGCTCGCCAAAATCGCGATCAGGCCGCCCAGCCGGACCGGCGAACCGGCGGCGCCCCACGCGATCGTCTGGAATGACAGCACGATCAGCGCGTCCCCCGCCAGCACCGCCAGCGGTTCGCCATAGGCGCGATGCACCGACGGGCGGCCGCGGCGGATAGCCGCGTTATCGAAGCAGGGCAAATCGTCGTGGACCAGCGATGCGCAGTGCATGAACTCGATCGCCGCGGCGGCCGCGTCGGCGGCGGCCGGATCGTCGTCGCCGCACGCGGCCGCGACCGCGAGGCACAGGCGGGACCGGATGCGCGCGCCGCGCGGAAACACCGCGTGACGCATGGCGGCGGCCAGCAAGGGCGGGCCGCCCTTATTATCGACGCGATCCAGCGAAGCGGTCAGGGTCCGCTCGATCCGGGCGACGGCATCCATGGCGACCTCCCTCAAACTGTCAATTATTGTTGTCGGTCTTGAATGTCACGTCAACCTGACACATAAGTCAACGCCGAAATGGAAGGTTCAGCGATGCGCACGCCTCGCGTCACGATCGTCGGTGCCGGCGCGGGGGGGTTGGCAGCCGCCACCGACCTCGCGCGATCCGGCCTCGCCGTCACGGTGCTGGAACGCGCCGCCGCGCCGGGCGGGAAAATCCGCCAGACGGCCGGAATCGATGCCGGCCCGACCGTGCTGACCATGAAACCGGTGTTCGACGACCTGTTCGCCGGCGCGGGATCGTCGCTTGCGGACCATCTGACGCTGCACCCGGCCACCCTGCTCGCCCGGCATGCCTGGAGCGACTCCGAAACGCTCGACCTGTTCGCCAACACCGCACAAACCGCCGACGCCATCGGCGCTTTCGCCGGACCGGCCGAGGCCGCCGGATACCGGAGTTTTGTCCAGCGTTCGAAACGCATGTTTCAAACGCTGGACAAACCGTTCATGCGATCCCCGCGTCCAACCGCGTTGTCGCTCGCGGCCGGATCGGGGATTTCCGCGATGCTGGGCATCTCGCCCTTCGCCACCCTGTGGAACGCGCTGGGCGAGCATTTCAAGGACCCCAGGCTGCGCCAGTTGTTCGGCCGCTATGCCACCTATAGCGGTTCGTCGCCGTTCCTGGCGCCCGCGACGCTGATGCTGATCGCGCATGTCGAACAACAAGGGGTTTGGTTGCCCGAAGGCGGCATGATCCGGCTGGCGGCGGCGCTGGCCGCACTGGCCAGCCGCAAGGGCGCGGTCCTGCGCATGAACGCGCATGTGTCGGAAATCCTGGTTTCCGGCGGCCGAGCGCGCGGCGTGGTACTGGGGACCGGCGAACGGATCGAATCCGATGCGGTGATATGCAATGCCGATGCCGCCGCGCTGGCGGCCGGCGCGTTCGGACACGGCGCCATTCCCGCCGTGCCGGCCCCAAAGCGTGCCGGCCGGTCGCAATCGGGGGTCACCTGGGCGCTGACCGCGACCGCAAGCGGGTTTCCGCTGACCCGCCACAATGTCTTTTTCTCACGCGACTACCGGACCGAATTCGCCGATGTCTTCCGCGACGGACACCTTCCGGACGAACCGACCGTCTATGTTTGCGCGCAAGATCGCGGCGAACCGGGCGCCGAACCGGACGGCACACCGGAACGGCTATTGGTTTTGGTCAACGCACCGCCGACCGGCGACCGGCACGCGTTCAACCCACAGGAGATCGAGGCATGCGCGACCCGGACATTCGCCCTGCTGCACCGCGCCGGCCTGTCGATCGATCGCCGGCCGGAAGCGACGGCGGTCACGACCCCGGCGGATTTCGAGGCGCTTTACCCGGCGACGGGGGGCGCCCTGTACGGGCAGGCGGTGCATGGCCCGATGGCGGCGTTCCGCCGGCCCGGATCGCGGAGCAAAATCCCCGGCCTGTATCTGGCGGGGGGCAGCGTGCATCCGGGACCGGGCGTGCCGATGGCGGTGCTGTCGGGCCGACTCGCGGCATCGGCGCTGCTGGCGGACCTGACTTCGCGATAACGCCGCCCGCCGGCGGTTACGCCTGGTGGTATGTCGATGCGCTCAGCGACGACGGCGCGTTCGGCATCACGCTGATCGCATTCCTGGGCAGCGTGTTTTCACCTTATTATAAGTGGGCGCGGCGATCTGGCGGCGGCGACCCGATGCGCCATTGCGCGCTGAACGTGGCGCTGTACGGCAAGACACGCCGCTGGGCGATGACCGAACGCGGCGCCGCCGCCGTCGAACGCGGGCCGGACTTCCTGACTATCGGACGAAGCGGCATGGAATGGGACGGGTCCGGGCTGACAATCCGCATCGACGAAACAACCGCGCCCATCCCGCGGCGCATCCAGGGCGTCGTCCGCCTGTATCCCCCAGCGGTGGAAGACCGCACGTTGTCGCTCGATACCGCCGGCCGGCACCGCTGGCGCCCCATCGCCCCCTGCGCTCGTATTGAGGTCGCGCTCAATCGCCCCAACCTGTCCTGGTCCGGTCAGGCGTATTTCGACACCAACCAGGGCGACCGGCCGCTGGAAGCCGATTTCGTCCGCTGGGACTGGAGCCGGACACCGGTCCCCGGTGGAACGGCGATCTTGTACGACATCGAACGCCAGGATGGACCGTTGACGCTGGCCATGCGGTACGACGCGGCCGGAGGCGTCCAGGATTTTGCCGCGCCGCCCGCCCTGACCCTGCCCCGCACGCGATGGGGAATCCCGCGCCGGATTTGTTCGGCGGAGGCCTCGGTCGTCCACACACTGGAAGACACCCCGTTCTACGCCAGGTCGGTCGTCGCCGCGCACATGCTGGGAGGGCCGGTTACCGCGATGCACGAAAGCCTGTCGCTGGACCGGTTCGCACGCCCGTGGGTACAGGCGATGCTGCCGTTCCGCATGCCGCGCATCTAGCGACCGGCGGCGGTTCGGTCACCCACGGCTGTCTTGCACGCGCATCCCGAAAGCTTGGATGTCCAAACCAGGACGGGGGGGGGAATCGAGCCTCACGACATTCGTGCAATTGCCCCGGAGCCATTCCATCCGTTGCCGCTGTATCCATTTCGATATATCGTTATACAGGAGGACATGGAACCGTTGAAAATTCCGGCACTCATCCTGGGGCTGCTGTGCTCGGTGTCCTTCGCGATGGCGGCAGAGGTGACCGACTCGACGGGCCGCGTCGTGACGATCCCTGACCATATCGAACGGATTCTGCCCGCCGGCCCGCCCGCTGCCGTGCTTTTGGCCGCCATCGCGCCAGGACAAACGATCGGCTTTCCGCTTCCCATCGCCGAAGCCGCGCGCGCCGATCTGGCGCCCGCGGCCAGCGTTCTGCCCATGGTGCCGCGCCTGACGGGCCAGGGCGAGATGACAGCGGCGGTCCAGTCGCTGCATCCGGATCTGATCATCGATTACGGTTCGGTCTCGCCCCGTTACAAACAACTGGCACAGGACACCCAGCAAAAGACCGGCGTGCCGACACTGTTGTTCGATGGCGCGCTGGATCGGATCCCCGCCGTGGCCCGCGCGATCGGCCAGATCGCGCACCAAACCGAGCAGGCCGAAACCGTTGCTCGCATGGCCGAGGCGATCCTGGCGTTACCGGTGCCGGTGCAAAGCCATCCCAACGTCTTCTACGCGCGTGGGGCGGACGGGCTGACGGCCGCGGCCCCGGACACCGAAATCACCGCGATATTCGGACGCCTGGGATGGCATGTCGTCGCCCCGGACGGGTCGGGCCCGTTCCGGCGAACCACCGTGGATGCGATCCGCACGCTCGATCCAGACATTATTATTTTGTCCGATCCGGCGGCGAAACCTGTCCTGACCACCCCGCCATGGGCCGCCTTGCGGGCGGTGCGCGGCGGCCACGCCTACATCGCCCCATCCGACCCGTTTGGGTGGGTAGAAGAACCGCCCTCCATCAATCGTCTGCTCGGCCTGGCCTGGCTTAGCGGAGCCGACCCGCGCACGCTGGCGGCTGTATTCAATGCGACCGTCTATGGCCGGGTGCTAACCGCCGACCAACTCACGGCGATCGTCGGCGCAACACCGGCGCTGCAACACTGACCAGACGGGACATCATGCGCTTATTGCTCATTCTGCTGCTGACGCTGGCACCGTTCCAGGCCCGCGCCCAGGCGCAGCCACTGACCGTGTTCGCCGCCGCCAGCCTGACAGACGCGATGCAGGACATTGTTCGGCTGTGGGTCGCCGCCGGGCATCCGGCGCCGCGGCTGTCCTTCGCGTCGAGTTCAACCTTGGTCCGGCAGATACAGGAGGGGGCCCCCGCCAACGTGTTTGCGTCGGCCGATGAAAAATGGATGGATGTCCTGGCAACCGCCAACCTGATCGCGGTCGGTACGCGGCGGGATATCCTGGGCAACGATCTGGTGCTGATCGTCCCGGCCGACCGCCCGATGCACGCAACGATAGCGCCTGGCTTCGATCTGTCCGCCTTGCTGGGGGCCGACGGACGGCTGGCTGTCGGCGACCCGGCCCATGTGCCGGCTGGCATTTACGCCGAACAGGCGTTGCGCGCACTGGGGCTGTGGAACACCGCCGCCCCGCATCTGGCGGCCGCGGCCGATGTGCGATCCGCGTTGCTGTTGGTGGAACGGGGCGAGGCGCCCGCCGGTATCGTTTATGCCACCGATGCCGCGGCGTCGAAGGCGGTGATGGTCGCGGGCGTGTTCCCGGCCGCCAGCTACGACCCGGTGACCTACCCGTTCGCGATCCCAAAAGCCGGCGACACGCCCGAAGCGCGTGCGTTCCTGGCCTTTCTGTCGTCGGCCGCGGCGCGCGATGTATGGATCCAGCACGGATTTAAGGTGAAATAGGCTCCGACGGCGGCGGGTGCACGCCAACCATGTGTAGCGCCAGATGCGCCAGTTTCTCGCCGGCCGCCTCGATCGGCAAACGACCGTCCGGCTGGTACCAGGTATAGGCCCAACTGACCATGCCGCCGATCGCCAGCGCCGCGACCCGCACGTCCGCCACCGAGAATTCGCCCGCCGCGGCGCCTTCTTCCAGCAAATCGCTCAACACCCGGTCAAAGCGTTTGCGCAGGGCGTTGATGCCAGCCAGACCAGCCTCCGAGAGATTTTTTTCCTCGCGGAAATAGACCGCGATATTGGCCTGACGCTGAAACACCACTTTGCTGAAATTCACGATCCCGTCGAATAATCTGCCGGCGGCCGAACCGGGTTGGGCCGCGGCCGCTGCGATCGCGCCCAGGGACAATTCGATCGTGGGGCTGCAGATCGCCTCCAGCAATTCGACCTTGCTGCGGAAATGGGTATAAATGAACGGCTTGGTGACGCCCAGCTTGCCGGCGATATCGTCGAGCGTGGTGCCGCTGAAGCCGCGTTCGTAGAACAGCTTCACCGCCTCCTCCAGGATGCGTTCCCGCTTATAGGCTGTTATTTCTTCACGCATGACGTTTTCGCCGTTCGGTCGCGGAGATATCGCAACTCCCTGATTCAGTTAAGCAGAATTTAATCACCCCGGCCAGACTTGCGGTCACGTGAGCGCTTCGTGGCCCATGGCGAGAAATTTCTCGCGCCGCCGGGTGCGCAGCGTGACGGCGTCGAGATCCGCCAGGGCGGTCAGCGCGTCCTGTATCGCAACCCCCACCGCTTCCATCGTCGCCTGTTTGTCGCGCTGGGCGCCGCCCAGCGGCTCTGCCACGATCCGATCGATCAGTTTCAGCCGCAGCAGGTCTTCGGCGGTCAGGCGCAGTGCCTCCGCCGCCACGGACGCCTGTGCGGCATCCCGCCAAAGAATGGACGCACAGCCCTCGGGGGAGATCACCGAGTAGATCGCATGTTCCAGCATCAGGATCCGGTCGCCCGACGCCAGGGCGATCGCCCCGCCCGACCCGCCCTCGCCGATAATCGTGGCGATAATCGGCACCGGCGCTTCCAGGCAGGCTTCGATGGAGCGAGCGATCGCTTCGGCCTGGCCGCGCGCTTCGGCGTCGATGCCTGGAAACGCACCGGATGTATCGACAAAAGTAAGAACCGGCATGCCGAAGCGCCCGGCAAGTTCCACCAGCCGTCTGGCTTTGCGATAGCCTTCGGGCCGAGCCGATCCGAAATTGTGCTTCACGCGGGATTCGGTGTCGGTTCCTTTTTCGGTTCCCAGAACCACGACGGATCGGCCGTTGAATCGTCCGATACCGCCCAGAACGGCGGCATCGTCGGCAAACGCCCGATCCCCGGCCAAAGGCGTGAAGCCGGTAATCAGGGTACGAATGTAATCCCCAGCCTTCGGGCGATCCGGATGGCGGGCAACCTGGGTTTTCTGCCAGGGCGTCAGGCGCGCGTAGGTCGTGCGCAACTGCCGGTCCGCCACCGTTGTCAGCCGAACAACCTCGTCGGCGATATTGATCCCGTCGGGCTCCGACATACGCCGGAGCTCCTCGATCTTGCCTTCCAGTTCGGCGATGGATTTTTCGAAGTCGAGGAAATGACGCATGGGGCGGGGGCTTTAGCACACTTCGCCGTCAGGGGAAGTGGCCGCCACAGGCAGCGGCGATGACGGCCTGGGCCAAAGAATGCAGGGCCGGCATGCGAGAAGGTTCGCCAAACTGCTCGACTCGGAATGTAGCCTAGGCTACACTCTGTTGTGAAAGGCATAATATATGGCCATCGCTGCAAAATCGTCCGACCCGGTGCGCGCGTGAGTCCGTTGGCAAGCCAGCCGACCCTGTCGGGCCGCACCGCGGCGGCGGGCCGCCTGGCATTGATTGGCAAGCGGCGGGGACTGCGCGGCTTGCTGCCATTCGCCGGCCCCGCCGTGGTGGCGTCGATTGCCTACATGGACCCAGGCAATTTCGCGACCAACATTCAGGCGGGTGCCCGGCACGGCTATTTGCTGCTTTGGGTGGTTTTGCTCGCCAATCTCATCGCCATGCTGTTTCAGGCGCTATCGGCTCGTCTGGGCATCGTCACGGGCTATTCCCTGCCGTCCCTGTGCCGCATGCATTTTCCGCGACCCCTGGTCATTGCCATGTGGCTGGTCAGCGAAGTGGCGGCGATGGCCACCGACCTCGCGGAATCGATCGGCGCCGCGATCGGCATCAGTGTGCTGTTCCATCTGCCGCTGCTGGCGGGCCTGCTGATCACCTTTGCCCTGACCCTGGCGCTGCTGCGTTTCCAATCGCGCGGGTTCCGGCCGATCGAGCTGATTATCGCCGGATTTGTCGGGATCATCGGCCTGTCTTACGTGATCGAACTATTCATCGCGCCGCCGGATTGGGGGCAGTTCTTCTATCACATGGCGGTGCCTCAACTCGCGGGGCCCGACAGTGTGACGCTGGCGGTGGGTATCGTCGGCGCGACGGTCATGCCGCACGCGATCTATCTGCATTCGGCTCTGGTCGCGAACCGCGTGGAATCGCGTTCGGACGCCGAACGCCGACGGCTGATCGGCTATTCCAATTTGGAAGTCCTGATCGCGCTCAGCCTTGCCGGGCTGGTCAATCTGGCGATGGTCGCGATGGCGGCCGCGATGTTCCACCAGGGCCATTCCGACGTGGGGGAAATCGAGACCGCCTATCATACGCTGCTGCCGCTGATGGGCGTGGTGGCGGCAGGCGCGTTCATGGCGTCGCTGCTGGCATCCGGCCTGTCCAGTTCGGTCGTCGGCACCATGGCCGGTCAGGTCATTATGCAGGATTTCGTTGGGGTCCGGATTCCGATGTGGGTGCGGCGTTCGGTAACGATGGCTCCGGCCGTGGTTGTCGTGGCGATGGGCGTGAACGCCACCGATGCGCTGGTCATCAGCCAGGTGGTGCTCAGCCTTGTGTTGCCGGTGCCAATGATCGCGCTGTTCGTGCTGACGGCGCGACCCGGCCTGATGGGCGGCTTTGCCATCGGACCCGGGATGAAAGCGCTGATGACCGCGGGAACGGCGACCGTACTGGTTTTGAACGCGGTGCTGCTGTGGCAAAGCTTTGCCAATTAGGCGGACATTGGGGCAATAAGCAGTTCATGTCAGTCCCCTCGGTCGCCCCTTCGATACAACCCGCCCAGGCGCTGCCGGCGGAACCGACGCAGGCCAGCCGCTTCGGCAAGGCGCGATCCGCCCAATCCGGGGCGCTGCTGGAAGATTATGTCGAACTGATCTCCGACCTGCTGGCCAGCGGCGGCGAGGCTCGGCCGACCGATATCGCCCGGCGGTTCGGTGTGGCGCATGCAACGGCGATCAAAACGATCGGGCGCCTGAAACGAGAAGGGCTGGCAGTCGCCAAGCCCTATCGCGGGGTGTTTCTGACCGAGGCCGGGGACCACCTGGCCGCCCGTGTCCGTGCCCGGCATCGCGTGGTGGTCGATTTGCTCCTGGCGCTGGGGGTGCCATGCGAGGCGGCGGAGTCCGATGCCGAGGGAATCGAACATCACGTGTCCGATGCGACCCTGGCGGCATTCGCGCGGTTTTTGGCGCAGGGATAGCCCGCTATCGGCGGTATGATCGCGCCCACCCAGGTTCCCGCGTCACAACGGCGTCCGGGTCGTGCTGGCGGCGCGGCGCAACACGATAGAATGTTGACGAAACATTCACTAACCTCTCATGTCTGTCTCCCTGTCCATTCTCATTTTCGAAGTGCCATTTCATGAATTCCCGGACTTTGGCCGTTCTTAGCGTGACATTCGGTCTGCCGGCGTGGGGCGCGCAGGCGCAACTCGCTGCCGATCCCCATTCCATATGGACCATTCAGGACGAAAACGCGTCGATCACGACGGGAAGGCCGCCAGATCGCTTTTATGTGAACGGCTTGGATATCGGATGGTTTTCCCCCACCGGGGATGTGCCGGACGCACTGGCCGGGGTTGGCCGGGCGTTGTGGGACAGCGGACAGCAGCGAGTAGGCTTCGATCTGACGCAGCAGATTTACACGCCCGCCGGCACGACATCCGTGGTTCCGAACGCTTACGACAGGCCTTACGCGGGGGTCCTGCTGGGTAACTTCTCGCTGATGAGCGACACCGAGGATACCAGAAGCACACTAACGGCCAGCTTCGGCCTTGTCGGCCCCGGAGCGGGCGCCGAACAGGTGCAAAACGGGTTTCACAACCTTATCGGCCAGAATCATACCGTCGGATGGGGTGGCCAGATCGCGAATACGCCGGTCGCCGAATTGCTGCACGAACGCATTTGGCGCCTGCCCATGGGCACGGTGGCCGGCCTGGAAACCGACGCCCTGCCGTCGCTGACGGTCGCCATCGGCGATCTCCGGGACTACGTCCAGACCGGTGTGCTGTTCCGCTTCGGACAGGGCCTGGACTCCGATTTCGGGGTGCCGCGCCTGCGCCCCGGCCAAAGCGGCGGCGATGTGTTTGTGCCGACCCGGCCGTTCGCATGGTATGTGTTCGCCGGGGCGGACGGTCAGGCCGTCGGCTATGACCTGCTGCTGCAATCGGCGCCGTTTCGTTCCGGTCCGCATGTTTCGGCGGTGTGGGACGTGGGGGAAATGCAAGCCGGGTTCGCGGTCATGGCCTATGGTATGCGTCTGACCTTTGCTTATGTCGCCCAGACCCAGACGTTCAACGGGCAGACCGGCGGCTTGCACCAATTCGGTTCGGCTGCCCTGTCGGTTCGCTTTTAAGCGCGGCTATGGCCGTGTTCGGCGATTTTCGCGCTGGATTGCGGCGCCGGGCATGACGTAAGCCATTGTTCCAGCGGGCAGCTTTATCGAGGTGCTGACGCACTTATGGCCGATGCTGCGATAAGCTATTGTTCCAGCGGGCAGCATTATCGGCGTGCTGACGCACTTATGGCCGATGCTGCCCTAACCCGCCCGGCGTGTCTGCGACCGCATACGGCGCGCCGTGGCCAAAACCTTGTTTTCCAGGTCGGCCACGGTGGACGGGGCTACGTCCGCACTGACCCACTGACCGTTTTGAAGCACCTGGCGGTTGATGTTCATCCGGATCGCGTCGCTGCGCAAAGCCCGGCTGAGGATATAAACCGATGCCTTGAACCGTTCGTTCACAACACCAGGCGGGCTGTACCAGTCGGTGATGATGACGCCGCCGAAGGGATCCGCCGATATCAGCGGCATGAATCCGATGGTATCCAATGCCCCTCGCCATAGAAAGGCATTGACACCGATGCCCCCGCCATCCTGATCCTTGGCGCTGCCCGCACCGCCGGACTGTGCCGCCGACAAATCGCTCTCGCTGCCTGCCCCCAGCCCATCGAAGGCAGGTGCGGACGATCCCGATTTAAGCGCGCCGGATGTACAACCCACGACCGCCAGCCCGGCAATGAGGGCCGAGGCACGAAACGCCGCGTCGAACGGATATGTACGCATTGCGATAATTTGCCTGGGCATTGTTGGGTCTAGCATTAAGATATCTAGCGTTACGCGGACGAGCGGGCAATCGGCATTTGACGGAGCGGTCATCCGCTGCCGGCAGGCTTGGCGGGGCAGCCCCTAATCGCGTCAAAGCATACCGTCGCGGCGTGCGTAAACCGGCCTTAAACCGCCAAAGGCCGGGCGGCCATGGCCTCCCGCAGCGCATCCAGCGGCACCAGCGCCCCATCGCGCTCGAAATGCCAGAATGTCCAGCCATTGCAACTCGGTGCGTTCTGCAACAGCGCGCCCACCTTGTGGATCGATCCACGGACATCGCCTGCGCTGAGCGACCCGTCCGGCCCGACCATCGCGGTGATGCGGCGCTGACGATCGAAGACCGGGGTACCGGGTGAAATCAGCCCCTGCTCGACCAGGCTGCCGAACGGAATACGCGGCGCTTCCCGTTTGGTGGGCTGCGACGTGGCGCCCTCGATCGAGATCGGCTTCTCCCGCCGTACCCGGCCGATGGCTGCCTCGGCGTAATCCGGATGGCGCTCGATACCGATAAAATGCCGCCGCAGACGCTTCGCCACGGCGGGTGTGGTGCCGGTGCCGGTAAACGGGTCCAGCACGATGTCATCCTGGTTGGTGCTGGCCAGCAGCACACGATGCAACAGCGCTTCTGGTTTTTGCGTCGGGTGCAATTTCAGGCCATGCGCGTTGCGCAGCCGCTCCGGCCCCGTGCAAAGCGGGAAAAACCAGTCGCTGCGCATCTGCACGTCGTCGTTGAGCGACTTCATCGCCTGATAATTGAACCGGTAGCGGGAATTCCGGCCCTTGGCCGCCCAGATCAGCGTTTCGTGCGCGTTGGTGAAGCGGCGGCCGCGAAAATTCGGCATCGGGTTGGATTTCCGCCAGATCACGTCGTTGAGGATCCAGAACCCCAAATCCTGCAGGATGCCGCCAATGCGAAAAATGTTGTGATAGGCACCGATCACCCACAGCGTGCCATCCTTGCGCAACAGCCGGTGACATTCCGTCAGCCAGTCCCGGGTAAACGCATCGTAAGCAGCGAAATCGGTGAAACGGTCCCAGTCCTCATCGACGCCATCCACCAGGCTGTCGTCCGGACGCCGCAGTTCGCCCCGCAGTTGCAGGTTGTACGGCGGATCGGCGAAGACGCAATCGACCGATGCCGACGGCAGCATGCGCATCAACGGCACGCAATCGCCCCGCAAAATCTGGTCCAGTGGCAATTCGAGCGTGAGGTCCAAGACCCGTTTCCAACCTTGTCAATGCCGCAATGGCGCGCCATCGTGACTGGCCGTCCGAAGTCAGGTCAATCCGCAATCGTCAAATTGTTTGCTCAAAGGGGAAATGATCCCGTTTGAGCGTTTTCCCGCAATGGCGGAAATGGCGAAAAGCTACTGACAGGTGCGCCAGCGACCGCGGCACCAACTGGGTAGCCACGCCGCCCTGCCCTCCCTCGGCTTGCCCGGATGGCGCACCGAGCCTAGGGTTCGGGCGGTGTAGTGCAACGCGGAGACACACCATGGCCGACGTCCCCAATCGTCCGGAATATCAGAGCGACCTGTTCAGGAAGGGGCTCGCCGTCCGCCGCGAAGTGCTGGGCGCCGACTATGTGGACGGAGCCCTGGCCCGCGCCGACGATTTCAATGCGGTGTTCCAGCAGATGACGACCGAGATGGCCTGGGGCATGTGCTGGACCCGGCCGGGCC
Source organism: Pseudomonadota bacterium (assembly GCA_021805565.1). Lineage (GTDB taxonomy): Bacteria > Pseudomonadota > Alphaproteobacteria > Acetobacterales > Acetobacteraceae > Rhodopila. The sequence goes on from JAJZFA010000021.1 coordinate 103,589, forward strand.
TGGATCGCAAAACGCGCAGCATTATCAACCTCGGCATGCTGTCCGCGCTCAATCGCGGCGCCGAACTGCGGCTGCACCTGAAGGCGGCTCTCACCAACGGCGTGTCCCGCGATGAAATCAAGGAAGTCCTGATTCAGGTGGGTGGCTACTGCGGCATCCCCGCCGCGCTGGAGGCGTTCAAGATCGCCACCGAGGTGTTCAAGGAAGCCGATGCGGCGAAAGGATAAACGAGCATGACCACATCGGTCGGGTTCGTCGGCGTCGGCAACATGGGCTGGGGTATGGCGGCGTGTCTGGTGAAGGCGGGGTTCGCGGTCAACATCAACGACTCCCGCCGGGAAATCGCCAACAATTTCGTCCAGCAGGTCGGCGGGTTCGCCCCCGACACGCTGCGCCAACTGGCCGAAACCTCGGACGTGATTATCGCGATGCTGCCGACCAGCGCGATCGTGGAACGGGTGTTGGCGGAAGGCGACGACAACCTGTTCGCCGGCATGAAACCCGGCAGCATCGTCATCGACATGAGTTCGGGCGTGCCGTCCGTTACGCAGCGTCTGGCCGAACAGGTGGCGGCGCTTGGCGGCACCTTGATCGACGCACCAGTATCGGGCGGGATACCGCGCGCGAAGACCGGGCAACTGGCTATCATGGTGGGCGGCGATACGGCAACCATCGACAAGGCGATGCCGGTGCTGTCCGCCATGGGCACGTCGGTGCTTCGAACCGGCGCCGTTGGATCGGGTCAGGCCATGAAGGCGCTGAACAATATGGTCAGCACCGGCGGGTTTCTAATCGGAATCGAGGCGCTGCTGATCGGCCAGCGTTTTGGCCTGGACCCGGCGGTCATGACCGATGTCCTGAACGCCGCCACCGGCATGAACAACTCTACCCAAAAGAAATTCCGGCAGTTCGTGTTGTCACGGAAATTCGATGCGGGCTTCACTATGGGATTACTGGCAAAGGATCTGTCGATCGCCATGCAGGTAGGGCGGGAAACCGGAACGGCAGCCCCGCTGTCGGCGATGGTCAACGAAATCATCGTGTCCGCACAGGCTCGGTTTGGTTCGAATGCGGATCATACTGAGATGGCGAAACTCTGCGAATTGCTCGCCGGATCGGAATTGGAAGCCGGCTGATGCGACTTTCGCTGACTTTGCTGCTGGGGTTGACTGCCATACCGGCCGCGGCCGATGCGTCCGACCCGTCCGCCCTGTGGACAATCGTCAGCGGCCAGTGCGTGCCGCACGAACAGACCGCAAGCGACCCATCGCCTTGTTCCGAAGTCGATTTGTCCGAGGGTGCCGCGAAAGGCTTCGCCGTGTTGAAGGACAAGCGCGGCGTCGCGCAGTTTCTGCTGATCCCAACAGCGCGAATTAGCGGCATCGACGACCCGGCCATATTGGCGCCGGGTGCGACCAACTACTGGGACGCGGCGTGGCAGTCGCGGTATTTCGTGGAAGACCGCCTGCACACGCCGCTGCCGCGCGATAACGTCGCACTGGCGATCAACTCCGCCGATGGCCGGACGCAGGACCAGTTACATATCCATATCGACTGCATGCGCCCCGATGTCCGGCAAGCCATCGCCGCGAATCTCGATAAGATCGCCGCGGTTTGGACGCCGTTCCCGGTGCCGCTGGCCGGCCATCGCTACCGGTCCATCCGAATCGACCAGGAAACACTCGACGGGGTGAACCCGTTCCGCATACTGGCCGATAAAGATCCGCATGCGATGGCCGATATGGGCAAACAGACGCTGGTCCTGGCCGGTGCCACCTTTGCCGGCGGCAATCCAGGGTTCGTTCTGCTGAACGACCAGTCCGATCCGGCAACGGGCGACCGGGCGTCTGGCGAGGAACTACAGGACCACACCTGTTCTGGGGTCGCGCGCTAGCGCCTTGCCCCTGAAATGCCTGTCAGCTTCCGGCAAGACCGCTGCCAACCATCGCCGCCGGATCGACGATGCGATCGAAGTCCTCCGCCGAAATGGCACCCGACCGGATCGCGGCTTGCCTCAATGTCAGATCCTCCGCCATCGCGGTGTGCGCGATATCCGACGCCTTGTCATAGCCGATCGCGGGCGACAGCGCCGTTACCAGCATCAGCGACTCGCTGACATGCTGGCTTATGCGTTTTTCGTTCAGCCGTGTTCCGTCCACCGAGTACAGCCGGAATTTCTCGGCCCCGTCGGCGAGAATGCGCGCGCAATGCAGAACGTTGTTCACGATGATGGGCCGCATTGTGTTGAGTTCGAAATTGCCCTGGCTGCCGGCGAACGCGACGGCGGTATCTTCGCCGATGACCTGAATGCAGATCATGACAATGGCCTCGCACTGAGTTGGATTGACCTTTCCCGGCATGATCGACGATCCTGGTTCGTTATCTGGAAGCAATAACTCGCCCAGGCCGCAGCGCGGGCCGGATGCCAGCCAGCGCATGTCGTTGGCGATCTTCATCAGCGCCACCGCCAGCCCGCGCAACGCGGCCGATGTGCGGGTCATCGCGTCCAGCGATCCTTGCGCGGCAAACTTGTTCGGTGCCGTTACGAATGGCCTGCCGGTCAGTTCGGCGATGCGGGCGGCGATTTTGACGCCAAATCCCGGCGGGGCGGTCAGGCCGGTGCCCACGGCGGTCCCCCCGGCCGCCAGTTCGTACAACCCGCGCCGGCTGGCTTCGATGTCGCGGATCGCGTCGCGCAACTGATGCGCGTAGCCCGACCATTCCTGCCCCACTGTCAGCGGCACCGCGTCTTCCAGATGGGTCCGGCCGATTTTCACGATCCCCATCCAGGCCCGGGCCTTGTCCTCGATCGCGCGGGCAAGGGCATCGATTTGCGGCAGTAACAGAGTGTCCAGCATCGTCACCGTGGCGATATGCATCGCCGCCGGAAAAGTATCGTTGCTGGACTGGCACATATTGACATGGTCGTTCGGATGCACCGGCGTCTTGGTGCCAAGGGTGCCGTCGAGAAGCTGGATCGCCCGGTTCGCGATGACCTCGTTCAGATTCATGTTGGATTGCGTGCCGGAACCGGTCTGCCACACATAGAGCGGAAAATGCGCGTCCAGCGCCCCGGCGATTACTTCGTCCGCCGCCTGAACGATCGCGTGGGCTTTGTCCGGCGCCAGCCGTCCGTCCGCCGCGTTCACCTCCGCCGCGGCCTTTTTGACGATGCCGTATGCGCGCGACAGTTCTTTGGGCATAAGGTCGTTGCCGATGGAAAAGTGATGCAGGCTACGCTGGGTTTGCGCGCCCCAGTACCGGTCCGCCGGCACCCGAACGGCGCCCATCGAGTCGGTTTCGGTCCGTGTTCCGGTCGCCTCGATACCGATGGGGACGGTATGCATGGTATTCTACTCCTTTCCGGCGAACAGACGGCGGGCCGCGCCGCCACCGCCCTGCCATGGTGCGGCAGCGATTGAAGGACGGCACGGATGCCAGGACTTGTCGAATCGGCCGGTCAGGCGCGCGGCCACGATTTCAGCAAGCGGCCCGGCCTGTCGATCCGGTTGCTCGCCGGCCCTTGGGTGGAAGATGACATGCACGTGGGCGCGACCGTGAAGCACCGGTTCCAGGCCGCACGCGATCCAACATAACCCAATTTGTGGCAGGTCCGGCTTTTGGCCTCGTAGAACCTGGGCGCAAGGTCCAGGTCGCCACGGAGTTTCGCAAACCGGCTGACCGCATCCTCTCGCATCGGACCTGCGATCGCCGTGACGCCTCCGCCGTCTCGCGGAATTCGGTCGATGGTCGCTGCAATGTGTTTGTGCATGAAGCGGACATCGTGAACGACCGATAGTCCCTCAGGCGACCGATATCTAATTTTGCCGGTAAGGGGCTTTCGGATGCGAAAGCCGGTTGCGATCATGCCTGCGCGGCTCGCATGCTCCTGACGGCCAATCTTGGCCGGTACTACGGCAGACCCTTTGAAGCGGGAACCAAGAACTCAAACTTGCCCAGTACTCTCGCATTCGGAAAGCTTGAACCTTGAGACAGAAATGTCAGAGTGTGGGAGCAGGGCAAAGCAGGCGGGTGAACAATATGATTAAACAAGAAGTTGCCTTTACGAATGCAGCCTATATCGGGGATCCAGCGGAAAAATCGCGAGCGGAGGGATGGCTGGCTGGGAACTCCGGTGTTGCGACGCGCAATGGCGGACTCAATATTGAAAAACTTCGCGGATATGGCGATGATACTGTCCTGGTGCGGTTTGCGCAGATGAAGGATCGGCGCAGTGGGTTGGAAAGACATCCAGAATCGCAGCTGGCAGCCGGATGGTGGCTGACGGAAGATATGTTTACTTGGCTGCTGGGCCGGGTTTTTGGCGCGATGGGCCAAGCCGGCCAGAATATTCAGAATCAAATGCTACTGCCACCGGAATGGAACGCCGCGGATTGCGTGGTCAGGGCGTTTCCGAAAACAGGCGTTTTGTTGGGAGCCTGGTTTGGGCGCCCGCGTAGTGTAATGGCCGCACCGGATGGGGCGCGGCGGGTCATGCAAGGGGGCGGTGCGGTGCAAACGGAGGAATGGATGTATCAGCTATATGTGCCGGGGCTCGCAGGGCGACCGCAAAATGCATGGAATTGGCTGGAATTCGAGGGGATTTATAGCACCAAGCCAAAGCCGGGGCGGTCGTTGAGCTATTATCCATGCATCCGGCCGGGAAAACAGCACCGGTAAAACCGGCGGCGGCAGAACGTTCGATATGCCGGCGATTTTGCAACCCGCTCGGCTTAGTGGTCCACTCCGGCCAACAACAAACCACGGAGGACACCGTCCATGTCGCAGGAAGCCTCGTTTTTCGGCCTGACCGGCAAGAAGGCGCTGATCGTCGGCGGCGGTCAGGGCATGGGCGAGAGTACCGCCCTGTTCCTGGCCCGAGCGGGCTGCGACGTGGGGTTGATGGATGTCGTCCCCGCCCGCGCCGACGCCGTCGGCCAAAAAATCGCCGCGCTCGGGCGGCGGTCTTTCACCATCGCGGGCGACGTGCTGGACGACGGCCAGATCCAGCCGATTATCGCCGATGCGGAGGCGAAGCTGGGCGGCCTCGACCTGATGGTGTCGATCGTCGGTGCCGCCGCCTGGGGTTCGCTGCTGGAAATCAGCGCGGAGATGTGGGACCAGCAGATGCACCTGAACCTGCGATATTTCTTCCTGGTGGCGAAGGCCGTCGCGCAATCGCTGATCCGCCGCGGCAAACCCGGTGCCATTGTCGGCATCGCATCGGTGGACGGCCAGCGGGCCAGCCCGATGCGCGGTGCCTACGGCGCCGCCAAAGCGGGGCTGATCAATCTGGTGCAGACCATGGCGGTGGAATGGGCGCCACAGAACATCCGCGTCAATGCCATCGCCCCCGGCCACATTGTCACGCCGCGCCTGTATGACACGCCGCAACGCGCGGATGCCTACGCAGCCAGCCTGATTCCGGCGCGCGCTAGGGGAACCACCGACGATATCGGCAAGGCCGCGCTGTTCCTGGCGTCCGATATGGCGCGCTATATCACCGGCACCACGCTGGATGTGGATGGCGGATTGCTGGCCGCCAACCTGTTTCCGGACGGTTTGCCCGGCAATAACCAACCCTGACGCTTCCCAACGCTCCGCACCGATGGCAACGTGCGGGCAAGGGAGAAACATCATGAACTTCGACTTTTCCGAAGATTTGAAGCAGTTGCGCGACCAGTCCAGGCGCTTTCTGTCCGAACGCTGTACACCGGCCGTGGTGCGGCGGTCGCTGGATGGGGAGGAAACCCACGCCGCCGCCCTGTGGCGGGAAATCGCCGATATGGGCTGGATCGGTGCGGCGATTCCGGAAGAATTCGGCGGCGCCGGCCTCGGCTATGAAGGGCTGTGCGTGCTGGCGGAGGAAATGGGGCGCGCGGTCGCGCCCGTGCCATTCGGTTCGACAGCGTATTTGGCGGCCGAAGCCATCCTGACCGCCGGTTCGGACGCCCAGCGCCGCGAGTACCTGCCCAAACTGGCGGATGGGTCGCTGATCGGCTGTTTCGCGCTGTCGGAAGGTAACGGCAACCCGGAACCGTCCGCCATCCACGCCCGCGTGGTCGGGGGCCGGCTGACGGGTGCCAAATGGCCGGTCGCGGACGGCGGAATCGCCGATATCGCCGTGGTGGTGGCATGCGACGAACACCGCCAGCCCAACCTGTACATCGCCGATCTGGCGGGTGTGCGCCGGCGCAACCTGACAACGCTGGACCCCACGCGGAATCAGGCCCGTTTGGAATTCGAATCGGCCCCGGCGCAGGCGCTTGGGTCCGGCGGCTGGGGCGCGGTGCAGCGCGTGCTCGACCGAGCGGCGATTTTGTTCGCGTTCGAGCAGGTGGGCGGCGCCGATGCCTGCCTGCACATGGCCCGCGAATACGCGCAGGAGCGTTTCGCTTTCGGCCGGCCGATCGGATCGTTCCAGGCGATCAAGCATAAACTGGCCGATATGTACGTGGCCGTGGAACTCGCCCGGTCCAACGCTTACTACGGTGCCTGGGCGCTGGGCGCGGATGCTACCGATCTGCCCCTGGCGGCGGCCACGGCGCGCGTTTCGGCCACCGAGGCATTTCACCTGGCGTCAAAGGAAAATATCCAGACCCATGGCGGCATCGGCTTCACCTGGGCGGTGGACTGCCACTTGTTCTATCGTCGATCGAAACAACTAGGGTTGGCGATCGGATCGGTACCGTTCTGGAAAGACCGGCTGGTCGATCTGCTGGAAACACGCAACGCGGCATAACGGCCGAACGAAGGGGGACAGCACTATGGACTTCAACGACACTCCGGAAGAAGCCGCGTTCCGTTCGCAAGCGCGGGCCTTCCTGGCGGCCAATGCCGAACCGCGCGCGGGCAGCCGGCCCGTGCTGCGCCAATCGGGCCTCGACGCCGCGGCGGTTCAGCGCTGCAAGGCCTGGCAGGCGAAAAAGGCCGATGCGGGATTCGCCGGCCTGACCTGGCCGAAGCGGTTCGGCGGACAAGAGGCGTCGCCGATCCTGCAAGTGATCTACAATCAGGAGGAAACCGATTTCGCCGTGCCGCGCGGCCTGTACGAAATCGGCCTGGGCATGTGCATCCCCACGATGATGACCTACGCGAAACCGGAACAACTGGACCGGTATGTGCAACCGGCGCTGCGCGGGGAAGAAGTCTGGTGCCAGTTGTTCAGCGAACCGGCCGGCGGGTCCGATCTGGCCGCGCTGCGCACCAAGGCGGAGCGCGACGGCGACGAATGGGTCATCAATGGGCAAAAAATCTGGACATCCGGCGCGCATCTGTCGGATTTCGGCATCGTCGTGGTACGCACCGATCCGAATCTGCCGAAACATGAAGGGCTGACGTTCTTCTTCCTCGACATGAAATCGCCGGGGATCGAAGTCCGCCCGATTCATCAGATGTCCGGAGCGCGTCACTTCAACGAAGTGTTCTTTACCGATGTCCGGGTGCCCGACAGTCAGCGCCTGGGGGCCGTTGGGCAAGGGTGGAAAGTGTCGTTGACCACGCTGATGAACGAACGCCTCGCCGTGGGCGACGTGCAGCGACCGGAAGTGGACGATCTGCTGGAACTTGCCCGCAAAGTGAAAATCGACGGCAAGCCGGCGATCCGGAACGGTGCGGTGCGGGAGAAGATCGCCGAGTGGCATGCCCGCTCGCAGGGCCTGAAATTCACCCGTTTCCGCACCATGACGGCGTTGTCGAAAGGCGAGACGCCAGGGCCGGAAAATTCGATTCACAAGCTGGTGAACGCGTCGAAACTGCAAGATATCGCCAGTTATGGCATGGACCTGATGGGCGCCGGCGGCCTGGTTCTGGATGACGATCTGACCGAGGCTTATGCCATGTTCCAGTCGGCGCTGCTGTCGGCACCCAGCGCCCGGATCGCGGGCGGGTCGGATGAGATTTTGCGGAATATTATCGCCGAACGAGTGCTGGGCCTGCCGCCCGACATTCGCGCGGACAAGGGCATGCCGTTCAACCGGGTCCCGACAGGCCGCCGGTAGAACCCAGCCCGTATCGGGGGTAATCGCATGAACCCGCACCCGCATCTCGCGGCGCTTTGGACCGAATCCGGACTTCCGGCCGATGCGCTGGACGATATTCGGTTGACCGGCGCCGATCCTGTGCTGCCGTCCAGCTTTGCCGTTGGCGCCGCCGCGCAGGTCAGCGTGGCCGCGTCCGCCCTGGCCGCCGCAACGGTCTGGCGCCAGCGGGGCGGCACGCGGCAGACCGTATCCGTCGATATGCGGCATGCCGCGATCGAGTTCCTGTCGGAACAGTTCGTTCGGGTCGAAGGAACCCCGCCAGCCGACATCTGGGACAAGATCGCCGGCACATACCAATGCGGCGACGGCCGGTGGGTGCGCCTGCACACCAACTTTCCGCACCATCGCGAGGGGATTCTTCGCATCCTGGGCTGCGGCTACGACAAGCAGGCGGTTGCCGCGGCGTTACTGTCCTGGACCGGTTACGATCTGGAGGATGCGGCGGCGGAGAACAACCTGTGCGCCACGGCGATGCGCAGCTTCGCCGAATGGGACGACCACCCGCACGGTCGGGCGGTCGTTACTCAACCGGTGATAGAGATCGTCCGTATCGGCGATGCACCGTCCCGCGATCTGCCGCCGGCCGCCCGACCGCTGACCGGCGTGCGCGTGCTGGACCTGACACGGGTGATCGCCGGCCCGGTTTGCGGGCGGACGCTGGCGGCGCATGGTGCCGATGTGCTGAACATCGCCAGCCCGAATATTCCGAACCTGCCGAACCTTGTCGTCGATACCGGACGCGGTAAGCGATCCGCCCATTTGGAACTGCGCGATAAAGCGGACAACGAGCGCCTGAAGGCATTGCTGGCAGAAGCCGATATTTTCGTGCAGGGCTATCGTCCGGGCGGTCTGGCCGATCTGGGCTTCGGCCCGGAAGACGCCGCCCGGATTCGTCCAGGTATCGTTTATGTGTCGTTGTCGGCCTATGGCCACACCGGTCCATGGTCCGGCCGGCGGGGCTTCGACAGCCTGACGCAGACCGCCAGCGGCATGAACCATGCGGAAGCCGAGGCGGCCGGCCAGACCGACCCGAAGCCGCTGCCGTGTCAGGCGCTGGATCATGCGTCGGGATACCTGCTGGCGTTCGGCGCCCTGACTGCTTTGACGCGGCGCATGCGGGAAGGCGGAAGCTGGCACGTGCGGGTTTCCCTCGCCCGCACCGGCCGCTGGATTCGCGATCTTGGGCGCGTGACGAACGGTCTGGCGTGTCCGCCGCCGGGGTCCGTGGCGGACCTGATGGACATTTCGGACTCCGGCTGGGGCCGGTTGCACGCCGTGCGTCATGCGGCGGTGCTGCCGGCAACCCCCGTCCGATGGGATCTCAGTTCGGTGCCGCTGGGGACGCACCCCGCCGTGTGGGGCTGAAACAGCCGACGCCGTCCGTAACGATCGCGACGGCTAGACGTTCGCTTTGCGCATGAACGCGGCGATGTCGTCAATCGCCGGAAGGACCTTGTCCGCACCGTCCGAGTCCAGATTGAACACCACCCGTTCAACCCCCAGATCCGCATAGCGCTTCATCAGGTCCACGTCCCGCCGGGGAAACCAGACGGTGATCGCGATGTCATCCGGGTTGCGTCCGGCCTCGGTCGCCATTTTCCGGAATTCCGGGATCAGATCGCCGATTTCGTTATACCCGCTGCGCACCGCCTGCGGAATCCAGCCGTTCCCGTAGCGAATGGCCCGGCGCGCCGAAAACGGAAAAGCGCCGCCGACAATCACCGGTGGGTGCGGCTTCTGGACCGGCTTCGGCCAGGCCATCATCGGATCGAAATTGACGAACTCGCCGTGGTATTCCGCTTTGGGCTGAGTCCAGATCGCCTTCATGGCCTCCACCCGTTCGCGCGCGACCTTGTGACGGTCGGCGAATTTCACCCCGTGGTCTTCCAGTTCGTCCTGGTTCCAACTGTTGCCGATCCCGAACAGGAACCGCCCGCCGGATACCTGATCGATCGATGCCACCAGTTTCGCGGTCTGGATCGGGTCGCGTTGCGCGACCAGACAGACGCCGGTGCCGACCATCAGCGTTTTGGTCGCCGCCGCCGCCGCGGTCAGCGTGACGAACGGGTCCATCGCGTCATAGTAGCGTTTCGGCAGATCGCCGCCGCCGGGGAACGGCGATGTGCGGGTCAGCGGAATGTGGGAATGTTCGGGCGCCCAAACCGATTCGAATCCCCGCTGCTCCAGCGCATGACCGAGCGCGCCGGGGGCGATGGAGTAGTCGGTGAAAAACATCGATACGCCGAATTTCAGCATGGTGGGTTCCTCCTGCCGGTTGCTTTTCGCGATCCTGCCCCAATCCAACCCCATGCTCCATCCCTGGCGGGATCGCGTGCGGGGCGTTAGGCTATCGCCACGCTTATAGACCCGAGGAACCCGCCTTGTCCGTACCGGTAGGAGACCGACCCATATTGCCTGCGTCGCTCAAGATCGCCGATGTGGCCGCCGCGGCCGGAGTGGCGCCGATGACGGTTTCGCGCGTCCTCAACGCACCCGACCGAGTGACACCGGAAACCACCGCCAAGGTGCGGGAAGCCATCGAGCGCCTGGGTTATGTTCCCAGCATCGGCGCCGCATTGCCGCAGTCGCGCAGATCGCGCACCGTGGCGGCCATCGTCCCCACCATCGCGCATCCCATGTTCGCAGGCGTTTTGCAGGCTTTTTCCGGATCCATGCGGCATGGCGGATACCGGGTGACGCTGTCGGTCGGCGGATACAACGACGATGACGATGAGGCGTTATTCCGGACCGTGCTGGCACAGAAGCCCGATGCGTTGCTGGTCGCCGGGTCGGGCTATAGCCCCGGCGCGTGGCAAATGCTGATCGAGGCGGCAATTCCAGTGGTCGAATTCTGGGACATTTCCGCGCGCCCGATCGATATGGCGGTCGGTTTCGATCACGCGAAGGTCGGTTCGGCGGTCGCCGCCTACTTCCTGGCCAAGGGCCACGACCGGTTCGCGGTGCTGACCGCAAGCGATACGCGCGCGTTGACGCGGGCGCGCGGGTTTACGGAAACAATGACACAGGGCGGCGCGTCCATCGTCCTCGACCGCCGGATACCGGCGCCCAGTACCATCGCGGCGGGGCGGGAATGCCTGCGCGACCTGCTGGCTTTGCTGGACCGGCGTTGCGCGGTATTCTGCAGTTCCGATCTGCTGGCTTTCGGACTCGTCACGGAGGCCGGGGTCCAGGGTGTGCCGGTTCCCGAACACCTCGCCGTTTGCGGCTTCGGCGACTTCGAACTGGCCGCGATGAACGAGCCGGCGATTACATCGGTCAGCCTGGACGGCACGGCCACCGGACGAACCGCCGCCGCCTGTCTGCTGCGGCGGCTGGGCGGCGAAGGGCGGCGCGACCCCGATCGGGTGCAAATGCCGTTTCGGATCGTCGAACGCGCGACAACCTGACTAAAGACCCATCATGGCTTTGCCCAAAGTGCCGCCTTCGCCGCCACCCGGAGTTCGCCATGATCAGCGTCGATGAAGCCCGAGTCCGCGTTCTTGACACGCTGCGCCCCACGCCGGCCGAAATCGTCGCCCTGGCCGATGCCTGGAACCGGGTGACTGCGGAAGCCGTCACCGCACGCCTGACACAGCCGCCAGCCGACATTTCGGCGATGGATGGCTATGCGTTGCGCGCCGCCGATGGTGCGTTGAATGCGGTTCTGACGGTCATCGGGTCTGCCCCGGCCGGTCATCCGTTCGGGTTCGCCGTCGGTCCCGGCCAGGCGGTGCGGCTGTTCACCGGCAGTGTGATCCCCGCCGGAGCCGACGCCATCCTGTTGCAGGAAGACGCAACCCGCGATGGCGACACGGTACGGATTAACGAGGCGGTGGACAAGGGCCGTCACGTCCGGCGCAAGGGCCAGGATTTCGCCGCTGGCGATATCGTGTTGCCCGCCGGCCGCCGTATGACGGCCCGCGATGTCGGACTGGCCGCCGCCGCGAATCATCCCTGGCTGACGGTGCATCGCCGTCCCCGCGTCGCCATCCTGGCCACCGGCGATGAAATAGCGATGCCGGGCGAACCCATTCCGCCCGGCGGCATCGTCAGCTCCAACTCCCACGCGCTGGCGGCATTGGTACGCGCCGGCGGCGGAGATCCGGCCATCCTGCCCGTCGCGAAAGATGACCGTTCGGCAATCGGCGCGGTCGCGGACTCGGTCCAGGGGATGGACTTGCTGGTCACCACCGGGGGCGCCTCGGTCGGCGACCACGATCTGGTGATCGAGGCGCTGAAAGCCCGCGGCATGACGCTGGATTTCTGGCAAATCGCCATGCGGCCGGGCAAACCGCTGCTGTTCGGTCAGCTTGGCACGACCCCGGTTCTGGGCCTGCCGGGCAATCCGGTTTCCGCCATGGTGTGCGCGATTCTGTTCCTTTTGCCCGCGCTGGCGCGCCTGTCCGGGCTACCCGCGGCACCGCCACCCGTGTCCGCCGCGATCCTGGGTGCGCCGCTGAAACAGAACGACCGGCGCGCCGATCACCTGCGGGCCTCCGTTGCAACCGATTCGTCCGGCCGGGCGGTCGCGACGCCATTTCCCTCGCAAGATTCGGCGATGCTACGGCGCCTGGCCCTGGCCGATGCGTTGATTGTGCGCCCACCCAACGCGCCCGCACTGGCGCCGGGGGCCGAGGTGGGCATCATTCGCCTCGATTCGCTGGGTTTGTGACGGGGTCGGTTCGAGAAGAACCCGGCGCATGCAGGGATATTCGTCGGCGCATGCAGGAATATTCAAATGTACCCACAGTTTCGCTTGACGACAGTCCGGGAACCAACATAGAACGGCAGCAACGGTTTCCGGTTTGTTCCGAAACCTCCGCAAGGACGCCCGTCATGTTGACTCGCAAACAATACGAACTGCTAGTTTATATCGATCTTCATTTGAAACAAACGGGTTTTTCTCCCAGCTTCGAGGAGATGAAAGACGCGCTGGCGCTCAAATCGAAGTCCGGTATCCATCGGTTGATTTCGGCACTGGAAGAACGCGGCTATCTGGCTCGGCGGCATCACCGGGCACGTGCGCTGGATATTTTGCGCCTGCCGGAAAACATGCATGCCCCTGATTCGCCCGCCGCGCCGGCCGCGGAGGAAAGCGTCGCGCAGACCTTTGCCCCCAACGTGATCCGCGGCGATTTCACCCAACGCCTGGCGGGCGTGCGCGCTGCCGCCGATGCGGGCGCGATCCAGCTTCCGATGTACGGCCGTATCGCGGCGGGTTTGCCGATCGAGGCCTTGCGCGACACCACCAGTTACGTCGAAGTGCCGCTGGCGCTGTTGGGTGCGGGCGAACATTACGGGCTGGAGGTCGCCGGCGATTCGATGATCGAGGCTGGCATCCTGGATTGCGATACGGTGATTATTCAGAAGGGCGACACCGCCGAGAACGGACAGATTGTCGTGGCGCTGGTCGATGATGCCGAGGTCACGCTGAAGCGCCTGCGCCGCCGGGGCAACTCGATTGCGCTGGAACCCTGCAATGTGCGGCACGAGACGCGGATTTTCCCCGCCGACAGGGTGAAGGTGCAGGGACGGATTGTCGCGCTGATGCGGAAGTATTGACGATCGTTGCACCATCGGCGGATGGCGGCCGGATTTTTCCGGACCGCCCCCGCCCGTTAGCCGACAACAATCAGCGCATCCACCGCCGTGATCCGGTCGCCCGCGCAGATCAGCGGGTTTACGTCCAATTCCGCGACCGAACCCCGGTGGTCGGCGGCGAAACGCGACACGTCGCTGATAACGCCGGCCAGCCGCTTCACATCGACCGCCGGCATGCCGCGGAATCCATCCAGCAATTTCACACCCTTCAACTGGCGTAACAGTTTTTCCGCCTCGAACGGCGTGACCGGTGCGGGCGACAGGGCGGTATCCTTCAGCACCTCCACCAGAATACCGCCGAGTCCGACCACGATCAGCGGACCGAACAGCGGATCGTTTCTTGCCCCCACGACCATTTCGATTCCCTGTGGCACCATCGGCTGCACCAGCACGCCATTGATCCGCGGCGCCGGAGTCACCTTGTCCGCATTCGCCATCACGGCGGCATATCCGGCGCGCACCTCATCGGCCGAACGCAGGTTCAGCCGGATGACCCCGGCTTCGGTCTTGTGCGGCAAATCTGGCGATTCCACCTTCAGCACCACCGGATAGCCCAGCGAGGCCGCCGCGTTCACCGCATCGTCCACAGTCTGCGCCAGCCGTTCCCCCACCACCGGCACCCCATACAGTGCCAACACCGCCTTTGCCTCCCGCTCGGTCAACGTGCGGCCGCCGGCGGCGGCGATCAGCGCCCTCGATTCCGCAATAATACCGGCGGGCGTGGGCGCAATGATCTGCGATCCGGCCGCCCGCTTATCCGCCCGCCACTGCCATGCCGCCAGTGCCGCGAAGCACGCGCTCATGGAGCGGAACAATGCCACCCGGTCGCATTGATTGGCATCGACCACGCCCGGCCCGTCCTGCCATTCCGTTTGCCAGACAACACAGGCCATTTTGCCATGTTTCTTCGCAAGGTCGCTGTACAGCAAGGGACGTTTCGCCGACGGGGCGTATCCATAGGTCAACGGCGAGACCAGCACGCCGTATTGCGGATCGCCGAGCAGTGCGTCGGCGCAAATACCGAGCGATTCGGGGTCGCTGAGAACCTGGGCGGTGACGTCGCATGGATTGCGTGCCGAACCGAACTCGGGAATGCGCGATTCCAGAATTTCGGTCACCGCCGGGGTTGGTTGCGGCATCGGCACGCCGTGCTGTTCCGCTCGATCGGTCGCCATGATCGCCGCTCCGCCAGACGCGGCGACGATCGCGGCGCCGGGGGCCTTGGGCGGCGGCGCCTTGGCGAAAAACGCGGATGTTTCCATCAACGCCTCGAAATCGTCCACCACGATCGCGCCCGCCCGCTGGAACACCGAACGGTACGACGCATGCGATCCGGCCAGGGAACCGGTGTGCGACATCGCCGCCTGCGCGCCTTGTTCCCCGGTCGCCATTTTGAAGATGATCAGCGGTTTATCGACCGCCCAGGCATTTTCGGCGGCAAGTAACAGCCGCTCCGGCGTTGCCATCCCCTCGAACACGCAGGCGATGGACCCGCAGGCGGGATCGGTCGCCAGATAGTTGACGAAATCGGCCATATCCACGTCGCAGGAGTTGCCGGACGTCATGACATGGCTAACCGAAAGCCCGCGCACCACGCCCTGCGCCAGCGCCATGCCCAGCGCGCCGGACTGGCTGATGATACCGACGGCGTTCCGTTCCGGCTTTGGAATAGGCGTGATGTCCATGAACGTGACGCGGCTGTCCAGCAGCGCGTTCACCACACCGATACAGTTCGGCCCAACAATTCGCAGGCCGGTTTCGCGCGCGATCGCGGCCAGGCGCTCCTGCTGGAGGATACGGTCTTCCTTTCCGGTTTCGGCATAGCCCGAGGCGAAGATAATCGCCCCGCCGACGCCCGCCGCCGCGCATTCGAGAACGATCTCTTCCACCGCCTCCCGCGGGGCGGCGATGACGGCGCAATCTGCAACTTCCGGCAGGTCGGCCACTTTGGGGTAGCAGGTCTGTCCGCCGATCGTCTGATAGCGCGCGTTCACCGGATAAGACCGGCCGGCGTAGTGCGCCATGTTGAAAACGACTCGTTCCCCGAACGAACCGGCGCGCGTGGAGGCTCCGATCACGGCGATGCTGGCCGGATGGAGCAGCCGCGTGAGTTGTTCCCGGCTGTAAACCCCGGTGCGCTTGATTTGCATTTTACCGCCCGATTGACGTTCCCGATGCTGGCAGCATACTCGGGGATCGGAATGCCGCAAGCGCGCCAGGGGAGGGACACAGAATGCCATCGCTGTTCGATCTGACCGGAAAGGTCGCCGTCATCACCGGGTCCACCAAGGGCATCGGCCTCGCCATCGCCACGCGCATGGCCGAACACGGTGCGACGGTGGTGATTTCCAGCCGCAAGGCGGATGCGTGCGAGGCGGTGGCGGCGGGTATTCGTGGGAAGGGCGGCAAGGCGGTAGTGATTCCCTGCCATATCGGCCGCAAGGAGGAACTGCAAAATCTGGTGGACCGGACGGTCGCACAGTGCGGCGGGATCGACATCCTGGTGGAGAATGCCGCCGTCAATCCGTATCTGGGGCCGGCCGCCGGCATGCCGGATGAGGCGTTCGACCGGGTCATGGGTTCCAACGTCCGCAGCAACTGGTGGCTGGCGAACATGGCGATTCCGCACATGGTGCGGCGGGGCGGCGGGGCGGTGATCATTATCTCCTCAATCGGCGGTTTGCGCGGCTCGGCGCAGCTTGGCACTTATGGAATTTCCAAGGCCGCCGACATGCAGTTGGCGCGCAACATCGCGGTGGAATGGGGACCGAAGAACATCCGCGCCAACGCGATCGCGCCGGGTCTGGTGCGGACGGATTTCGCGCGGGCCTTGTGGGAGGATCCGGCGCTGTATCGCAAGCGCACCAAGGATACGCCGCTGCAGCGGATCGGCGAACCCGATGAGATCGCGGGGGCGGCGGTGTTCCTGGCCTCGGCGGCGGGCAGTTTCACCACGGGCCAGACGATCGTGATCGATGGCGGAACGACGGCCGGGGCGGTTATTTCGCACGACGATTGATCTGGTCGCCGGCCTGTCCCGCGCCATACCGTCCGGACCTGCCGGCGCGGACGACGATTTGTTTCCCGCGGCCGGACGCGGGCTCGGCCGTCCGGCGGTTCGTCGGATTTTACTGCCTTGCTGGCTGGTGCGACGTGCCGGTCAAAGCCGCGCCCGGGAATAGCTGGCATAGAAGTCCCGGCGGGCGGGCGCCGTAGCATCGTGACTTGTCCCGTATCATCGCTCGGGTCGCCACTTCTCCGCTTGCATTTCGGCCCGCCGCACCCAAACATTCCTCCATGCTGGCCTCCGACTCCGGTTTTGCTGCGCGCGTCAAGGCCGTCCTGGGCCCGACCAACACGGGCAAGACGCATCTGGCGATCGAACGCTTGCTCGCCCATGCGTCCGGTATCATCGGCTTCCCGCTACGCCTGCTGGCGCGGGAGAACTACGACCGCATGGTCGCCATCAAAGGCGCCCGCCACGTCGCCCTGATCACCGGCGAGGAAAAAATCGTCCCGCCCGATGCGCGCTGGTTTTCCTGTACGGTGGAGGCGATGCCGCTGGACCGCCGTGCCGAATTCGTCGCGGTGGATGAAATCCAGTTGTGCTCCGACCCCGGCCGCGGCCACGTCTTTACAGACCGGCTGCTGCACGCCCGCGGCATGGTGGAAACGATGTTCCTGGGCGCGGAAACCATCGCGCCGCTGATTCGCCGCCTGGTGCCCTCGGCCCAGATCGAAACCCGGCCGCGCCTGTCGCAACTGGCTTATGCCGGCCCCGCCAAGCTGGTGCGCCTGCCGCCGCGTACTGCCGTGGTCGCGTTCAGCGCCGCCGAACTGTATGCGCTGGCCGAGTCGATCCGTCGCCGTAAGGGCGGGTGCGCCGTCGTCATGGGCCGCCTGTCGCCCCGCACCCGCAACGCCCAGGTGGCGCTGTATCAGGCGCGCGAGGTCGATTTCCTGGTCGCCACCGATGCGATCGGCATGGGCCTGAACATGAACGTCGATCACGTGGCGTTCGCCGGCCTGGGAAAATTCGACGGCCACCGCCCGCGCCGCCTGACGCCGCCGGAACTCGCCCAGATCGCCGGCCGGGCCGGGCGCGGCATGAAGGATGGCACCTTCGGCACCACGGCCGAATGCCCGCCCATCCCCGACGATGTCGTCGCGGCGGTGGAAGCGCATCGTTTCGAGTCGCTGGACCTGCTGTTCTGGCGCAACAGCGATCTCGATTTTTCCTCGCTGGACGGATTGATCGGCAGTCTCAATGCGCCGCCGCCCCGGCCGGGCCTGACGCGCGGGAACGAAGCGGCGGATCTGGAAACCCTCACCGCCCTGGCGCGCGACCCCGACATCCGCAAGCTGGCGTCCGGCCGCCGTCCGATGCGCCTGCTGTGGGACGCCTGCCAAATTCCCGACTTCCGCAAACTGGCCGACGATACCCACGCCAGGCTGTGTGCGCGCGTGTTCGGCCATGTGGCGGCCGGAACCTATCTGCCCACCGATTGGCTGGCCGCCCAGATCGCGGCACTGGACCGAGCGGATGGCGACATCGACACGCTGATGCAACGCCTGTCCGGGGTGCGCGTGTGGTCTTACATCGCCGCCCGCGCCGATTGGGTGAAAGACACCGCCCACTGGCAGGCGAAAGCGC
This sequence comes from Pseudomonadota bacterium, assembly GCA_021805565.1. Taxonomy (GTDB): domain Bacteria; phylum Pseudomonadota; class Alphaproteobacteria; order Acetobacterales; family Acetobacteraceae; genus Rhodopila. The sequence continues at coordinate 121,886 of JAJZFA010000021.1, forward strand.
GGCAGGTGGAGGACAAATTGTCCGACGCGCTGCACGAAAGCCTGACCAGCCGGTTCGTCGATCGCCGGTCCGCCCACCTGATGCGACGGCTGGAGGAGGCCGATGGCAAGGATCTGCTGTCAGCCGTCACCCGGCGCGGGGAAGTTGTCGTGGAGGGCCACGATGTCGGCCACATCGAAGGGTTCGGCTTTGTCCCCGATCCGCTGGCAGCCGGCGACGAGAAAAAGCTTGTGCTACGCGCTGCCCGGCGGGCTTTGCGCGACGAAATGCCCCGCCGCGTCGGCACGCTGGAAATGGCCGCCGACAGCGCATTCGCCCTGACCGCGGATCACCGTATCGCCTGGAACGGCATGCCGGTGGCGAAACTGGTGCGCCGCGCGCAGCCGATACGGCCCGGCGTGCAGGTTCTGGACAGCGAATTCCTCGACGGGGCGGAGCGGGAACGGATCAGGATCCGTCTGCAATCCTGGCTGGATTGCCAGATCCGGACAGACCTTGCGCCATTGTTCGCCGCCGATACGCTGGCCCGCACCGCCCCTGCCCTGCGCGGGACGCTGCACCGGTTGATGGAATCCCTCGGCCTGATTCCTGGCCTGGATGAGGAAACGCTCGCGCCGGACATGCGCACCCGCTTGCGGGCACTCGGCGTGCGGCCAGGCCGGTTCGCACTGTTCATACCGGCACTGATGAAAGCCCGTCCGGCCGCCATGCGCGCCCGTCTGTGGGCTTTTCATCAGGGTGTTCCGGTGCCAGCACTGCCGGATCCGACGCTGGTGTCCATCCCCGCCGGATGGGGGGACTGGCCGGCCGGGTTCGCCCAGATAGCGGGTTGGATCGATGCGGGTCCGATCCTGCTGCGCCTGGATATCGCTGAGAAAATCGCCGGCGACCTCGCCTGGCGCTGCCGCGGCGGTGCGGCCGCGCTGCCGTCCGGACTGGCGTCGCGCTTCGCGGTCACGCCGGCGATGCTGCCCGCCGTGCTGCGGCGGATCGGCTTTCGTGTGCTGCCCGCCGCCGCCCTTGAACCGGCAATGTGCGGTCCGCCCGCCCCCGCGATGCTGATGCCGCTTCGACGCCGCCGCCCGGCACCGTCCGGCACCGAACCGATTCGCCCGGACGGTGGGCCATTCGCCGTCCTGGCCAGCCTGCGACAGGCCAACCCGCGACAGGCCAACCCGCGACAGGCCAACCCGCGACAGGCCAGCGTGCGACAGGGAGGCACACGATAAAGAATATCGAGGACAAAGACTGGCAGCGGTTGGACAGATGGCTGTGGTGCGCCCGCGTCCTGCGTGCCCGTGGCGATTGTGCCAACCTCGTGACGCAAGGGTCGATCCGGATCAACCGCCAGCCCACCGATAAACCGCATGCCCGGTTGCGGGTCGGGGACGTGCTGACCATCCCGCTGGCCGGATCCGTCCGGGTACTCCACATCCTCCGCCTTGCCACCAGACGCGGTCCCGCCCCCGAGGCTCGGTTGCTTTACACCGAGGCTGAAGCCGGCGATGGAAGCCATGCATCGGCAACATCTTGCGCCGGTACGAATTCATCGGCATATCGCGCGCTATGATTGGCGGTTTCATACCGTGTTTTTCCGACATCCAGGGGTTCACCAATGACCTATGTGGTCACCGAAAACTGCATTCGCTGCAAATTTATGGATTGTGTCGAGGTTTGCCCGGTGGATTGCTTCTACGTCGGCGAGAATATGCTTGTCATCCATCCGGACGAATGCATCGACTGCGGCGTGTGTGAGCCGGAGTGCCCGGCCGAAGCCATCCTGCCGGACAGCGACGACAAGGCAACCGCCTGGGCCGAGGCCAATCGCAAATATGCCACGCTATGGCCGAATATCACCCGCAAGGGCACGCCGCCCAGCGATGCGGACGACTGGAAGGATAAGGAAGGCAAGGGCGAACTATTCTCCGCTGAACCGGGAAAACCGTGATTGGCGGACAATCGTCATCGATTGATATGGCGGCGCACTTGGCAATGGTTAGGTCGCCAACGACCTGAAGCTGCCCGGAACTGGGCGATTAACATCGGTGATCGGGACGGCTGTTAACATGATGGGTGAGCATCGGGCATTGGAAGACGTGTCAAATCAGGCGGTCCCGCCGCCGGTCAGCGAAACCCTGGCGACTCCGGCGGAGCCCCGTCCGCCAAACCGGCCACAGCATAACGGGCCGAATCTGACCCCCAGGGCGATCGCCAAGGCGGAAATCTTCGCCGCGGGCGATCATGTCGTTTATCCGACCCATGGCGTCGGCAAGGTGGAGCGGATCGCGGTCGAGGAGATCGCCGGGCACAAGCTGGAACTGATCCATATCACGTTCGAGGAAAACCGCATGACCCTGCGGGTGCCGGTCGCCAAGGCCCGCACCGCCGGATTGCGCAAGCTGGCGAGCCGGAAACAATTCGATGAGGCGCTCGCCATCCTGCGCGGCAAGGCGCGCATCAAGCGCACCATGTGGTCGCGCCGGGCGCAGGAATATGAGGCCAAGATCAACTCCGGCGATCCATTGGCCATCGCCGAGGTCGTGCGCGATCTGCATCGTAACGCCGGCCAACCAGACCAGAGTTTCTCCGAACGGCAAATCTACGAATCGGCGATGGACCGGCTGGCGGCGGAGCTTGGGGCGTTGGATAAGACCGACAAGCAGACGGCGATCGCCAGACTGACGGATTTTTTGAAGACGGTATAAGACAGGCTCGCCAGCAGCTACCGAATAAGCCGTCCGGGTCGCCAATCCACGACCGGCGGCGTATCCGGCCCGGAGCCCCAATCGCCGCCCGCCCCGGGGATCGCCGCCGACGCCGAGCGTTCGGGCTGGCTGTCGCGATTATGCCTTCACGACCGCGCTGGACGTGCGTCGGAAACGCTGGTCCGGCACCAATCGCGGATGGTGCCGTTAATCCACCGTTAACCTTCTCCTGCTAAACCTGCGTGCCAGCCAAAGGGAGCGCGCCGTGTCGATCGATGCCATCAATGGAGCCACTCCAAGCCATCAGAACCGCGGCATTACCGCCATTCCGCCAGCGACACCCTTTACGCAGGAACTGGACGCCCAGGGCGCCCATACGGGCGTAACGCGCGGCAGCCATCACCATGGCGGCGCACCCGAGTCCGCGAAATCGTCGCCGGCCGCGGCGGCCTCGGCGGCGGGCGTTACCCCGGTCGCCACGATCGGTTCGGCACTGCCGCTTATTCGATCCCCAGGATAGCGCCCGCAATCAATGCGTCGGCACGCAGGCGCGATCGTCTTTCACCGTCTCCAAACCGTCCGGTCCCGCAACAGGCACCGCGTTCAGCCGGCGGGCAGGGTTTTCGCCATATACACCCGGTCGAAGCCGGTCTCGGTTCGCCGTTCGGTTTCGTCATATCCTCGCGCCTTATAGATCGCGAGATTTTCGGCCATCAGCGCGTTGGTGTACAGCACGATACGGGTCCACCCGCGCCGCTGGGCCTCCGCCTCGGCAAAATCCAGCAAGGACCGTCCAATGCCGAACCCTTGCCGATCCGGCCGTACCGCGATGTTGTCCAACAGGAAATAATCCGCACCGTCCTGAAGTACCAACACGCCGGCGATCCCGCGATCGTCCTCGGTCACCCAAACCTGACCGGCGGAGCTTCTCAGGGCATAGTCGTCCAGCATCGGGGCCGGCTGCATCCCGATGATCGCGATATAGCGTTCATAGGCCGCCAGGACCACATCGCGCACCGCCGTCGCATCGCCGGCGCGTGCCGTCCGGATCATGCCGCCGCGATCTCCATGTCGGGTTCCGCCGCCGCTTGCAGTCCCAGCGCCTGTGCCAGCCGGTCCAGGCGCCTGATCACGCTTTCACCGGCGAACACACCGCTATTTTCGCGCAACAACAGTAATAGCCGGGTGCCGTCGATCCGCAGCCGCGTACCCGCCAACAGATCCTTCGTGCCGGCCGACAGGGTGTACGCCAGGCGCAGCGCGATCCCCAGCACTTCCGCCCTGTGTGTGGTCTCTGTATCCATCAACATCCGGGCGGGCCGCAGGAAGCCAGCGTCGGGTTCCGCCTCATACCGCAGCGCGACCGCCAGCGCGAGAAACGCCCGCGCCCGATGATCCAGACCGACTCCGGGTTGACGCAAGACGCGCAGAAACGCTTGTTCGGCACGGAACTCCGGGTGATCGTGGCTGCCGATATCCGACATCCAGCAGGCTGCCTCCCGCAATTTGTCCGCCAGACCGGTTTCTCGCGGAAACAATGGCCGGGTCCAGGCCACCAGCGCCGGCGGCAGCGACGGATCGCGGCCATGCCGGGCGGCAAGTTCGCGGGCGGCGCTCAACAATGGGTCCTGGTCCCGGATTTCCGGCGGCATACGCCGCATGAACCAGCCTTCGCGCAGCCCGCTGGCGCTGAAAATTACCCGGTGAACACCGGTCACCCGCAACAGCCGGCGCAACGTCACGGCAGCAAACGGAAGGTCGTCGATGCGCCGGCGCGGCGCGCCCGGCAGGCGTTCCAGCACCTTGCGCGGCGCCGTGGCGATCAGGTCGGCAAGGTCGCGCGCCGCGTCCCGCCCGATCGTATAATGATGCACCATGTTCAGCGGGTACGCCGACTGCGCCATATGAATGCGCGCCAGCGCCCGCCACGCGCCGCCCACAAGATACAGATCGCGCCCGAACGCCTCGCCCAGCCACGAAACGGCTTGCAGATCCGCCTCGGCAAATGCCCGCGCCCGCACGGGATCGCCGCCGGATCGTTCCGACAGCCGGATCACCCCAAGCGGCAGGGTTTGCGACGAACCGCGCACCCCGCCCACCAACCGCACCACTTCCAGCGATCCGCCGCCGATATCGGCCAGCACCCCGTCCGCCGCCGGAATGCCGCACACCACGCCGTCGGCGGAGTAAGCCGCTTCCTCGGCCCCCGAAAGAATATGGATCGGCACACCGGGCATCCGGTCGCGCAACGCCGCCACAAACGCGGGGCCGTTCGCGGCGTCGCGCACCGCCGCGGTCGCCAGCACCTCGAATGGCTGAGCATTCATGGCCCTGGCCACTGCGCCATAGCGGTGCATAACCGTCAGGGCCAGTTCCATCCCCTCCTCGTTCAGCCGCCCGGTCGTCTGCAGGCCACGGCCCAGCCGCAGCACCGCCTTTTCATTAAAGATCGGCATCGGGTTGCGCGTGTGGCCCTCATACACCACCAGCCGGACAGAATTGGACCCGAGATCGACCACGCCGCAGCGCGGCAGGTGCGGAGGCGACATGACTGTCATGCGTCAGTCCTGCATCGCCCGGTCGGGCCGTCGTAGTCCGGTCAATGGCGACGGCACGGCCTCGGCCGGCCCATGCAACGCCGATCCACGGCCGGACAGCGATGGATTGGTCATGAAATAGTCATGCGCCGACACGGGCTTGCGCCCTGGTGCGACGCGGGTCCAGGCGCCATCGGTGCCCAGTTCCCACGATTGCAGCGAGTCCTTCAGATTAATCACCATGATCTGGTCCAGCACCTGGGCATGGACGGTGGGGTTATGAATCGGCACCAGGGTTTCAACGCGCCAGTCCATGTTGCGCTCCATCCAGTCGGCCGAACTGATGAATACCTTGGCGTGCCGGTTGGGAAGCGGATGGCCGTTGCCAAACGCATAAATCCGGCCGTGTTCCAAAAACCGCCCGACAATCGACTTGACCCGGATATGGTCGGACAGACCGGGCACCCCCGGCCGCAGGCAACAGATCCCGCGAACCACCGCCATGATCTTCACGCCGGCACGGGATGCGTCATACAACGTGTCGATCAGTTCCATATCCGTCAGGCTGTTCATCTTCAGCCAGATGGTGGCGGGCTTGCCGTCCCGCGCGAAGGCGATTTCCCGGCGTATCAAATCCAGCAGCTTGATCCGTATGGTCAGCGGACTGAACCCGAGTTCTTCCATGATCTCCGGCCGGGCATAGCCGGTCATGAAATTGAACAGCCGGGCGGAATCGCGGGTCAGCGCGGGATCGGTCGTGAAGAAACTCAGGTCGGTGTATATGCGCGCCGTGATCGGATGGTAATTTCCGGTACCGAAATGGGCATACGACCGGATTGCCCCCGCTTCCCTTCGCACCACCAGCGACAGCTTGGCGTGAGTCTTCAAACCGGTGAAGCCGTACACCACCTGCACCCCGGCCGCTTCCATGCGCCGCGACAGCCGTATATTCGCCTCTTCGTCGAAACGGGCGCGCAGTTCCACCATCGCGGTGACCGATTTGCCGGCTTCGGCCGCCTCGATCAGCGCGTTCACGATCGTACTGTCACGGCTGGTGCGGTACAAGGTCTGCTTAATGGCGATCACGGCGGGGTCCTGCGCCGCCTGCCGCAGGAACTGCACCACAACGTCGAAGCTTTCGTACGGGTGATGAACGATGATGTCCTTGGCCCGGATCGCGGCAAAGCAATCGCCGCCGAAGTCGCGGATGCGTTCGGGAAAGCGCGGCGTATAAGGGGCGAACTGAAGATCGTGGCGGTCATCGACGATCATTTGCTTCATATCCGCCAGACCCAGCAGCCGCTGGCCGTCGTGAATTTCGTCCGGCGCGGCGTCCAGTTCGTCGATCACCAGATCGCGCAATCCGTCCGGCATCCCGGCCGCGATCTCCAGATGAATGGCCACGCCCCGGCGGCGGCGCTTCAGGGCGGTTTCGTAGGATCGCACCAGATCCTCGGCCTCTTCCTCGAACTCCACGTCGGTATCGCGAATCACCCGGAACAGCCCATGGCTGGCCAAACGAAAACCGGGAAAGACCCGGCCCAGGAATAGCACCACCAAATCGTCCAGCAGGATAAAGCGAACCGCGGCATTCGTTTCCGTTTGCGGCATCCTCACAAACCGGTCGATCTGGCTCGGCAGCGGCAACAGCCCGCGCATCGCCTGGCCATCGTCCTCGCGCACCAGGTTCAGCGCAAGAACCAGCCCGAAATTGGAAATGAACGGAAACGGGTGGGCAGGATCGACCGCCAGCGGCGTGACCACCGGAAAAACCCGCTCCATGAACCAGGCATCGAGCCACAGCTTATCGTCGCCGGACAAATGACCGGAATCGCACAGCGCGACGCCGGCGTCGCGCAGCAGGGCAAGCAGCTCGCTCAGGATGCGTTGCTGGTCGGCCAGCAGCAGTTCGGCCTGTTGTTTGATCGCGGTCAGTTGCTGCGCGGCGGTGCGTCCGTCGGCCGACACCAGGGTTGCCCCCGCCTTGGTCTGTCCGATCAGCGCGGCGACACGCACGGAATAGAATTCATCGAGGTTGGACGCGCTGATCGACAGAAAGCGCAGCCGCTCCAGCAACGGATGGCGCGCGTTTTCCGCTTCTTCCAGCACCCGGTGATTGAAATCCAGCCAGGACAATTCGCGATTGAGGAACCGTTCCGGCCCGTCCGGTGCCACTGCCCGTTCGGCCTGGGATCGCGGCTTTGTCCGGGCCGCCTTGACGGCCACGGATTTTCCGCTGGACGTGCCATGCAAGTCCACTGGCTGCGTGGCATCGGCCTTCAGCACCATATCTCCGGTCCCTTTCCGCGACGAGCCGCCATCCTACAGGAATCCAGGCGCCTGGAAGAAGGGGGCGGCGTCCAACACGTCATCGTCAACAGTGTGGAGCAGGCCGGCCTCCGCCAGAACGCGCGCGGCGAGCGGCCGCGTGACCGGCCTTCCGGTTTCCAGGCTGATTCGGTCCAGCCGTTCCACCGCGCGCCGCAGGATCGCGGGCGACCGGGGCAACCGGGTCAGCAGCCAGTCCTGCACGGTTTGCGGCACATGCATTTGCCGGCCGGACAACAGGCTGACCAGCAATGCCGCCAGCAGATCGTCGCTCGGCGCGTCAATCCCTACCGCCGCGATGGCCCGAAGGCGGCTGGACAGATCCGGCAGGCGGATCGGCCATCGCGATGGAGGGGTCTGCCCCGACAGCAGGACCGACAGTCCCCTGTCCCGAGCCGTATTCAACAGGTGCAGCAACAGCGGCTCGGACGGGACCGCATCAGCATCGTCGAGCGCCAGTCCGCCGCCGTGCGGAACCTCGTCCAAAGTCCGCAAACCGTGACCCGTCATGATCCGGACCTCGGCCCGTTCCGCCCAGACATGCAGCAGGTGGGTCTTGCCGCAGCCCGCCGGTCCCCAGACCGCCAGCCGCCGATCCGGCCAATCGGTGTCCAGCCAGGCCAGGGCACCGCGATTCGACGCCGCGGGCACGAAATCCCTTGAATCGTAGCGAGCCGCGTGCGGGAACGGCAGCAGCAGTTGCAGCGCGTCCGGCCGCATCAGACGGAGGGCGGATCGAAATACAGCGGACTCGCCAGATATCGCCGCAGCCAGAACCGGGCCAGCACGCCGATCGTAGCCGCCACCGGGACCGCCAGCATGACGCCCAGAAATCCGAACGCCGCGCCGCCGGCGAACAGCGCGAAAATGACCCATACCGCCGGCAGTTCCACGCGGTCCCCCAGAAAGCGCGGGTAGATTACATACCCTTCCAGGATTTGTCCGACGACCAGCACCCCGCCGACCACCGCCACGCCCCGCCAGTGCGGAAACTGGGCGAGGGCAAGACCGAGCGCGGTGAGGCCGCCGGTAATGGAGCCGACATAGGGGATGAAGGACAGCAAACCCGCCATCAGCCCGACGATCAGGCCCAGGTCCAGCCCCACCGCTGTCAGGCCCACCGCGTAGTACAATGCCAGCAAAAGACAGCACAGCGCCTGACCGCGCACCCAGGCGGACAGGATGCGATCGACTTCCCGCGCCTGGGCCCGGATGACCTCGCGATACCGGAACGGCAGCCACGAATCGATCATCCGCACCACCTTCGGCCAGTCCCGCAGAAGATAGAACCCGACGACCGGCGTCACCACGGCCAGCGACAGCAGGTTGAAGATGGCGAAACCGCTGCCGATAACGCCGGTAACGGTGGACAGCAGAATGCTCAGCATCGATCCGGCCTGCCCGCTGACCAGATCGCGCAGCTTGTCGTTCACCACGTCGTTGCCAAAATTTTCCTGGAGATGGGTCAGGACTTCCCGCGCCCAGCCCTGCATCAGGGTGGCGTATTGCGGAATGCGGTTCACCAGCAGCCCGATCTGCACGATCACCAGCGGATACAGCAGCAGCGCGAACATCAGGGTAGCAGCGATGACCCCCAGGATCATGATCAAGGCCGCGGCACCCCTGGGCAACCCCATCCTGGTGAGCCATGTCGCGGTAGGATCGAGCGCGTAGGCGATGACCGCCGCCGCGGCAAACGGCGCCAGCACCGACGCGAACAACTGCAATGCGAGCCAGAACACCACCAGCAGGCCGATGATCAGCGCGAAACGCTGCGCCCGCGTCGCATGATCCACCCGAACCGGCACCGCCGGCTTGTCCAGCGGCACCGCCTCGATGAGTTGGTCCTGGTCCGCTGGCGGCAAGGCGATCTCCCGATGCAGTCGCACAGATAGCTTTATGCGCCCCGCGCTGTCTTCCAGACGTAAGCCGCGCCAGACGCCAGGGTGGTCACCGTAACACCGGCGGTCAGAAAATCGGTCAGTCCGGGAACCTGAACGCCGAACCCGCCCTGAAATAAACACACCGCAACCAGCGCGATTTGAACCGCGGTGTTCGTTTTAGAAATATACAACGGTTTGATCGTCACGCCATGACCTAATACACGCAGGGCGACAATACCGCCGACGATCAGGATGTCGCGGAACACAACCAGGATCGCCAGCCAGTCCGGCAGGATACCCGCCGCGGCAAGCGTGACGTACATCGTGACCAGCAACGCCTTGTCCGCCACCGGGTCCATCAGCGCGCCGATCGCATTGCCGCCGAACCGGCGCGCCAGCCAGCCATCCAGCGCGTCCGACAGCCCGGCGGCGATAAACAGCCAGAATGCGCCGGCGATCCGGTGGTCCAGCACCAGCCAGACCGCCAGCGGCACGGCGCACAGCCGGCCGAATGTGACGATATTGGCCAGGTTCGCCAGCGACGCGGACGGTGCCGGTCCGGGCGGGGTGCCATCTGGCATGCGATCCTCTATGTCTCGGGTGGATTGCAATCGCTGGGCGCCCCATGGTTTCTGTGGTTCGTCCAGCCACCGGGCGGTTCAGATTCACAGAGGTTTGTCATGACGAGTGCGGATCACCAAGCGCCGAACGCGCCGCCACGGGCTGGGGGTGGCCTGGATTACCGAACCGCCGGAGTCGATATCGAAGCCGGCGATGCCCTGGTGGAGCTGATCAAGCCGCTGGCGAAGGCCACATCGCGCGCCGGGGTTCTGGGCGGGCTGGGCGGCTTCGGCGCGCTGTTCGATCTGAAGGCGGCGGGGTTCGCCGACCCGGTTCTGGTATCGACCACCGACGGTGTCGGCACGAAGCTGAAAATCGCCATCGAAACCGGGCTGCACGACACAGTCGGCATCGATCTGGTGGCGATGTGCGTCAACGACCTTGTCGTGCAGGGCGCCGAACCGCTTTTCTTTCTCGACTACTTCGCCACCGGAAAACTGTCCGCCGAACAGGCCGGCACGGTGATCGCCGGGATCGCCAACGGATGTAAGGAGGCCGGGTGCGCCCTGGTCGGCGGCGAGACGGCCGAAATGCCCGGAATGTATGCCGCAGGCGACTACGATCTGGCCGGATTCTCGGTCGGCGCGGCGGAACGCGGCCATCTTCTGCCTCGCCCCATCGAGGTTGGCGACACGATCCTGGGGCTGGCCAGTTCGGGTGTCCATTCCAATGGGTTTTCGCTGGTGCGCCGGATTGTGCAAGCAACCGGCTTGCGCTGGACCGATGCGGCTCCGTTCGCGCCGGACCTGACGCTGGGCCAGGCACTGATGACTCCGACGCGGATTTACGTGCGATCCATGCTGGCCCTGCACCGGGCGGGGTTGCTGAAAGCGGCGGCGCATATCACCGGCGGCGGATTGCCGGGTAACCTGCCGCGCATGCTGCCCGCCGATACCATCGCGGCGTTGACGCCATCCTGGCCGGTGCCCGCGGTGTTCGCCTGGCTTGCCCGTTCGGGTGCGGTCGCCGCCACGGAAATGCTGCGGGTGTTCAACTGCGGCGTCGGCATGGCGCTGGTGGTGTCCGACCCCGATGCGGCGATGGCGCTGCTGCGAGCCGAAGGCGAAACCGTCAGCCGCATCGGCACGATCGAAGCCGCCGGCGGGCCGGCCACGGTGCGGATCGATCTGCCGCCCGGATGGCCCGCTTGAAACGCCGAGCCGCCATTTTGATCAGCGGTCGCGGGTCCAACATGGACGCCCTGATCGCCGCCGCCCGCGACCCGGACTTTCCAGCGCGGATCGAGCTTGTCGTATCGAACCGCCCGGATGCCGCCGGACTTGCCGCGGCACGCGATGCCGGAGTCCGGACCCAGGCGATCGATCACCGCGATTTCGGCGGCGATCGGGCGGCGCATGAGGCCGCGATCGACGCGGCGCTCCGTTCGGCCGGCATCGAAATCGTCTGCCTCGCCGGTTACATGCGCCTGCTCGGCCCTGTTCTCGTGGATGCGTGGCAAGGGCAGATGCTGAATATTCACCCCAGCCTGTTGCCGTCGTTTCCCGGCCTTCACACCCACGCACGCGCCCTGGAAGCGGGGGTGAAGCTGCATGGCTGCACGGTGCATCTGGTCACGCGGGAGATGGATCGCGGCCCGATATTGGCGCAGGCGGCGGTGCCGGTACTGCCGGGCGACACCGAGGAGGTGCTGGCGGCACGTGTGCTGCGGCGGGAACACGCGCTCTATCCGGCGGCCTTGGCCGCATTCGCGGACGGACGGGCAGGCAGCGTGCCGGATGCCGAGGCGTATCTGACCAATCCTGAAGCATAACGCGATACGATAACGCCTTAGCGCACGAAACGATAACAGGGGCAAAACCGTGGGCGCCCGCCGATGTTCAGGCCGCCTGAACCCCGCGACAGGCGAGTTTCCGCAAGGGCGGGACAGGCAGAGAGACAAACCCGCACGTATCAGGTTCCCAGTGGCGACCAGGCCGGATCCGATGCATCCGTCGGGGTTTCCGCCGGTCGTTCGTTGAATCCGGTAATATCGACCGATACCAACCGCGACGAGAAGCCCCGGCCGCGCGCATCCTGCGATCGTGTTTCGCGATAGAACATCAGCACCCGGCCATTCGGTGCGAAGGTCGGCCCCTCGACCAGCCAGCCCTCGGACAGGATGCGCTCACCCGAACCATCCGGATGCATCACACCGATGGCGAAATTGGCGGTATCTCCGGCGTACCGGGTGAAGGCGATCAAATCGCCCCGCGGCGACCATACCGGCGTCGCGTAATGGCCGTTGCCGAAGCTGATTCGCTTCGCGCCGCCGCCGCCCGCGCCCATGACATAAATCTGCTGGTCGCCGCCGCGATCCGACGCGAAGGCGATCTGCGATCCGTCCGGGCTGTAACAGGGACTGACATCGATCGAGCCCGATTGCGTCAGCCTGCGCGGTGTCCGGCTTCCCAGTTCCACCGACACGATGTCGGACCCACCGCCATCCGACACAGCCATGACCAGGCTGCTGCCGTCCGGAGCAAAGCGAGGCGCGAACGTCATGCCGGCGAAATCGCCCAGCACGGTCTGGCGACCGGACCCCAGGTCGAAAAGATACACGCGCGGCCGGTTGTTGGCATAGCTCATGAACGCGATCTCATCTTTCGTGGGATGAAACCGTGGCGTCAGAACCAGCCAGGACCCGTCGGTCAGCAGCCGGTTGTTCTCGCTGTCCTGGTCCATGATCGCCAGTCGCTTGGTCCGGCGATCGCGCGGGCCGGTCGCCGAGATATAGACGATGCGGGTGTCGAAATAGCCCTTTTCGCCCAGCAGGCGCTCATAGATCACGTCGGCCATGATATGCGCGATACGACGCCAGTTGCTTTGCGCGGTGGTGTACGCGGTACCTTGAATCTGGGTTCCCGGCAGGATGTCCCACAGCCGGAATTCCACCCGCACCTGACCGCCGCCGAGGATTTGCACGCTGCCGGTCACCAGGGCCTGCGCGCCGGTCGGCTTCCAGTTCTGAAAATTGGGCGCGGCGGCCGACGGCGATCCGGCCTCGATGAATGCGGTCCGATCGATCAGCCGGAACAGCCCGCTGCGCGCCAGATCGGCGCTGATCACGCCGCCGATCTGTTGCCCAAGCTGGGCGGACGAACCGTCGGCACCGCCAAGATCGGGGATCGCGATCGGAATCGGTTCGGACCGTGCCCGGTTGACGTCGATCACCGCCGACTGGCCGCCCCCCGCCGGGGGGGCCACTGCCTGGGCAAATACAGGAACGGGCGCGGCGGCGAGTAAACCCGCGGCACCAGCGATCAGGCCGCGCCGGCCGACAGACGGATTCGAACTATGGATCATACCGGCTATTTCCTATTCTTACGGTCATCGTGCAACGACGGCCACCGGGTCATCGCGATTTTGTGTCCGGCCCCCTCGGTCATGGGCTGAATCGGAACGTCAGCACATTGACCTTGCCCAGAACATTGTTCGGCAACGGCAGGTTGGCGCAGCGCGGGTCCATGATCGCGCGCATCGCCCGTTCGGCGAAGGCTCGGAACCGTGGATCGCTCATGCGGGAAACGTCGCCACCGGCAACCTCGGCGCGCCGCGCCATACCGCTGGCGTCGGTCGTCACCGTCAGCAGGACCCGCTGCTTGTCGATATCCAGCGCGCCGGCATCCTTGGTCCAGCATTCCCGCACATGGTCGCCGATCGCACCGCGCTGATCGGCGCTGAGCGCCGCTGTATCGTTACCCAGCGGATTGCCGCCGCCGTTTGGCTGACCGCCGGCCTTGGGGTTGGCCCGCGCTTTCGGCGGCTGGGTCTGAGCCAGCATCTGCTTCAGCTTATCCAGTGTATTATCGACCGAATCGCTGTTCGGCGCCGGGTTTTTCGTGGCATTCGGCTGCGACGTCGTGCTGGGCGGCGCCGGGGGAGGCGGCACGGGCGGCGGCGGCAACGGCAACGGCGGCTCCGGTTTGACCGGAGCCGGAGGGGTTGGCGGTGTCGGCGGCGCGGGCGGCGGGGGCAGCACATCCTTGGCTGGAACAGGTTCCGGCGGCGGAAGCGGTTTTGGGGGCGTCGGCGACGGCGGCGACGGCTCCACGTGGGCCTGCGGCGGCGGGGGCGGCGGGGGCGGCGGAGGCGGAGGGGCTTCCTCGGGGGCGGGCTTCGGCGGCGTGGTCACCGGCGGCGCGGGCGGAGCGATGTCGGCCGCCGGCGCGGGAACCGGGGCCGCACTGGCCGCCCGCATGGAGGATTTCGCGGTGCCCTGAAAGACCATGGCTACCGTGGTTTCCGGCGGTTCCTCATCCTTCTGATTGAAAGACGGCAATCCCAACAACAAGAACAGCAACACGAGACCGTGCAAAAGCGCCGAGGCGATCAAGCTGGTTCGTAAACGCGGTGTCATGCCCGGCGTCGCCCGACCGATCGCACCGCCGCCGCGGAAAAGCTGCTGCAGCACGCATTCACCCTATCGGCGCGGCCCGGACGCAGGCTTCGCGGCAGCCCCTGACGACGGACCCGCGGGCGCACCGGCGGTCTGTTCGGCCAGCAACGCGACCTTGGTGAAACCACCCTGCGTGATCGTTCCCATCACCTCCATGATCCGGCCATAAGCCAGGTCCTTGTCGCCACGCACAAAAATACGCCGATCCGGGTTGTTCTGCGCGATCCCTTGCAACTTGGCGACCAGATCGCCGACCTCGGTCGCCTGATCCTGCAGGAAAATCGAACCGTCGGCCTTGATCGACACCGTTAGCGGCTCGCTGTCGCTGTTCAGCGGCTGGGCGCTGGTTTTCGGCAGATCGACCGAAACGCCCGACGTCATGAGCGGCGCGGTGACCATGAAAATGATCAGCAACACCAGCATCACATCGACCATCGGGGTGACGTTGATTTCCGCCAGCGGCCGGTAACGGTTGCGCCGGCCGCCGCCTCGGCCGCCGGTGTTCATTGAAAACGCCATGATTCAGGCCTTTTCCTCACTTTGGCGGGACAGAATGGCGCTGAATTCGCTGCCAAAATTGTCCATACGGCCGGCGAACCGGGACAGGCTGCTGCTGATCTGGTTGTAGGCCAGCACCGCCGGGATAGCGGCGACCAGGCCGATGGCGGTGGCGAACAACGCTTCGGCGATACCCGGCGCGACAACGGCCAGATTGGTGTTGTGCATCGCGGCAATGGCGGAGAACGAATGCATGATGCCCCAGACCGTGCCGAACAGGCCGATAAACGGGGCGGTCGCGCCGACGCTGGCCAGGAAAATCATCCACCGCTCCATACGGTCCATTTCCCGCTGCACCGTCACGTTGATCGCCCGGTCGATCCGTTCGCGGACGCTGGTGTGGGAAATATCCGCCCCCGCCACGCGCACGGATCGGCGCCATTCGCCCATTGCCGCCGCGAAGACCGACGCCATCGGGTTGTTGGGATTGGTGCCTTCCCGGTCGAACAGTTCATCCAGGCTGCCGCCGGACCAGAACCGGTCCTCGAACCCATCGGCTTCCTTGTTGACTTTCCGGAGAGTGGTCCATTTCTCGAATACCACGGCCCACACCCACACACTGGCGCTGAGCAGCCCGAGCATGACGATTTTAACGACGATGTCGGCTTGCATGAACAAGCTCCACAGCGACAGATCGCCGTTAGCCGCACCTAGATTGACCGCATCCACTGCCCGATCCACTGTTTAGCCCCCTGTTTGGGTGTTTGTACCCCGGTCATGACGCATTGCCGCCATCGCCTCTCGCCATCGTGGCGGGATGCGCGCCGGTTTGTTTTCACCGATCCGGACGCAGGCAAGGTGGACGCGTACCACGGCGCATACCCCATGGGGACCGCTCACCGTTTGACACAACACCACGCGCGCACCGCCAACATCCAGCGTCTCGGTTTCGACGACCAGCCAGTCGTCGAGAATCGAGGGCCGCACATAATCTATTTCGGCGCGATGCACCATGAACATCAGGTTGAAGCGTTCCACCATCTCCGCATGCGGGATTCCCGCATCGCGCAGGGCTTCCGTGCGCGCCCGTTCGGCATAGCGGAGATAATTGGCGTGATAGACGACACCGCCCGCGTCCGTATCCTCATAATAGACTCGCAAGGAATACCGGTGGCTGGATGGCGGATGACCAATCATTTAGATGGCTGCGACGCGAATCCGGGAAGGCGCCGAACAGGTTGCACGCTGTGTCCCCGATGGATGGCTGCCAGACCGCATTTGTCCGATAGCGCGGACGTGTAATGGCCGCCGCATAGCCAGGCAAGGTTCGATTGCGCGCGTCCCGGAAAGCCCGCTGCCGTGGCGCGGTGGCGATTCTCGCTTCGGCGGCGGCCCTTCGGTTTGCGCTGCCCCCGCGATGCCCTGCCATTGCGACCCAGGCCCCAACCCGCCAATCTCCTCGAATCCAGGAACCGCGTCCCCGACAATAAGGCCATCGCCGATGCAAACCCAACTCTGCCGCATGCTCGGTATCGACTTTCCGCTGCTGGCGTTCAGTCACTGTCGCGACGTGGTGGCCGCGGTCAGCCGCGCCGGCGGTTTCGGCGTATTCGGCGCGTCCGGCACCACCCCGGACCAGTTGGAGACCGAACTCGCCTGGATCGACGCGCATACAGACGGACGGCCGTACGGGGTCGATCTGCTGATCCCCGAAAATCTGTCCGTCCGCACCAGTGCCGGCGCGACCCAGGGCGACCTGGCCGCGCAAGTCCCTGTCGCACATCGTGCCTTCGTCCACGATCTGCTACGCCGACACGCCGTCGATCCGACGCAAGGCGTCTATGCCCGCGAAGACCCGGATCGGCCACCATCCTATCAGTTCGAAACCGGCGAGAAGCTGATGGAGGTCGCCTTTCGCCACCCCATCCGCCTGATCGCCAATGCGCTGGGCGTACCCCCAACATCTATGCTGGAACGCGCCCGCCGCCTCGGGATTCCCTGCGCCGCCCTGGTCGGTGCGCGGGAACACGCCGAACGCCAGGTTGTGGCGGGCGTCGATATCCTCGTCGCCCAGGGCACCGAGGCAGGTGGCCATTGCGGCGAGGTTTCCACCCTTGTGCTCGTCCCGGAGGTCGTGCGCGCCGTCAGGGGCAAGATTCCCGTTCTGGCGGCCGGGGGAATCATGACCGGCCGGCAAATGGCGGGCTGCATGGCCATGGGCGCGGCCGGCGCCTGGACCGGTTCGGTCTGGCTGGCGACGACGGAAGCCGAGACATCCCCGGTGTTCCGCGAAAAAATGGTCGCCGCCCGATCCCGCGACACCGTTCGTTCCCGCGGCCGTACCGGTAAACCCGCTCGGCAACTCCGCTCCGCCTGGACCGATGCGTGGGAAGGGCCGGATAGCCCCGGCACCCTGCCCATGCCGCTGCAAAGCCTGATCAGCGAACCCGCCATGGCGCGGGTCAACCAGGCGGCGGAGGCCGGCAATGCGCGGGCGCGGGCCTTGGTGAGCTACTTTGTCGGCCAGGGCGTCGGGTTGGTCGAGGATGTTCCTAGCTGCCGTCAGGTGGTCGCCGCATTCATGACCGAATTCGCCGAGGCGCTGGACGACATGCAACGACTGGCCGAAGTGGGCGCCTGAGGGTCGGGATGGATCGTCCTGGCTTCCCGGAACGGACCATGCTGATCCGCATCGCGGTTGCCCGCTTATGCCTGCGATTGGGATGGGCGCCCTTGCACGAAGTCAGGCTGGCGAATGGCCGGCGCGCGGACATCCTGGCATTGCAACCGGGCGGCGGCTTCGCCTGCATCGAGGTGAAATCCGGTTTGCGCGATTATTCGGCCGACACGAAATGGCTGGAATACCAGCCGTTCTGCGACCAGTTGTTTTTTGCTGTCGATACCGATTTTCCGCGCGATATCCTGCCAGCGGAAATCGGGCTGATCGTCTGCGCGGGCCGGGATGCGGATTTGGTGCGGCAGCCTGTCCGTGTTGGATTGCCGCCAGCCCGGCGCAAGGCATTGATGGAACGTTTCGGCTGGCTGGCAGCCCGTCGCCTTGCGGCACTGGAAGACCCGATGGGCGTGGCGGACCTGACGATGGGGCTGAACGACGATTAAGTGGCTACCCACACCTACCGGCGGCCAGCCTTACCACCCACCGGGGCTTTGTCCGGTAACCAAGCGTCCGTCCATCCGGTCAGGTCCCCCGCTTTGGGATCGGATATCTTCACCTCCGACCGGCCGGGACCCGCACGATTCACGATCGAAATCGCGGTGGCGGAGCGGATGATCTGGCAATCCACCGGTCCATCGACCGCCTGCCCGGACCGCCGCGCGGCCAGCTTGCTTAGATCGGCCTCCGAAGTGCAAAAGATCGCACCAGGGTCCAACCGCGGCCAGGCCTGCGGCTGAGGCTTTATGGCGGCAAGCGTATTCGGTTTCACCTTTGGCACCAGAATATCCATCAAACCGCCGCCGTCGCTGCCCGATTGCGCGCGGGCCACGGGTGCGACGAACAGCGCGCCCAGGCACATCCCGGCCAGCAGTATCCTCGGCATCGATATCATCGTCTGTTTCGCCCAATTGACCGGCTGGCTGTATGCGTCCAACCCTCGCCGAGGGGCAAGTGAACTCTGGGGGCAAGCGAAGTCTGGGCGCGGCCGGTCTGGCGCATTATCCAGGTCGCCGCACCGCCGCGGCCGGATGGTTGTCCGGCAGGCGCGCACCGCGCCCAAACAGTTTCTCGCGGAACGTGCCCGGCGCGTAATCGTGCTTGAACAGGCCGCGCGTTTGCAGTTCCGGCACCACAAGATCGGCGATGTCGGCGAACGTGCCGGGAGTCAGCGCATAGGCCAGATTGAATCCGTCCACACCGGTTTCCTCGACCCAGACACGCAATTCCTCGGCGACCTCCGCGGCGGACCCGATCGTCACCGGGCCGCGGCCGCCGATCGCCGCATGGCGGGCGATCTCGCCCACGGTCCATTCGCGACCGGGATCGGCGGTGGTGAAGGCTTCCAGCGCCGATGTCTGGGCGTTGCCCTGGCCGGTGAAACGAACGACCTCATCGGGGCGCATGGCACCGAAATCCACGCCGGTCCAGCCGGACATCAGGGCCAGTGCGCCTTCTTCCGATACATAACCCAGATAATCGCGATACCTGTCCTGAGCGGCCTTCGCCGTGGTGTCCACGATCACCGTCATCATGGTAAAAATCGTCAGGTCGCCGGGGTCGCGGCCGGCGGCGGCGGCGCGCGCCCGCAAATCGGCAACGATCGGCGCGACGACCTTCCGCGACGGCCCGTTGATGAACACGCACTCGGCGTGACGCGCGGCGAAATCCCGCCCGCGCCGGGACGCGCCGGCTTGGAACAGCACCGGCGTCCGCTGCGGCGACGGCTCGCACAGATGGATCGCATCGACCTTGAAATGCGGACCCTCATGCAAAACCCGGTGGATCTTGGACGGATCGGCGAAGCGGCGCCCCTGGCGGTCGCGCAGCACCGCCCCGTCTTCCCAGCTTGCCTCCCACAATTTGTAGGCGGCCTGCATGTAATCCTCGGCCACGTCGTAGCGGTCGTCATGAGCGGTCTGCCGCGGCATCCCCATCCCCCGGGCCGCGCTGTCCAGATATCCGGTGACGATGTTCCAGCCGATGCGGCCCTTGGTCAGATGGTCCAGCGTGCTCATCCGCCGGGCGAACGGATACGGCAGTTCGTACGACAGCGCGCAGGTTACGCCAAAGCCCAGATGTTCGGTGACCAGCGCCATCGCCGGCACAACCATCAGCGGATCGTTGACCGGAACCTGAACGGCGTGTTCCAGAGCGGTGGCCGGCGAGCCCTTGTAAACGTCGTAAATCCCCAACACGTCGGCCAGGAATATCGCGTCGAATTTACCGCGTTCCAGCGTGCGGGCCAGATCGGTCCAATAGTCCAGCGTATTATACGTGTCGGCTCGGTCGTCCGGATGCGTCCACAGACCGGGGGACTGGTGGCCGATGCAGTTCATGTCGAAAGCGTTGAGGCGCATCTGTTTGGGCATCGGTAATTTTTACACAGGGTATCGCTTTAAGAAACCCCTGGACACCGCGACTCTTTCCCCGGCCTCCACGGATGCGTCTCGACCTTCGCGATATCTGTCAGGTGGACGGCACTGATTGGGTCCGGACCGTCGTTCCGGTCGCGGGGTCAGGTTGGTTGCTTGTCGAGGCGTACGCCTTCCAGCGCTCGAATGCCTCGATCGTCATCGCAACGACCGCGAGGCATTCCGCTACCCCGCGTGCGGATTGGTCGAAATGGCCAATTTCATGCGAGAGCATTCACTCTGCGCCCCAGCCGCCGAAGGGATTCGGCTCACACCGAGGCCGATTCAGGCACCCGGTATAAGGCGCACAACGCATCCCGCTCAGCCAAGCCGGTCGGGACGGTTCGGCAGGCGTTCCATCGCGCCGGCCATCAGTTCGATCTGCCGCGCGATCCGGGTCAGCGCATCGTTCCCCGCTTCGCCGGGGCGCGGCGGCAGGTCGGTCGTCCCCGATGCCAGCCGGCCCATCGCCGAACCGATCCACGTTCGCCAGATCCGCAACGTTTCCGCCGGAACAGCGTCCGTCAGCGCCGGATCGTGCCGCAACATCGCCAGCCGGCCCGCATAGCGGCGCAGCGCCGCATCCACCACCATCGCGGCCTCCAGCGCATCGCGCTGTTTCTGGCCGGGTTCCAGCAAAGCGCGGGTAATCAGGGCTTCCAGAGCATTGCTCGCCACGCCCGCCGCCCGTCTGGCCGGACCGGCCGCGAGTCCGTCGGCTTCGCCCAGGATCGCGGCAAAATCCGCCTCGGCATAGGCGCCATGCGCGGCGATCGCCCGTTGCACCGCCGGCGCCACCAGATCGGGTTCGCGGCTTGGCCACAGCACAAAATTCGCCCCGACGGCAATCAGACCGCCGATCGTGGTCAACGCCGCCCGAGCGAAGGCGATGGTCCATTCGCCAGTGCCGGGCGCGCCGGTTTCGACGAGCAGCACGACCAGCGGAGTCAAGGCGGCCATAAACAGGCCAAAGCTGACCGCCCGCACCGCGAAGGCCAGAACCGCCATCGGAAACATCGCCGCCGCGACAGACAACGGGGACGTGCAGACAAGCCCAACCGCCGCCGCGACCAGTCCGCCGGCCGCGGTGCCGGCGATGCGCTCGATGGCCCGCGTGTAGGTCAGCGAATAATACGGCTGCATTGTCGCCGCGATCGTCATTGTCAGCCAGTGGTCGTACGGCGTGAACCACGCCATGGTGAACGCCAGGGCCGGCGCGGCCATGACCGCCGACCGCACGGCGTGGCGCAGGGCGGGGGATTCCCAGTTCAGATTGGCGCGCAGGGGGCGAACAATCCGCTGCCACAGCGGAAGCCCCTGCCCGTCGGTGCCGGTGCCGGGAACCAGGTTGGCGGGCACCGCCAGCGTTATGGCGATGCGCAGCCGTTCCACGATGGTGTCGGTCACCGCGCGCAGCGGGGCGCCGGCCGGCAGATGCCCCGCATCCGTCGCGAGTCCGGCAATGGACCGGTCGATGCGGCGAAGCGCGTCCGGCTTATCCGTCACCATGTCGCGACCAAGCGTCAGAAGCACCGGTGCCAGCCGCCGCAGCAGCCGGCCGGCGTAGCGCCGTTCGCCCCTTACCCCTTGTTCCAGCCGGTCGCTCAAGGCGATCAGACTGCCAAACATCTGTTCGGCGGCTTCCAGCCGGATGACCGCCTGGGCGGCGCGAAGACTGCCGTTGCCGCGCGACCGCACGGTATCCATGACCACGGTTCGCGCCGTTTCGATGGCATCGCGAACGGTTCGGCGGTGGGTGCGGGCATGGGCTTCCCACTCCGCGCCGGACACGGCCGGGTTTTGGATGAGTGCATGCAGATCGCGAACCAGGTCCGCCAATACCCGATACGTTTCGGCGACCGCGCGCCGGGCTGGCAGAAAGGGATGCACCCGCCAGATCGCCATCGTCAGCAGGATCGCCCATAAGGCGCCGGCCAGGAAAGCAGCGGCCAGGATGCCGGCCTCGATCGGATCGGGCAGGCCGCGGTCCAGCGACAGGATCTGGACCATGGCCAGCAGCACCCCAACCTGTAGCGGAGCCGGCCCATAAATGCGCGCGAACGACGCGCAGAAAATGCCGCACACCCCCAGCGGCAGCGCCACGACCGGGCCGAATGCACGCAACAGGCCGAAGCTCGCGGTGATCGCGGCGCCGATCAAGGCAAAACTCAGCAGCACAGGCACGCGCCGGCGGATCGGGCCGCCGGGGTCGCCCAGGCAGGTCAGCATCGCCGCCAGCGCCGCTTCCCGCAGCGGGGCGAACGCCAGATATTCGCTCAGCGCGATGATAACGGCGACCGACAGGCCCGCGCGCAGGCCTTCCGACAGGCTGATCGCCCGGATATTAACGACGATCGGCAGGCGCGCGAGGTCGGGCGCACTGAACAGGGACGCGGATGGCATCCGGCTTATTGCCGCTTTGCCTGGAAAAAGTCGCGCAGCAATCGCGCCGATTCGGTTTCGCGGACGCCGCCGACGATGTCCGGGCGGTGGTGGCACGACGCGGCATCGAACACGCGGGCGCCGTGTTCTACTCCGCCGCCCTTGGGATCGTAGGCGCCGAAAATCAGGCGGCGCACACGGAACAGGCCAATGGCATGGGCGCACATCGGGCAGGGTTCCAGCGTTACCACAAGGTCGCAATCGGGCAGGCGAGGACTGCCGCGCCGGACCGCGGCATGCCGCAGCGCGAGGATTTCGGCGTGTGCCGTGGGGTCGTTATCGGCTTCCGTGCGGTTGCCCGCGCGTGCCAGGATGGCGCCGTCCGGCCCCAGCACCACCGCGCCGACCGGCACTTCGCCACGAGCGGCGGCGGCCTGTGCCTCGTCAAGGGCGTGTTGCATGGGGTCGGTTGTCACGGGAGGTGTGTAGCAGGCCGGGCCGGTTCCGTAAGGGCGCTAAAAGGGTCGTGTACGTGGCGTGCCAGGGCTAATCGCCATATAGCCTGTTAAGACATTGTTGACGATTGCGCGGTAGCGTAAACTACGCGCATGACAGGAGACTTGTATTGAGCGGGTTCGTATTTCGTAAAGCCGCCCTTCGCGCGCCCGCGGGACCGGGACAGGAACTGTCTTCGTTTGTTCAGGCGGCTGAGGCATACCTTCGTAAATCGACGTCCTCGCCGCGGGCGGCACACAAAAAAATGGTATCGCTAGGCATCCACACAAAAAAAGGCGAGCTGGCGAAGCCGTATAAAAAATAAGCCGGCCGCCGGTTCAAGGGCCTGGCGAGATTGCATTCCCTCTCATCGGCTTTCGTTCTCGGTTACCATGGTTGCGACGATGCAGCGGCGGAACATGTACTTGCTGGACACACGTTCATCCCAAGTCAAAACGAGTATGACTGGTTGGGACATGGCATATATTTTTGGGAAGCCAATCCAAGACGGGGTTTTGAGTTTGCTCAGGAATCGATGGCGCGCCGGGGGCGAGCGTCCCGGATTCGCAATCCTACCGTCGTTGGCGCTGTGATAGATTTGGGGTTGTGTCTCGATCTCACGACATCGGCCGGCATTTCCAAGGTCCGGACGGCTCACCAGGTACTTCTTGAAATTGTAAAGACGACGACCGCCGGAAAACTTCCCCAAAACAATAAAGATGGGTTAAGAAGGGCGTTGGATTGCGCGACGATAAACACACTCCACGACATTATCGCGGAGTCCGGGGAATCCCCTGTCGACTCTGTGAAAGGTGTTTTTATCGAGGGATCGCCGATCTATCCGGGTTCGGGTTTTTACCAAAAGTCGCATACACAAATCTGCGTCCGGAATCCGGATTGCATTAAGGGCGTATTCCGGGTGCCCGCGATAGACCTGACCTAACTTTCACCCGCGACTTTCCACTTGGCCGCGTCCCATGTCGCGCGCTTTCCGCCCAATCCTCCCCATCCGCCGGCCCGCCCGTTGCCCCGGTTCCGCTAACCGCGCGATGATAACGGCGACCGACAGACCCGCGCGCAGGCCTTCCGACAGGCTGATCGGCCGCATGTTAACGACGATCGGCAGGCGCGCGAGGTCGGGCGCACTGAACAGGGACGCGGATGGCATCCGGCTTATGGCCGCTTTGCCTGGAAAAAGTCGCGCAGCAATCGCGCCGATTCGGTTTCGCGGACGCCGCCGACGATGTCCGGGCGGTGGTGGCAGGACGCGGCATCGAATACGCGGGCGTCGTGTTCTACTCCGCCGCCATTGGGATCGTAGGCACCGAAAATCAGGCGGCGCACACCGAACAGGCCGATGGCATGGGCGCACATCGGGCAGGGCGTGTTGCATGGCGTCCATTGTCACGGAAGGTGTGTAGCAGGCCGCGCCCCGTCGCTCGGCCTAGAAATTCAGGCGCGTGGTCAACAGCCACGCATGGGCGTAAGCCGGAGTCAGCGGGTTCGCGATATACCCCGGCGTGACGGCAAACTGATAGCCCACGCCAACGCTGGCCTTCAGACCATCGGGCAGGACGAATCGCCCGACAACAAGTCCCGGCGTTAAAAACACCTGATTCAGCCCGCCACGCCGCCCGTTCGCATAGTACGTCCAGTTCGCTTCCAGTTCCGGCCAAAACACTGGCAACACATGGTATTGTAACGCAATATTTGTCTGCACCTGATCGCCGATCACTGCTGTATTCGATGTCGGCAGGACGACGCCGGCCGTGCCCTGTATATCGAACGCACCCCACCCTTTTCCGAACGCCAGGGACGGCTGAAAGGTCCAGGCATCGTTGCTCAGCCGAACGATCCCCGATGGCGCCTGAACCTGGAGCAAGGCCGACACAACATAATTGCCGCCGCTCTCCGGACTGCTTGCCAGGCGCTGTTCGATGCGTAGAAACGGCCAATCGCCGAACCCGGCCAACGGCTCAATGGCCCCTTTTGCGGGCCGCCCCGTGCCAGCCACTCCGGAACGGAGGAAATACGGCGCGGCGGCGAACTGAACCTCGGTGTTCTCGCCAACGATAAGATCGACGCCCTTGCCGCCGTCCAGTTCGGTTGTGGCCGTGCCATTGCCGGCCCGATTGGTATCCAGGTCGAACCTGAACCGTTGTTCCAGCATTCCCGTGGGCGTGACCAGCGGGCTGCTCCAGACCGGCTGCGTGGCACGCGCCTGCGCAGCCATCGCCTGCCATGCCGCAAGCCCGCCGCCGGCCGGATCCGCATCCGAAACGACCACCGGCTGCGGTGCCGGTTCGGTTCCGCCGGCCATGGCCAGGCCCGCCCGCAAGACAAGCCCTGCGGTCAGGATCGCGCGCACCCGACGGTCTGGCCACGATGCCTGAACCGACAGGGCCGTCCGGATCGATCGTTTCCATGTCATACGACAGGAATTCCTTGCGACGCCGCATAGGTCATCGTCCGGACGATCGGTACAGGCAATGCAATTCCTTTTCCTTGAGTCAGCCTGGCACGGCAGGCCCTGACACGGGACGATCGTTGCGTCGCACAGGCAGGGCGATTGTTCAATCGCCTTCGGCACCGCCGGGATCGACGGCCTTACGGTTCGGGGACCCGCGCCTCGGGCCCGCCCGTTGCCCCGGTTCCGTCAACCGCCTAATCATCCGTATCGCGAAACCGAATGACCGGCGTCGCGTGGCCCAGAGCATCCATGAACGATCCGATCGCCACCTGGCTGACCCTTTGTCCCGACCCCGCGACCGACCCCATACCGGGCATGCGCGAGGCCGGCCTGCTAACACCGTGCCCCGATTACGCCGCCATCGCGCACATCAAGGCCGGACTGACCGAACGAACCGGCCTGCTGGGCGTTGCCAGCGTATGGGGCGGCCGTCAGGTCACCGGCCGCCATTTCCTCGGATTCGGTAACGACGCGCAACGGGCCGAATGGACCGGCCGGCCCTTGGCCGTCGCCATCTCCGAACCGGACGTAGGCACCCATCCCAAGCTGCTGACCGCGCGCGCGGTCAAAACCGCGACCGGCTACACACTCGACGGCCGCAAAGCCTGGGTCACCAACGGGCCGTCCGCCGACGCCATCGTCGTCTTCGCCATCACCGCGCCAGACGCCGGCCGCAAGCGCTACAGCGCGTTCATCGTACCGAACAATTCGGCCGGCCTGACGATAACCGACATGCCGGGCTTCCACGCGCTGCGCCCGTCCAAACACTGCCTTCTGACCCTTACCGCCTGCCACGTCCCCGACTCCGCCCTTCTCGGAGAAACCGGTTCGGCCTACGAACGGATGGCCCTGCCGTTCCGCGATATCGAGGATGCCGTCGGCACCGCCGGCACGCTGGGCGCCCTGCGTCATACGATCGGCCTGTTCGCCGGCCTGCCCATGGACCGGCCGGCCGATCAGGGCGCCATCGTCGCGCTGACCGCGGTGTTCGCGGCCGGCGCGCGATCCGTGGTCGCGGCGCTGGACGCCGGACAGTTCCGCACCGGCGACGCGACGCTGGCCGGCCTGCGCGTCCTGGCCACCGAGATCGTGGCACGGCTGCGGCCGGTGGCGCCGCCAGCCGCGACCGGCATCCTGGACGACCTCGATGCCACGCTGAACATCGCCCGCGGGCCGCGTATGGCACGCCTGACGCACCTCGGAACGGAGGCGTCGCGCGCGTCATGACCGTGTCGCGCTGCCATTGGGCGGACAACGCCGATGCCCTGATGCAGGCCTACCACGACACCGAATGGGGCGTGCCGCAACACAACGACCGGATGCTGTTCGAACTGCTGACGCTGGAAGGCGCCCAGGCAGGATTATCCTGGCGCACCGTTCTGGTCCGCCGGGACGCCTATCGCGCCGCGTATCATGATTTCGATATCGAACGGGTGGCGACGATGACGGATGCCGGACTGGAAACATTGCTGACGGAGTCGGGGCTGATCCGGAACCGGCTGAAAATCTTCTCGGTTCGCGACAATGCCCGAACGGCGCTGAACGTCATCGCCGTCCATGGCAGCCTCGATCGCTATCTGTGGTCGTTCGTCAACGATACGCCCGCCCGCGATCGTCCGGCGGACCGATCCCAGGTGCCGGTTTCCACACCGGTTTCCGATGCCATGAGCAAGGCGCTGAAGAAGGCCGGCTTTCGCTTTGTTGGATCCACCATTTGCTATGCGTTCATGCAGGCGACTGGCATGGTGGACGACCATCTGACAACGTGCTTTCGTCATCTCCCCGATCATACCGAATCCGGATCGGTGCGTTCCAATAACATGCTCGATAACGCACCCTGAAAGCCGGTCTGTACCGAACCGCCATGCGACGGCACCGATCGCGGTTGGCCGTGGCGCGGGACCGGACCGGTTGCCGTTCCGCGGCGAAGCGGCGACACTTCCGCACGCAAGAAGGAATAACCCGATGATGCAACCGCCGCCCGCCAGCCCCGGCATGCGCGAGGACGAGATCGACACGCCCGCGCTGATCATCGATCTGGATGCGTTCGAGTCGAACCTGGACACCATGGCCGCGCTGCTGGCGCCCACCGGCGTCAGGTTGCGAGCGCATGCCAAGACACATAAATCGCCAGTCATCGCTCGGATGCAGATGGCACGCGGGGCAGTCGGTTCTTGTGTGCAGAAGGTCGCCGAAGCCGAGGCGCTGGCCTGGGGCGGCATCCCCGACATCCTGGTCAGCAACGAAGTCGTCGGTGCGGCCAAGCTGGCGCGCCTGTGCGCCCTGGCGCGCATCGCCACGGTCGCGATTTGTGCCGACGATGCCGGACAGGTCGCGGCGATCGAGGCGGCGGCGGCGGATGCCGGTATCCGCATGACCGTACTGGTGGAAATCGACGTAGGGGCCGGCCGATGCGGCGTGCGTCCGGGTTCGGACGCGGTGGCGCTGGCCACCCGGATCGCCCGATCGAAGCACCTGATTTTCGGCGGCCTTCAGGCGTATCAGGGCAGTGCGCAGCACAAGCGCACCCAGGCGGAACGACAGACCTTGATCGCCGTCGCCGCCGTGGCAACCCGGCGCACGGTCGAGCAATTGCGCCAACAGGGGATCGGCTGTGCGATCGTCGGGGGCGCCGGTACCGGAACGTTCCAGATCGAGGCACAATCCGGCGTCTATACCGAAATGCAGGCCGGTAGCTATGTGTTCATGGACGCGGACTACGCCCGCAACCTCGACGGGGAAGGCCATCCGGTTTCCACCTTCCGCCACGCATTGTTCGTGCTGTCCACGGTCATGAGCCAGGCGCAAACCGGCGTTGCCGTGCTGGATGCCGGATTGAAAGCGCTGGCCGTGGATTCCGGAATGCCGACGGTCTGGCAGCGGCCCGATATCCGCTACGCCGGCGCATCGGACGAGCATGGCAAACTACAGTTCGGCTCAGAAACAACAGCGCCACGGACCGGCGAAAAATTACGGCTCGTCCCCGGCCATTGCGACCCCACCGTCGATCGGTACGACTGGTATGTGGGGGTCCGCAACGGGCGGGTCGAATGTTTGTGGCCGGTTGCCGCCCGTGGCGGCATGAACTGAGGACGGCATCGGTCGATCGTTCAACTGGGCGTAGAAGTCTGGCACCGGAAGACAACCGGTCGTTTGCCGCGGGCGGATTTCACGGGCCGGGCGGGGCCGGCGTTCCCGCGTGACGCAGCCCGGTGATCAGATAATCCCAGCCCGTCAGCAAGGTCAGGACAGCGGCAATCCACAACATCGTCTCGCCGATGATCGAGATCGGCAGGAAATCGATGTGCAGGATCGCCGCCGACGACTGGCCGGCGATCAGCGTGCCAAGCGCGCCCATCTGAAACCCGGTCTTCCATTTCGCCAGCCGCGTGACCGGAAGCCCGACCTTGATGCTGGCAAGATATTCCCGCAGGCCGCTCACCAGGATCTCGCGCAGCATAATGACGATAGCGGGATACAGCCCGATTGCCGACAGTTTGCCCTGGCCCACCAGCATCATCAGCACCGCGCCGACCAGAAGCTTGTCGGCGATCGGGTCCAGCATGCGCCCCAGATCGGATTGCTGCAGCCGCGACCGCGCCAGCATGCCGTCGAAATAATCCGTGATCGCCGCGACACTGAAGGTGGCGCATGCGGCCAGATCGGCCCATGGCGTTCCGGTCGCGATCAGCACCACCAAAAGCGGTATCGATGCGATGCGGGACAGCGTCAGAAGATTGGGAAGGTCGGTCAACATACCGAGGCATGTTAAAGGGCCGGATAGGAATAAGCGATTCCGGTATCGCGACCGATTCCCGTCCCGGCGTCAGAGCGGTCCGGCCATCGCCGTAAACACGATGGGCCAGACCGATGGCGAAAGCTTTGCCGGTGGAAAACGACTGCCTCGCAGTGTTCGCGGCCAACCGCTATCCGGCGGCGGGACGCAAGGTTTCATACACGCCTGTGCCGATCCGGTCGCCATGCGCCAGGATCGGCGGAATCGCCGTACCCTCCGGTTGCTGCTCCGGCCAGACCGGTCGCGGTATGGCGCCGGCCGCGGCGGATTGGTGCGCGCGGTCCAGCAACGCGCACGCCGCATTGAACAGGGCCGGACCATCCAGCCCGATGCCCGTTTCCCACGCCTTGATCGCGTCGATCATATCATAGACCGCCCGCAGCACCGCCACGGCGGCCGGATAGCCGGCGGTGTCCTCATCCGCTGTTTGCGCCATCCAGTGATCGATTCGCGCATGTGCGAACGCGGCGAAACCCTGATCGCCCGCCAGCATGCCGGCGCGATCAGGACGCGACGTATAGCGATTGGTCTTTTCCACCCAGGTACTGACGTCGGGATGGGACAAGTGATGGATGCAGACGCCGTCTTCCGCCCCGAACTGGCCAAACCGGCTGGAATGACGCACGATTCCGGCATGCACGGTCCGCGAAAAAGTAACGGCGCCGCGCCGGAACAGCCGGACATGGCGTTCCGGCCAGTAATAGGCCCGTTCGTCATGCTGGCCCAGAATGTAGTGGCGCAGCGGAAATTCATAAATCTCCGCGACCGGGTTTGCGATCGCTTGGCGGATATGCACGTCCGCACCGGGGCTGAGGCATTCGTCGTCATCCATGAATAAAATCCACTCATGGCTGCAAAGCGACAACGCGAGGGTGCGGGTTTCCTCGACCGTCGGTGTCCATGGCACCGTCAGAACCTGATCGGCAAAGGCTTCGGCGATCGCGCGGGACGAATCGGTGGACGATTTGTCCACCACGATCAGTTCGTCCGCGAAGCGCAGCCCGCGCAGACAGGTGGCCAGGACGCTGGATCGATTATAGACGATGGCGAAGGCGCTGATTTTCGGACGTGGCATAGAGCCCCCTGGCTTGGCGGGACACTGTAACCGGCGTTGGTTAACAAGAGTTTAACGACGGACGTGAAGGCTCATTTCGTCTTGCGTGCGAACGTGAGCGGACGATCGAGTTCCACCCGGTCATGCGTCGCCTTGGGCGCGATCCGCCCGCGCTCGCCGCGCTCCAGGCGGACCAGGCGGACCAGGCCATAGCCGTCCAACGTTCGCAGCGTCCGCGACAAGGTGGATTTCGCCTTGCCGGTGATCCGGGCGATCGTCGAGCCAGCGGGGGGGGGCGGCTCGACGATCGCCCGGAGCAACTCGCGCTTGCCGGCCGACAGAACCTTGCCCCACGGCCGTCAGTCTCCCCAAAACCCACCCCTGTCGCTGTTATTGACATATTTCCTATGACGATCTAGATATCAAGGAATGAAAACCTTGCCCCCGCCCCGTTCGGCCATCGACCTCATGCCGGCGCTGTACTACCAGTTGATCCATACCCTGACGGCCCTGCTGCCGCCGCCGCTGGACGATACCCCGGCCGCGCTGCGCGCGCGCGACCTGACCGCCGTCGCCAAGGTCGCATCGCTGGCGCCTGTCAACGCCGATGAGGCGGATATCGCCGCCCACTGCATCGCCTCCCGCGCCCAGGCGGAGGATGTGCTGCGGTTGGTCCACAAATACGACCACGACCCCGCTTTGGTCGGGAAGCTGAACAGGCAATACGCATCGATGATGCGGCTATGGCTGTCGGTGCACGCCCGGCTGCGGCGGGCGCAGTCCGAACGCCGCAAGCGCGATGCCAATCCCGAGACGGCGAATGAGGACGCCTGGGCGCGGTATATCGCCGAACGGTCGATGCTGGACGTGGTGCTGGCCCAGCCCGGCGCCGAACCGGCCGAACCGATGCGGCCACACCGGGCCCCCGTTGCCCGTCCGGCGGCAGTGCCGGCGACAACCGTCCCGGGAATTGCGACAAAATCTCACAACGCGGCTTTTGAGACGCAGATGAACGCCCTCCGCCCCAAAGCGCGGAAACGCCCAACCCTGCACGCGACCCTGCTCGGCACCACGACTCTAACCCCGGCGGACTACCAGACGCGGCTTGCGGTCAACGGCCTGGTCGGCGCGGCGATGACGGCGGCGGCGGATCGAATGGCCAGACTGGCCGCGCCGGGGGAATACGTCTCGGAAAATAAGATAGATCCTCAGGGCGTGGCTTTTGAGACGTGGTTGAGCGCCGAAACCCCCAGCAGCCCAGGCGACGCCACCCTGCGCGAGATCATGCGCGAGATCATGGGCATGCCGCTGAAAGGTCCGAAACGCGGCCTGGGAATGCTCCGCCACATACTATAATGCACGGCGATCAGCGCCGAACCGGCCCGAACCGAGGCAAAATCGCCGCGTCGATGGAAAAGAATATCGCGGCGGCGACGATCGCACCCCCTGCCGCATCCGGATATTTGTTCGCGCGCCGGGTTAACCGGCAACGGCGTGCGAAACCGGCACGATGCCAACCGGCCGCGACAGGCACCGGTTGCCCCACCTGCCCCCGGCCCAGCACCCACCACGCTTGGCAAACGCCCCTAAACAGGTCATAAAATCAGCGACCGTGATAGACGATTGGATATAGCGAAAGCGTTGCGGTCGAAGGTCTGCCGCGTCAATGCCCCTGTGGCACGCCGGTCGTTTATCCAGTCAGGGCACATAAGGACAGGAAGTATGTACACCGACGTTTCTCTCTTCATCGGCGGTGCCTGGGGTCCCGCCGCGGGCGGACGCACCATCGCCGTCGTCAACCCAGCCACCGGCGACACCATCGGCACGGTTCCGCATGCCGCGACCTCCGACCTGGACCGAGCTTTGGACGCGGCCGACAAGGGCTTCCGCACATGGCGGAAAATTTCCGCCTTCGACCGGTCCAAAATGATGCGCAAAGCCGCCGATATCCTGCGGGAACGCGCGGACGCCATCGCTCGGCTGCTGACCATGGAACAAGGCAAGCCGCTGGCCGAGGCCAAGGGCGAAGTGCTGGCCGGCGCCGACGTGATCGACTGGTTCGCCGAGGAAGCCCGCCGCGCCTATGGCCGCGTGATCCCCGCCCGAGCAGAAGGCGTGTATCAGTTGGTGATCAAGGAACCGGTGGGGCCGGTCGCGGCATTCACCCCATGGAATTTCCCCATCAACCAGGTGGTCCGCAAACTGTCGGCCGCGCTGGCCGCGGGATGCTCCATCATCGTCAAGGCGCCGGAAGAAACGCCGGCGTCGCCCGCCGAACTGATCCGGGCGTTCGCCGATGCCGGCGTGCCGGCCGGGACGATCAACCTGGTCTATGGCGTGCCATCGGAAATTTCCGAGTATCTGATCCCGCATCCGGTCATCAAGAAAATGTCGTTCACCGGATCGACCGTCGTTGGCAAGCAGTTGGCCGCCATCGCCGGCGCGCACATGAAGCGTGTCACGATGGAACTGGGCGGCCACGCGCCGGCCATCGTGTTCGGCGATGCCGATGTCGATGCCGCCAGCCGGATGCTCGCCGGGTCGAAGTTCCGCAACGCCGGCCAGGTGTGCGTGTCGCCGACCCGGATGCTGGTGCAGGAAAACGTGTATGAGCAGTTCGTCGAGGGCTTTCTGGCCCACACCAGGAAGCTGAAGGTCGGCGACGGTCTGGAATCCGGCAATACCATGGGTCCGCTCGCCAATGCCCGCCGCATTACTGCGATGGAAAGTTTCATCGGCGACGCCACGCAAAAAGGCGCGACGGTGCGCACGGGCGGCAACCGGATCGGCAACAAGGGGAATTTCTTCGAGCCAACGGTGCTGACCGACGTACCGATGGAAGCGCGGGTACAGAATGAGGAACCGTTCGGTCCTCTGGCGATCATCTCGCCGTTCCGCGGCTTCGACGACGTGGTGGCAGAATCGAACCGCCTGCCGTTCGGACTGGCGTCCTATGCCTTCACCCGCTCGGCGAAGACCGCGAACGCCATCGCCAGTGCGGTGGAGGCCGGCATGATGACCATCAACCACATGGGCCTGGCGCTGCCGGAAGTGCCGTTCGGCGGGATCAAGGATTCAGGCTATGGGTCCGAGGGCGGGTCAGAAGCCATCGAGGCGTATCTGAACACCAAGTTCGTCACCCAGGCCGGGTTCTGATCCGGCACTGTCCGGCTGGCGGGAAACCGCCGGCCGGATACTTCGTCGCCGCAGCGGGGCTTGCGCGAGTGCCCGGCCCGCCCTGTCACGCGGGCAGATAACCCACGACGATCATGCACCATCCGGGGACCGGCGGGTTCCATCATCCCGGCTTGCACCACGCCGCGATTTGCGCGTGCGTCGCGAACCAGCACCCGCCCTTCCCTTTCATGTGCCGGATCAGTCGGTCCAGCAAAGGCAATCGCGACCGGTGGCCGACGATGTGCGGATGCATCGTCAGCAGGAACATCCCGCCCTCGTCCCACGCCCCATCGAATTCGGCGGTGAAAATCTCCTCCACCGCAGACGGCGGCGTGTAAGGCCGCAATCCGGAAAACCGCAGCATGTTGAAGTAAACCGCGTCGTCGCGAATCCATTCCGGCGGCAACTCCACAATGCCCGTCGGCTCGCCCTGATCCTCCAATTCGTACGGATCGTCGTCCGCCATCAAACTGCTGTCGTACAGCAGCTTCATTTCGCGGATGATATCCAGCGTATTGACCGAGAAATCCCACGACGCCGTCCGTATCCCCACCGGCTCGACACCGCTGACCCGCGCCAGCGTCTCCCGCGAGCGCAACGTCAGTTCGCGTTCGGCCTCGCGCGGCAGGGCGGTGTTCACCTCGTGAATCCACGAATGAATCCCGATCTCGTGCCCGTCCCCGGCCACCGCCCGCACCTCGTCTGGGTGGAGCAAGGCCGAGACGGCGGGGTAGAAAAACGTCGCCGGCACCGATTCCCGCGCCAGCAGCCGCAAAATCCGCGGCGTCGCCTGGCGGGCGCCATACTGGCCCTGACTGATCCGCATCGGGCTCGGATCGTTGTCGCGCAGCGGAATCGTCTCATGATCCGCGTCGAAACTGATCGCCACGGCACAGCGCGCGCCATCCGGCCAGGCCGCCGGCTTCAGGCTGCGCCCGGCGCGCGCCCGCCCGACCATCGTCCGCCACGTTTCTTCCGGCCATTGCCACGGTTCAAGGCTCATGCGGGGTTCCCTCCATGCGCGACCGGCGCCATGCTGCACCGGGATAACCCTATCGGAAAAGAGTACCCCGAATGCCTGACCTGGATCCTGCTGTACTAACGGCCGAGGATATGCTCGGGCACTTCGCCCGCCGGACGCTGACCCCCGTCGATGTACTGCAAGCAGTCACCGAACGGGTCGCCCGCCTGAACCCCGGACTGAACGCCTTCGCCGTCATGAACCCAGGCGCTTTACAGGCCGCCGGCGAAAGCGCGTCCCGCTGGCGATCCGGCCGGCCGATCGGTCGTCTGGACGGCGTGCCCTGCACCGTGAAGGATCTCGTCGATCTCGCCGGCTTTCCCACGCGGCGCGGCAGCCGGACAACCAGCACCGACCCGGCGGCCGATGACGCGCCGATGGTCGCGGGTCTGAAAGCGGCCGGCGCGGTGGTCATCGGAAAAACCACAACGACCGAGTTCGGCTGGAAAACGCCCGGCGACAACCCGCTGCACGGCATTACCCGCAATCCCTGGAATCCGGCCTACACCGCCGGCGGATCGTCGTCCGGCGCCGGAGCGGCCGGAGCGGCCGGATTCGGTCCGCTGCATATCGGCACCGATGCCGGCGGGTCGGTGCGCATTCCCGCCGCCTGGTGCGGACTGGTCGGGCTCAAACCGACCTATGGCCGTATTCCGCAATGGCCGGCCAGCGCCTTCGCCACCGTGTCCTGCGCCGGCCCGATGACCCGCACCGTCCGCGACGCGGCACTGATGCTGTCGGCCATGGCCCGCTGGGATCTGCGCGATCCGTTCTGCCTGCCCGACGATCCCCGCGACTGGCTGGCGGGCATCGAGGATGGCGTCGCCGGGATGACCGTCGGCGTAATGAACAACCACGGATTTGCCGCGCCGATCGACGCGGACGGTATCGCCGCGGTGGAACGCGCCGCGCATATTCTTTCGGAAGCCGGTGCCATCGTGGAACAGGCCGAGGCCGGACTGCCCGATACCAGCGTGTCCTTTGGCCGCGTCTGGGGCGCCGCGCTTGCCCGCCTCGGTGCCGGCATGCCGTCGCAACTGGCCGCCCTGCTGGACCCCGGCATCCGGGAAGTCGCCGAAGCGCTCGGCGGCATGACCGCCGTGGAATTCATGGACGCGGAGGCGTCGCGAGCGGCGGCGGCGCATGCGATGGCGCGGCTGCATCAGCGATACGATCTGGTACTGTGCCCAACAGTGCCCGCTGGGCCGCCGTTGGCCGATGCGCCGACGGTCGATCCGGTCAGCGCGCTGCGCACCGCCTGGGCGCCGTGGACGTTCACATTCAACCTGACCCGCCAGCCGGCGATTACCGTCCCCATGGGGCCTCGGGTGGACGGGCTGCCCAATTCCGTTCAGATCGCGGCCGCTCAGTTCCGCGACGACCTGGTGCTGCGGGCCGCCCGCACGATCGAACGGGCGCAACCGTTCCAGGTCGCCGGCCTGACGTAGAAGGGGCATACCCTTTCGACTTCCATTCCGCACCCGACGATCGCCCATTTGACAAGGCTTCAGGCGGCGAGCGGTCCGGTTCTTTCCGGCCGCGTGCTACACCGGCAGCGTGACCGTCGCCTTCGCGCCGCCGCCAGGACGGTTTGCCAGCGTCACGTCCCCGCCATGGGCACGCATGATATTGCGGGCGATCGGCAACCCCAGCCCGACCCCGCCTGTCTCGCGGTTACGGCTGGGTTCGCCGCGATGGAACGGCTCGAACACCCGATCGAGTTCGCCGGGGGGGATTCCGGGGCCGTTATCCTCGATCTCCACCACCGCCAAACCGGGACCGCCATCCGCCAGCCGCACCGCCGCCGAACCGCCATAGTTCATCGCGTTGGCGACCAGATTGACGAAGACCCGCTTCAACGACAGCGACCTTGCCCGCACCGTCCGGTGGGCGGGGCCGTCGTAGGTCAGCTTGTCTTCCATGCCGGGTCTGGCGTCGCCGGCCTCATCCAGGATCGTCTGCAGCAGTTCCGCCAGATCGATCGCCGACACCGGTTCCGATGTTCGCGAATCCCGGCCGAACGCCAGCGTGGCGGACACCATCGCCTCCAGTTCCTCCAGATCGGCCAGGATTTTACCGCGCTGTTCGTCGTCTTCCACGAACTCCGCCCGCAGTTTCAGTCGGGTAATCGGCGTGCGCAGGTCGTGCCCAATGGCCGTCAGCAGTTCCGTGCGATCCTCCACGAAGCGGCGGATACGCGCCGCCATGGTATTGAAGGCAACGGCGGCGACGGCAACCTCGGTCGGACCGTCTTCCGGCAGGGGAGGCGCGTTGACATCCAGCCCAAGCGCCCTGGCCGCTTCGGCGAGGGTTCGGACCGGGGCGGTCAGGCGACGCACCGCCCACAGCGTCAGCATCGCCGCGGCGGCGGTCATCAGCACGAACGCGGCCAGGAACGTCGGCGAGTGCCAGGGCCGCAATGGCTCCAGCGCGACCTTGACGTTCAGCCATTCGCCGTCGGGCAGGCGCATCCCCACGACCGCCCGTTGCCAGAAGCGGCCGCCATAAATCACCATTTCCCGCCAGCGAATTTGCGGCGCACCGAGCGGGACCAGGTTCAGGTTGATTCGGATCAGGCGCTGTTCCGGCCCTGGCATCTCCGGCAGATCCGGATCGGGCGGCGACGCGCTCAGCGCCGGCACGAGGTTGGAGCCCCGGTGCAGGTCCGCCAGCACCGCTGCCCGGCGCGGCGGATCGGTTAGCGCCATGGTGCGATACAGGCTGATCACCCGCACCGCGATATCGCGGGCTTGCGCCAACCGCTGGACATCCAGCCGGTCGAGCGCATGGATCGTCAGCCCCGCGCCCTGAACGACGATAAGGCCCAACAGCAGCACCCAGGCGGTACGGGCCGCCAGGCTGCGCGGCCAGAGGCGGATTGTCATGCGCGCTCAACCGTAGCGGCAAGGACATAACCCCCGCCGCGAACGGTCTTGATCAACTGCGCGTTCCGCCCATCGTCCTCCAGCTTGCGGCGCAGGCGCGACACCGCGACATCGATCGCCCGATCGAACGGGCCGGCCTGACGGCCGCGCAGCAGGTCCAGCAGCATGTCGCGGGTCAGCACGCGGTTCGCCCGCGACACCAGCGCCAGCAACAGATCGTATTCGCCGCCGGTCAGCGGCACTTCCACGCCTTCGGGGTTGAGCAGGCGGCGGCGCGCAGGTTCCAGCGTCCAGTCGTTGAAACGGTAGCCGCTGCCCGGCGGATCCTGCCTGGCCTCCGCCTGGTCGCCGGAGCGGCGCAGCACGGCGCGAATGCGGGCCAGCAATTCGCGCGGGTTGAACGGCTTCGGCACGTAATCGTCGGCCCCCAGTTCCAGGCCGATGATGCGATCGGTCTCCTCGCCCATCGCGGTCAGCATCACGATCGGGATTTGCGACTGGGTCCGCAACCAGCGCGCCAGATCGAGGCCGGACTCGCCGGGCAGCATCAGGTCCAGCACGACAAGCTGGTAATGCCCGTTGGTCCACGCCCGCCTCGCCTCCCTGCCATCGCGCACGGCGGTTACCCGGATGCGGTGCTTTTCCAGGAACCGGGCGAGCAGATCGCGAATCTCACGATCGTCATCAACGACGAGAATATGCGGGGACTGGTCCATGCACTGTTACATACGACACCCGAGGCGCGTCCGGAACGGCCGTTGCACTTTATTGCAATTCGTCGCGCGCCGGAGCGGATCGGGCCGGAGCGGATGAGCCATGTATGTGCCGTTGCATCCCACGGAGAAAACGCATGCGCCATACCGTACTAACCGCCGTCGTGGCCTTCACGATCGGCGGAATCGCCACCGGCGCGGTTCTGTCGCGCGCCG
Source organism: Pseudomonadota bacterium (assembly GCA_021805565.1). Taxonomy (GTDB): domain Bacteria; phylum Pseudomonadota; class Alphaproteobacteria; order Acetobacterales; family Acetobacteraceae; genus Rhodopila. Next base: position 160,151 of record JAJZFA010000021.1, read on the forward strand.
AAACGCCGCCGTCACCGCCCAGCCCGATGGCGGATGGCCCGATGGCAGACAAGATGACGCCGCCCGGTCACCGTTGGTTCGGCGGTTGGGGTCATGGCCAGCCTGGGCCGGACGCGGAAGGCTGGAACCATCATCGGGACATGATGCGGACGTTCGCGCTGGTTTACCGGCAGCCCGATCGCGCCTTGGTGCCCGCCGACGTGCGGAAGATCGCCGAGGGGTTCCTGCTGTGGCAGGGCAACCATAGCTGGAAGGTGACCAATGTGGCCGCCGAACCGGATGGGCCCATTGGCTTCGACATTGCGACGCCGGACGGATCGACGGTCGCGAAATTCACCATGGACCCGCACAGCGGGAAGATCGAACGGGCCGGATAGGCTTGCGTCCCCTCGCGTCCGTTGTGTGTTTGGCCTAAAGCGGCGGCTGTGAATTTTCCTCACCCGCCGCCGTCCGCCCTGACCGCGATCGATGTGCTGATCGGTATCGATCCCGGCTTTGCGCGCATTCTGGATCAGGCTGGTCCCCTGCCCTGGCGCACCCGGCCGCAGGGGTTTCCTGGCTTACTACAGGCGATCGTCGCGCAACTGATCAGCAATCAGGCGGCCGCCGCGATCTGGAACAGGCTGGCCGCCATCCCAGGGGCGCTAAACCCCGCCACGCTGCTGGCACTGCCGGACGACATGCTGCGCGGGGCCGGCCTGTCCCGGCCGAAAGTCGTGCATGCGCGGGCTTTGGCGACGGCCTTCCTGGACGGAACGCTGGACGCCGGCCGCCTGGCGCTGCTGGACGACGAGGCGGCGATCGTTACCATCGGATCGGTCAAGGGACTGGGGCGATGGACGGCGGAAATCTATCTGCTGTTCGCGCTGGAGCGGCTGGACGTGTTTCCGTCCGGCGACATCGCGCTGGCCGGCGCGCTGGCCGATCTCAGGGGATTTTCCCCGCGTCCCGATCCGAAGGCACTCCGGGCGCTGGCCCTGTCATGGCAGCCGGTTCGCTCGCTGGCCGCCCGGCTGTTGTGGCACCATTGGCGGCATATCACCGGGCGACCGGCCATGGACGATATCGGGCCGGTATGACACATACCGGCGGGTAAGGAGATTTGCCCGCGATGTTCGACCCCAGATTAACCGTATCCCACGACGGCCCGATCGCCATCGTTGAGTTCAACCGCCCAGAACGGCGCAATGCCTTCGATCTGGCGATGTGGCGCGGCCTTCAGGCGATCATGGAAGAGTTGTCGCGCGACGACACTCTGCGCTGCGTCGTCTTGCGCGGCGCGGGGGAGAAGGCCTTCTGTGCCGGCGCCGATATCGGTGCGTTCCCCGCGGAACGCGGAACGGATGAGCGGGAGGCTGAATACGCCCATGTGCTGGATGCCAGCATGCAGTCGATCCGCCTGTGCCAGCACCCCGTTGTTGCGATGATCATGGGCTTCTGCCTGGGCGGCGGCGCCGGGATCGCCACGATGTGCGACTTCCGCGTTGGTGGCGAAAGCATACAAATGGGCATCACCGCTCGGAACCTGGGAGTCTGGTACCCGTATGCGGAAATCGACCCGATTATCTCGCTTGCCGGATCGGGGGTCGCGTCGGAAATGCTGATCGAGGGCCGGATTTTCAATGGCCGCGAAGCCTATGAGAAAGGCCTGCTGTCCCGTGTGGTGCCTGACGACCAAGTGGAAACCGAGGCTCTGGCGCTGGCCAATCGAATTTCAGGTGGTGCTCCGCTGTCGGCTCGCTACCATAAGGCGGCGATTCGGCGCCTTCGTGGACAACTTCCGGTTACAAAAAATGACGAAAGTGCTACCAGTGGGTTCACGAAGACGGCCGACTTTCAGAATGCCTGCCGGTCGTTCATGGCGAAGGAAAAGCCCGTGTTCCAGGGCAGATAGGTCTGCGGTGGGTCGCGAATAATCAATTACGATATTGTTTTTACAGACAATCTATCCGCCGGACGGCATCCAGGGCGCGTTAATTGACCGAAAGCCGTTGGATCGCCGGGACGGCGGTTGTCGTACCTGTCTGGCCGAACGCCCGTTCCAACATCCGGTGTGCAAAGTCTGGTTCGTCGTAGCCCGCATCGATCCGGCCGTTCCGCCATCCATGCCAGAACGAACGAGACCGATCGGATCCCGGCGGGGAACTTCCGTGAAATCCATCGAAATACCCCGCCAGGATTTCCCCGTCATCGAGCTGCCTGAAATCGGCGAGGGTCAGAACGGGGATAAATTCAGCCATGGGACACGTTAATACCCGGTCTAAACGTCAGAGTTGCGTGCATCAACCATACAAATGCAATCAAAGTGGTTACGTTACCGACCGAATACGGTAGTATCTTCAGGTCATGAACCCGGCCAGGAGATTTCAGGCGATGATGCTTTCCGATACCCAGGGCGTCCCCGCACCACTCGCAATCAGGGCGATTGTACCGCTCGGACAAGCCCGATACACGGCACGACTCGCGATTGAAACCAAAACGCAACTCGATGCGTATAGATTACGCTACCATAGTTATCTCGCTTCGGGCTACATCCAACCAAACGAGACCGGTCTATTTCATGATAAATACGATAGTCTTCCGAACTGTCAGACGATCGTTATTTATGACAACGGAGAGCCAACTGCTTCGGTTCGCACCTGCACCCTCGCATTCGGATCGGGTCAGCGGTCACCCGCGTCCGATACCTACCCCGAGGAGGTTCGGAAATTGCTGAGCGACCACTCCAGGATCGGGGTAGGCGGCCGCGGGATCGAGACGACCCGGCTGGTCCGGAGCCCGGCGGCGGAGAACAACCAGGGACTGGTGTTCTTACTGTATCGGATGGCCGGTTTTATCGGAATGACCACGCACACACAGATCCTGCTGGCATGCGTGCGGCAGAATCATGCGCCGTTTTACAAGCGTCTTGGCTATGAGGCGGTTACCGAACCGCGCCCCTATCCCGGCCTTAACTGTCTGATGCAGTTGATGTCCTGCACGCGGCGGCGATATGACGAGGTCCGGCGCGCATTCCCGGTCATCGATCCCTTCGCCGACACAACCGGCGCGCTCGACGATTTTCTGTCGGGCGCCTCGGTTTCCCTGGCACTTACGAGGTTCTGACAATTACGAGGTAATGACAATGGTTTTTGGCCCAATTGGAAGCGAGTCCTGGCTGGCGATCGGCATCTGTTTCATTGCGTTCAGCTCGTTTACCTGGGCGCTGCGAAAACACTTCAAGTGGGTGAGCCGGCTGCCAGTCCAAATGCGCATATTATCACTGATCAGTCTTGTTTCGTATGTCAATTTCAATGGTCTGCTTCTGCGGGAAGGCGCCATGGCAAGTCCCTGGACGGACGCCGGAGTGGGTGTTCTGATCGGTTCGATCTGCTTGTTCTGGTGGACGGTCTTCACCACAAAGAACGCCCCGATACAGGTGGCCTTTTCGATCCAGGGGCCCGAGATGGTACTCATGCGCGGTCCATACGCATATGTAAGACACCCGTTCTATGTGTCTTATATCGCATTTTGGCTGTCCACAGCCATGATCGCTGGCCAATGGCAATGGCCGGCCGCCGTCATTTTGACAGTTTTGTATGTGCTAATCGCGCGGGAGGAGGAAAACCGTTTTCGGCTATCGGATTTGGCAGGTCGGTATGCCGTTTACCGCAAGCAAACGGGCATGATGCTCCCGAGGTTGAAACCCGCCATATCCGGGGTGATTTGGCATACATGAGATACATGCCCCCGCGATGCACCTTGATGCCCCTCCCTCCAACCGGCGACCTTATCCGAAGAGACAGGACATGAAATCACTGCGGAAGGCAGCGTTGCGAGCCATCCAGCAGCTAATGGCGGGCCGCCGGATGTTCCTGTCCTACCAAGGCACGGAGAACGAATCCGCGGTTCGTCACGAACAGGCGACGATTCTGTTCGGTATCAATTTTCTGTTTGCCTTTCTGGGCGTTGGCAGTTCCACCCTGTTGACGCTGGCTTTTGCGCGGAACATAAATCCCGCCATTATAGTGACGTACGTCTTGATCATTGTAATATACGGCGTCCTGCTGGGTTGCGGGCTGCACTGGAAACGGCAGCAGGACGATGCCGCATTCATCCGCGCGTCGGTGTTTGTGCTGGCGGCGCTGGGTGTGGTCTGGGGTATCCTCGTCAATCTGTTCGCCATGCATGCCAGACCGGACCAGCAGGGCGTTTTAACCGGCATGATCACCGGCCTTGTGTCAACGCCCATGCTGGCGGTGCCAGTGGCCGCCGGCTTGGCATTCTACGTGCCCATCTCCCTGCTTTGCACCATCGCGATCTTCACCCAGACGATACAAAGCGCCGCCGAATTTTCCTTCGTCGGATTTCTGGCATTCGCCCTGATCGGGCTTTTAAACATGAACAAGACCATCCTGGAACGGTCGATCGGCCGTCTAAACCTGAAAAAGGAGCATGAAACAATCCGGGTGTTCCTGCGGGAATATGAGGAAGTGTCCTCCGACTGGCTGTGGGAAACCGACGGCGATGGGATTTTCTGCAATGCCAGCGCCAGAATGGCGATAGCGCTTCAGATGACACAAATGCAGATCGAGTGCCTGTCGGTTTACGATTTCCTCGCTCGCGGCGTCCACGAGGACGCTTCGGGCAATAACCTTGGGGTATTCTTCCGACAGCGATCTGCCTTTCGCGATGCCAAGGTGGCTGTGACGATCGGTGACAAGGAACGCTGGCTCAACCTGACCGGCCACCCTGTTTATGATGAAACCGGCGCATTTCGTGGATTTCGCGGGATAGGTTCGGATGTTACCGATGCTCGTATCGATCAAAAAAAGATCGAATTTCTCGCGCGGCATGACGGATTGACTGGTCTGATCAATCGCAAGGCATTTGTGGATACGATTGACGATGCCTGCAATCCCCTGACAGGCGACCGCTTTGCGTTACTTCTGATCGATCTGGACAACTTCAAAGGCATAAACGACGATCTCGGACATTTGGCGGGCGACGATGTGCTTCGGGCCGTGGCAGCGAGGTTGCTGTCAACGATCCGCCCGGGCGATATCGCCGCGCGCATCGGCGGCGATGAGTTCGCCGTGCTGCTGACCGGGGTCGCGCAGGATGATGCGTTGGATATCGCCGGACGGATTACCCATGCGCTGTCGTGCCACCTGCTGATCGAGAATCTGGCCATCACCCCTGGGGCAAGCATCGGCGTCGCCCTGTATCCGGCGCATGGGTCGGATACCGAACTTCTTATAAAGCGCGCCGATCTCGCGCTTTACCGCGCCAAGGATCGCGGCAAGGATAATGCGTGTGTGTTCGAATTCGTGTTTGAGCAAGAATATCTTGGACGCATACGCCTTCAGGCCGAACTGGAATCGGCGATGGATCAAGGCCAGATATTCCTCGATTACCAGCCGATCGTGGATGTGCGATCCGGGCAGACCGTATCCGTCGAGGCGCTGGTGCGGTGGCGGCATCCGGTTCGCGGCGTGCTGTCGGCTAACGTGTTCATCCCGAGCACCGAGGCTGGCGAATTGATGGAACGACTAGGCGAATACGTTTTGAGATTGGCGTGCCATGCGGCAGCAGGGTGGAAAAGCCAGGTTCCGGTCGCCGTCAATCTGTCGCCCAGACAATTGCGCAGCGGCCGGTTTGTTTCTATTTTGAAATCATGCCTCCACGATAGCGGCCTGGATTCGAGCCGCCTTTCCCTGGAGGTGACGGAAACCGTTTTTCTTTCATCGTCGGAACGGATTGTTTCGCAGCTTAACGCGATACGCGATATGCGCATCAGAATCATTCTGGATGATTTTGGAACGGGCTATTCGTCGCTGACCTATCTCCGCGGCTTCGATGTCGATGGCATCAAAATCGACGCAAGTTTCATCCGAGATCTTCCGGGATCGCAGAAAGTGGCGGCGATCGTTCGGACGATTGCGCGGCTGGCATTCGACATGAACATCTATGTGGTCGCGGAGGGCGTCGAGACGCAGGCGCAAATGGCGTGGTTGCGCGGTAACGGGATTCCGTTCGCTCAGGGTTATTTGCTGGGAAAACCCGGCGCGGATACAGTATTTTCTGGCAATGCGTTGCCCCCGCAAGGTGTCCAGTCAGTTCTGGCGGTAGCCGATCCCGTGGCTTTGTCCTAACCGACCGCACCATACCCGCGCGGCGGCGGACGGTTTCAGGCGGTCGTTATTCCGCCATCGACCCGGATCGTCTGCCCTGCGATGTACGATGCGTCGGGCGAACATAAAAACCGGATGACCGAGGCGACCTCAGCCGGCTCGCCGAATCGTTGCAGGGGAATACCCCCTAAATCAGCGTCGCCGCGTTCGGCGATCCCCGTCTTCGTGACGATACCCCCAGGTACGACGGCATTCACCAGCACGTCCGGCGCCAGCCTGCGCGACAGCGTCTGAGCCAGGCCGGCGATTGCCTCGATCGCCTTCGCATACGACACATGTCCGCCGTCGCCGCGCCGATAACCGACCGCACTGGTCAATACGATGCGGGCCGGTTCGCGTCTGTCGAACCTTGAGGAAAATGCAACCGCCATGTCGTTCGCATTGGTCAGGTTTGCGGCAACCGCCCGGTTCCAGTCCCCAATATCCTCGGGATCGAAATCGTCCCGCCCGAACAAGCCGGCCAGATGCACCAACGCATAGGCCGGGGCGCCCAGTGCATCCATCACCCGACCGCACTCGGCCGGAGAATCCAGCGCCGATGTCATTGTTGCCAGTCGGATCCGTCCCAGTGTCTGTTCGGCCCTTGCCAGGGCGGCCGCGTCGATACCGGCCATCAGAACATGAGCGCCGTGTTCGATGAACCCGCGCACGGTTTCCAGCCCGATGCCGCCCGCTCCGCCAATAACGACAATGCGCTTGCCGATGAATGCCGACGCCATGTCAGGCGACCAGGGCGGGATAATCCAGCGTCGCCATGATTTGGGCGCGGCGCATGTACCGGTGTTCGTCTGGCGTGTAGTCCGCGACTGCGTTGTGAACCGTGCCGATATTGTCCCACATCAATACGTCGCCCACCGCCCATCGATGGGCATATAAAAAATCGGCGCGTTCCTGATGGCGGAACAGGTAGTCGAGAATACGGCCGCTTTCATGCTCGTCCATGCCGTCGATCCGCATTGTGTAGCCCGGATTGGCGTACAGTACCTTTCGCCCGGTCAAGGGATGGACGCGCACCAGCGGCTGCGATACCGGTGGCCGCTTGCGCTTTTGTGCGTCGGTCAGTTTGGCGCGCCTCGATCCAGGACGCTGGCGCATCGTCTCCCAGAACTTTTCGAAGTCGTGCGTCGCGGTGCGGCCTTCCAGTCTTTCTTTCAGATGTTCCGGCAGTTCGTCATAGGCGGCGTGCATGTCGCGGAACTGGGTTTCGCCAACGGATTTGCCGTTTCGGGTCGGCACAGCATGCGCGTGCAGCACGTTCGCCAGCGCGATATCCTTGCTGTACGACATGTCGGTGTGCCAGCCCTGGCCAGCGTCGTTCAACCCCGCCGGCTGGCCGTCGGGAAGGATTTGGTTCGACAGAATCATGACCTCGGGGAAGCCCGGTTCGTGGAACAGGTTGGCGACGTTTACTTCCAGGGCACCGAACCGCCGGGCAAAGGCCGCGAATTCGGGAGTACCGAAGGTCTGATTGGGAAAGCACAGCACGCCATGCCTGCCAAGCGCCCGCAACAGTATGCGGAAATCGGCGTCCGACAGGGGATTGCCCAGGTTGATACCTTCGACGCGGGCGCCAAGCGTCTGGCCGCTGGGAACGATATCCATGATTATGTCCTCCACGATCGAAACTTTGCCACCCGCCCGGCCACGATACAATGTTAGGCCGGCCAGATCGCGGCTGGAGACGATCGGTGCCGAAACGAACCCTGGTCTCGGTTGGCACGACCCGTCTTACGGCGTGCGCATAGGAATTGTCTATGTCTGTCGTTGCGCCAACCGGACGATCGCGGCCACGACCGAACCGGGATTTTCTCGCGTCAGAAAATGCCCGGCGCGCGGAATAAGCCGCCTTTCCATCTCCCCGGTGAACAAATGGTCGCGTGGGACAGTGCTGGCAGGCGCGCTGACACCATCCGCTTCGCCGTGCAGGATGATCGCGGGAACCGGTATCGGCGGTTGCGCCGCCAGGGCCGCTTCCAGTGCCTCATACGCCGGATCGCCCGCGGCATTCCCGTATCGGTGCCGATAGGACTGGATGGTCACATCGGCGAAATCCGGATTTTCGAAGCTGATCGCGGTCGCCGCCAGGGTAGCCTCGTCGAACGTCCAGTTCGGCGACCACTGTTTCCACAGTAAACGGGCGATCCCGGTTCGGTTGGCTTCCAATCCGGCGCGCCCGCGTTCGGTGTGAAAATACCACTGATACCAGTAGCGAAACTCCTGATCGGGCGGCGCGGGCCGGGCAGCGGCGGCAATGTCCTGAATGCCATAGCCGGTAATAGCGACCAGGCCCGCAACGCGCGCCGGCCACAACGCCGCCGCCACGCAGGCAGCGCGGCCGCCCCAGTCGTATCCGGCCAGAATTGCCGACGGAATGGACAGTGCATCCATGAAATCCCGCAGATCCGCACCCAGCGCCGCTTGCTGCCCGCTGCGCGGAGTGGCTGCATCCAGGAAGCGGGTCGGCCCGAAACCACGCAACCAGGGCACCAATACGCGAAACCCCGCCGCGGCGAGCGGAGGCGCGACATCGTCGTAATCATGCACATCCGACGGCCAGCCGTGCAGCAAGATAACGGGCAACCCGCCGGCCGGACCGGTCTCCCGGTAGCCGATCTCCAGAACCGGTGTGCGGACGGTCTTCATCGTCAATACGCCAGGAATCCGCCATCGACCGGCAATGTTACGCCGGTGACGTAGCGGGCCATATCGGATGCCAGAAAAACTGCCGGCCCGGCGATATCGGCCGGTTCGCCCAGCCGCCCCAGCGGAATGCGCTGGGTGAAATTGGCCATGTAGCCCGGGTTCTGGCGAGCATCCGCGTTCAGCGGCGTGGCGATCATGCCGGGTCCGATTGCGTTGACCCGCACACCCAGCGGGGACAGTTCGATGGCCAACGCCTTGGTCAGCGCCCGCACACCGCCTTTCGAGGCGGTATAGGCAGCGGAGTTCGGCAGCGCCACGAACGACTGGATGGAACCGATGTTGATCACCGATCCCTTCGTCGCCTTCAACTGCTCCAGAAACGCGGTGACCATGTTGTAGGGGCCATCGAGGTTGACGGACATGGTCGCATCCCAGTCCGCCCGGGCTGAGCCGGAGTCCAAACTGCCGCGCCGGATGATACCGGCGTTGTTCACCAGGATGTCGATCGGTCCGACCTTGCCCGCCAGCGCATCGCACGCCGCCCGGCTGGATACGTCCAGCACATGATGCTCGCCGCCCGTCGCCGCCGCGACCCGAACCGCGCCAGCCGCGTTGACATCCGCGACGATCACCCGCGCACCGTTGTCGGCCATGGCGCGGGCGATGCCTTCGCCGATGCCCGATCCGCCACCGGTCACCAGCGCCAGCTTGCCTTGCAGCAGCATCTCACCGCACCGGCGTCGAGGTGACCGCGCCGCCGGTCGCGGTTCGCCCGCCATCGACGACATACTGCGCGCCGGTGATGTTCGATGCGAGGCTGGAGGACAGAAACAACACCAGATTGGCGACCTCTTCGGCGGTACCATAACGGCCAATGGGGATGGTGGACTGGTACCGCGAACCGATGCTGTCCGGATCGGACGGATTCAGCATGGCTTCCAGGGAATGGATCATCCGCGTATCGATCGGTCCCGGGCAGATACAGTTGACCCGCACGCCGGATCGGGCCACCTCCCCGGACGCGGTCTTGGTCAGACCGATGACAGCGTGCTTGGACGCGACGTAAGCGGGCATGCCCGGTGAGCCGACCAATCCAGCCACGGAAGCCGTATTCACCACCGACCCATGGCCCTGCCGGATCATCACGGGTAAAACATGGCGCAGGCCAAGGAAAATACCCTTAACATTGACCGCCATCACACGGTCGAACATGTCTTCATCGTACTGATGTGTGGGTGCAACGGAACCCTCGATGCCGGCATTGTTGTAGAAGCAGTCTATCGCACCGTATCGTTCCAGCGCGACCTTGACATAGTTTTGCACCTCGGCGGACTGGGTGACGTCGGCAGGGACGAAATGTGCCTCTCCACCCTGTTGACGCAGGATGCCGGCGGTGGCCTCCCCGGCGGCGCGATCAAGGTCCACAATGACCACCTTGGCGCCCCGGCTCGCGAATCCCACCGCCGCTGCTCGGCCGAGTCCATTGCCCCCGCCTGTGATCACGGCCACTTTTCCGTGGAAGTCCATTGTTCCCTCGCTTGCTCGGCTTTCTATACGAGACAGGCTAGTGCCGTGCGTCAAGCACTTTGCCTGTTAGCTGTGTCGGCGAAGCACGGCACTAGCTTTTTGTTTTCAGTGGCCTGCTGGTCCCATTGCCTTGGCGCAAGCAGCGCCAAATCAATGGGGCAGGACACTAGACCATCGGCGAACGATCGGGAAATCCGGCGGCGCGTGTGGGCTATCGCGTAGGGCAATTCGTTGGACATATAGTCCCAAGTGCCGCCGGGAACCGGCCATCGGGCAGGTCAAACCGTCATCCGGATGCAAAGCCGCGGTGGCCGCCCGCGCGATACGGCGAGCAGCCGGCACGTTTTAAGTCAATTTTATGCGATACCGACGAGGTTCGACGCCGACCAAGCGCGATGGACAATGAACCACACAAGATGGGTCATAGCACTGAAATACTAGGGAATTTTCTGGGTGCCGGCCGGGTGCGGTATGCTTCTTCCGAAAAATCCCGCATAGGGTCGCCGCAGCGGTCCCGCGTGGCTCAGCTTTCAACATTCGCTTTCGCGCATGGAAAGTCAGGGGTGCCATCCTGTGGCATACGCTTAATAATAATACGCCACGAGCGAGCGTTACGTGCGCCGGAGCTGCCCCTCATCGACCACGCGCTCGTGGCTGTCCAGGGCGCTTTTCGCCCGATACTGGCAGCCGGTCGCGGTGACAGGCATACGGCGTACGATGGTATAAAGTCCTGGGCGCACATTGACATTCGAACTGTTCGTCATCAGCGCGACCTTGTCGCCGACAGCAAACTTGTATTCAGCCAATGGCTTCTCCCTTCAAAACATTCAGGGCGGCGCATAAAGCGCCGCCCGGCATGTCAGCTCGCCTGAAGATTGACCGCAGAGGTCTTACCCTGCTGTCCGCGCTCCAATTCGAAGCTGATCGTCTGACCCTCATTAAGGGTCTTGAGTCCAGCGCGTTCGACGGCCGAAATATGGACGAATACGTCCTTAGAGCCGTCGGCCGGCTGAATGAATCCAAAACCCTTCTGGGGGTTAAACCACTTTACAGTACCTGAAGCCACGTGAAGTCTCCGCAACTGGCCAAATCCCGCGCACATGCGGGATATCTTACTTTTCAATTGGGGTTAGAACAGCGCACCCCGGTGCGTTCGACGGCCTTGAGGCCGAATGACGCAGTGCGGTGCGAAATAGGGATCTTGCCCCGGCTGAAAAGTTCAGCCGTTCGATGGGTATATATGAACTGGGAGAAGGAAGACAGTGTTTATTTCAGACCGGCTCATCCGCATCGGAACTGACTCGCCGAACGGCGGGCGCCATACCCGGCCGTAAGCCTTCCGGTTCGCCGCGGGGCAGGATATAGGTTGATAACAAACGGGGGATGAGACGATGGCCGAGTTCGATTACATCATCGTGGGCGCCGGATCGGCCGGCTGCGTGCTGGCAAACCGCCTCACCGAGGATAACCGGTCAACCGTATTGCTGCTGGAAGCCGGGCCGAAAGACAGCTCCGTGTGGATCAATATTCCGGCAGGTTTCACCAAGCTGCTCAACAACCCGAAATATAACTGGAATTTCGAAAGCGAGGCGGACCCGAACCTCGGCAACCGGCGGATTCCCATTCCGCGCGGCCGGACGCTGGGGGGATCGAGTTCGATCAACGGCATGCTGTATGTCCGGGGCAATCCGCTGGATTACAATACGTGGTCGCAGTTCGGGAACCGCGGGTGGGGCTATGACTCGGTGCTGCCTTACTTCCGCAAGGCGGAGCATTTCGCGCCGGGTGGCGATGACTCGCGTGGACGTGGCGGCCCGCTCAACGTCGAGCACATGCGAGAGCGTGCCGAACTGCTGGATGCGTTCATCGACGCCGCGGTCGATCGCGGCTATCCGCGCAACAAGGATTACAACAACGGCCAGCAAGAGGGTTTCGGCTATTTTCAGGTCACGCAAAAGAACGGCGAGCGGTGGTCCTGCGCGCGCGGGTACCTCGATCCCGTTCGTAACCGCCCCAATCTAAAGATCGAAACCGAGGCCCTGGCGACGAAGGTGCTGCTGAAAGACAAGCGCGCGGTGGGGGTGGCATACACGCAAGCCGGTGTGGCGAAGGAAGCCCACGCCAACCGGGAGGTTATTTTGGCGGCTGGCGCGGTGAAGTCGCCGCACATCCTGGAACTGTCGGGCATCGGCAATCCGGATGTGCTGACACCGCTGGGCATTGCTGTCCATCACGCCTTGTCCGGCGTGGGCGAAAATTACCGCGACCATTATGCGCCGCGCATGAACTGGCGGGTCAAACTACCGGTGACGCTGAATGAACGCAGCCGCGGCCTGGCCCTGGCGAAAGAGGTGTTCAAATACTACACGCAGCGGCGCGGTATCCTGACATTCACCGCTGGGATCGCCTACGGGTTCATCAAAACCAGGCCGGAACTGGAGGAACCCGACGTGCAATTCCACTTCGCCCATGCCAGCTATGGCAACGCGCAAAAGCGGGATTTGGAGACGGAACCCGGCATGACGCTGACGGTCTATCAATGCCGGCCGGAATCCAAGGGGTCGATCCACGCCAAATCGAACGACCCAGAAGCCGCGCCGGCGATCCGGCCGAATTATCTGGCCGACCCGATCGACCAGCGCGTCCTGGTGGATGGCATGAAAATCGGCCGGAACATCATTGGCGGCCGCGTGCTGGACAAGTATCGCGCGTATGAGATGAATCCAGGCGATAAAGTGCAAACGGATGCCGAATGGCTCCAGTTCGCTCGCGAGACTGGCCAGACCACGTACCATGTCATTGGTACCTGCAGGATGGGTCCTGACCCGATGGCGGTCGTGGATGATCGTTTGCGGGTGCATGGTATTGCGGGACTGCGGGTAATCGATGCATCGGTCATGCCGACGGTGCCATCGGGAAACACCAATGCGGCGGTCATCATGATCGCCGAAAAAGGCGCCGACATGATCAAGGCGGCGACCGCGGACGAACTGAGGGCGGCGGCCTGACAGGCTGCTGAAAATCCTCTTGCACCGATGGGGGCGTATCGGAATGATCGTTGGGCATGGACTAAGAACCGCGCTCTGCTTGCTGTCCCCCCCAGCCACCGACGTTCCATTACTGCCCGTCTCGACGTGATCGAGATTGCTAAAGCAGCGGGGCCATTATCGAACAGTGCAAAGCGGCGGTTTGACGGCGCTTTCCGCTTCGGTCCGTATGCCTGGGCCATCCAACGGATCGCCCCGCGATCCGGTCGCCGGCTCATAAAACCGGAACGCCGCCGCGCTTGGCTTTCTCTTCCGGCTCGACATGGATTGTCACCATCAGGTGCGCCATCTCGGCTTTCAGTGCATCCTCGATCCGGTCGCAAATCCGGTGCGCATCGGCCACCGTCATGCCACCGGGAACCACGAGATGAAATTCAAGGAACGTCAACCGTCCGGCATGGCGGGTCCGCAGATCGTGAGCCTCGATCGCGCCGGCCGCACTGTTGGCAACCAGTTCCCTGATCCGGTCCACCACCGCCGGCTCCGGCGCGGAATCCATCAGGCCGCTGACCGACGACGAAATCATCCGCACCCCCGACCACAAGACATAAACCCCGGTGGCGCCCGCCAGCAGGGGATCCAGGACCACCAGGCCGGTCCAAATCGCCAGCACCAGACCCGCCGCGATCCCCACGGATGTCACCACGTCGGCCAGCAGGTGCCCCCCATCCGCCGCCAGCGCGGGCGACCGGAGACGCCGTCCCGCCTGTATCAGAACGGTTGACCAACCGGCGTTGATCGCCGTCGCCACGACATTCAGCGCGATACCCGCCGACGGTGCATCCAATAGCGAAGGATGCCGCCACGCCGCCCAGGCCTGGCCGAAAATCAGCAGGGCAGCGACCGTGATCAGCACGCCTTCGATTACGGCGGCGAAAAACTCCGCCTTATCGTGGCCATAGGGGTGATTGGCGTCGGCCGGAATGGCAGCGAAACGCAGCGCGCCCCATGCGATCAGTCCCGCGGCTACATTGACGGTGCTCTCCAGGGCGTCGGAATAGAGCGCCGCGCTGCCGGTCAGCCACCAGGCGGCGCCCTTCAGACCCAGCACCGCGCAACCGAACGCGATACTGCCCGCGGCGAATCGCTCCTTACCCGTCATCGCGACGCGACCCCCGCCCATTCAGCGGTCGGCCTAGCACAGTGTCGCGCGGACGTCAGCCGCCAGTCGTGCGCGGGCTTTGTCGCGGCAATGCGACAGCGCAACAAAAATGCTTTCATACCAATACGATTTGCCTGTGGCCGAGCGCGCCAACCCGCGCTATCCAACCGCTTTAATTGCCCTGAAGGAGATATTTATGCGTCGATTCGTGCATGCCGTTGCCGCTTTGGGCGTTATGTCCGCCCAGCCGGCGCTGGCGCATCCCCAGTGTTCGTCCGTCGCGGACGAATCCGCGTTCGAGGTTCAGGCGCTTCGCAGCGAGATGATGGTGCTGGCAACCGGATGTCACGACGACGAACGGTATAACGCCTTCATCCGGCGCTACCAGTCCGACCTGCAAGGCAATGAGCGGACGATCAACGCCTATTTCCAGCATCGCTATGGCCGGTCGGCACAAGCCGAACATGACCGGTTCGTCACGGATCTGGCGAACGCGATCTCCCGCCAGGGTACCGATCTGGGCGGCGATTTCTGCCCCCGGAACGGGCTGATCTTCGCTGAGGTCATGGCGCTCGAATCGCCCGCCGAACTGCCGGAGTTCGCCGCTGGGAAAAACCTGGTGCCCGCGTCGGTCGCCATCTGCGCGCCAATGCCGACAAGTGCCGCGGCCGAACGGAAGGCGGCGGTCAAGAAAAAGAAGCCGTAAAGCCGGTCAAGGACGCGCTGCATCCGTCACCCAGAAGCGGGACCATAAAAAAGCGGGCTGTCCGGCCGGACAGCCCGCTTTTCATCGAATCCGGTTCGCGGAACCCGGCGGTTAGTTGTTGTTCCGGTTGCCCAGAAGCTGCAGCAACATCATGAACAGATTGATGAAGTTCAGATACAGGCTGAGCGCGTCATAGACGCTGCGCTTGGCCGCGCCATCGGTGCCTTCCGCGTAGGCGAACTGCATATAGCTGGCCTTAATCCGCTGCGTGTCATACGCGGTCAGGCCGGTGAACACCACCACGCCGGCGATGCTGACGACGAACTGCAACATGCTGCTGTGGAAGAACATGTTCACCAGACTGGCGATGATAATCCCGAACAGACCCATCATCAGAAAGCTGCCCATCCGGCTCAGGTCGGCCTTCGTGGTGTATCCGTACAGGCTGGTCGCGGCGAACGTGGCGGATGTGATGAAGAACACTCGCACGATCGACTCGCTGGTGTAGATCAGGAAGATGTTCACCAGACTGGCGCCCATCGCGGCGCAAAACACCCAGAACAACGCCTGGGCCGCCTGAGTGGACAGCTTATTGACCCCCAGCGACAGCACCAGCACGAACGCCAGCGGTGCGAACATCGCGATCATCGCCAGCGGCGTGGGATGATGGGCATAGCCGTACGGCGTTTGCACCAGCGGATAGAACGCGTCGATCAGGCCGGTATGGGCAATCGCGTAGGCGATGACGCCGGTTAGCAGCAGGCCGGATGCCATCCAGTTGTAAACCCGCAGCATGTAAGCCCGAAGCCCGGCGTCGAAGACAGCCGAACTAGCGGCGGATGCCTGTGGGTAAGCCCCGAATTGCGGACTGTAAGCCATGGTTTCCTAATTCCTTTCGGGCGCAAGCCCGCGATGGTTATACCGGAACGGCGCGCCCGATGGAACCGGGCGCCACACTGTCCGGGTTAAGCACGCCGATCCGTCGGCAGGGCGGACGGAACCGCTTAATCGCGCTATTCATTCCGCAGCAGCGACGCGGGTTTTGTCCGCAAAGCCATCGCTGTACCAACGTAGCCAAATAGCAGCATGAGAGCGAGTGCTCCCGCAAGCGTGTAAATGAGCGTGACCGGTAAAAAAATCCAGTCCGTGTGCATGATATAATGTGCGACGCCATAGCTTGCCGCCGACCCCACCGCCGCGGCGATCGACCCGGCCACAAGCCCCAGCACCCCGAACTCCGTCAGCCACGCGATCCGGATCTGCCCGCTTGTGGCGCCAAGGGTCCGCAGGATCGTGGCTTCCCGGACGCGGCGGCGCTGGCCGGCGGCAACCGCGCTTGCCAGCACCAATGTGCCCGCCAGAAGCGTCAGCGCGCCGGTGGCGGTCAGCGCGGCGGCGACCTGATTCAGCAAGGCCGAGATGGCGGAGAGTACATCCTCCACTCTGATACCCGTGACGTTGGGCAGCGCGTCGGTGACCGCGCGCAGCAGCGCCCCCTGCCCCGCGTCGCCGATGCGGACAGTGGCGATTTCGGTATGGGGCGCTCGTGCCAGCACGCCCGGGCTCGCGACCATGAAGAAGTTGATCGACAGCGACTGCCAGGCGATATCGCGCAGGTTGGCGATCGTCAGATCGATGTCGCGGCCCAAAAGGTTGACGCGGACGACATCGCCGATCCCGACATGCCAGCCTTTCGCCAAAGCGGAATCCAGGGAAACCAGCGGCTTGCCGTCGTAATCGGGCGGCCACCATTGTCCGGCCACCAGCCGCGTGCCGTCCGGCGGTTTCGCGGCATAGGTCAGGCCCCGGTCGCCGCGCAGCGCCCACGCGGTTTCCGGCGTCACGACGGCCCGGTCCACCGGGACGCCCTTCACCGCGACGATGCGGGCGCGAAGCGAGGGTACGCGGTGCATATCCTCCACGCCGGGCTGGGCGGCGACGATGGCATCGAAACGGGGAATTTGGGCGGTCTGGATATCGATAAAAAAGAAGCTGGGGGCGTTGGCGGGAAGCTGCTCCTGAATTTGCCGCTGCATGTTGCCCTGGATCAGCGCGACTCCGGCCAGCGTGGACAGGCCCAGACCGGCGGACAGCAACAGCAGCGGCGCGGGGGTGCCGGGACGATACAGGTTGCCGACGCCCAGGCGCACCGACGGGGATCGCGATGCCGGCGCCCAGCGCGCGAGCCGCGTCAAAGCCGCGCCGCCGGCTCGGAACAGTGCCAGGGTCAGGCCGGCGCCGATGCAAAAATACAGCGCGAAGGAGCGGTCGGTGGAGGTGAGGACGGTCAGGACGATCAGGCCCAGCGCCAGCGCCGCGTTGACCGCGATCAGCACGCCGGACGGGCGAACGGCTTCCGGGACCAGCCCGTCGCGGAACAGCGCGCCGCCTGGAATGCGGGCCGCGCGCCCGAGCGGCCAGAGGGAAAAGGCGAGGGCGATGAGCAGGCCGTAGGCGGCGGCCAGCAGCAGCGGTCCGGGATACAGGCCGAGAACCGGCGGTACCGGCAGGATCGGCGCCAGAAACCGGGCGCCCAGCAGCGGCAAGATCGCGCCAGCGACCACGCCGAGGGCAACGCCGGCCACCGATAACGCCAGCACCTGAAGCAGGCAGACAGCGAACACCAACCGTGCCGGCGCGCCCAGGCACCGCAACGTCGCGATCGTCCGTGCCCTGGCGTCGAGCCATGCGCGGACACCGTTGGCAACACCGATTCCGCCGACGAGCAGCGATGTCAGTCCGACAAGCGTCAGGAACAGCGCGGTCTGGTCGATGAACCGGTTGACTCCGGGCGCCGCCTCCGACGGATCGCGGACATGCCATCCCCGGTTGGGAAACCGGTCGCCGATATCGCGGGCGATTCGCGCGGGATCGGGAGCGGTCAGGCGGATCGCGTAGCGCACCATCGCGCCGGGCGAGATCAGGCCGGTCGCGGGCAGCGCCGCCGCCGCGATCGCAACCCGCGGCCCCAGAATGGCTCCCGCCGCCGCTCGGTCGGGTTCGTATGTCAGCGCGCCGGCGACCCGGAATGTGGCGGTGCCGAGACGGACGGTGTCGCCCGCGTGCAGGCCGAGCCGGTCCAGGACGATCTGTTCGGCCAGTAAGCCGTAGTGTCCATCCCGTAGGGCAAGCGCGTCCGGCAGCGTCTGTTCCGGGCGAATCGTGGCCTGACCGACAAGCGGCCATGCCGCGCCGACGGCTTTCAGTTCGACAAGCTGCCGCTCGCCGGACGGGGCGATCAGCATCGAGCGCATCTGAACCACCCGCGATGTCGTGGCGCCCTGGGTTTGCAACCATGCGCGGAGTTCGTCCGGCGGCGGTTCCGATCCGCTGTCGATCTCCAGATCCCCGCCCAACAGCATCCGGCCATCGGCGGCGAGACCGGCATCGACCGCCGCCCGCATCGTACCGACGGCGGCGATGACGCCGACACCCAGCGCGAGGCAAAGCAGCACGATCCACAGGCCGCGCACCCCGCCGCGCAGTTCCCGGCGCGCGATGGTCAGGGCGAGGATCGCCTGACTGGACGGCCGCGATGATTCACGCACCCACGGCTGCCTGTATCCGGCCATCTTCCATATGCACTTGGCGGTCGCAGCGCTCGGCCAGAGTCCGATCGTGGGTGATCAACAGCAACGTGGTGCCGGTGCGGCGGCGCAGCGCGAACAACAGATCGATGACTGATTCGCCCGTCGCGTGATCCAGGTTGCCGGTCGGTTCGTCGGCCAGCAACAGCGCCGGTTCGGGCGCGAAGGCGCGGGCGAGCGCGGTGCGCTGCTGCTCGCCGCCCGATAACTGGTTGGGCAAATGCGTCAGCCGGTGACTTAGGCCGACGGCATCGAGGGCTGTCCGGGCGCGGCCCGCCGCATCGCGCACGCCGGCCAGTTCCAGCGGGATCGCCACATTTTCCAGCGCTGTCATGGTGGGGATCAGATGGAAGGCCTGGAACACGATGCCGACCTGTTCCCGCCGCAGTTTCGCCAGCGCGTCCTCATTCAGCCGGACGATATCCTGTCCGTTCAGCGACACGCTGCCGGATGTCGCGCGTTCCAGCCCGGCCAGCACCATCAGCAGGCTGGTCTTGCCCGATCCCGATGGTCCGACGAGACCGACGGCTTCGCCCTTGCCGATGTCCAGATCGACACCGCGCAGTATATTGACGGGTCCGGCGGCCGACGGCACGGTCAAGATCAGGTCCCTGATCCGAACGAGCGGCGCGACGGCGGCTGAAAGCGGAGAGCGCGGAATGGCATCCATTGAACGTTTATATTGTGGTGCGGTGCGGTGGCGAAAGGGCCGGCGCGCGATTGCCCTGGCAACCGCTGTTGCCGCCCTCGCCCTGGTCGCTCCATACCTGCCCGCTCCCGCACTGGCGGCACCGCCGAGACTGCTGGTGCTCGGCGATTCGCTGACCGCGGGTTTCGGGCTGCCGCACGACGACGGGTTCGAGGTCCGGTTACAGCAGGCGCTGAAGGCGCAGGGGCACGATGTGTCTATTATAGATGGCGCGGTGTCGGGCGACACCAGCGCCGGGGGCCGGTCTCGCCTGGATTGGACGCTGGGCGACGGCGCGGACGCGGCGATCGTGGAACTGGGTGCGAACGACGGGTTGCGCGGCCTACCTCCCGCGGACATGGAAGCGAACCTGACCGCCATTCTGGATGCTTTGGCGGTTCGGCATATTCCGGTGTTGCTGACCGGGATGTACGCGCCGCCCAATCTGGGTGCCGACTATCAGGCCGCGTTCCGCGCCGTGTTCGACCGGCTGGGAATACGGCCCGGCGTGCTGTACGATCCGTTTTTTCTGGAAGGCGTGGCACTGCATCCCGATTTAATCCAGGCCGACCGGTTGCATCCGAATGCCGAGGGCGTGAAGCGCGAGGTTGCGCGACTCCTGCCCTTGGTGGAACAGTTGCTGGCGGAAAGACATCCCGCATGAGGTGACAGGATGAGATTGTTTGTCGCCCTGGATCTGCCGTGGACGCTGCGGGAGCGGCTCGCGGTTCTGGCCGGTACAGGCCTTCCAGGCGCCCGGTGGGTTCCACCGGAGAACTATCACCTGACGCTCCGCTTCATCGGAGAAATGCCCGGACATCGCGCCGAGGATATCGACATCGCCCTGGCCGGTCTGCGCGGCCGGGGTTTTTCGCTGACGCTGGCCGGGGTTGGCACGTTTGCCAAGGGCGGCCGCGCGACGGCGGTATGGGCGGGGGTGGAACGCAATCCGCAACTGGATCGCCTGCAAAACAAGATCGAGACGGCGTTGCAGCGGTGCGGACTGGAACCGGAACGGCGGCGCTTCCAGCCGCATGTGACGCTCGCCCGGCTGGATAATGTGGGGGAATCGAAACTGGTTTCCTTCGTGCAGGCGCACAGCCTGTTTCGTGCCGATCCGGTACGGGTGGAGCATTTTACGCTGTTCAGTTCGAGGCTGGGCAAGGAAGCCTCGGTCTATACAGCGGAGGTGGAATATGGGTTGAACTGACGCCGAGTTTACGAACGGGCCGATCGCGTTCACATCGACGTATCAGGTTCTTGTGGTTGAGCCGCCAGGATTGCTGGGTGCCTTGGCGATCAACCAAAATCATGTCATCCCGCCCATGCCGATGCACGCCGATTTCGGCGGAGCCGGCGGCGTCATGGCCAACACGGCGGTTTGCCGGATCAGCGCGGCGCCGACCGCCACGTCGATACCGTGTTACTTTTTGCCATATTTGCCGAACGGTGCCACCACGATGACGATCGGCGGGGGCGCACAGTATTTTTTCACCTCGATGATGACAGGCTGTACGGCCCAGGTGTTCGGCCCGGCGGCCACGCCGACGATTACGCACAGCAACGCCGCTGCCGCGTTCAATAATGCCGTCGGCGATCTCGCGGCTGCCACATTGGCCGGGCAAAACGCGATTAACAACATGTTGCCGGCCCCCCCAATGGGACAGATCGCCACCTCGGTTTCGCGCCTGACGATGAACAACGCCTATACGCCCGCCAACATGGCAGCAGGCCGCGCGGCTTATCCGGTGTTGCCGAATTACCATATCAAGGAGGTTGACGCCACGATGGTCGCGACCCGCGGCGTCAATCGCCCGGAACTCGGGATGTTCACATTCGGCTTCAGCACGGCGGGTAACTGGGCATTTTACGCAGCGGTCTCGACGAGTGTAACCGGGCGCCAAAAGAAGGGTCATACATGGGCCAGCCCGTTTGGGCGGATGAACTTCGGGGTGACCAACCGAGCGCTCGCCGATGGTGTGGTTCTAGGCCCCTCGGCGCGGTTTTGGCCGTGATATCGGGCCCATCGCTACACCGCCAGTGGATACCGGGGCGATAGCCCAACCTGATCGCCTCGGTATGACGCCCCAGGCCGGATCGAATCGTTCCATTCCGGATGGCATGCGTCGCCTTCGATAACCGCGGTCTTCGTCGCCGCGTCGCCAGCCCCGATGGCGGCCGGTTTCTTCGCTCTCGTATCGATCGGGATCGCCGGCAGCCCAGGTGGCGACGATCGCACCATCGATGTGGCCGGACCGGGCGTCACGGTCCCAGGTTATGGCTGTCTTCCAGGGGCCGCCGCTGGGCCGGTCATTCTGGTCGCGCTCAACCGCTGTAAACCGTTCGCTGCTCATTGATGCGTTGGTCATGCGGGCGGCTCCGCGGACTTTAAACGCGGCGGAGTCCACCGCGCAGCATCTGCTGGACGCGCTTTCACGCGAACCGGCGGTGTTTGGTCGTTGCCTTGCGGCTGTGCGGCGACGATCGCTCCGGGGTGTGGCGCCGGGCATGCCGTTATTCCCGCGTCCCGTTTGGCCCCTGTTCCGTAGCAGACAGTTTCCGGACGCGCAGTCCGGCGGAGGATGGTGGTGGAGCTGAGGGGAATCGAACCCCTGACCTCCTCATTGCGAACGAGGCGCTCTCCCAACTGAGCTACAGCCCCATCTCCAGCTAAGCGTCCAGCAACCGGTCTTCGACGCGAGGGCCTCTCATTAGTGACGGCACCGGCCGCCGTCAACAGGGGCATGGATACTGTCAACGCAACGTCGAAATATCCCTTGTCGCCGCGCGTTCCATCTTGCGGCCCATGCCGGATGGTCCGCACCGATATCGGTGAAAAGCCGGTAACCGCGCCGTCGGCTTTTATCGCTTTCAATGCCGCCTCGAAGTTGCCGCGGCGGTATTGTTTCAGACTGGTCGCCTTATCGCGTTCCAGAACGAAACGCACCGCGCGGTCGGCGATGCGGTATGATGCTCATCGGAGGCGGGTATCGTTTCCGGCTTTTTTCATCTCCATCAGGCAATGCCACGCCTGCCATTTGACGCCAGGCACACGAAACAATCCCCGATCCAGCGTTTCCGTCATGCTCAGAACGGTATCGCCGAACCCGGTATCGCGCCACGGGACGCTCAACACCGACGTCAGGCCATGAAAGGACAACCCCAACTGTGAGAAATACCGTTGAGCGATTTTGAAATCGCCCCGTACGAGGGGGTGTTCGTCGGGAGTACGCGCGCCCGGCGTCAGGCGACGATAGAAATTCAACGCCAGATTGTGACCCAAGGGCTCCCAGAACAGGGCAACGCCGCCTGGGCGTAAAACCCTGGAAATTTCCGAAAACGACCGCTCGGTGTCCAGATGATGGATGATGCCGCGCCCGAATACCAGATCGAACGACGCGTCCGGAAAGGTCATCCGTTCCGCGTTCATCGTTTGAAAGCGAACGTTTTGCAGGCCCAGGTCGTCGGCCTGTCGAGCCGACGAATCGATAGCCATGTCGGAAATGTCGATGGCGGTGGCGCTTCGGCAAATATCCGCGACCGTGAACAAAATCGGCAGATGGCCGCACCCATATTCCAGAATATCGGCGGAGCGGGACAATCGCGCCAGTGCCTTTTCGAAATAGCTGCCTTTGTTGATCGCGGCGTAGTATTTACCTTGGGTCTTTCGTGTTTCCTCGACCACCCGGCCGTTTTGATAGTCACGCTCTCGGATTACCCGAGTGTCAACGCTATCCATATTCCATCTCCAGGTCACTTCGGAATTATGATATAAGCAGCACTTTTTTTGCCACCACACTCTCAGGCAAAGGAAAATCGGCGAAATTGTTAGAATAATCGTTATCAGAGATCATTCTCGCAGTCCTAAAGTCGTATCCGAAATTTTCAGGCGTTTCCAAACACAATAAGTTTTTCACAATAAGTTTTTCGGTCATTCGAAATTTAATTCAAAACTTAGTGATCTAGCAGGCCGCTGAAAAAGGGTGAAACGATCCACCAGACTACCATATATAGGAGAAAAATCAAATACATGCATCCACATTTGGCGTCTCAATTTCTTGCTACGGGGTTTTTCAGCAGCCTACCAGGCAATGTCGGCCTGGTAAGTGCTCACTGGCCAAGTCCCATCCATTTTGGTTTGGGAGGCTCGGCATCAAGGGAGCCAAGCCTAACATGACATGCATTGTCGACGCTCCATAGACCAAGGCACATGCCGGGCTTCGGACGCCTGACCTAATTCCGCCTCGCGGCAACCAGACGGGATTGAGATCACTTTGCCTACCCTGACGATCTATGTAACACGGCGACACTGCCTCAAAGCGCCTACTATCATTGAAAAGTGAGTCCATGGAACGGGCTGAAATGCCGTGGACCATATCCTCGGTCGGAGCATGTGCGGTCTGTGTGGTCAAATTCTGGTGCCGGATGGCATCGTAATCCCGGTCATTTGCGGAGGCCCGCTTAATGCGCCGAGATCATGGGCCAGATTGATTCCATTGGACCCAGGCGACCCTAATTATTCCCTCCGTAAGCACCGACATTCCAACCCGACGCCGTATTATTCGGGATCGCATTGCCGTAGTAGTCTGTCGCACCGATAGTCAGGGTGTAGGGACTTGCCGCCAAGTTTGTACCAAGTCCGATATAGGGACTGCCAGCGCCCAGAACATAAGCCGAGGGGCAAGGCTGAGGCCCCACAGATGCAACGATTGTGCATGCACCTGGCGCGGGAGTTCCTGAAAATAGCGGTGCAGCCTGAGTTGAGCCTGCTTCGCCGCCCGGCACTGACGCTGCCCACGACGAGAGCGAACCGAAGTTTCCCGGAAAGCTGTACACGTTGAATGTCGTCGGACTACTAAGATTGACATAGCCATTGCTGACGAACTGCACACCCGCCGATGAAAAGCCATTCCCATCCAGAAACACCGAACTTGTCTGGCCCGACATGATGCAAAGATTGTTCGCGAACAGGCCAGACGTGGGTACCGAATAAAAGCCGGCGCAGGATGCCTTGCTTGTCGTTATATTACTGTAGAATGTGTTGTTATAAGCATATGCTTGCGATGGCGTCGGAGGGGGATTTGGACCGGCAAAGCTGATCGCGCCCAAACTTTGGCCAGCCGCGTAGGGATTGGCGGTCGTATTGCCAGCGTTATCGTTCTCACTGATATTGTACCGTATAGTGTTCGGTCCCCACGTCGTACGGCCTCCCACACTTTGATAGAACTCCTAGCCGTTGCCGAAATTATTATACGAATGATTGTATTGAACGATGCTGTTCGTAACGCCGCCGTCCAGATCATATGCCAGCCAGTCGCAACCCCCTGAAACGGGGGAGGTTGGACCCATCGTGTTGACCTCATTGTTATGAATGTTGACGTTATCCGAATTGTAGGTCCAGTTAGCCCCAGGACCGCCACAGGTTATCGTATTTGCCCCACCATGGCTAACGATGTTGAACGCGTCATTGACATATTGGCCACCATTGATAAGAATACCATTTCCGGAACCGCCTGCATAACCGGTCGACCTGCCGCCAATGTTTGTTACCACATTCGAGGTGAGTGTTATATTTTGCGCGTTCAGCGAGGAGGCGGATGTGCAGCCGAAAACCACAATCCCAGCATCGTCGTTACCTGTGATGCTTAAGCCTTCAGCGGTATTTCCGGAAATCAGGACTTGATTGACCGGACTGCAATTTGCACCGGTATTGTAGCCGAGTACTGCAATTTCCGCCGAAAAATCGGCGGTCGCGTTAGATCCGATATTACAGCCTTCGGCCGTATTCCCACTTATTGTTGCATTTGTAATACCGTTCGTATCTATTGAATCCTGTACAAGGATGCCGTATTGTGTGCCGGTATTGTTGCAGTTCGCAACAATGTTACTAACAAACACGCCGTTAATGCCGTCGAATTTGACAACCGCACTTTTTGGCCCCTGGGTGCCGCTGCCGCTACCCGGACAATTACTGACAATCGTGGAAACCCCATTCCCGTACGCCCCTAGTTGTATGCCGGCAGTGGGCGTCGTGGCGGGAACATTACCCCCTTTGATGAACGCCAAACAGCCGGTGAATGACTGGCCGCCCTGCAATAAGATTGCGGTGTTCGCCGCGATCGAAAGGGCATTGATTTTGGCAAGCGTTTGAAACGGCGTGGAACTGGACGTGCCATTGTTGCTGTCCGAACCGGTCGGCGACACGTAGTACGTTAATGACGGGGTTGGGGCACTTGGTGGCAGCGTCGGCGCTATGACGCCGGTTCCGTTGTAATATGCTCCGTCTCCCGCGAGTAACCAAGCCGCGTTGGCCGCTCCGCTGCTTGTTACCCAAAGCTTGATAAGAGATCCTTGACCGTAAGTGGCATTAAAGCGGCTGACGAGTGAGGCACCGCTTGCCGTCAAAAGGCGGATCTGACCCGTCCCCATCTGCCATAATCCTACCCAGCAACCCTGTAGGCCGCTGTTAGGCAAGGTTACGGTTATAGGCGCGCTCGAAATAAACGGAATATTCGTCTCGCAGTCGATGGGCGCCAATGTTCGCGAAGTCGCTGCGGTCGGTATCTGGAACGATGCCGGACCCGGACTGGCCTGCGCCCGCATTCCGGATAAAATCAGAAGGACAAGCAACCCGACCAGGAACTTGGACATCGATCACCGACCTTTTTCTGGAAATTCGAAAGAATCATTACCTCTAAGTTGCAGCTACAAGGCGATTTTTTGTATATAGTTTATATCTTAATATCACTCAATCGCTGGTTTTGTCCTTTTCCGTAATTCACAAAAAATTGAATTTAGGCAAGGCTACATGATTTATGATCGGCCTGATTATGAAAGCGGTGCAAAAATTTTTAAGATTTTGGAGGTGACGATGTGTAAAAATTCAGCGATCTCATCATCGGAATAAATGCCGTTCGTTGAATTTGCTTGGAACCCGCCCAGTCCCGGAGACCATCACGGTCATGACAGTCAATTCCGCGCCCTTACATCCACGGCCCAGCCACGGACAGATTCAGTCCATACAGGCGTTGCGCGCCATCGCCGCATTGTTCGTCGTGGCGTTCCACGGCACCGTGTTGTGGCACGATAAGTTCGCCCCGGACGTGATGCCGTGGCAGAACGGCAATGCCGGAGTCGATCTCTTTTTCGTCATCAGCGGCTTTATCATGGTCGTTTCGTCGCGCCGCCTGCTCGGTGTGCCCGGCGGGTGGGGCCGGTTTATGGTCCTGCGCCTCGTCCGCATCGTACCCATGTACTGGCTCGTCACCGCCGCCAAACTCGCGGCGATCGTTGCGGTCCCGGCCCTGGCACTGCACACAAGCCCAACGGCCTGGAACATCGTCGCGTCTTTCCTGTTCGTGCCGGCCCGCGATGCCATGGGAGTGGTCAGACCGGTACTGGACGTCGGCTGGACCCTGTCGTTCGAAATGGTGTTCTATATCGCCTTCGCAACAGCGCTGTTTTTTGCCGCCGAACCGATTCTTGTCGCCGGCCCCGCCATGGTCGCGCTCGCTCTCCTGACGCTGCTTCGCGGGCCGGACGGCTCCGCCCTATCGACGCTTGCCAATCCCATGGTGCTGGAGTTCGTATCCGGCATGCCGATCGCCCATGCCGTCCACAGACGGTTCATGCTTTACTTGGCGTCGCCATGGACGATCGTCGCCGCACTGGCCGGGCTCATGTGCCTTGCATTCATGCCGATCGGCGAAAGTTGGAGCCGAACACTGGTTTGGGGCCTCGCCGCCACGGTGGCGCTGGCTGCCTGTGTACTTTCGGACAAATGGCTGGACCCGTTTCTGCCCCGGTTGGTCATCCGGATCGGCGAGGCATCCTATTCCCTTTATCTGATCCATGGCTTCATTCTGCCGCCGATCGGAGTAGTGGCGGTCAGAACAAAACTAGCCGGCAATGCGTTGGGTGCGATGCTGATCGTGTCGAGCCTTGTTGCCAGCACCGCCGCGGCGCTGATTGTTTACCGGTACATCGAGGTGCCCATGACCGCGTGGTTGCGCGATGCGGTGACCGACAGGCACCAGACTAACCTCGCCTCGCCGCGAGCCGCGATTTGACCGCACAGTGTCCGCTCAATCGAGCCAGTGGAAGCGCCAACAGCGCCCACATGTTAGCCGCGCCTGAATACGCTCACGCTCTCGGCACGGGCCGACCACAGAAACTGGTCGATCGCGGTCGCCGCGGTCAGCCGGTAACCGGCGCCATGCAGCATCCTTGCGTCGCGCGACAGCGTCGCGGGGTTGCAACTGACATACACCACCGTCGGCACCAGGGCGGCGGCGATCTGGCCGATTTGCGCCGCCGCGCCGCCATGCGGCGGATCGAGCACGACTCCGGCAAATGCGGCAAATTCCTTCGCCGACAGCGGCTGGCGGGCCAGATCGCGCTGAAACGCCTCGATCCGGCCGGTCGCACCGCCTTGATTAATGGCCTGCTTCAGCGCCGTCACGGTCGCCAGATCGCCCTCGTACGCCGCGACGCGCACCGCCTTGGCCAGGGCGAACGTCAGCGTTCCGCAGCCGGCGTAGAGTTCCGCGACGCGGGTTTTGCCCGTGATTTTGGTGGGCAGGCCCTGCAGCACGGCGTCGATAATCGCCCGTTCGGCTTCCGCCGTGGCTTGCAGGAACACCCCCGGCGGCGGACGGATGGACACGCCGGACATCGCCGTAACAGGGGGGCGCAGCAGGCCGATCGTTTCGGGCACGCCGCTGCCCTGGGCCTGCGACACCCGCGGCAGGCCACGATCGCGCGCAAAGTTCGTCAGGGCGATGCGGTCCTCCAGCGTCAGCTTCGCGTCGGTGCGCAGCAGCATATCGGGGCCGGAGTCGAGCAGGTTGATGACCACCGACCCTTCGCGCCGGATCGCTTGCAGATTTTGCAGCAGCACGCGCAATGGCGGAAACAGGATCATCAGCGCGGGATGCAGCACCAGGCAATCGGCGATGTCGATCACCTCGACCGACCGCTGCTCGTGCAGGCCCAGGACGATGCGGCCGGCGGTGCGTCGAACGGCGAAATCCATGCGGCGGCGTTCACCCGGCAGGCCGGGGATGAACGGCAGCGGATCGGGCGGCGCGAACCCGGCCTGCCGCAGGGCATGGGACACCAGGCCGGCCTTCCACGCCCGGTAGTCGGCATCGCGCCAGTGTTGCAGCACGCAGCCGCCGCAGCGGCCGAAATGGCGGCACGGCGGCTCGACCCGAGAGTCGGTGGCACCGGCAATGGTTTCGGCAAAGGCGTGCCAGCCGTCGCCGCGCGATTGCAGCGGACGAGCGCCGACGGTTTCGCCCGGCAAGGTGAACGGCAGATAAAGCGGCGTGCCGTCCGGCAGGCGGGCAATCCCGTCGCCCTCCGACCCAACACGATCGATGCGGACCTGTGCGGGTGCGGGCGGCTTGCGGCGGGACGGTTTGGGGGCATGCGCGGTCATTGGGGAGTATGTAGAGGGAGTACGGCCGGAGTGGAACCGCACCGATCATTCTGTCCCGCCGCGACGCATCCGGTTCCGGATCGCACGCGCCAGGGTCTCCAGTCGCACCGCCGATCCGGTCAGCCCCTCGAACGGCATGCTGACGATCACCCGCCGGCCCCACGCATCGGACGATGCGTCCCTGATGGCGGCGTGCATCCTCAGCATGCCGTTCGGCCGCTGCGGACCGGCCCGCAGCGGCAACTCCGGCAGGTAAACCGGGATCGCGCCGGGCGCCTTGAGGTAGCTTTGACCATACAGGAACGCCACCACGTCATCGGGCTGCCCGAACAGGCGGCCAGCGACGACGGGTTCCGTCGTATCCGGCAACCAAATCCAGACGAACAGGCCCTCCTCGCCCACCTTTTTAGAAGGCATCGCTGGGTACCTCGCCACGGCGCGATCGCACCCGTGCCGGCAACGCCGCAACCTGGATCTCGATGTCCCGAAGTAAGGCCTCAACCGTCTTCAGGTCGGCCGCGCCAAGAATCGGCACACCCAGAATCCAGCACACTTCGAGTACCGACCCAAACGCGACATTGCCCCGCCCGTGCTCGATTTTGCTGAGCGTGGTGCGCGACACCCGCGCCCGTTTGGCGACATCGTCCTCGGTCCAACGCTTACGCCGGCGCGCCAGGACGATCTTCTGCCCAAGCAGCTTGAGCAGCAGCAGGGTGGTCCGCGACCGCACAAGGCCATTGGATGGACGTCGCACCTCCTTGACCGGGCTACGCATGGCGATCTCCTGTGTGCGCGATATTATACGTTAATGGCGTTATTGTCCATTTCCGCGCACATCTTTAGCCTCGAAACGGTCGCTCCCTCAGGCAACGTATGTGCGCCATTCTCTACGTTAAGGCACCCAGCGTCCATCATCGCATACATTACCGGCGTCTGCCCTCGCACTCGCACGCGCGGAACCGGTGCCGCGGCGCCACATCCTGGCAATACCGCCCCAACAAACCGACTGCACCCGCGACGCCGTTCCGCCAGACGCGATCATACCCTATATACCGTCGCACCCCGCCGGCCGATCCGGCCCACGAAAGCCCCTGAATGACCGACCCCGCCGCCGAAATCGCCCGCCGCCGCACCTTCGCGATCATCTCCCACCCCGATGCCGGCAAAACCACCCTGACCGAACACCTGCTGCGCGAAGGCGGCGCGATCCAGCTTGCCGGCAACGTCCGGGCGAAAGGCGAACGCCGCCGCACCCGGTCGGACTGGATGGGGATCGAGCGCGATCGCGGCATTTCCGTCGTCACCTCGGTCATGACGTTCGAATACAGCGGCTGCGTCTTCAACCTTCTGGACACACCGGGGCACGAGGACTTCTCCGAAGACACCTACCGCACCCTGACCGCGGTCGATTCCGCCGTCATGGTGATCGACGCCGCGAAAGGCATCGAGGCACGCACCCGCAAACTGTTCGAAATCTGCCGCCTGCGCGACATTCCCATCATCACCTTCATCAACAAGATGGATCGTGAGGCGCGCGACCCGATCGAATTGCTGGATGAGGTCGCGTCCACCTTGGCGCTGGACACGTGCCCGGTGACCTGGCCGGTCGGCCGCGCGTCGGAGTTCGCGGGAACGTACGATTTGCGCAAGCGGGCCATGCACCTGATCGCCGATTTGCCACAGTCGGACCCAAGAATGCAGGCGGTAGCGGACGAGGTCGATCTGATCAAATCCGCCCTGCCGGAATTCGATCTGGAAAGTTTTAACCACGGCCACCTCACTCCGGTCTATTTCGGCAGCGCGATCAAAGACATCGGGGTGCGCGATCTGCTGGACGGGCTGGCCGAATACGGTCCCCGGCCGCGCGCTCAACCGGCCGATACCCGTATCGTGGAGGCCGCCGAATCCGGCCTGACCGCCCTGGTGTTCAAAATCCAGGCGAACATGGACCCCAACCACCGCGACCGGATCGCCTTTGCCCGGGTTTGTTCGGGGCGGCTGGTGCGCGGAATGCGGCTGAAGCAGGTCCGCACCGGTAAATCCATCCCGCTGCACGCGCCGCAGTTTTTCTTCGCCCGCGAACGCGAAATCGCGGATGAGGCTTTTGCCGGCGACGTCGTCGGCATCCCCAACCACGGCACATTGCGGATTGGCGATACGCTGACCGAAGGCGAGGACATCCAGTTTACCGGCGTGCCCTATTTCGCCCCGGAAATTCTCCGCCGCGTCCGGCTGGACGACGCCATGAAGGCGAAAAAGCTGCGGCAGGCCCTGGTGGAACTGGCCGAGGAAGGCGTTGTGCAGTTGTTCCGCCCGCAGGACGGATCGGCCCCCCTGGTCGGTGTTGTCGGAACCCTTCAGCTAGACGTCCTGCAAGCCCGGCTGGGTTCGGAATACGGCGTGAAGATCGGCTTCGAAACGTCTTCGTTCTCGCTGGCGCGCTGGGTTTCATCGCCGGACAAGGCCGCGCTGGAGACATTCGTTGCCAGCAACCGCAGCGCGATGGCGGACGACGTGGATGGCGACCCGGTGTTCCTGTCCACATCGTCGTTCATGATGCGCCGGGCGGAGGAACTCGCCCCCCGCCTGACGTTCCGCGATATCAAGGACATCCGGGCGGACACGGTGGCGGCGTGATACGGATAGCCCCATGGGGTTGATTCGGACCGAACCAGGGAAAGGAACACGACATGGCGGGGCTTTATTACGAACAGTTTTCGGTAGGCCAGGAGTTCGCCCATCCCTGGACGCGAACCGTCAGCGAGATGGACAACACGCTGTTCAGCGCCCTGACGATGAACGTGCAGCCGCTGCACCTGGACGCGCATTTCGCCGCGGAAACCGAATTCGGCCAGCGTCTGGTGAACTCGATCTTCACCCTCGGCCTGATGGTGGGCATGAGCGTGAACGACACGACACTGGGCACCACGATCGGCAATCTGGGCTTTACCGAGATGAAATTTCCGAAGCCGGTGTTCCACGGCGACACGCTGCGGGCGCGAACCAAAGTGCTGGGCATGCGGGAAAGCCGGTCGCGTCCCGATGTCGGCATTGTCGAATTCGAACATACCTGTTGGAACCACCGCGACGAGATGGTGGCGATCTGCACCCGTCAGGCAATGATGCGGAAGCGGCCTTCATGAAGAAGCCGGCACCGGATACGCCCGCCAAATCCGCCGGTGCCCAGGACCGGGAGAAACGGCTGGCCGCGGCACTTCGAGCCAATTTATCGAAGCGGAAAGACCGCGCGCGCCAGCAAGCGGACACCAAGCCAAAGCCAGACCGGTAAACAACCGCGCCCGCCATAACGAAAACGCCCGGATCGACCGATCCGGGCGTTTCAGTTCGTATCCAAATGTTGGATCAGGCGGCCTTGGACATGGTCCCGACGGTCGCGGCAATGCGCGCTGTCAGCGGCGCCATCGCCTGTTCCGTCAGCTTCAGGGACGCTTCCGTCAGCTTGCTGGATTCGGCCAGCGCCTTCGTCATCGCGGCCTTGCCGTAAGCGGTTTGCAGTTCGATGGCTTCCTTGACCGACTTGACGGCGGCCAGCGCCTTGAAGGTCGCGACCGACTCTTCGAACGATGCCTTCGCCGTGGCGGCGAACTGCGTGGTCAGGTCTTGCACGCCGGCTGTCCAGATCTTGCTGGAAGCGGTAAGGGCCTCAAGGTTTTCCTTGCCGATAGCGGCGAAATCGACGGTGCTGTTCATCATGGTTTTCATGCCTTGTTCGATAGGAGCGGGGATGGGCGTGGTTTGTATCGGAGCGATCGTTGCGAGTGCCGGAGAAGTCGTCACCGGCTCGTCTTCCACAACGGAAAGGATTGGCGGGTTCTGGATGGGCCGAACGGCCTCGGCGGGCTTTTTGCTCATGTCATCGTGTCTCCTGTCAGAGGATCAGGCCCGTGGCCGGCGCCCGACCCTTGCCTTGGAAAGTCTCAGCCAGCGAATTGCTGCACTGCACAAAACCGCACTTAAGCGGCTGGAACCGTCACGTCAAGATAAAATTGTGCGGCGCAGCATTATTTCGGACCTACCGCTCCATCGGCATGGCTATCGCCGATCGAGCGGAAAACGGCACATTCGCGGCTTCATCGCGCGCCATCGCCGTGACACACTGCCGATGCGGCAACCGCAAGTGGGATACTGGCTTTGACAACAACAATACTGGGTTCGGCCGACGGTTCGGCATGTTTGACGCCGGCCGGCCGGTTGCGCGTTTGCAGGGTCATGCCGGCGGTTGCCGAAACATGAGCCTTTTTCTGGTAACCGGCGGAGCCGGCTTCATCGGATCGCATCTGTGCGATGCCCTGGTCGATCGGGGCGACACGGTGCGGGTGCTGGACGATCTGTCCACCGGGCATCGCACCAACCTGCCTCCGGGCACGACGCTGATCGAGGGCGACGTCGCCGACCCGGCAACCGTCGATGCAGCGATCGCGGGGGTGGATGGCTGCTTTCATCTTGCCGCCATCGCGTCCGTCGAAAAAGGCGTCACCGACTGGTTCGGCACCCATCGAACCAACCAGACCGGCACCATCGCCGTGTTCGATGCCATCCGCCGGCAGAGTAGCCGCATCCCGGTGGTCTATGCCTCGTCGGCCGCCGTCTATGGCGATGCCGCCACCGTTCCGGTCTCGGAAAGCGGTCCGGCGGCCCCGCTTTCGGCCTATGGCGCTGACAAATACGGCTGCGAGCTGCACGCCCGCGTCGCCAGCCATGTGCATGGAATTCCCACGGCGGGCCTGCGATTCTTCAACGTGTATGGCCCGCGTCAGGATCCAAGGTCGCCCTATTCCGGCGTCATCTCCATCTTCTGCGAACGAATCGCCGCCGGCGCGCCCATCGCGATTTTTGGCGACGGCCAACAAACCCGCGACTTCGTCTATGTCGGCGACGTGGTGGCCGCGCTGTGCGCCGCGATGGCGCTGCGCCCCGCCGGATCGCCGGTTTTCAACATCTGCACCGGTGTGCCGACCTCGGTGGCGGAACTGGCCAGCCTGATCGCCAGTCTGGCGGGCAAGCCGCTGCATGCGGAAACAAGGCCGCCGCGCGCCGGCGAAATCAGACATTCCCTGGGCGTGCCCGAACTGGCCAATCGCACGCTGGGTCTGCGGGAACGGGTGACGCTGCGCCATGGGCTAAGCAATGTCCTGGCCTGGATGACCGGTTCGGCCGGTTGACCGCGCGATGAAAGGGATTTTAGTCACCCTGGCGTTGCCGCCCGTCTGCTTCGTCGTTGCGATCCTGATCGGTCTGTCGCTGCGCGGCAATTGGCGGCGCCATGGGCGCGCCGTGGCATGGGCCGGCCTTTCGGCGCTGATTCTGGCCGGCATGCCGGTCGTCACCTACAGCCTGCTGCTGGCGCTAGAAACCAATCTGCCGATGACTCCGCCAGCGGACCACCCGCCGCAAGCCATTATCGTGCTGAGCGGCGAAGTGATCCGCGATCGCCAGGAACCCCTGGGCATACGGCCGGGGCTGCTCACTTTGGACCGGCTGCGCACCGCCGCCGCGCTGCACCGGCTGACCGGCCTGCCCATCCTGGTGACCGGCGGCATCACCCAGCCGCATACGCCGTCCGTGGCACTGGCGATGGCGGAAAGCCTGAAGACCGACTTCCAGACGCCGGCGCGCTGGGTGGAAACGAAATCCGCCGATACCTGGGAAAACGCTCGGTTCAGCGCCGATATCCTGCGGCCTGAAGGCATTACGTCGGTCTATGTCGTGACTCACGCATGGCACATGCGGCGGGCCCTGCTGGCGTTCCAGGGCACTGGCCTGACGGTCACCGCCGCGCCAACGCCGCTCGACGATCCCATTGGCCCCGACCTGTTCGACTTCGTGCCACGCGCATCGGGCTGGCAGACCGGATATTTCGCGATGCACGAATGGATCGGGTACGCCTGGTATGAGCTGCGCTGAAACCTTCGCGTCGGTGGCGGCGTTGCCGCCGGACGCCCTGGCCCTGATGGACAGTGCCGGCGGTGTGTTCGCCAGGCGCGCATGGTGGGATGTGGTACTGGCCCATGCGATGCCGTCCGACGCTGGCGCCGCGTTCGTCGCGATCCGGTCCGCGGGAATTCTGACAGCCCTGGTGCCGATGCAGCGAAGCGGCGGACGGCTGCACAGCCTGACAACCCCCTATAGCTGCGAATTCGCCCCCCTGTTTGCCGCCGGGCTCGCAATGTCCGGACGTATCGCCGCGATGACGGCGTTCGCCCGGATGTGCCTGCCGTACGGGGTTGTGCGGCTCGACGCCCTGCCGGCCGAATGGGACGGTCTGGACGATCTCCAGGCCGGTGCGCGTCAGGCCGGCCTGCGACCAATACGCTTCGATCATTTCGGCAACTGGTATGAGGATGTCGCCGGCCTCGACTGGCCCGCTTATCTGCTCGCACGGCAAGGGGCGCTGCGCGAAA
>JAJZFA010000016.1 GCA_021805565.1 Pseudomonadota bacterium
GAATTTCGTGCCGCCTGGGACAAGAAATATCCGCCGGGATCGGGCGTCGCGTTCGGCGGCAACGCGATCTACGGCTATATGACCGGACTGGTGGTGGAACGTACGCTGGCCACGGCGAAAAGCCTCGATCAGATGGACATCCACGACGCGGTGTTCGCGCAGTCCGGCAAACTGAAGACGCTGGACGGGACGTTCGAACTCCGCAAGGACGGCGCCCAGATCGGCGAGGTCACCCCGCTGGGCCAGTTGCAGCCAGCCGGAAAGGACCAGTTGAATCTGGTCGCCGTCTATCCGCCCGATATGGCGAACGGCAAGGCGATTATCGGCAAGTGACGCGCCTTGCCCGGTTTTTATCGCGCATGACCGCGACAGGGTGCTCCCAGCCGGCAAACCCGTGCTGACGGGCGCCATTATCGCCGGCATCGTGTTCGGCCTTTACTTTACACTGGTCGGACTCGGACTGAACCTTGTGTTCGGCGTCATGCGCATCGTCAACCTCGCGCATGGCGATTTCCTTATGCTCGGCGGCATGGCCGCATGGTGGCTGTTTACTGGCTTCGGACTGCATCCGTTGGTTGCCGCGCTCTTGGTTGTCGTTGTCTTCGTCGCGGCCGGGCTTCCCATTTACTACCTCGTTGTTCCCCGCCTGCTCCGTTCCCGCGATTCCGAAATGCTTTCGCTGATCCTGTTTTTCGGCGTTTCGCAAATGATCGAGGCGGTCACCACCATCGGGTTCGGCGCCACCGAACGGTCCCTGCCACCGCGCCTGTTGGGGGTCGGCCCGTTCATCGTCCTGGGCACGCGCCTGCCGAAAGCCTGGATTTTCAGTGCGGCGGTCAGTGCCCTCGCGGTGCTGTTGGTGTATTTGTATCTGTACCGCACCCGCCTCGGCACGCTGACGCGGGCGGTCATGGTCAGCCGGGACGAAGCGCTGGCGACCGGGATCGATGTTAATTTCGTGTCCGCCGTCGCGTTCGGCATCAGCATCGCCCTGGCCGGAGTCGCGGGCGTGTTCGCCCCGTTCATCCTGGGCAGCATCACCCCCAATATGGGTGTCGCGCTCAACATCACCGCCTTCGCCGTCATCGTCGTCGGCACGCTCGGCAATCCCCTCGGTACGCTGCTGGGCGGGATTATCTACGGCGTGTCGCTGATGCTGATGCAAACCTATCTGAGTTCCTGGGCCAATCTATTGCCGAACTTGCTGCTGATCGCCGTGCTGCTGATCCGTCCCGAGGGACTTCTTGGAAGGACGGTGCGGCGTGCCTGACATCGCATCCGGAACCGGCAAAAGGCCGGTGCGGCGGATAATTCTGGACGCCGGCATCGCCGCCGCCGTGGTCGCCGGCATGGGGGTCATGCGAGGCGTCTATTCGAACGAACTGATGCTGTTCAATTTCATCGTGTTCCTGACGTTGGCGCAGGGACTGAACATCATCTACGGCTTCACCGGCTATCTGCCGTTCGGCTATGTCGGGTTCTATGGCGCGGGCGCCTATGGGTTCTCGCTGGCGGTAATGCATTTGCACGTCCCCGCGCTGGTTGGTATGGCGGCGGCGGGGGGCGCGGCGTTGGTTTTGGCCGTCATCCTGCTGCCGTTGCTGCGCCTGTCCGGCGCTTACTTCGCCATCGCGAGCATGGCCGCCGCGCAGGCGGTCTATGAAATCGTCGCCAACCCCGATCTGGAAAGCATCACCAAAGGCCCTTATGGCGTGTCGCTGTCGCAGGTGTTCGCACCCGCCGCGTCGTATTACGCGGCGCTGGCGATCCTGGCTTTCGCGTTGCTTCTGGTTGTCTGGCTGCGCAATTCCCGCTTCGGGATGTCGTTGCAGGCGATTCGCGACGATCCGGTCAGCGCGGCGATGGCGGGCGTGTCCGTGGTCCGCGGCCGCACCATCGCGTGGCTGCTGTCCGCCCTGGTCGCCGGTTTGGTTGGCGGCGTATTCGCCTGGCACATCTCGGTGTTTTACCCCGACACCGCGTTCGATCTTAGCGTTTCGATTTTTGCCACGGTGTTTCTGCTGTTCGGGGGCGCGACAACGCTCAGCGGGCCGTTGCTGGGGGTGTTCATCCTGTATGGCATCTACAACGCGATCGGCATCGCGGTGCCGCAGTATTTCCAGTTTACCTATGGCGCCCTGATCGTGGCGCTGGTGCTGTTCCTGCCCAACGGGCTGGCGTCGCTGCTGACACGGCGAGGCATCCGTGTCCCCTGAACCGTTGTTGAAAATCGAGGGCTTGGTCAAGACATTCGGCGGATTCCGAGCGCTGGACGGGGTGAGCCTGCATTTGCATCCAGGCGAGGTGCTGGGGCTGGTCGGGCCGAACGGGTCCGGTAAAACCACCTGCATCAATGTGATTTCCGGCCTGTACGCGCCGGATGGCGGGTCGGTGATCTATGCCGGGCGATCCATCGGCGGCGAGAAATCGCATCGTCTGGCGAAATCCGGGATCAACCGCACGTTCCAGTCCCCTCGCCCGTTCCTGTCGCTGACGGTGCGGGAGAATGTCGAACTCGCGGCGCATTACGGCGACCCGAAACCGGGCTTCGATGTCGATGCGCTGCTGGCGCTGCTGGAACTGGACGGATACGCCGGCCGGCCGGCGGCGGAACTGAACAGCGCGCAACAGAAAACACTCGATCTGGCACGCGCCATGGCCACCGAACCCCGCCTGCTGCTGGTGGACGAACTCGCCGCCGGCCTCAATCCGGCCGAGTTGTCGCGCATGGCCGTTCGGCTGCGCGCCCTGGCCGGCAGCGGCATGGCGCTGCTGGTGGTGGAGCATTTGATGGGCTTTATCGACAAGGTCACCGACCGCGTGGTGGTGATGGCCGCGGGCAAGGAATTCTTCGGCGGCACGCTGGCGGACGCGACGCGGGACCCTGAGGTGATCCGGGTTTTCCTGGGGGGCGGGCATCATGGCTGAGGCAGCCCGCGTCGTGAGCGCGGCCGGCATCGAGACCGGGTATGGCCGCGTTCAGGTTCTGTGGGGTGCCGGCCTGGATGTGAAGGCAAAAGAGAGCGTCGTGCTGCTGGGGGCGAACGGCGCCGGCAAGACGACATTGCTGAAAGTCATCGTCGGGCTGATGCCGGCCTGGAAAGGGTCCGTGCGGTTGGGTCCGGACGACGTGACCG
The DNA here is from genome assembly GCA_021805565.1 of Pseudomonadota bacterium. GTDB lineage: Bacteria > Pseudomonadota > Alphaproteobacteria > Acetobacterales > Acetobacteraceae > Rhodopila. The sequence goes on from JAJZFA010000016.1 coordinate 3,138, forward strand.
GGTGGCGCACCGACAAGCGTGTGCGCCGGGGCATGGCGTATATGTCCGAAATCGGTGTCTTTCCCGGCCTGTCGATCAATGAGAATTTGCGCGTCGGCGGGCAGTTTATCGAGAAAGCCGCGCTGAAACGGCGGATGGAGGAACTGTATGGTTACTTCCCCGATCTGGCGCATCGCCGGGGCGCTCTGGCCGGCAGCCTGTCGGGCGGACAGCGCAAGATGCTGGGAATCGCCAAGGCACTGGCGTCGTCGCCCACCCTGCTGGTGATGGACGAACCGTCGGCCGGCTTGTCGCCGCTGTTCGTCACCCAGGTGATCGGCGTCCTGAGCCGGTTCCGCGAATCCGGGCTGGCGATGCTGATCGCCGAACAGAATGTCGCGTTTTTGGACCTCGCCGACCGGGTCTTCACGCTGGACGGGGGGCGGGTCAGGTTCGAGGGTTCGGTCGCGGAATTGCAAGCCGACGACAGCCTGCACCGGACGTATTTCGGGTTGGCATAGCGCCCGCGCGCAAGTGGCCGGAGGAGCGACACATGTTTATCCGGCTTGCCCCTTTGTTGTTTGTTTTGCTTTGGAGTTCTTCGTTCATCGGGGCGAAGATCGGGCTGCGGCATGTCACCCCGCTGCTGTTCGTCGCGGTGCGGCTGGTGGGCTGCGCGATTGTGTTGCTGGCGGCGATGGCGGTGTTGCGCCGGTCGTGGCGCCCGCTGGCCGGGTGGAAATGGCTGCATTGCGCGGTCGCCGCGCAAATCGCGCTGGTGCAATCGCTGACTCCGCTGCTGGCGTCGGTGTTCGGCGTGGCGATTTTGCATGAGCGGTTGCGGAGCAAGCAATGGTCCGGCCTTGCGCTGGGCTTCGCGGGGGTCGGCCTGGTTGTCGGTCAGGCCGCGCTGGAAAGCGCGACGCGGTTCGAAGGACTGGCCCTGGCATTCGTTGGCGTGATCGGGCTGGTTTCCGGCACGCTGTATTTCGGACGGTTTTGCCGGGGCGTGCCGTTGTTGCCGGGCGCCACCGCGCAATTCGTGTCGGCGGCGATCGTGTCGGCGACCGGGGCCTGGTTGCTGGAAACGCCGCACGCGGACTGGACCGGCCCGACGATCATGTCCACCGCCTGGAACACGATCATGGTGTCGCTGGGCGGAATGGGGCTTTACTTCGTTATGCTGACACGCGGGTCGGCCGCGCGCACGACATCGAATTTCTATCTGGTGCCCGGAACGGCGGCGGTGCTGGCGTGGGTAACGATCGGCGAGCGGCTGAGTCCCCTCGCCATCGCCGGTCTGGTGGTGGCTTCGGCCGGATGTTGGCTGGTGAACGCGGCGCCGGCCCGGATTTAACGCGGACACGCACCGGGACGGGCAGTGGCGCCGGATGCGGTTTTCCGGCGGACCCGGTACGGGCATCCTTGTCGTGGTTTCCGATACGATCGTGGTCGTCGCAAACAACCGTCCAATGCTGGATGCATGTGGTCTCCAACAGCCTCGCGAGGCATCCCGCGAACCATTCCTCGCCGCAATTGGATCGGTTTGAACCAAATCGCATCCATAACAAGGGGAATCAACCGCGAAAGACCGTTGGCCCCTCAGCTACTCAACCGAGCGGCGCCAATAATCCGCCCGTTTGCGGCCTGTAACAAAACCGCGAAATCCTGCCCGTCCGGCAGGGCCTGACGCACATCGATCGCCGCACCGGTCCACGTGCCGATCGGCGTCAGCGACCGCACGATGTTGGTTTCCACCAGCGACGCGCCGCTGTTCTCGCCCCGCCCGACCTCGGTCTCATGCGCCGGATCGAACCCCACCAGCAGCACGCGCGCCTGCCCGGTTCCGGCACCCAGTTTCACCAGCAAGCCAACCCCGTCCCGCACCAGCCGGACCGGCACCGGCTTGGGCGCCGCATGCGCGATCGCATCCAGCCCGCGGGATCGGCTGGACCCAACGAAACCCACCGCCCCGTCCACCACCATTTGCGGCGTATAAACCCCGTCATCGCCCAGCGTGCGCGCATAGGCGCGCTGCCGGACAGTTGCCGCCGCCAGCGAATACGGATCTTTCCAGCCCAGGTAATCCCAGTAGGTCACGTGAAACGCCAGCGCCAGCACATCCGCCCGGCGATGCGCCAGATCGGTCAGAAACGCATCCGCCGGTCGGCACGACGAACACCCGTGAGACGTGAAAAGCTCAACCACCACGGGGGCCTCGGCCGCGTGCGCGGCGGTCGCCAACAGGGCGGCAAGGCCAATTCCGAACACTCCGGCGCGCATGGCGATTCTGCCTTTACGGAAACACGACGCGCTTTCATACGACTGCTTTGCGCGAATTGGTCGTGAAGCTTCCGTAATAGGCGGAATGCGTCAGCCGCAGCCCGCATTCGCGGCCAGGCATTGGTCCGCGTAACCGGCGGAAATAAACCCCGGCCGCTTGTAAAGCCCCTTCAACCACGCCGCCAGCATGCAAATTTCCTCCAGCCGCACCACCTCGTCCAAAGTCCTGGGCGGAAAATGCACGCCGAAACTGCTACCGATCGTGTCCAGCATGCCCTCGATCTGCTCGATCGACAGCCCGCAATCGGTTTCCAGCACCGCTGTCCGGGTCAGCGCGATTTCGTCCACGTCGTAGTCGTCGCGGATCAGCTTCACGATCCAGCGAAACATCTGCATCCAGTTTTTCACCTCGTCGGCCGGGTGCGGCATCGGTCGGCTTTCGGACATTACGGCGCCAGACCTTACGCCGGATATATGAACAGAGCGTTACCGGGCACTTTCCCCGCCGCCCGTCCCGCGCGACACTGGCCCCATGCCGCAGCAGTCCTCCGTCCGCGCCCCGCGAGTCTCCCGCCAAACCCGGCTGACGGCGGTCATCGTCGCGTCCGCGCTGTTCATGCAAAACCTCGATTCGACCATCATCGCCACCGCGCTGCCAACCATGGCCCGTTCCTTTGGCTACGATCCGGTGCGGATGAACGTCGCGCTGACCTCGTACCTGCTCAGCCTGACGGTGTTCATCCCGGCCAGCGGCTGGGTGGCCGATCGCTATGGCACGCGCAACGTGTTCCGTTGGGCGATCGCGGTATTCACCGTTGGGTCGATCCTGTGCGGTCTGTCCGATGGGCTGATCGAACTGGTCGCGTCGCGCGTGCTACAGGGCCTGGGCGGCGCCATGATGGTGCCGGTCGGGCGCCTGCTGCTGCTGCGCACCGCCGCGAAGTCGGAGCTCGTCGCCGCCATGGCCTGGCTCACCATGCCTGCCCTGCTCGGTCCCGTCGTCGGCCCCCCGCTCGGCGGCTTCATCGTCACCTATTTCAACTGGCGCTGGACGTTCTTCATCAACATCCCCGTCGGACTGGCCGGAATCGTCGCCGTCAGCCTGTTTATCCAGGACTTCCGGGAGCCTCCGCGCGGCCGGTTCGACCTGTGCGGCCTGATCCTGACCGGCGTCGCGCTGGTCTGCGCGCTGTCCGGCCTGGAAACACTCGGACGCGGGCTGGTGTCGCTGGCGGCGACGGCGGGCATGATCGCCGCCGGCCTCGCCGTCGCGGCGCTGTATGTCCTGCATGCCAGGCGGCTGGCGGCACCGTTGCTTGACTTCACGCTGATGAAGCTGCCGTGCTTTGGGCTCTCGTTCACCGCGATGATGCTGTTCCGCACCGGCATCGGGGCGATCCCGTTTCTGCTGCCGATGATGTTGCAGGTCGGTTTCGGCGATGCGGCGGTGGAAAGCGGACTGATCACGTTCGCCAGTTCGGCGGGCGCGCTGGCGATGAAACCGGGCGCGCAATACGCCCTGCGGCTGTTCGGTTTCCGCGACACGCTGATCTGGAACGGCGTGCTGTCGGGCCTGATGCTGATGCTGTGCGCGCTGTTCCGCCCGGCCTGGCCGGCCGCGGCGATCTATCTGGTGCTGCTGGTGGGCGGATTTCTGCGATCGTTGCAATTCACCGCCTATAATACGCTGGCCTATGGCGACGTGCCACGCGCGCAAATGAGCGCGGCGACCAGCCTGTACACCGCTGGCCAGCAACTGGCCGCGACCATCGGCGTGTCGGCTGGCGCCCTGGCGCTGGAAGTCGCGCGCACCCTATCCCATCACGCAACGCCGCAAAATTCCGATTTCAGCGCGGCCTTTGTCGTGGTGGGCCTGATGAGCCTGGCCGCCGCCCCGGTCGCGCTGTTCATGCCCATCGGCGCGGGGGATGACCTGACCGGGCGCCGAACCGCGGGACCGCCCGCGCCGGTGCGCGGGCCCGGCACGGTGTCAGACCCTCAGCGTGCCCTCGCTGACAATCGCCGCCTCGCCGCCGACAGAGGCCCGCCACAACCGGCCGCCGGCGATATCGAGCGTTAACGCGATTCGCGACGGACGGCCCATGGCATCGCCCTGCTCGATGACGACAGTGCGCCTGCCGTCGGCCGGCTGTTCCTGGTCCATCAGCAGGCCGGCGAACGCTGCGGCCGCCGAACCGGTCGCCGGGTCTTCCGGCACGCCTAAACCGGGGGCGAACACGCGCGCGTGAAAGTCATGCGCCGGATCGATTGTTTCGGCGGAATAGACGAACGCATTGGCGAAATCATCCCGTTGCGCATCGAAGGCGCGGGCGAACGCTTCGCCTTGCGGCCACGCCCGCGCGACCGCATCGCGGGACCGCAATGGGACGAAACGGAAAGGATTGCCGGCCGAGTAAATCGCGGGTCTATGCGTGCCAAACCCGATATCGGCTTCGGCCAAACCAAGCCCTTGCGCCAGCGTGGCGTTGTCTGGCAGCGAACCGGTGCGTTCGGGCAGGCGGGGCAGCACGAACGTGGCACGTCCATGACCGGGCCCCAGCACCTGGACCGAACACGCCACCGGCCCGATCTGTTCTTCCAGCGTGAACGCCGGAGCCCCGTCCGGACTGATCAGGCCCAACAGCACGGCGGTCCCAACGGTTGGATGGCCGGCGAACGGCACTTCCCGGTTTGGCGTGAATATCCGCAGGCTCGCCCGGTAAGCCGGATTCGCCGGCGGGGCGACGAATACCGTTTCGGACAGATTGAATTCGCGGGCAATCGCCTGCATGCGGGATCCGTCCAGCCCTTGCGAATCCAGCACAACGGCCAGCGGGTTACCGGCCAAAGCCTGTCCGGCGAACACATCGAGGGTATAAAAGCGGCGGGTCATGGCCGGATGTTCCTGTTCATCGTTTCGTCGGCGAAATCCTGACGGTTAGCCGCCCGGCGCCCCGGTTACAAGCCCCAGGGCATCCCGGTTCGCCGCGTATGCCCTGTCGTATTCGATCGCCCGTGCCACATCGGCCGCGGCGGCCGAACCGTAGATCCGTCCCAGCAGATACAATGTCGTATCGATCGCCAGCGATACCCCGCCGCCGGTAACCACGCCGGCATCCACCAGTTGGGCAACCGTCGTCCGCACCGTACCGTCACGGCCCAGCAGGTCCAGCGGCGCCGCTGTTTCCGCGCCCAGCGCGTGCCGTCGCGTTGTCGCCGCGCGCCCGTCCAGCAGGCCCGCCGCCGCCAGGATCATCGCGCCGGTGCAGACCGACGCAACGGCGCCCGGCCGCAACCCGCGTAGATAGGCCAGGGTCGGTTCGTCCGCCGCCGCGGCGGACCAGCCGGCCCCGCCGCAAACGATCGTCACGTCGCATGCCGGGGCCGTCCGGATCGAATGATCCGCCAGCACCGTCAGCCCGCCGGCCAGACGAACCGGACCCGCTTGGCGGGCGATGACGGTCGCGGCCACCGCCGGCAGAATGCGCCGGGCCATGGACAACACGCCCACCGTGCCGCCGATATCGATCGGTTCGGCCGCCGGGTAGATCAGCACGCCAAACAGGGCCGGTTCGCTACGCTGTTTCATGTCCGGTCCATCGGTTGCCTGACCTGACACAATGTCGCACGCGGCCGGCGCGCGATAAAGCAGGTGCCGGTCTCTTGACCCCCGGAAACGTGCCGCGCAAGATTCGATAAAGCAGGAGGAACCCATGTTGACGGAAGCCGACAACATCCTGCTGACCCGTACCGGCCAAAAAACGCCGATGGGCGACCTGTTCCGCCGCTTTTGGCAGCCGGTTTTGCTGAGCGCCGAATTGCCCGAACCCGATGGTCCGCCGGTACGCCTGACGGTACTGGGCGAAGACCTGCGCGCCTTCCGGTCCACCGATGGGACTGTCGGCATCGTGTCGCCGCGCTGCCCGCACCGGGGCGCCGATCTGTTTTTTGGCCGCAATGAGGAAGGCGGTATCCGCTGCGCCTATCATGGCTGGAAATTCGCCGTGGATGGACACTGCCTCGCCCTGCCGACCATGGACCCGGGGCCGGCCAGGATGCGCGCCGAGGGCACGATCCGGCTGCTGACCTATCCAGCGCGGGAGGCCGGCGGATTCGTCTGGGCCTACCTCGGCCCCCAGGCGCACAGGCCGCCGTTTCCAGAATTCGAATTTACCGCGCTGCCCGCCGCCCATGTCTTCGTGTCCAAGAAGCTACAACAATGCAACTGGGCGCAGGCCTGCGAGGGCGGCCTCGATACCGCGCATTTTTCCTTTTTGCATATGGCGATTTCCGATGCGGACGCGGTGACCGCCGATTTGTTGACGAAGGTGTCGTCGGGCATCGACACGGTGCGATGGATGCGCAACGACGGCGCACCGCGCTTCACCATCGATGCCCATCCGGCCGGCCTGGTTCTGGGTGCCGCCCGCCGTGGCGACCCGGACGAAACATACTGGCGCATCAGCCAGTTCCTGATGCCCAACCACGGCCTGACACCGAATGCGTTTCCTGGCGAAATCTATCACGGGCAATGTTGGGTGCCGATCGGCGATACGTCGTGCTGGATTTACAACTACACCTGGAACCCCGATCGCCCGCTGACCGAGGCAGAACGGGCCCGGTTCAGTGCCGGGTCCGGCATTCATGCGCAGGTGGATGCGCGCTACATTCCGCTGCGCCGCCGGGAAAACGACTATCTTATCGACCGGACCAAGCAGAAGACCGAAAGCTTCACCGGCATTGAAGGCGTTTCCGAACAGGACGCCTGCATCCAGGACAGTCAGGGGTTTATCGCCGATCGCACCGCCGAACATCTGGGGCCGACCGATATGGGCGTGATCCGGTTTCGCCGCCTGATCCTGGACGCCGCCCGCGCCCTGACGCAGGGCGAACCGCCTGCGGCGCTGGCGCATCCGCGCGCCTATCGCGTGCGCGGCGGCGGCGCGGTCGCGCCGTCGGCGATGGGGTTCGGCGAGGTGATGCGAAGCCGCTTCGGCAACGAACACGGCCTTGCCGCGCCGCACACAACGGCGACGGCCTGAGCGCCCGGCAATGCGATGCCGCACTGGGTGTACTCACTATAGTTTCGCCAAAAGCAGCATCGGCAATAAGTGCGTCAGCACGCCGGTAAAGCTGCCCGCTCAAACAAAGGCTCAGGGCATGTTCGACGCCACAATCCGAAGCGATAATCGTTGAACATGCCCTAAGTCGCGCTGGGCGCTGATCGTTCCAGGCGCCGCCGGGATACAGCGAGCCTTACAGAGTTCCATCTGGAGTTTCTGTAAACAACCGGTCGCGATCTTCCGCAGTCGGATGTTGTCGGTCACCCCAATGGATGGGTGGCTGCTTTGCGATAGGTCCACCAACAGACGCCATGACGCAATCGCTTGTCCTGCTGCATATCGGGTGGTGATACGAGCGATGGCTGTGCTACATTGTAGGTTGCCCATCTTGATGCGGACGTCAGGGGCCGCGTGCGGCGGATCGAGAGAGCGATTCTGGGGGCACTGTGACCCTCCAAGGGTGCGACTGTCACTGTTGCAACCGGACCCACTGCTCATTCTGGGTTTCATACAGGCACAATCCCAGTAATCTTCAGGGGTATGACCCGAAATTCTTCTGCCCCCAAGCGTATAAACCTTGCAAAATTGGCTTGAGTGTAGTGCCGAGATCAGTCAGCGAGTACTCAACTTTAGGCGGTACTTCAGCGTACACCTTGCGTCGCACGATTCCATCTGCCTCGAGTTCACGCAGTTGCTGAGTTAGCATTTTTTGACTGATGGGGGGAATATTTTTTTTAATTTCACCAAAACGCATAGTTCCGTCGCTCAGCATATGTAAGATGATTGGCTTCCATTTCCCGCCTATCACATTGATCGCCGATACCATTGGGCAGCTTATCGGATTCTCTGTGTGCCATTGTTGTATCATAATGGTTACCTTTTGGTGACTATGCCACTTAATTGTGCGTACTTGCTGAAATCCTTGTTGCCTCCTTAAATAGGCAAAGCTGGCTGTTCAACGCAAGCTTGAAAAATGGAGAATTAAGTTATGTCCTTGCCGCAAATCATTCGCATACCAATCCTGCCATTTGGCATGGTAAACTGCCATCTCATCACTGGAAAAAATGGCTGCATCCTGGTTGATGCGGGCCTGCCAGGTTCGGAATCAAAAATTGAACGAGTATTAAAAAGATATCAACTCTCATTTCAAGATATTAAATTGATTGTTGTAACTCACGCTCATGTGGATCACGCGGGGAGTGCTGCACACTTGCGCGAATTGTCGGGTGCACCGATTGTCGGCCACGAGGGTGATGCTGAGTACTATAGCCAAAAGAAAATGATGACCTTTTGCTCCACTGGATGGTTTGGTCGGCTCTTTCTTCGCACGGGGTTAATTTTCCAACCCTACACTCCGTTTAGGCCAGATGTTTTGCTCTCAAATGATGAAATTCTAAACCTGGAGCGTTTCGGATTTCCTGGTGTTGTAAGGCATTCTCCGGGACATACAGCTGGCTCGATCTCCGTCCAACTTACTACCATGGATGTAATGGTAGGTGACCTCATTGCGTCTGGAATATTGCTAGGCGGCATAGCAAGGACAAAACATGCAATGCGCCCCCCTTTTGAAGATGACCCTCAAATTGTGGCAATTGAGTTGCAGCGCTTGATTGATTCAGGCATGCAAAGATTTTATATGGGGCACGGTGGCCCCCTTAATGTCGATGAAGTAAAATTCCATGTGAAAAATCTTCGAAATCTAATATAAGGACGAGATGATTCAACAATGTTGTTAGTATCTGGTTTGGCGCTGGAGGCGGGCGGCAGGGCAGGCGTTCCCAGGCCGGCCGCGGCAGCCCCGCGGCAGCATCGGCAATCAATGCGCCGGCACACCGATAAACCTGCCCGTTCAACCAGCGCCCTATGGCAATGCCAGCCCCCCGCCATCGACCGGCAGCGCATGCCCGGTAATCCCGCGCGACTCCGGCCGCAGCAGCCACATCACCGCATCCGCCACCTCATCCGCCGACGCGATCCGGCCCGTTGGCACCCCGGCCGCCGCCTGCTCTGGCGTTATGCCGAGTTCGGCATAACGGCGCGCAGCCATCTCCGTATCCACCCAGCCCGGGCACAACGCATTCACCGTGATGCCGCGCGGCGCCACGGCCAGCGCCAGGGCGCGGATAAATCCCACCACCCCATGTTTGGCGGCGCAATACGCCGTCTGGTCCGGCACCCCGCGCAGCCCCAGCACCGAGGCGATCGTCACAATCCGCCCGCTGCCATCCGGCAACAGCGGCAGCGCCGCCTTGCAGCAATGATACGTGCCGAACAGGTTGGACCCGATAATGGCGTGCCACAGCGTATCGTCGCCATCCAGCCGGTTCGCGCCGGCGATTCCCGCGCAATTCACCAGCGCATCCACCCGCTGTAGCGTCACGAACGCGGCCCGCACCGCCGCAGCATCGGCCACGTCGCACGCCATGAACCTGTGCGGCGTATCGGCCGGATGCCGGGCCAGGACCAGCACCGTCCAGCCTTCGGCGGCCAACCGGTCAGACACCGCCCGGCCGATGCCGCGCGTGCCGCCCGTAACGACCGCCTGTTTCATTGCGCCGTGCCCCCGCCATCGACAGGCAGGACAACGCCGGTGATGAAGGACGCGGCGTCCGACACCAGGAAGGCGACGGCGCCGGCAATTTCCGATGGGTCGGCGAAGCGCCCCAGCGGAATCCCGGATTTGTAGGCGTCGGCTGAGGAGACCGGGAATTGGCCTGGGTTTCGGGCCGACAGATCGCCGATCACGCGCGCTAGCATGGCGGTATCGGTGCTGCCGGGCGCGATGCAGTTCACCCGGATGCCGTGGCGCGCCCAGTCCAGCGCCGCCGACCGCGACAATTGCGCGATCGCCGCTTTGGACGCGCCATAGGCGGCGCTGACCGGCTTGCCGATCAACGCCTGGTCCGACGCGATGTTGACGATCGCCCCGCGCCGCCGCTGGATCATTCCCGGCAGCACCGCGCGCATCAGCGCGTAGGCGGCGAGGAAATTGACCCGGAACACCCGTTCGGTCTCCGCCAGCGAGGTTTCCAGCACGGTGCCCAGAACCGTGACTCCGGCGTTGTTGACCAGGATGTCGATGGGGCCGCTTCCGGCGATCAGCGCCGCGAGACGGGTCTCCAGCGTGGCGGTGTCCGAAAGGTCGAAATCCGGCAGGTCCAGGCCGGTCACCTCCGCGCCGTCGCGCGACAGCGTATCGAAAATAGCGCCGCCGATACCGCCGCGATGGCCGGTGACAATGGCGCGGCGTCCGGCCAATCCATAGCTTAGATGCGAACCCATCTTGCCTCCCCGTGTAACGATGCCATGCTTAGGCTTAACCCCTGGATGGAGTCCCGCTTATGCGTATCCCGGTCGCGCTTCTGACTCTGCTGCTTCTGACTGGCGTTGCCCAGGCCAATGACAAGGTTACGTTCGGCTTGGACTGGACGGCTGAGGCGGAATATGGCGGCTATTATCAGGCCGCCGCGACAGGTATCTATGCGAAGCACGGGCTGGATGTAACGATCCAGCAGGGTGGACCCCAGGTCAACCACACGCAGTTGCTGCTGGCGGGGCGGCTGGATTTCAATATCTCGTCCAATTCGTTTCTGGCGATGAATTTCGTCAAGGAGACCATTCCGTTTCGCGCGGTGGCGGCGATGTTCCAAAAAGATCCGTCGGTGCTGATCGCCCATCCAGGCATGGGCAACGACAATTTTCCGGCGCTGAAGGGCAAGCCGATCATGATCAGCGGCGATACCCGCGTTGGGTGGTGGACATTCTTGCGGGCCAAATTCGGCTACACCGATCGTCAGATCCGGCCCTACACGTTCAATCTGGCGCCGTTTCTGGCCGACAAAACCGCCATCCAGCAAGGCTATCTGGGATCGGAACCATTTTCGATCGAGCAGGAAGCGCACTTCAAGCCGGTGGTGCTGCTGGTCGCGGATGCCGGGTTCAAGGGCTACGCCGGCATGATCGCCACGTCGGACAAGAAGATCGCGGAGCAGCCCGATCTGGTGCAGCGGTTCATCGATGCCTCGGCCGAGGGCTGGTACTCGTATTTGTACGGCGATCCGGCACCCGGCAACGCACTGATCAAGCAGGCCAATCCGGAAATGAACGACGCGCTGATCGCTTATGGGATCGCTTCGATGAAGGCGTACGGTATTGTGGACTCTGGCGATGCATTGACCAGGGGGATCGGCGCGATGACGGCGGAACGCTGGGCGGATTTCTATAAGGCCACGGCGGACGCCGGGGTGTTTCCCGCGGGCATGGACGCGACGAAGGCCTACACGCTCCAGTTCGTCAATAAAAAAGCCGGGATGGACATGAAGCATTGAGGCCGGCCTGCCGCCAGGGTCCGGTGCGACCGGCCCTTTCGTGCTGACCGTCAGCCACGCCGGCCGCCGCTTTCCCAGCGGCGTGGAGGCACTGCGGGACGTGTCCCTACGGTTGGTTGCGTCCGACTTCGTCGCGCTGCTAGGTCCGTCCGGCTGCGGTAAATCCACCTTGTTGCGGCTGATCGCCGGATTGGACCAACCGGACCAGGGTTCGGTGACATGGGACGGCGGATCGCCGGCGCCGGGCGATATCGGCTATGTGTTCCAGGATGCCACGCTGCTGCCCTGGGCCACGGTGGAGGACAACGTGTTCCTGCCGCTGCGTCTGCGCGGCCTGCAACGGAACGCGGCGATGCCGGCGGTTCGGGCGGTACTGGAACGGGTCGGCCTGCAAGGCTTCGAGAAGGCACGTCCGCGCACCCTGTCCGGCGGCATGCGGATGCGGGTTTCGATCGCCCGCGCGCTGGTGACCCAGCCACGGATTCTGTTGATGGACGAACCGTTCGCCGCTCTGGACGAGTTTACGCGCCACCGGCTGCAGGCCGATTTGCTGGCGGTATGGCGTCAGGCCGGTTGCACCGTCGTCTTCGTTACCCATTCCATTTACGAGGCGGCGTTTCTCGCCAGGCGCATCGTGCTGATGACCCCACGGCCCGGACGGATCGACCGGGAAATCGGATCGGCGCTGACGGCCGGTCCGGACACACGGCTCGATCCGGCCTACGCGGCGCTGGTGGCGGAGGTCTCGTTCGGCATGGCAGACGCCGTGCGATGAAGTTCGCCCCTGCCCTATTCGGCTTGCTGGCGCTGGCGCTGTGGGAGGCGGCGGTGCGGTTCGGCGGCGTGCCGGTTTACGAACTGCCGGGGCCAATCGCGATCGTCAGGGCCTTCCTGTCCGATCCGGCGGGACTGCTGGAAGCCCTGGGATCGACGCTGTTCGTCACCTTCGCGGCGCTGGCGGCGGCGGCGGTGCTGAGCGTGGCGATGGCAATGGGCATGTCGGCCAGCAAGCTGGCGCAGGCGGCGATTCAGCCCTGGGCGGTGGCATTGCAGGTGACTCCGCTGCCGGCGATCGCGCCGCTGATCATCATCTGGGTGGGCGACCCGTTCGTCGCGCTGGTGGTCTGCGCCACCATCGTCGCGTTCTTTCCGCTGTTCGCCAATACCGCGACCGGGCTGGCGTCCGCGCCGCCCGAACTGCACGATCTGTTCCGGTTGTACGGCGCCGGCCGGTGGCGGACCATGGCGCTGCTGCGGTTGCCGGCCGCCCTGCCCTATTTCCTGTCCGGGCTGCGCATTTCCGGCGGACTGGCGCTGGTTGGCGCGGTGGTGGCGGAACTGGTCGCCGGATCGGGCGGGTTTGCCTCCGGTTTGGCTTATCGTATCCTGGAAGCGAGCTTCCGGCTGCAGATGCCGCGCATGTTCGCCGCCCTGGTGCTGCTGGCCCTGGCGGGCATCGTGCTGAATTTCGGCCTGGGCGCGGCCGGGCAGGCGATCCTGCGGCGGCGCGGGCTGGTTTGATGAAAGAACCGATCATGACGGACGAAACTGGCCGGGTGCTGATTTTCGGCCTGGGCTACAGCGGACGCGCCATCGCGGCGGCGGCCAGGGAAGCGGGTTTCCACGTGGACGGCACCAGCCGTTCGGATACGGCCGGCTTGCTGGCCTTCGATGCGGCGGACGCGGCGATTCAGGCGGCGACGCATCTGGTGACCACCGCCGCGCCGGACGAGTCCGGCGATCCGATCCTGGCCCGCTATGCGCCGGCCATCGCGGCGGCACCCCGGTTGCGCTGGATCGGGTATCTGTCCAGCACGACGGTTTACGGCAACCGCGACGGCGGCTGGGTGGACGAAGACACCCCCGTGAGGCCCACGCAGCTTCGGGGGCAGCGCCGCGTGGCGGCCGAGGACGCATGGTCCCGCTTCGGCGACCGATGGCCGGTCGATATTTTCCGGCTGGCGGGAATTTATGGGCCAGAACGCTCCGCCTTCGGCGATCTGCGCGCCGGACGGGCACGGCGGATGGACAAGCCGGGTCACTGTTTCGGCCGCATTCACCGCGAAGATATCGCCCGCGCGGTGGTCGCGGCGATGCTTCAACACCCGCCGGCCCGGCGACGGGTGTTCAATCTGACCGACGACGAACCGTCCGAAAGTGCCGCCGTCGTGACCGAGGCGGCGGCCCTTTTGGGTGTGCCGCCGCCGCCCATAATGGCGTACGCGGATGCGCTGCCCGCGATGAGCCCGATGGCGCGCGGCTTCTGGGCCGACAATCGCCGCGTCGCTAACGCGAAGACCAAGGCGGCGCTGGGCATCGCGTGGTTGTATCCAACCTATCGGGACGGACTACGCGCCATCCTGGCCGAGGAGCGCGGCGAGCGTCTGGCGTAACAGCGCCAGATCTGCCGGCCGGGACAAACGGTGGTCGCCGTCCTTGACCAGGATCACCCGCACATCCGGCGTTTCGGCCTGTTCGGCAATGCGCAAGGCCAGTTCCCATGGCACGTCGGGATCCGCCTGACCGTGCAACAGGCGGATCGGGCACCGGATGGGAATGCGGCCGGTTAGAACCGCATGCCTGGCGCCGTCCTCGATCAGGGCCTTGGTAATGGGTGTCGGATCGCCGTATTGGCTGGGGACATAGAGCACGCCGTCGCGTTGCAGCGTGGCGCGTTCCGCCGGGGCCATCGAGTCCCACATCAGGCGCTGGGTAAAATCCGGAGCGGCGGCGATGCCCACCAGGGCGACAACGCGATCCGGACGGGCGATGGCGGCCAGAAGCGCGATCCAACCGCCCATCGACGACCCGACCAGGATCAGCTTGCCGGTGGTCAGCGTGTCGATCGCCGCCAGCGCGTCGGCGGTCCAGGCACCGATCGTGCCGTCCAGGAAGTCTCCGCCGCTGGCACCATGGCCCGAATAGTCGAACCGCAACAGGCCGCTACCGCGCTCGGTGCAAAACTCCGCCAGGGCGGTGGCTTTGTCGCCGGTCATATCCGACCGGAATCCGGGCAGAAACACGATCGACGGGCCGGCGCCATCCAGGCGTATCCAGGCGATTTCGGTGCCGTTGCCGCGATCCAGGCGACCGGTGGTCTGCTTCATATGCGTCATAATCCCCAGAACAGGCAGTCCGATGCGTGGGTCAGTTTGTCACGACGCAACCGGTGGGCGTCGCCGGAACGAACGGCCCTATCCTTAGGCAACGCTGGCCAATAAGTGCGTCAGCACGCCAGCAAAGTTGCCGCGCAAAACATGAGCTTAGGGATTGCCCGACGCTGCCGCTTGTAGCGATTATTGTCGGGCAATTCCTAAGCTGCCGCCGCACTCCGCACGGCCAGCACAGGGCGCGCCGGCTCTCCCAACGTTCGAGGCTACAGGTGCTGGCGAATATCGCCAAGCATGATATGCCGCCCGCATGGTGCCTTCCCCCGATTCGGCCGTGGTTTTGCAGGTTCTGCCGTCGCTTGTTACCGGCGGCGTGGAACGCGGCACCGTCGAAATCGCACAGGCCATCGCCGAAGCCGGCGCCACCGCCCTGGTCGCCAGCGAAGGCGGACCGCTGGTGCGCCAGATCGAGCGCGCGGGCGGCATCCACATCGCCCTGCCGCTGACCGTCAAATCGCCGTTCGGTATCTGGCGCAACGCCGCGGCGCTGGAACGGGTGATCCGTCAGCAGAACGTGTCGCTGGTGCATGCCCGGTCGCGCGCGCCGGCGTGGTCGGCCTGGCTGGCCTGCCAGCGAACCGGCGTGCCGTTCGTTACGACGTATCACGGCACCTACAGCGAAGGCGTTCCGTTCAAACGAACCTATAACAGCGTGATGGCGCGCGGCCGCATCGTCATCGCCGCCAGTCATTTCATTGCCGGGCTGGTAACCGAACGGCACGGCGTCGATCCGTCCGCGATCAGGGTTATCCCACGGGGTGTCGATCCGGCGGTGTTCGACCCGGCCATGGTTGCCGGCAACCGCGTCGCCAAACTGGCGGCGGCATGGCGTCTGCCGGACGGGGTCCGGACCGTGGTACTGCCGGCGCGGCTGACCCCGTGGAAAGGGCATGCGGTGTTGCTGGATGCCATGGTCCGGCTGAACCGGCCCGGCATTATGTGCGTCTTCGTGGGCGCGCATCAGGGGCGCTATCGGTATGTCCAGGCCCTGGAAAACCGGGCCGCCCGGCTGGGCATCGCCGGGCAACTGCGGTTCGTGGGCCAGTGCGACGATATGCCGGCCGCCCTGGCCCTGTCGGACGTGGTGGTACATGCCTCGACGAAGCCCGAAGCGTTCGGCCGCGTGGTGATCGAGGCACAGGCCATGGGCCGGCCGACGATCGCGTCCGACCTCGGCGGCCCGGTTGAGACGGTACGGCATGGCGACACCGGTTGGCGCGTCGAACCCGGCAACGCGGATGCGCTGGCGGCGGCGATCGCCGTGGCGCTGGACCTGAGCGCGGACGACCGCATGGCGCTGGGACTGCGGGCGCGGGCGTCGGTGCCAACGGTGCGGGCGATGCAGGATGCGACGCTGGACGTGTACGAATCGGTGCTGACGGCGGAAGTATGATGGCGGCAGCGGCAATAAGCGGGTTGGCACACCGGCAGGGCTGCCCGCACAGGCAAGGCATTGGGGCGTGGCTGTCGCTGCGATCCGGCGACGCCCCTTACGAAACAATCCGCCGCCTGAATGCCGCGCTGGCGTCAACGGCCACCACCATCGGAGACTTTGCAAATGTCGTTGAGTCCGGCGCCCGATGCGGGCCGTGACTGAAGTGCCCGAAAGGTCAAACCCATGAGCCTGCGGAACATCGCCCTGACCTGGGCCTTGCGCCGATGGGTCAAGGGAAACGATCAGGATATCGCGGCATCCCGAGCGATGGCCGGCAAGGTGCCGTTCGGGGCAAAACACGCGAAAGGCTGGCGGGTCCGGTCCCCGGCGGAATCGCCTTTGACGGGCGACTGGATCGAACCGGTTGCCGCCGGCCATCCGGCCCTGGGGCGGTGCATCTTGTATCTCCATGGCGGCGCATACGTCGCGATGTCGGCCGCAAGCTACCGTACGCTGACCTCCCGCCTGGCATATGCCGTTCCGGCTCGGCTCTTCGCGCTGGATTACCGGCTGGCCCCCGAACATCCGTTTCCTGCCGCGCTGGACGACGCGATTGCGGCCTATCGGGCACTGGTCGCCAGCGGAATACCGCCGTCCCGGATCGTCGTCGCGGGCGATTCCGCGGGTGGCGGCCTTGCCCTGGCGCTGCTGATCGCCCTGCGCGACGACGGCGCCGCATTGCCTGCCGCCGCGGTGCTGTTCTCGCCCTGGACCGACCTGGCCGCCACCGGCCAAAGCGTCATCGATAACAGCGACAGCGACGCACTGTTCTTCGGCACGGCGATCAGCCGAACCGCGCGGCATTATCTTGGCGATACACCCGCCAACACGCCGCTGGCCTCGCCGTTCTATGCGGATCTGGCCGGATTGCCGCCGTTGCTGTTCCAGGTCAGCGACACCGAAGTGCTGCTGGACGATTCGCGCCGGGTTGCGGAAAAGGCCGGACGCGCCGGCGTTCCGGCGACGTTGCGCATCTGGCACGGTCTGCCGCATGTCTGGCAGTTCTTCGCCGCGATCCTGCCCGAGGGCCGCGACGCCCTGAAGGAGGCAGCCACCTTCGTCAGAACCCACCTTCCATAGGCGGTTATGGTGCTGCCAGCAGATCGAGCCGATAACCCGGCCGCCGGTCTTGAAGTATAACCGTCATGGCACCCGCGGTTGCCGCGATAAAATGTTCCGCCGCCTGATCGCCCGAACACGGATCGTCCGCGTGTCCAAGCCAGTTGACCAGCACCGCCCGCGCGCCCGGCAACAGGCTGTTCAGGGTTTGCCGCGCGCAGCGGTCGATGTCGGCCGGCGAGAGAAAATACAGCACCTCCGACAACACAATCAGATCGAACCGCTGACTGGGCCATTCATCCGGTATCCGCATCCGCTGAAACCTGACCCACGGTTCGCCGGCACAATAAGCCGATGCGGTTCGCAGCGGCGGGTCGGCGATGTCCACCGCCAGCAGCGTGTCGCACAATGGTGCCAGCATCCGCGTCAGCACACCGATGGAGCACCCCGCCTCCAGGCCGCTGGTGAACCGGCGGCCTGCCAGAACCTCTATTGTGCGACGATATTTCGCCTGCTCGTATGCGCTGGTCCTGAACGCCCATGGGTCCGGATTGGCTTGATAAAGCCGGTCGAAATGGGCGGGTTCGCGCGAACCGGTCATGTCGTCAGAAACGTCTCGAACGGATTGCCGAACACCGCCAGCAATTCGGCGGGAAGCTGGAAACCGCCGGGATCGTCGGCGATCAGACCGCCATATTGCGTCGCATGCGCCTCGATCGCCCGGCGTTTCCGCGGCAGCATCGCCGCGATGCCGAGGCGCCAGCCGGTTCCGGCCGCACCCGGTATCTGTGTGTCCGGCGGCAGTGTCCAGCCCCAGACGGGATATGCCACGTGCCGTATGTCCGCGATCGCGGCAGCGGCGCCGGCTGCGAGCGACGCGGCTTCATGGTCGCAATGCGGATCGTATCGCCAGGGTGCCAGAATGGCGGTACATCCCGGTTCCCGGCCGATCAGCCGGACCAGTTGCGCCACCACGGCCGCGAACCCAGGACCGCTGCTCGGCGCGGCGCTGTCCGGTTCGCCCATGAAGACAACACGATCCGGGGGCAAACCGAGACAAGCAACTGCCTCGTGCACCTCGCGCGCCCGCATCTGGCGCAGGCGGGCGGGTGGATACTCCCAGGAATTTGGATGCGATGCGGCGCCGTCGGTCAGCACCACGACAAGCGGAGCCCGTCCGGCGACCACGCAGGTCGCGATCAGGCCCCCGCAACCCAGGCTTTCGTCGTCCGGATGCGGCGCCAGGATCACGCATGTCCCCTTGCCGATCATGTCGTCCAGGCCACCCAGGGGCAGGGCCCGCCAGGCGCGGTGTAAGTCTCCTGCCCGCGTCATGTTCTTGCTTCCGGGTGATCCGCGACCCACTTGGCTGCCTCGACCAGCACCTCGTCGGGGGCCGGTTGGCGAAGATAAGTGGACAGGTCGCGGCAAATCAGTTCGACAGGGCTGCCTTGCCGGAACGCCGGCAAACCGAGAGATCGTTGCAACAATCGTATCGCATCGAGGCACGCGGTTTCGACCGCGATCCGGCCCAGGCCGGCCATGGCGACCCGAGCGCCGACCGGCGCGGCGGCATCTTCCGCGATTCTGGCGACGGCGTGCACCCAGAGCCGGCAGGTCTCACGCGCAATGATCGCCAAACCACAACGGGCTTGCGTATGGGGATTATCGAACCGGCCGGTTTGTCGGAGTTGGGCGACACCGTGTTCCAGCAATGCGATCAGGCCACCCAGCGCGACCGCCGACCCGCGCCAGGCGCCAGCCGAAAAATCGGGCTCGCGCAAATAATCTCCCGGATCGCCGAGCAGCGCGGCGGCGGACGTTTCGCAACCCGAAAAATCGACCGCGCCGGTCACGGCCGCCCGCATGCCTTGCAACGGCGAAGGAAGGGGCGTTGCTGTTTCGCCCATGCCCAGACGCAAAACGAGCATCCTTGTGTCGCCATTCTCATCGCGCGCGGTCACCAGGGCGCCATCGGTATAGCCGGCTCCGGAGCAGAATTGTTTGCCGCCATCCAGAAAAATCCGGTTGCCTTGCCGGCGCATGCTCAGTCCGCCCGAAGGCGGATCGGTGACCCACAACGCACACAGGCGCCCATCGTCGTCGGCCGGCCTGCCATAGCGGGCGATCGCATGCAGTGCGTTCACATGCGCTTCCAGAATACGGCCCACCGACAGATTGCCTTGGCCAGCCAGGATCAGCAACGCCGCCAGATCGTCGGGATCGCCGCTGCCCGAAACCGGCAGGGCCGGCGATAGCGCCCCGGCGCGGCGCAACCGGCCGATCTCGGCAGCGGGAAATTCCGCGTTTCGGTCCAGCGCGATGCTTCTCTGTTGCATCCAGGGAACCATTTCGCGAACAGCGGCGAGGACCATATCCATCGCTAGTCCGCCGCCAGGGTTTCAGGGGGCCTCAACGTGCGTAAGATTGCTTCGGCGGCGGCGATTTCGTCCGTAAGCGCCGCGAAGCGGACGCGCCGGCGTTGCAAAAGCGGGCTTGTCGCTTCCAGCGCCGCCCAGGCTGCGCCAAACAACCGGTGGGCCAACATCCGGTTCAACTGTCCAGGCGAAATCCCCAGGCCGGCGGCCAGAAACCGGTCTTGTATGCCACCCCAGGCCCGGCGAGCGCGATTGCGGAACGCATAACGCCGGTACGCGTCCGCGGCCGGTTCAGCCTGCTCGTCTGCCCATTCGTCCTGCTGGATCATCCGCCGCCTTATGGTGTCGGCCATGCCGCCCGCTGCCCGTCCGGCAATACGCCCCGACACCGTCACCACAATCGCCGGATCGTGCCGCACCCGTGCGTCCATCATCCACAGCGCCCTGACGAAGGCCCGGTCTTCTCCGGCGGGGATGGCCGGAATGCCCCCAACCCGGCGAAACGCCCCGGCCCGAACCGCGAGGCTGGCGCCCGATGCTTCGGTATGGCGCGACGGCGGATCGTGCGGTTCCGGATCGAGCATCCACGCGATATCGTCCAAAAGTCCGGTCAGCCGGCATTCCCGCGCGTCGTCGGCGTGCAAATGCGCCGGAATCAGCGCGGCATCTTCAGGACCGATCGCCGCTCGGCCGCACACGATGTCCGCCCCCCGCGCCAGCCCTGCACAATTGCGCGCAATCCAGTCGGGCGGCGTCACGGAGTCCGCATCGGTGGTCAGCAGTACGCCATCCTCGTCGGCAAGCGATGCCGCCAGTTGCATCGCCAGACGGCGCGCATGTCCGGCACTGGCCTGGGGCGCTGGCAAGTTCCGGCTGACAACCTCCAGCTTGAACCGCAAGTCCGGCAGCATTGCGTGGGCAATCCCCGCGGTGCTGTCGGAACAGTTGTTCAGCATTAAAACCACACAGTCGGGCGTCTGTATTTGCCTGTTCAATGCCAGCAGGCACGGGCCGATCCGGCCGGCCTCATCCCGCGCCGGAATTGCGACAACGGTCCGGCTAAGCATCGGCGCACTGTGCCATCGGAGATTTCCTGACGATTGCAATTTCAGGAAAGTGGTCCGCGCCGCCGCCGATGCCACCCATGGTCACCAGGGCGTTATGCGGTTTGTGTTAACAAAAAAGCGAAGTATAGGGCGGACATGACACAACACATCGAAACCGACGTGGCCATCGTCGGCGCCGGCCCGGTGGGGCTGTTCGCCGTTTTCCAGTTGGGTATGCTGAAACTGTCCAGCGTATTGATCGACGCCCTGGCCGAGACCGGAGGCCAATGCGCCGCCTTGTATCCGGAAAAGCCGATCTACGACATTCCGGCTCATCCGGCGATCGAGGCCGCTGCCCTGATCGCCCAACTGGAACAGCAAATCGCCCCATTCCCAACCCCTCGTCTGCTCGGACGTCAGGTTACCGGCCTGTCTGGCGCATGCGGCGGTTTCACGCTGACCACGGATACGGGCGACACGATCCGAGCCAAGGCCGTCATTGTCGCGGCCGGCGCGGGCGCGTTCGGTCCTAACCGTCCCCCGCTGGATGGCTTGGCCGCGTACGAAGCCAGCGGGGCCGTGCAATATTATGTGCGCCGCCGCGAGGACTTGCGCGGCAAGCGTGTGACGATTGCCGGCGGTGGCGACTCCGCCGTGGACTGGGCGCTGGCGCTGAAGGATATCGCCCGGGTTGCCGTCGTGCATCGCCGCGCCAAATTCCGGGCCGCGCCCGAATCCGCGGTCCGCTTGGACGACGCAGTCCGGAAAGGCGAGATCGAGATGGTCGTCCCGTACCAGCTTCACGGCCTGACCGGCACCGATGGTAAACTGTCCTCGGTCGAGGTCGCCACCCTGGACGGTACGGTGAAGTCGATCCCAGCGGATATGTTGCTGCCGTTTTTCGGCCTGTCGATGGACCTCGGGCCGATCGCCGCCTGGGGGCTGCAAAGCCAGGCGCATCGCGTCGAAGCCGATCCCGCCACCGGACAGACCAGCTTGCCCGGCGTATTCGCGATCGGCGACGTTGCGACCTATCCCGGCAAGCTGAAACTGATCCTGCAAGGCTTCAGCGAGGCCGCCGTCGCCGCGCACGCGATCTTCCCGATCGTCCATCCTGGCCAGGCGTTACATTTCGAGTATTCCACCAGCAAAGGGGTGCCTGCCTAGGGCCTTGCGAAACGGCACGATTCGTTGGACCCTGCCCGGTATAAAAATAAACTGGGAGGGCTGTTATGAACGTCTCGATACCGCGCCGCCGGATACTTGCCGGGGGCTTTGCCGCTGCTGCGTTGCCGGCCACCGCGCGTGCCCAGGCCAAGCCGATCCGTATCGGCGTATTGACCGATATGGTCGGCGTCTATTCCGCCAATGCCGGCCCCGGATCCGTAGCCGGCACCAGGCTGGCGATCGAGGATTTCGCCAAGCTGCATCCGGACGTCAAAGTGGAGCTGGTGTCCGCCGATTTGCAACTGAAGCCGGATGTCGCGGTCGGCATCGCCGGCGACTGGCTGGATAACCAGGGTGTCGATCTGATCACCGATGTGCCGCTGTCTTCCGCCGCGTTCGCGATCGGCGACATGGTGAAAGCCAAGAACAAGGCGGCGATTTTTACCGGAGGCGCGTCGGCTGCCATTACCGGCGCCCATTGCGGGCCGAACCACCTGCACTGGGCCTACGACACCTGGTCCATGCCGCACGCGGTCGTCGATGCGACCGTCAAGCAGGGCGGCGACACGTGGTTTTTCATCACCGCCGACTATGCCTTCGGCCATGCGCTGGAAAGCGATGCCGCCAATTTCGTGACCGGCGCCGGCGGCCGGGTGTTGGGCCAGGCAACGGCGCCATTTCCAGGTACCACCGATTTCTCGTCCCATCTGGTGCAGGCCAAGGCCAGCGGCGCCAAGGTGATCGGCTTTGCCAACGGCGGCGACGATACGGTCAACTGCATCAAACAGTCCGCCGAGTTCGGTATTCAGAAGGGCGGCCAGAAAATCGCTGGCCTGCTGTTCCTGATCCACGACGTTCATGGTGTCGGCCTGACCGCCGCGCAGGGCGTGCTGCTGACCGAACCGTTCTACTGGAACATGAACGACGGCACGCGGGCCTTCGCCAAGCGATATGCCGTTCTGATGCCGGACACCGTGCCTGGTTCGGTTCACGCCGCGCAGTATTCGGCGACGATGCACTATTTGAAGGCCTGTGTCGCGGTGGGCGTGGACAAGGCAAAAGCCAGCGGGCTGGCGGCGATCGAGCAGATGAAGGCCACGCCGACGGACGATCCGCTCTACGGAAAGGGCCTGGTTCGCAAGGACGGCCGGGTCATTCACAATATGTATTTGTTCGAGGTGAAGTCGCCGGCTCAATCGAAAGAGCCGTGGGATTTTTATACTCTGAAACGTACTGTTCCAGCCGCCGAGGCCTTCCGGCCGATCGATCAGGGTGGCTGCGATTTCGCGAAGTGGTAAGGGCGGCATCGGCAACACGTGCGTCAGCACGCCGATAAAGGTGCCCGCTCAAACAAAAACTTAGTCCATGCCCGGCGCTGCAATCCGAAACGATAATTGTTGGGCATGGCCTGAGCGGATCGACGAACCTGAGGCGCTCACGCGGTGTTTCCTCGATCCGGGCGCCCAGCTGGCATTGCCACTGCCGCCTGAATGACTCATGCTGTTGACAACAAAGGCGGCGGGGAAACGGATCGATGCAGGATGTCTATGATTTCATCGTGACCGGCGCCGGGTCCGCCGGCTGCGCGATTGCCAGGCGGCTTGCTGAATCGGGCCAGTATCGTGTGCTGTTACTGGAAGCCGGGCCACCCGACAAAAGCCCCTGGATCCATATCCCGCTGGGGTATGCCAAAACCTATGTCGATCCGGCGGTGAACTGGATGTTCGAAACAGAACCGCAGCCGCAGATGCAAAATCGCCGGCTTTACTTGCCGCGCGGTAAGACGCTGGGCGGCTCCAGTTCGATCAACGGTATGTTGTATATTCGTGGCAACCACGCGGATTACGACGAATGGCGCCAGCGCGGCTGCACCGGCTGGGACTGGGTATCGGTCCTGCCCTATTTCAAAAAGGCCGAACATCAGGCGCGCGGGGCCGATGACTTTCACGGCACCGGTGGCCCACTGCACGTGTCCGATCAACCGGAGAAGGGCGAGCTTTCGAAGGCTGTCCTGCAGGCTTGTGTCCAAGCTGGAATTCCGCCGAATCCCGATTTCAACGGCGCCCAGCAGGAAGGGTGCGGCTACTATCAGACCACCACAAGCAACAAGCGCCGCTGGAGTGCGGCAAAAGCCTACCTGACCAACCCGCCGCCAAACCTGACGATCCAGACCGGCGCCCATGCCACCCGCATTATCATCGAAAATGGCCGAACCAGCGGGGTGGAATATCGAACCACGGCCGGTCGCCAGACCAGCAGTGCCCGCATCGAGGTTATCGTGTCGGGCGGCGCTTACGGATCGCCGCAATTGTTGCTTCTGTCCGGTCTTGGGCCGGCGCAACACCTGCGGGACATGGGTATAGACGTTATCCGGGACATGCCGGCGGTTGGGTCCAATCTGCACGATCATTTCAGTACCAACGTAAGCTGGCGGTGCAGCAAGGCGATTACGTTGAACGACCTGCAAAACAGCGCGTTCCGCAAGGCGATGGCGGGACTCCGCTATGGGCTGTTCCGCTCTGGCCCCATGGCCGGCAACGGCATCACCGCCGGGCTGTTCACCCGATCCGATAATCGGCTGGAACGACCCGATATTCAGATCAACCTGTTCGAATGGAGCACCAAGGAACGGACCCGGAATTCCGTTATGACGCACCCGTTTTCCGGTTTCACCCTGGGGCCGGTTCACTTGCGTCCCGACGGCCGGGGGACGGTTCGTCTTGGCAGTCCGGATCCGTTCGCCTGGCCGGCAGTACTGTTCGACTATCTGCGCACGGATTATGACATCCAGGCCGCTTTGGCCGGCGTGCGGCTGGCGCGCACGATCGCCGCACAACCGGCACTGAAGCCCTACGTGGCGGGCGAGACCGCGCCCGGCCCGGCTATCGAGAGCGATGCGGACCTGCTGGAGTTCGTTCGCCGCACCGGCGTATCCAACCAGCATCCCACCAGTTCCTGCGCAATGGGCACGGGGCCGAACAGCGTGGTCGATCCGCGGCTGCGGGTGCATGGCATCGCCGGGTTGCGAGTCGCGGATGCGTCGATCATGCCGGTCGTGGTCGGCGGTAACACCAACGCGCCCACCATCATGATTGGCGAAAAAGCCGCCGCGATGATTCTGGAAGACGCCAGGACCACCGCGCCGGCGCTGGCCGCGTAAATTTTTTCCGGAACCGGCAGCAGGGGCGGAACGTGACCGAACCATACGACTACATCGTGACGGGTGCCGGTTCGGCCGGTTGCGTTCTTGCCGCGCGATTGACCGAATCCGGACGGTACCGGGTGTTGCTGCTGGAAGCCGGCGGCAAGGACAACAGGTTCTGGATCCATGTGCCGATGGGGTACGCGAAAACCTTTGTCGATCCCAGGGTGAACTGGAAATTCGAATCCGAACCGGAAGCGGAATTGCTTGGCCGGACGATGTACCAGCCGCGCGGCAAGGTGCTGGGCGGTACCAGTTCCATCAACGGCATGATCTACATGCGTGGCAACGCCGCCGATTACGACCAGTGGCGGCAACTCGGCAACGAAGGCTGGGATTACGACTCGGTTTTGCCTTACTTCCGCAAGGCCGAGGACAACGAACGCGGTGCCGACGAATTCCACGGATCCGGCGGCCCGTTGCGGGTGTCCAACCAGCCGTACGAATGGGAAATCGCCAAGGCGCTGCTGGAAGCTTGCCAGCAGGCGGGCATTCCATTCAACCCGGACTTTAACGGCGCGAAACAGGAAGGGTGCGGCTACTATCAGACCACCACGAAGGACAAACGCCGCTGGAGCACCGCCGCCGCATATTTAACGGCGGCGAAATCGCGCCCAAATCTGACGATCAGAACCAACGCGCATGCGACTCGGGTGCTGTTCCAGGGCAACAAGGCGACCGGGGTGGAGTTCCGCACGCCGCGAGGCGTGGAAACCGCGTATGCGGGGCGGGAGGTTATCGTATCGGGCGGCGCCTATGGATCGCCGCAACTGCTGCAACTGTCCGGCGTTGGGCCGGCCCAGCACCTAACCGACATGGGCATCGCTGTCGTCGCCGACATGGCGGGTGTTGGCAGCAACCTGCAAGATCATTTCAACACGTACTGCACGTATCGCATTTCCCGTAATCTGTCGCTAAACGCATTGCAATACAGCCTGCCGCACCGGCTGGTGGCCGGTGCTCGGTATATGTTCGGGCGATCCGGTCCGATGTCTGGCAACGGCATGTATGTCGGGGCGTTGGTGCGGAGCGACAAACGCCTGGAACGGCCCGACCTGCAATTCAACATCTCTGCCTGGAGCACGATCGACCGCACCGCCGATGGCATCGTCTCGCACCCGTTTCCCGGCATTTCGATCAGCCCCGTCCATCTGGCGCCCCAAGGCCGGGGTACGGTGCGGTTGCGCGACAGCGACCCCTTTGCCCCGCCGCGGATCGAATTCAATTTCCTGCGATCGGACAACGATATGCGGGTCATGATCGCGGGCGTCCGGATCGCCCGGAGCATCGCGCGGCAGCATGCGTTGCAAAAGCTGATGGTGGAAGAAACCGCGCCCGGGGTTGCCACGCGAACAGACGAGCAAATCGCCGAGGACGTCCGCCGGCGCGGCGTTTCGAACCTGCATCCGGTCGGCACCTGCGGCATGGGGCACGGTCCGATGGCGGTGGTCGATCCGCGCTTGCGGGTGCATGGGATAGCGGGGCTGCGCGTGGTGGATGCGTCTGTCATGCCGGTTATTGTCGCCGGCAACACCAACGCGCCGACGATCATGATCGCGGAAAAAGCATCGGACATGATCCAGGAAGATGCCCGCGCCGCGGCGTGACCCGGTATCGGGGCGAACCACACGTGCGGAGCGGGACCGTTGCCCCGTCCGCACGTGCCGCCGGTATCAGATTTCGTTACGGCCCATCATGGCGGACATGTTTTCCGCCTGACGGATCGCCAGTGCGACAATGGTCAGGGTTGGATTGCATGCGGCACCCGAGGTGAACTGGCTGCCATCGGAGACGAACAGGTTCTTCACATCGTGAGTCTGGCCGAACTTGTTGACGACGCCGTCCTTGGCGTTCGCGCTCATGCGGTTCGTGCCCATGTTGTGTGTGCTGGGATACGGCGGGGTTTGGACAATGCGTGTCGCACCCACCGCGTCGTAGATCGCGCCGCCCTGACGGTACGCATGCGCCCGCATTTTTAGATCGTTCTCATGGTCGTCGAAATGTACTGACGCGACAGGCATGCCATTCTTATCCTTGGCGGTGGGATCGAGGGTGACGCGATTGGTTTCGCGCGCCATGTCCTCTCCGACGATCCACATGCCGGCCATATTCGGATAATCGTCCATGCCGGCCGCGAAGTCCCGGCCCCAGGCGCCGGGATCCAGGAACGCGGCCATGAAGGGCAGACCGAGCGACAAGGTTTCAAGCTCATAGCCGCCGACGAAACCGCGTTTGGTGTTCAGCGCCGCCTCATCGCGGACAATGCCGGCCATCGTGGTGCCGCGATACATATGCACCGGCTGGTCGAACACCCCATACACGCTGCCGGTCATGTGCCGCATGTAGTTGCGCCCGACCTGACCGGAACTGTTGGCCAGCCCGTCGGGGAATTTCGCCGATGCGCTGTTCAGCAGCAGCCGCGGGCTTTCCAGCGAGTTTCCCGCCACCGCCACTACGCGGGCCTTTTGGCGCTGCGTTTTGCCATCGGCATCGACATAGACCACGCCGGTCACTTTGCCGGACGCGTCGTGTTCGATATGGGTCACCATGCTGCCGGGGCGGACTTCCAGCTTGCCGGTCGCCTCGCCTTTCGGAATTTCGGTGTAAAGGGTGGACCATTTCGCACCGGACTTGCAGCCCTGGAAGCAAAAGCCGATCTGCTGGCAGCTTCCCCGTTCATCGCGCGGTTGGCTGTTGATCGCCATGTTGCCGGTATGGACTTCCTTGTAGCCGAGCTTCGTCGCGCCCGCGTGCAGTATTTTGAAGTTGTTGTTGCCGGGTAGCCGCGGGATTCCATTTGTGCTGGTGACGCCCATCTTGAATTCGGCTTTGGTATAGTACGGTTCCAGGTCGCTCAGGGTGATCGGCCAGTCCAGCAGATTGGCTTCCGGCAGGGCGCCGTAGGTTGTGCGGGTTTTGAATTCGTAATCCTGAAACCGCAGCGAAGCGCCGGCCCAGTGTACGGTGGAACCGCCAACGGCCTTGACGATCCAGGCCGGCAGGTTCGGAAAGTCTTTGTGTACGCGCCAGCTTCCCGACGTGGTGCGCATATCGGTCCACGCCAACTGCGAAAAACTTTCCCATTCGTCGTTGACGAAATCGGCGATTTCGTTACGATTTCCTGCTTCCAGGATAACCGTCTTGATGCCGCGCTGGGCAAGCTCGTTACCGAGTGTGCCGCCGCCGGCACCGGAGCCGACAATGCAGACGACGCTGTCGTCGTTCAGATCGAATTGGGCCATATTTGTTTCTCCCTGTGCGAAAATTGGGCGAATGCCGCTTGCGCGATCCGCCGGTTCAACTGACCCAGTCGATGTCGTCGAAGCCGCGATGGATGTATCCGCCCTTGTCGGCCGACGATCCTTCATACCCGAACTTCGCCCAAAGCGGTTTCTGGTTGTAAAGCGTGACCACCAGGTCGGAGCGAAGCTTGTTGAAGAACGGTGTATCCTGATTTGCCGTCAGGATAGCGACGCGGTGTGATTCCTCGGGAATCAACAGATACGACGTGCCGTGGCGCTTCATGGCGTCGGCGTCCAGGGTCTGGCAGCCCTGGGTCATCATGTCGCGTAATGCGGGAGCGCCGCTATCGTAACCGGCAACGGCGGCGATGTAATAGGAATCGGCGATACGGTCATGGGGATAGATATCGCGGGCGGCGCGCGCCAGCGTTGTCAGTGTCGCGGGCGCCAGATTAACGGCAGCCTGCGCCCACGCCGCACCTGGAACGATTGTCATAGCCGCGGCGATGCCGGGCATGACCGCCGCGCCGCGCAGAACGATGCGGCGCGTGATTTGGGGGCGCCGGTCAACGATTCTCATGATGATGTCCTCCTGTTTTTTTCAGCGGTAGCGGCCATGGCGTTCCAGGACCTCGATGCGGTATCCGTCCGGGTCGGTCACGAAAAAGAAGCGTGCCATCAATGCCCCGTCGCGGTGGAATTCCTTGACCGGTTCGGGGTTCAGGCCCTCGGCAACGAAGCGGGCCTGTTCTGCAACGGCATCCGGCACCACGAAGGCGATGTGGCCGTAGCCTTCGCCCTGGGTATAGGGTTCGCGACGGTCGTGATTGATTGTCAGTTCGATCTCGAACTCGCTTTCGGGCGCGCGGAGATAAACCAGCGTGAAGCTTTCGAACGGAAAGCGGCCGGCGATATCCATGCCGAAGGCGCGCTGGTAAAAATCGACGCTGGGCGTTTCGTGCAACACGCGGATCATGCTGTGGATCGGTTTGGCCATGATCAGTGCTGCCCCTGCAGCCAGCCGATAATGGCTTTGCGGGTGTTGGCGTTGGCCTGGCTGTAGGCCATGACCGCGCCCGGAATAACCGCTTGCGGTTTGGTCAGCCATGCGTCCAGGCGATCGGCGTCCCACACGAAATCGGCGTTCGCGAACCCGGCGGAATATTTGAACCCCGGCACGCTGCCGGCTTTGCGTCCGAAGACGTTGCCCAAAGGCGGGCCTTGCCGAATTGGATCCTGGGCCGACAATGTGTGGCACGTGCCGCATTGGTTGCGGAACAGGGACTCCCCGTTCGGGGCAGTTGCCACCGATGGCATCGGCATTTGCGCGTGCGCCGGGAGCGAAACGGCGATGAACAGGCCCGCCATAACGAGTCGCGCAGTGAACGGCATGGAATCCCCCGGTTGTTAACCTGGATGATGCATCCGCGGTGCGGCGGGCAGGTAGTAGCCGGCTACGACATCGATGCGGCCACCGCGTTTGCGTGACGAAGCGGACGATCGTCCGGTTCGCTCAGCCGAGCCGCGACCTGCTGCGTGTGCAGGTCCTGATTGCGCAGATAATGCAGGCAGGTCACGCGCAGGAACGACGTGAAGTTCTGCACATCGCCGATCTGGCCGACGATTTCGTCGTAGAGGATCGCGACGAATCGGGGCAGGCTGATCTGTTCCTTAACGGCGATTTCCTCCAGCGTTGACCAGAAAACCGCTTCCAGGCGGATCGACGTGCTGTAGCCGTGCAGCCGCAGGGCGCGAGTCTCGGCCTGATAGGTCCGCGTGTCCTGCGTTAGGAACAAGTTGCACATGGAAACCTCCCTTCGCCGGCTGATACCGGTCTTACAATCTAACCTTACGATGGAATACGGGTCACGCGCCAGCGGCGCGACATTCGATCGGGGGTCTGGTGGCATTACCCGCCCGGATGAAGACCGGAAACAGTACAATGTGGCCGTCACAGGTCAAAATACTGTTGCACCCCTGCAGGCCGGGTGCATCACGCCGCGTCGTGAAAGATCAATCCCAGCGTGTGCCTCTGTCCGGTATTGATCCGGCTGACCCCGTGCCGCATCGTCAGCCGGTACGGGCCACGGGTTCCCATCGCGGGCCGGTGATGAACGGGAAATATCGCTGCCTCCCCCTGGCGCAACGGCACGACCACCGGACGCGACTGCGCGCGCGGGCGCTGCTCCACCAGGATGAATTCGCCGCCGGTAAAGTCCGCGCCAGGGGCGTTCAGCAGAACCGCGACCTGAAGGGGAAACACCAGGTCGCCGTACAAATCCTGATGCAGGCAGTTGAACCCGCCCGGCCCGTACCGCAGCAGCAAAGGGGTTGGCCGGGTCTGCCCGGCCGCATGGCACAGGGCCAGATACGCATCCAGCGTATCGGGAAAGATCGCGGTTTCCCCGAACGCCATGCGCCAGGCATTCGCAATGGCCGCCAGCGACGGATACAACGCCGTTCGCATCGCCTCTACGATATCCGGCAGCGGATAGGCGAAATATTTGTATTCCCCGTTCCCGTATCCGTGCTGCTCCATCGCGATCCGTTTACGGAATCGCTGGTTGTCATCGTATAGCGCGGCCAGCGTGGCGCACGTTCCGGCTGGCAGCAGCATGCGGGTCGCATAGCCCTGCCCGGCCAGTTCGGCCGCCAGGTCCGCGGGGCGCACGGTATCGGGGGAAAAATCGAACATCGTACGATCATAGCGCATTTCCGCGCCGCGGCATCCCGTTTCTTGCCGTCGCCTGTCGTATGGAACCCAACGCACATCGCCGCGTTTAGGTGTTTCACTTCCATGCAGGAGCTAAAGCATGAACGATCGTCTTGAAGGCACGGCCCGCGAATTCGGCGGCCGCGTGCAGGAAGCTGCCGGCAACCTCGCCGGCGATACCAATACTCAGGCGCAGGGCCTGTACAATCAGGCGGCGGGCCAGGCACAGCAGGCGGCCGCACAATTCGGCGACATGGTCAAGGCGCAGCCCATCGTTGCGTCGCTGGTCGCACTGGCAATCGGATACGTCCTTGGTCGCCTGACGGCCTGACGTCGCCGCCCCCTAAAAAGGGGGCACCTGTGCCCCTAGGGCATGCCCGGCAAGTCCCGCTTCGGATTGCGGTGCCGGGCATGCCCTAACTGTTTGTGTGAGCGGGCAGATTTATCGGCGCGTTGACGCATCTGTCGCCGATCCTGCCCTCGATTTGTCCGTGTCCCCGGAAATAAGGTCGCCCATGCCCCCTTCCATTCAGAAATCCCGCATCGGCGAAGGATCGCCTTATCAACTCGGCGCGACCTGGGACGGCATCGGCGTGAATTTCGCACTGTTTTCGGCCAACGCGACAAAAGTCGAACTGTGCCTGTTCGACGACCATGGCAAAAACGAAATCGAACGTATCGAGCTGCCCGAATACACCAATGAGGTTTGGCACGGTTATCTGCCGGACGCCCGTCCCGGCACCACCTATGGTTATCGGGTCCACGGGCCATATGAGCCGGAGGCCGGCCACCGCTTCAACCCCAACAAGCTCTGCCTCGATCCCTATGCCAAGGCGCATGTCGGCACTCTGGAATGGAATCCCGCCATTTTCGGCTATGTCATGGGGAAAGCGGACACCACGTTCGACGACCGCGACAGCGCCCGGTTCGTGCCGAAGTCGAGGGTGATCGATCCTGCGTTCACGTGGGGCCGGGAACGCGCACCGTCGATCCCCCGCGACCGGACCATTATTTATGAGACCCATGTCCGCGGCTACACCATGCTTCACCCCGCCGTGCCGGAAAAATTGCGCGGTACCTTCGCCGGACTTGGCCGCAAGGAAGTGGTCGATTACATCAAAACGCTAGGGGTTACCGCCGTCGAACTGCTGCCCGTCCATACCTTCGTCAACGACAGCCATCTGCTCGAAAAAGGCCTGACGAATTATTGGGGTTACAACTCGATCGGCTTTTTCGCGCCCGACCCCCGCTATTCCGCCGTTCCGGACTTCGTTTTTTCCGAGTTCAAGGAAATGGTGGCCAGGCTGCACGACGCCGGCCTGGAGGTCATTTTAGACGTCGTTTACAACCACACCGCGGAGGGCAACGAAAACGGCCCGACGCTGTCGTTCCGCGGAATCGACAACCTGTCCTATTACCGGCTGATGCCAGACAATCCCCGCCATTACATCAACGACACCGGCACGGGTAACACCCTGAACATGAGCCACGCCCGCGTCGTGCAAATGGTCACCGACAGCCTGCGATACTGGGCAACGGAAATGCGGGTGGACGGATTTCGGTTCGACCTGGGCACCATCCTGGCCCGCGAATCCGACGGTTTCAGCGAAGCGCATGGCTTCCTGCAAAGCTGCCTTCAGGACCCGGTGCTTTCCAATGTCAAACTAATCGCCGAACCCTGGGACATCGGACCGGGCGGCTATCAGGTCGGCCGCTTCCCACCGGGCTGGGCGGAATGGAACGACAAATTCCGCGATACGGTCAGGGCTTACTGGAAAGGCGATTCCGGCAAGCAGGCCGAAATGGCGACACGGCTTGCCGCGTCCGCCGGCGAGTTCGCTCATCGCGGCCGCAAGGCGTGGGCCAGCGTCAACTTCATTACCGCGCATGACGGGTTCACGCTGAACGACCTGGTTTCCTATAACGACAAGCACAACGAGGCGAACGGCGAGGACGGTCGCGACGGCCATTCGGATAATCAATCCTGGAATTGCGGCGCGGAAGGCCCGACAGACGATGCCGCGATCGTGTCCCTGCGGGAGCGGCAGAAGCGCAATCTGCTGGCCACGCTGCTGCTGGCCCAGGGAACGCCCATGCTACTGGCGGGCGATGAGTTCGGCCGGACGCAACAAGGCAATAACAACGCATATTGTCAGGATAACGAAATCAGTTGGATAAACTGGAATTTCGGCGACCCGGAAGTCGAACTGGCGGAATTTGTCCGCAAGGTGATCGTTCTGCGGCAGTCGTTTCCCATTCTGCGCCGCACGCGGTTTCTGACCGGCGAATATAATGCCGACCTCGATGTCAGCGACGTACGATGGCTGTCCCCGTCCGGCCAGGATATCGAGGAATCGGATTGGGACGATGCCCATGCCCGCTGTTTCGGTATGCTGATGGACGGCAGAGCCCAGGCCAGCGGCATCAGGCGCCCGGCCATGGATGCGACCGCCCTGCTGGTGCTGAATGCCCACCACGACGTGGTGAATTTCGTTCTGCCGGAAGTGGTTGGCGGCAAAATCTGGCGCTGCCTGCTGGATACCAACAACCCCGACGACGGCGGCCACGAATCGTTTCAAACCGGCGGCACTTACGAAATTACCGCCCGCTCGCTCGTCTTATTCGTGCTTGAACCAGACAGCAGCCGCTCGGTCGCACTGCGCCGGGCAATCGAGGGCTTTCGTCAGATGGCCGAACGTCCGATGCCGATGGCAACGCCGGACTCAGATCAGGCGGGACAGGACGGTCCAGCGGATGGGCCTCCGCCGGCGGCGGGCTGACGCCGCGCCGGTGGACGGATATCGGGACCTCGCGACGCCGGCGATACGCGGATCGCCGAACCGCGCGGTACTGGCGGACGCCGGATACGATGTGCGATCGTCATGGTGCCGGGACGCTTCACGTTCGTAGCGCGTTTTGGAACATACGCCCGGTGTGTTAGAGTGCGATTCGTCAGTCGAGGAGACGCGCCATGATGTCAGATCGCCAGGCGGCTTTCCGGACCGCCTATCGCGCCCAGATCGCCCCAGCCTACCACGGCCTGATCCATGTCGCGCTGATCTACCTGATCGGCGGATCGGCCCTTTGGTATGCCGCCCGGCATATCCACGCCCCAACCGTGGCAGACATTGCCGTCGTTCCCGCCGCGATGATTCTGGCCAACCTGTTCGAATGGTTCCTACACGCCAAGGTCATGCACCGCCCGGTGCGGGGCTTCATGGGCATCTACAATCGCCACACCCTGGCGCATCATGTGTTCTTCACACAGGACGCACCCTATCACGACACCGCCCGCGACTACCGGATCGTGTTCTTCCCGCCTTACGCGCTGATTGCCTTTCTGGCGATGGCCTCGGCCGGCGGCGCCATCCTGGGCGCGGTCTGGTCCGCCAACGCGGGCTGGTTCGCGGTCTGCACCGCCGCCGGCATGTACATGAACTATGAGTTCTTTCACTGGTGCTGCCACGTTCGCGACGACCGTATTCTGCGGCACCTGCCTTTCGTGAACACCATCCGCCGCCATCACATCGCCCATCACGACACCGCGATCATGATGACTCGCAACATGAACCTGACCTACCCGTTCGCCGACTGGCTGTTTGGCACCAGCGATCTGAACACCGGCCTGCTGGGCCATCTGTTCAACGGCTACGACACGCGATTCGTCCGCCCCGGCCAGCCGAAGGCGCAATCCCGCACCGCCGTCGCGGGGGAATAGGGCGTGGCGATAACGATCCGCGACACCGGGCCGCGCAAGCGCAACATCGCGTCGCTGGTGGGCGGCGTCGTTATCGCGGTGGGCTGCTTCGTTTTGTGGGTATTGGTGGCCGGCGAGTTGACCCGTTTTCCGCCCAGCCTGCCGCTGATCGCGTGCGGGCTGGCGGCGGCGGTGGCGATCGGGGTCTGGATCCGGCTCGCCGATCTGTGACGGACCGTCTGGCTGCTCGCACTCCGCCCAGGCAGAACGCCGGAGCCGCTGCAACGCTTCGCCCGGGAATAGCCGGTGGTCGTCTTGCCAAGCCGCCGCATGATTCAACGTGACGCGGCGGTCCTGGAGACCCGCGACATGACCGTGCTTGTTCGCCGGACGGGACAGTAGCCTCCCTGCCCCGGTTCACGCGGCCAGCAGATCGGGCGTAACACCGAACAGATAATCGATATCGTCGGCATCCATCGCGGGCAGCGCCACGCCATCCTCGCTCAACGCCAGGTTTGCCAGGGCGGCCTTGCGTTCCTGCAATTCGACGATTCGTTCCTCCACGGTATCGGCCGCGATCAGTTTGTAAACGAACACCGATTTGGTCTGCCCGATCCGGTGCGCGCGATCGGATGCCTGATCCTCCACCGCCGGATTCCACCACGGGTCGTAATGGATCACCGTATCGGCCGAGGTCAGGTTCAGCCCGCGGCCGCCGGCTTTCAGGCTGATCAGGAACAGCGGCACCTCCCCAGCCTCGAACCGCCGCACCGGCGCCGCTCGGTCGGCCGTATCGCCGCGCAGTTCCACGAACGGCACACCGGCCGCCGCCAGCGCCGGTTTCATCAAATCCAGCATCGACGTGAACTGCGAGAACAGCAGAATGCGCCGCCCCTCGGCGACCATTTCCGACACCATCTCCATCAGGTCGTCCAGTTTGCTGGATGAACCGCTCAGACGGGCGGACGGCAGCTTGACAAGCCTGGGGTCGCAACAGACCTGACGCAGCTTCAGCAAGGCATCCAGCACCAGGATATGGCTTTGCGCCACGCCGCGTTCGGCGATGCCTTCCGTTACCTTTTCATGCATCAGCGCTCGGATCGTTTCATAGAGTTCCCGCTGGTCCGGGGCCAGCACGATCCGCCGCAGTATCGTATGTTTCGGCGGCAATTCGGTGGCTACGGCCGATTTGGTGCGGCGCAGGATAAACGGCCGGATGCGGGATGCAAGCTGGCGCCGGCGCACCGGGTCGCCGTCCTTCTCGATCGGCGCGCGAAACCGTTTGTTGAAGCTTTTGCGCTGCCCCAGCAGGCCGGGCATCAGGAAGGCGAACTGCGACCATAATTCGCCCAGGTTGTTTTCGATCGGTGTGCCGGACAGGCACAGCCGATGCCGGGTATCCAGCCGGCAGACCGCGTGCGTCGCCTTGGACGTGGAGCTTTTGATCGCCTGTGCCTCATCCAGCACCACCATGTGCCAGGATAGCGCGGCCATCTCCTCAATGTCGCGCGACAGCACGGTGTAGGTGGTGATGACGACATGCACGCCGGTCAGGTCTCGCCGCCGTTCGTGACGGTCCAGCCCGTGTAGCACCGCCACGCGCAGATGCGGGGCGAACCGCGTCAGTTCGGCGGTCCAGTTCGGCACCAGGCTGGTCGGCACCACCACCAGGGCGGGCCGGTCAAGCCGCCCGCTGTGTTCCTCGATCGCGATGTGGGCGATGGTTTGGGCGGTCTTGCCCAGCCCCATGTCGTCGGCGAGCAAACCGCCCAGATCGTTTTCCCGCAGATGCTGCAACCAGTTCACGCCCTGCTGCTGATACGGGCGCAGGCTGGCGGTGAAACTTGCCGGCACCGGTGCCTCCGGAATCTCCGCCACGGCCCTGAACCGTTGCACCCGAACGGCGATCGCGGCGCCATCCTGCCAGCGCGTGGTCAGCACGTCTTCCAGGTCCAGCACCGTATGCGCGGCGCCGCCGTCCAGCACCATGGTGTCGCCGGCGGTGCGGCTGGATGCTTCGATCATATCCTCGATCACCGCCAGCAGCCTGGCGATCCGGTCGGCGGGCAGTTTCAGGATGCGGCCGTCGTCCAGGCTGGTGATCACTTCGCCATCGATCGTACGGGCGGAGGCCAGGCCGCCGCGTTCGTGCAGGCGCATCAGGATCGGCAGCAGTGGGTGGCGGACACCGTCGATTTCGATGCCGAAATCGAGCGAAAATGAGCCTTGCGGCGCATTCGCCGGCCCATCGGCGACTTTCAGGTCGCAAAGGCCGACGGACTGCACAAGACGCGGACCGAAATCGGTGTCGATCTGGTTGCGCCATCCCAGCGCCTGGAGCGCGGGCAGGCGTTCGGCGATAAACCCCTGCCACGCCTCGGCGGCGTCCCGGCCACGGAACACGAACACCAGGCGGCCTTTTTCGGTCTTGCCGGTTGCCATCCGCATTTGCACCAGACCGTCCTGGCGGATGGCATCCTGCGCGGCGGTTTCCGCTGCCCGGTCGCGGCGGACAAATACCGGCCCGGCCGGCGCATGAACGCGGACGAATTGCCGGTCGTCGTCGAACGGGACCGTGGCGCCCTCGTAGTCGAATTCCAGTAACAAGGCGTCCAATTGCTGCATCCGGCCGAACTCGTCCGGACATGGGAAGCGGGTCAGCCGCACTACCGGAGTCATCGGACGATCGACGATCGCCTGTTCGCCGATGGCTGCCGGATCGACGCGGCGTTTCAGCGGCGCGGGCGGTGCCGCGGCGGGGGCGACGAAGGCCGGCCGCACCGGCGCCGGCGGCTGAATGCGGACGCGGGCGACCGCGCCGGTGGCGGCATCGACGTACCAGGGGCCGGAATCGGCAACGATCACCCCCGAACGCGGCGGCAGGGCAGCGGCGGCGGCGGATGCGAAGAACCGGGTCTCGCCCTTGATCAGCCGCCGCCCGCCCGCATGCCAGCGCGCCTGGCCGGTTTCGATCAACGCATCCAGCACATCGACGACCAGACTGGCGGCGATGCCGGTGCGGGCGTCGCCGCCCTCGCCCAGCAGGTACGCCAGATCGCGAAGCCTGGAATCGGCCTGTTCGTCGGCGGCGATCGCGCGCGGCGTGGTCGGCGTGGCGATACCCGAGCGTTCGCCGATGGAAAGGGCGGTGACGATACAGGCGTGGGGCGGTTCGGCCGGGGCCAGTTCGAACACGATACGCTGGCGTTCTTTCTCGGGCGCGGCCGTGGTGAGTGTGTCGAGGAACGTCTGCTGTTCGGCCTTACGGAGCGCGGGAAAGCGGTCCAGCGCGGCGAACGCAGCCGCGGCCAAGTGGGTGCAGCCGGTGGACCGGCAACTGCACGCATGATCGAACACCACGCGGCGCCCGAACAGCGAGGGCGTGATGCGGACGGTGTAAGGCACCCCCCGGTCCAGCACCGTGCCCGTGACGGTATCGCCGTCCAGCCGGACATCGACCCCGCCGGCGAGCCCCAGCCCGCGCCCGCGCGTTAACACCCGTGCGTCGAAAATCCGGCCCAGGTCCTGAGAAGAATACGGCGTTGGCATCGGTGCGGATCGGCCTTAGGCAGTCGATGGATACGGATGAGCCGCGGTGACGGCGGGGCGAACGGGTGGGTCGGATGGGCCGAACCGGATAAAGACAACTCGCCCGGATTGGGTGGCGAATGCAAGGGGTGGAACTGGGGTGGGCGGGGGCACCCGGCGCGGTGGGATTCGAGCGGTCCTGCGATCGCCGCCGAGTTCGGATATTCGGACACCCTCGCTGCTGCTCATGCATTTGTATTTTATTTGCATACCATTGTATAAGTATATTTTCAATAAAACGTCAGATAATTTTACACAATTCCACCGCATACATTTGAAAATCGCGGAAATATATAATAAAACAATGTTTTAGAAAAATGGCACGTAATTTGCGTTAATCGCGTCGTCTAAGCGCGGGGCTATTGCGGTCATGAAAGTCGAACACATTGTCCTCGGCGCGGCGTTTATACTGATGCCGTTGTCCCGAGCAAATGCCCAGCCAGCGGCCGATCCGGCCAGCATTTGGACCATACAGGACGAAAACTCGGCCGCGTCCCGAACCCCGGTCAGGGATCATTTCTATACCAACGGCTTTCAACTCGGCTGGATATCCCCAACCGGTATGGTTCCGTCCGCGCTGGCCGATTTTGGGCACGCCATCTGGGGGGACGGTGTGCAGCGGGTTGGGTTCGATCTGTCGCAGCAAATCTATACGCCGGTGGATACGCAGGCCCCCAGCCCGAATCCGCGCGACCGTCCGTATGCCGGGCTGCTGACGGGCGATGTGTCGCTGCTCAGCGATACGGCCGATTCGCGGCACGTGCTGATCCTGAGCCTGGGACTTGTGGGCCCCGGGGCCGGCGCGGGGGAGGTGCAGAACGGCTTTCATCGCCTGATCGGCCGTCCGGCGGTTCAAGGCTGGGGGGCGCAGATCGGCAATACGCCCGCCGTCGAATTGCTGCATGAACAGACGTGGCGCCTGCCAACCGGCACGATCGCCGGACTGGAGACCGACATGCTGCCAGCCCTGACGGCCGGAATCGGGGATGTGCGCGACTATGTTCAGGCCGGGATCAGTTTCCGGATCGGCCAGGGCCTGGACTCCGACTTTGGCGTGCCGCGCTTACGGCCGGGTTTGAGCGGCGGCGACGCCTATACGCCGGTGCGGCCGTTCGCCTGGTATGTCTTTGCCGGAGCGGACGGTCAGGCTGTAGGTTACGATCTGTTGTTGCAGGGCGGACCGTTCCGGTCGGGCCCGCGCGTATCTCCGGTCTGGGACGTGGCGGAAATGCAGGCCGGCGCCGCGATCATGGTGGCGGGACTGCGCCTGACGGTGGCGTATGTTGCGCAGACCGTGGAATTTCAGGGGCAAGCCTGCGGCATTCACCAGTTCGCGTCGGTGTCGCTGTCGATGCGGTTTTGAGTTAGTGGGCTGAATTGTGGGATCGCAAAAGGCCCGCCAGCGCCCTGGTGACGCCGAGCGGAATGCTGTAAAGGTTGTTCGTAAGGAGAATCATGTCATGCGTGTGATACCATGAATGGTTCAGCAAGACAGCGAGGGCTGGACTGCTGGATTCGGTATTCGCCTGAAATCGCTCGATGACCGAACTCAGGCTTAGATTTTCAACCCTGACAAGCAGTGCCGGGCCATGAAGATCGCGATGATGTCGCACTACTTCGAGAGTCATCGCGGCGGTGTGGAAATCGTTGCTGGGCAGTTGGCCCGGGCGTTCACTACGTTGGGCCATCAGGTTGTGTGGATGGCATGCAACACCACCCGGCCTCCGGCCGACCCATCCATCTGCGTGCAGGCAATACCGATTCCAGCCAATAACGTGTTGGAGCGGCGAACCGGTATCCCCTATCCGCTACCCATACTTGGCGCGTCGAAACAGATCGATGCGGCCATTCGCGATGCGGATGTTGTATTGGTGCATGACGGGTTTTATCTGCCGTGCCTTCTAGCCAAACGCCGATCTCGCCGAAACGGGAAGGCGGTTGTATTGATCCAGCACATCGGCTTCGTACCTTACCAGAGTCCGTTTTTGCGCCTTGCCATGACGGCCCTTAACCGGATGCTGACCCGGCCATTCCTGGCGACGGCGGCACAGGTCGTGTTCATAAGTGAGATAACGCGGCGGTATTTTTCCACAGTTCGTTTCCAGCGCCCAGCAATGCTTCTATTCAACGGCGTGGATACCTCGGTATTCGCGCCCGTGGCGTCACCGATGGATCGTCTCGCCCTCCGGCGCGCGTTAGGCCTCGATCCTGGCCGGCCGGCGATTTTGTTCGTTGGGCGCTTTGTCGAGAAAAAAGGGTTGGTTCATCTCGAACAAATGGCTCGGCGACGGCCGGATTGGGACTGGATTGTGGCAGGCTGGGGGCCGATCGACCCAAACCGCTGGCGGTTGCCGAACGTGCATGTCATTACTGACCGCATCGGCCCGAGCCTTACGCCACTTTACCAAACCGCTGACGCCTTAGTCCTACCAAGCGTCGGCGAGGGGTTTCCGTTAGTTGTGCAAGAAGCCCTCGCGTGTGGGCTTCCAGTGGTTTGCGGGGATGACACTGCGATGGCCGACGACGCGGCGGGAGCCTACCTTGCCGGCGTCCGGGTGCGCCTGCACGACCCGGTGGGCACCGCCGAAGCGTTTGTCGCGGCGCTTTCATCGATCATGGGCGCTGCTGGGCCAGGCGAGGTCGGCCGGATGGCAATGGCTGCGTTCGCGCGCGCACGGTATTCCTGGGCCGCTATGGCATTGGATTTGGTGGCAGCTTTTGAATCAGTCGAAGTGAGCGCGCTTGCCATGGGTGATGTCGCGACCTCGGTTGACTTACGAACGCCAATCGGATCGCACGAAATGCCGTAGGCCTTCCGCAAAATGATCGACACGGCCGGTTTAATCCGTAAAATACGCTGGCTTTGGGTTAGGTCATGAAATATTCCGTAAGCGAGCGTAGCATTTGCCTGACAGAGTGCTGAAAAAACCCGGAGCAAAAAATTAAAGCACCAATTTCTGCGCATGCGCCCGCTCTGACCTCTACATATATAGTAGCCTGGCGGATCGTTTCACTCTTTTTCAGCAGCCTGCTAAGTCGGACTATGATCGCCCTCGGAGAAAAATAATGACGTGGCGTGTAACATTGGGGTTGAAATTCAGGGCGCTTTTACGACCACTGAACCTCCGTCTTCCACAGACGATCCGCCGGATAGCGGCGCTAGGTCCATTTGATCCTGAACACCAGACGATCATTAAACACGTGCAACGCTACACAATGACAAGCCCGGAGCGTATAGCCGCAACATGCCATGCAGTCGATCATGTCATTCGTTACCAAATCCCGGGTGACTTCGTAGAATGTGGCGTGTGGCGCGGCGGCAGCACCATGGCTGCCGCACTTTCTTATCTCCGCGCGGGGAAACGTCTTCCGAAATTGCATCTCTTCGATACCTTTACCGGAATGACGGAGCCGACCGACGTTGACCGCCGTGGCACCGACGGGCAAAGAGCCTCAGCGCTTCTTGCTAAATCAAACAAACTCGCGGCATTATGGGCGTTCTCGCCTATTGATGAAGTTCGCAAAAATATTGCAGCGACTGGATATCCGCCTGATCGGATTGTCTTTGTCAAAGGTCGGGTTGAAGACACAATTCCAGGGATGGCCCCTACCCAAATCGCAGTCCTGCGCCTTGATACGGATTGGTACGAATCTACTAAACATGAGTTAGAATACCTGTTTCCGCGAATTTCACCAGGAGGCGTAATAATTATCGATGACTATGGTGACTGGGAAGGTGCAAGAAAGGCTGTCGATGAGTACTTTGCGTCTCGCCAAGAGCCGATATTTCTTGCCCGTACCGATCACACTGGAAGGATTGGAATGAAAATTTGACGACTGCTTAACTCCAGGTTAGCTCGCGCGGCAATAGATGGTTTGACCCGAATATATCAAGCAAGCTAAATTTTTTGGTGATCGCAGCGGTATTAATCGTGTTATCGTTCATAGTTTTTCTCGAAATTGCGCTTGTTATTGATCTCTT
Organism: Pseudomonadota bacterium; assembly: GCA_021805565.1. Taxonomy (GTDB): domain Bacteria; phylum Pseudomonadota; class Alphaproteobacteria; order Acetobacterales; family Acetobacteraceae; genus Rhodopila. The sequence goes on from JAJZFA010000016.1 coordinate 45,470, forward strand.
CGGAATGCCCAATGTGATGAGGCATAATTCCAAATATATAAAAAAACGGTTGCGGTGGGCGCCGCAGCGACGACCCGTAAATGTAAGCCCCCACATAGCGCCGACATACACAAAAAGAAGACGGGAAATGCTGTCGCAAGGCCCGCGACGAACCGAAGGAAACTCCGTAAAGATCCACTTACTTCGAAAGTGAATTTTGCATGCATCAGATACGCCATTGGTGTTACAGTTAAGAATGCTATGATTGTCATAGAGATGTAAGATATACCGTAGAAATTTCCAACTATAATGGTGAGGTTGTTAAGCAAAGCGCAGATCACGCCGATCAATGTATATCGTATCGTTCGCCCAGACCAAAAATATGAGCGCATAACTAAACCGATTTTACAATGTGATTTTCCGCAACCATGTATTCCGCTCCCATCGAGATTGCCTTGGCTTTCGAGCCGCGGTTCATCGACAATCCTCCCGAACCAACCGCCCCGGCTCTTCCCAAACGAAAACCGCCCGGCCATCCAGCCGGCACGCCCGCGACACCGCGTCCGGCACATCGGCCCGGCCATACACCGTCCGTCCGGTCAGATCGATACCGTTGCGCGTGAAGTCCAGACTCGATGCCTCGATCATAACACTCCGCCAAGGCCACAAAACCAGATACCGTTCTGGCAATAAAACAACAGACCGCCCGGCCGGCCGCGGCACGTCGAAGACCGCCCGGCGAGCCGATATATACGCATGTGTCGTCAGAACCAGAACACAAAGCGCCCCCGCCGCATAAACCAAACACCCCGAGACAAACCCCGCCAACGACACCCGGCGTCCCGCCAAACGAAGATCGCCTTCCGAGTCAACAAGCCCCGTTGCAATCGTCAGGCTGGCCATCGGCCACGCCCAGAACCAGTAACGCGGCCCGTACTGATGATCGCCGGTGAACGGAAGAAACGCATAGCACGCCATCGCCACCGGCAGCAGGAAATCGTAAAATCGACAGGTCCGGCTGCGAATCTTCAAGACCAGCCCAACCGCGCCCAGCACCACGACGGGAAGTCCGCCGAACTCCGCCAGACCGCCGAACCAGTAAAGGTTGGTCGTGGCCGCACGTTTCAGCAACCCCAAACCGCCGCCGGACAAATCGAACAATGGCGGCACGACCCACGTGGTCGTCAGTTGCAACGGATTGCCCGTCACCCCGGCATCGTAGATCAACTGACAGGCAACCCACGGCAGCAAACCCAGCAGAACCGGCACCGCATCGGCCAGCGCGTAAAACCGGCGAATGACAAGCCGATCCGCCGCATACACCAAAACGACGGCCGCGAACACATCGTACCGCGTCAACAACAAAGCACCGAACAGGCTTCCGGTCAGCAGCTTGCGCCAGACAGACGGGCGCGCCTCATCGGTCAGCGCGGACCAGACGATGCAAGCCACCAGCGCCGCCGCCATCGTTTGGGGAAACACCGATCCGCCCAGAAACAACGTAAACGGCGTCAAAAGCACCAAGGCCAACAGGGGCTTCACAACCGCCCGCCCGCCGCCCAACCGGACAAGCGACCCGTACAGTGCAACCCCAAGCAAACCGGTCAGCACCGGATTGGCCAGCCATACCGCCCCAACCGCTCGGAATGGCACCAAAAACGCCGACCACCCCGGCGGATAGGGGCTAAAAAACCGGCCCTGGTTGACCAGGATGTGAAAGCTGGCGAACAACGCCGGGTCGGGCGGCGGCGGGTTCCAAAATCGTCCGGCCAGAAACGTGTCCGCGAGAAAAACATAGCTGTATTCGTCGCCCGAATTGGGCCAGGACACCCCGGCCAGCCATCCGGTCAGCACCGCTCCAAGAACCGACAGCCCAATCGGGAAAAACGGCTTGTGCCACGGCAGATGCCGGAACCGGTTCGCGGCCTGTAAGGCCAGGACCACGGCGGCCAGCCCAAGGACCGCCCGCATCGCATCCGAAGCGAGAGCGGGTAAGCCGATGATCCCAGGAATGTAAAGCTCGCTCGCCGCCGAAACGGTTCCGGCCAACAGCAACAAGACAGCCGTTCGCCGGGACGCGCCGGCAGCACCGTCAATATCCGGCGTCATGACCAGTCACAATGCAGCACCGATAACGACAGGCGCCCGCCTGATCTTCAACAGGGCCACGAACATCGCGCCATAAGCAGCCTGCACCGCCAACAGCATCGCGGTGGCCGCCGGAATCGCAAGCCGCATGCTTTTGACTGGATCGAGTCCCTGAAAACCTGTCGCCCCCCAGTTCGCAACCGAGACAATTCCCAGAAAAAATCCCAGCAGAAACAATACCAGACTGCCCAGCAAAACCCGTTCCAGGGTAACCTGGCCTAGAACACGTTCAAAACCGGGGTCGGGGGCGACGATACCTTCGCGCAGCCCGTGAATGGTCGCACATACCCAAAATATCATCGATTGCCAGCCAATGGCCGTGGCTGCGGACGCATACAGCAACGTATCGATACCAAAACCGACACTCCCCAGCACCACAGGACCGATCAGCAGCCGCAGCATCGCCAGCAACCCCACGCCGAACAGCACCGCGCCGGGAACGAAGAACAATCCGCGCGGGCTGAACAGCAGCAAAAACCGCAGATGACGCCAGCCATCGTGCCAACTTCGTAGATGCGGCGGCCGGTCCCGCCCGTCCGGCGCCAGGGATGTTGGGACCTCGACGATCCGCAGCCGGGCGATGGCGGCCTTGACCACCATTTCGCTGGCGAACTCCATACCGCCCGCCGACAGACCCAGCCGCAGGATCGCGGCGCGTTCGAACCCGCGCAGACCGCAGTGGAAATCCTTGCACGCGGTTCGATACAGCAGCCGCCCGATGGTGCTGAGAACCGGATTGCCCAGATAGCGATGCAGCGGCGGCATCGCACCTGGCTGAATGCCACCGGCGAACCGATTGCCCATCACCAGTTGCGCGCCGTCGCGAAGACGATCCAGAAACAGATCCAGCCGGCTGAAATCGTAACTGTCGTCGCTGTCGCCCATGATGACATAGCGTCCCCGCGCGGCGCCGATCCCGGCGATCAGCGCGCTGCCGTAACCCTTTTCCGGCACGGCGATCACGCGGGCGCCATGTTGGCGTGCCACGGCCTGCGAGCCGTCGGTACTGCCGTTATCGGCAATCAGGATTTCACCCGCGACCCCCGAACGGGCAAGAAAGCACATCGCCCGCTCGATGCAGGCGGACAGCGTCCGGACTTCGTTGAGGCATGGCATCAGGATCGTCAGTTCCAGGCTCAGCCCGGCCGGTTCCGCGATCATCGCCGCCCAGTTGACCGGCGAAACCAACGGCAGGGGCCGATCCGCGATCGTTGCCGCATCGCCAGGCCCCGCCAAACCGGCCGTGCTGTCGTCAAAATTCATCGGCAATACATCCTGCCTGATCCACAGCCCCCGTCGTCCGGGAAGCGCGCCTGGTACATGATTCATCCTGCGACGGCAGCCGTTACGATCTACTTACAAATCGGCCAGCGGCGACAAACGCGATTGTCCAGGCGGGACAGCGCCTGCATCGCGCATCCGACGATTTTGGCGGCCGGCATTAAGCTTTCGTTAAGGCCGGCGCGCTAACCTCCTGTCCCGGTGAACGGATCGTCGCGAAGCAGCGATCTCTCGCCTAAGCCTGGAGGGTCAGCCATCGGCCTGGCGTCCGGGCGATCCATCACGCCTTCCCGTTCGGGGCAACACCATGAACCATCTCCGCGTATCGCTTCGCATTCTGATCGGGTTCGGCGCGGTCCTGATCTTGCTCGCCGCGATCGGGATATCCGGGATTTTTGGGTTGAACCGGACCCAGGACCAAATCGCGCGCTATGCCCAGGCGGCGGGCCTGACCGTCACGGTGATGCGCGCGCAAAACGATCTGGAAACCGCGGTGCGCGGGGCGCAAACCTTCATGGGCGGCGGTCCGGCCCAAAGCCTGGACGATTCGCACGCCGCCGGACTACGCGCCGACGCGGCCCTGCGGGAAGCGGAAAGCGCCGCACCGGCGGATCTGGCCGCGCTGTTGCGCGAGGCGGCCGATGCGAAGGCGCGCTACGATGCGGGCCTACAGTCCCTGCTGGCGGGTCACGCCCAGTTTGGCAGGCTGGCAAAGCGGCTGCGCGATGACGTGGCGCCCGCGTCCCTCCGCGACATCGGTGCATTGCTGGATGCATCGAAGGCCGCCAGCGAACTAGGCGCCGAAGCCTTCGCCGGCGCGGTGCAACAAAAAGTCCAGACCGCCAGCCAGGCATTGAGCCGCTTCCTGGTCACACCCGACCCGGCGGACAGCGCGGCCGCTGTCAACGCCCTGAAACAAGCGACACCGATGCTGACAGATACGCTGGCCGAACTCGATCCAGGACCGCTGCACACCCTCGGCGAGACCGCACGGGCAAGCCTGGCCGTGTTCCAGCACGAACTTGACGACCTGATCGCCATGCAGGCGGCGCAAGCACGCGATAGCCAGCATGTGTCCGGCGATCTGGCTCGGACATTGGGCGTTCGGATTCAGGCAGCCCAGACCGCCGCCGAAGCCGGGTTGGCCCATGACGGCGCACAGGCCGGCCAATATGTCAGCGACGTTCGCGGTCAGCTTGGCTGGATCGCCGCGTTCGGACTGCTTACCGGTATTGTCCTCGCCGTCTCCATTGCGCGCAGCCTGATCGGGCCGTTACGGGATCTGGTCGGGGTGATGGTCCGGCTCGCGGCAGGCGATACGTCGGTCGATGTGCCGATGCGCACGGTACGAACCGAGATCGGCGACATGGCGAGGGCGGTGGAGGTGTTCAAGACCAATGCCCTGGCCGTCGCCGGCATGTCCGCCGAACGGGCGGCGACTCGGCAAGAAGCAGAAGCAAGCCGGCGAGCGGCGCTGACCGCACTCGCCGAAGGGTTCGAAGGCAGCGTCCGTCAGACCGTGCGGCAGGCCGGCACCACGGCCACGGCACTGGCATCGGTCGCGGATCGGCTTCACATCTCGGCGTCCGCGGCGATGGTGCAAACCGAATCGGCCGCCGCGGGCGCCCATGAAGTCACCAGCGCGATCGGCGTGGTGGCGGCGGCGGCCGAGCAACTGGCGGCATCGGTCGGCGAAATCACCCGGCAGATGGCTCAGTCCTCGCGTATGGCCAGCCAGGCGGCGAACGATGCAAGCCGCGGGACGATGGCCATGGACTCGCTGGCGGAGGCGTCGAACAAGGTCGGGCAGATCGTGGGCATCATCAATGCCATTGCCTCGCAAACCAACCTGCTGGCGCTCAACGCGACGATCGAGGCCGCACGGGCTGGCGATGCCGGCAAGGGCTTCGCCGTCGTGGCGGGCGAGGTCAAGGGTCTTGCCAACCAAACCGCCCGAGCGACCGAGGATATCCGCCGGCAGATCGCCGCCATGCAGGCCGCGACGGAAACGGCGGCCGGGGCGATCGCCGCGATCGTCGAAACGGTGCGGACCATCGACGAAGTGGCGTCATCGGTCGCCTCCGCGGTCGAGCAGCAAGGTTCGGCAACCCGCGAAATCGCCAGCAGCATCCAAACGGCGGTGAACGAAACTAGGGTTGTGTCGGACGCGGTCGGGTCGGTGACACGCACCACCGCGGATACCGGAACGCTGTCCGGCGAGGTCAAACGTGCGATGGGCGATATGTCTGGCCGGTTCGGCCGGCTGGAAGCCGAGGTCGAGCAGTTCGTGCAGCGCGTCCGCGCCTGATACCGGCGACGCCCGGAATTTGGCCCCGGCTATTCAATCGCCGTTCTGGACTTCGCGATCTCCCGCAGTGCGAATTTCTGGATTTTGCCGGTCGATGTTTTCGGAATATCGCGGAATAGAAATGTTTTCGGAACCTTGAACCGAGCCATGTGCCGGCGACAAAATTCGCGCAGGTCATCGGCGGAAACGGAAGTGCCTGGCTTCAGTTCGATAAACGCGCACGGCGTTTCGCCCCATTTCGCGTCCGGCTGCGCCACCACCGCCGCGGCAAGCACAGCCGGATGCCGGTACAGCGTCTCCTCTACCTCGATCGACGAAATATTCTCCCCGCCCGATATGATCACATCCTTGGACCGGTCGCGGATTTTGGCGTATCCGTCGGATTGCATCACTGCCAAGTCGCCGGTGTGGAACCATCCCCCGGCAAACGCTTCTTCGGTCGCCGCCGGGTTCTTCAGATAGCCTTTCATCGTGATATTGCCGCGGAACATGATCTCCCCCATGGTTTCGCCATCCCATGGAACGGGCTGCATCGTGACCGGGTCGAGCACCGTCATCGCCTCCTGCAACGGCGTTCGCACGCCCTGGCGGCTATTTCGTTCTGATCTAAGATCGATCGGCATGTGCGCCCAGGTCTCTTGTTTGCAGCATACGCCTGCCGGGCCATAGACCTCGGTCAGCCCGTACACGTGGGTCAGATCGATCCCAATTTCTTCCGAACCTTCGATAATCGCCGCCGGGGGCGCCGCGCCGGCAACTTGTCCCGCGATCCGCTGTCCAATCCCCACCCGCAAATCGGCCGGCGCATTGATCAGCATCGAATACACAATCGGCGCTCCACACATATGCGTGACACCGTGGTCGCGGATCGCATCGAACATTGCCTTCGCTTCTACCCGGCGCAGGCAGACGTTCACACCCGCCCGTTCGGCCATTGTCCAGGGAAAGCACCAGCCGTTGCAGTGGAACATCGGCAGTGTCCACAAATACACAGCATGGTGCGGCATGCCCCAGTTGAGTATGTTGTTGACCGCGTTCAAATGCGCGCCGCGATGATGGGTAACGACGCCCTTGGGATCGCCCGTGGTGCCGGACGTGTAATTGAGCGCGATCGCATCCCATTCATCCGCCGGATTCTGCCAAACGTAGTCCGGGTCGCCCCCCGCCAGAAACGTCTCATAGTCCATGGCGCCCAGCAATTCGCCCTGCGGCCAGGCGGGGTCGTCGATATCGATCACCAGCGGCTTGTCGTCCAGCAGCGCCAGCGCCGCGCCAATCACCGGAGAAAACTCCCGATCCGAGATCAGTACTTTTGCGCCGCCATGACGCAGTTGAAAAGCGATCGCTTCGGCATCCAGGCGGGTGTTCATCGTGTTCAGCACCGCTCCGCACATCGGCACGCCGAATGCCGCTTCGTACATCGGCGGTGTGTTGGGTGCCATAACCGCCACGGTATCGTTCTTACCGACCCCATGCCGCGACAGGGCGGACGCCAGCCGCCTGCAACGTGCGTAGGTCTGCTTCCATGTCCAACGTTCCGCGCCATGGATAACGGACGTCCTGTCTGGATAGACAAAGGCAGCGCGCTCGATAAAGGTCAGCGGAGTCAGGGACGAATGGTTTGCGGCGTTTTTTGGCAGGTCATCGTACGGGCTGGTCATGGCAGCGTCTCCCAGGGGGCGTATCCGGCGCGGCGGGCAGGATGCACCGATGCGGCATACCGGCAACTGGAAACGCCTGCAATCCGATCGCTACCGCGGCGTGGTATTCAGCGACCGCGTGCCATATATCGCGAATGCACCCGGCGTTACCGCCCAGACCGCCTTGAAAGTCCTGGGCAACCGGCGCCGGCACAGCGACGAAGCCGCCCGAACCAATCCGGCCGATGGATCAGACATCGGCGTCGCGGGCGAACGGCACTTCAACGGGTGAATTTATGCAACTATGTTCGAAGCGCTCACTATCGATGGCGCTTTGATGCGATAACACCCGACATTGAATGGCAAGGGTCGGCTCGCATGCGCATTTCTGTCTTCGGTATCGGCTATGTCGGGGTGGTATCCTGCGGCTGCCTGGCCGAATTGGGACACCAGGTCACCGGTGTCGATATCTCGCCCGAAAAAGTCGCATTGTTGGCCGCGGGCCGGTCGCCCATCGTGGAGGAAGCGATCGATACCCTGATCGCAGGCGCCGTCCGACAAGGCCGTCTGACCGCAACCGGCGATGTCGCGGCGGCGGTGATGGGGACGGACGTATCATTCATCTCGGTCGGCACGCCCAGCGCGGCGGACGGCAGCGTCGCACTGGGCGCCGTCGATAGCGTCATAGCGGCGATCGGATCGGCTATTCGCGCCAAACCCGGCCCGCACGCCGTGGTCATGCGCTCCACGGTGCCGCCCGGCACCGCGGAAGACCGGATCATCCCGCTGTTGGAGCAAGCCAGCGGACGCCGCCTTGGCGACGGCCTCGCCTATTACAGCAACCCGGAATTCCTGCGCGAAGGATCCTCCGTTCGCGATTTCCGCGCCCCGCCGTTCACCCTGATCGGCGCGCCGGCCGGCGACGACGCACCGCTGCTGCGCGAAATCTACGCGGCGATCGATGCGCCCGTTCACATCGCTCCGATCCGCGTTGCGGAAAGCGTCAAGCACATTTCCAACGTCTTCCATGCGGTGAAACTGACTTTCGCGAATGAGGCCGGCGCGATTCTCGCTGCTCACGGCGTCGATGCCCGGGACGCGTTGCGGCTGTTATGCGAAGACCGGGTGCTGAACATCTCGCCGGCCTATCTGCGGCCCGGCTTCGCGTTCGGCGGGTCCTGCCTGCCCAAGGACGTGCGCAGCTTCCTGGCTCTGGCCGACGAAAAAGGCCTGGCCGCGCCGATGCTGAAAAATCTGCTGCCGGCCAATCAGGCCATCATCGACCGCACGTTCCTGGCGGTCGCCGCGCATGGACGCCAGCCCGTGGCGCTGTTCGGCCTGGCGTTCAAGCAGGGCACCGACGATTTGCGCGAATCGCCGTTCGTGCTGCTAGCCGAAAAACTGCTGGGCCGAGGTTACGATCTGCGAATCTACGACCGGTTCGTGCAGGTCGCGACCCTGATGGGCTCCAACCGAAGCTATATCGATCGCGAGATCCCGCATCTGGAGCGGCTGATGGTGGACAGCCCGGACGCGGCGCTGTCGGGCACGAAAATCGCCATCGTCGGCCATGTGGCGCCCGAGGACCGGCCCGCTCTGTTTGCCGCGCTGAACGGCCACGCGGTGATCGATCTGGCCGGGCTCGCGGGACTGCGGGACCATCCCGGTATCGCGTATGAGGGCCTGTGCTGGTGAGCCGCCCACGGCTTTTGTTCGTCAGCCCGCGCTTTCTGTTTCCCATGGATCAGGGCGGCAAAATCCGCACCGGCAACATCCTGTTCGGCCTGAAAGGCGGCGCGTTCGATATCACGCTGGCATCCCCTGCCCCGGCGGATCGCGATCGGTATCAAGACGCGATCGCCGCCGCCAGCGACCATTTCCTGTCCTGGCCGGAACACGTGCCGTCGCGGCTGCGGCGCGCCCTGGCGCTGGGTAGTCGGCTGCCAGTGGCCGCCGCCACGGATCGATCCGCCGCCGGCCAGGCTGTCGTTCGGTCGGCCCTGGATCGGGGCGCGGATGTGGCGGTCATCGATTTTCCGCACGCCGACGTGTTGGTGCCGCGGCGCATCGCACCGGTACGGACGATGTTTACCCACAACGTCGAAGCCGAGATTTTTGAACGCCATGCGGATCGGGCCAAGGGGTTGTGGCGGCTGATCTGGGCCAGTCAGGGCCGGAAAATGCGACGGCTGGAACAGGACAGCCTGTCGCGCTGCGATACCGTCATCGCGGTGTCGGAACGCGACCGGAACGCGCTGGGGAAACGCTACGGGCTGGCGACGGCGAACGCGATCGATACCGGTGTCGATCTCGACTTCTTCGCCATGACCGCACCGGACACCGCACCGGACCCAGGCAACGACGGCGGCACCCTTGTGTTCACCGCCACCATGAGCTGGGCCGCCAATGTCGATGGCATCCACTTCCTGCTCGACTCGGTTTTCCCGCTGCTGCTGAGCGCCCGCCCGCGAATGAAAGCATACATCATCGGCCGGAATCCGCCGACATCGCTGGCAGACAAAATCAAAGCGCGCGGACTGGATGTGACCCTGACCGGGTTCGTGGACGATATCCGGCCTTATGTCGCCCGGTCGCATGTCTATGTCATCCCGCTGTTTGTCGGCAGCGGCACCCGGATCAAGGCGTTCGAGGCGATGGCGATGGGCCGTCCGGTGGTATCGACAACGCTGGGCATCGAAGGTTTGGACGTCGCGGACGGTGAGCATTTTCTGCGCGCCGACGATGCCGACGCATTCGCTCGGTCGATCCTGAGACTGATGGACGACGCCGCGATGCGCGATCGTATCGCACGTGCCGCCCGGCGGCTGATGGAAGACCGGTTTTCCTGGAACAGCGTCGCGCGCCAGTTCGAGGCCATCTGCCTGCGGGCGCTGGAGCGCAAATGCCGGCCTTCAAGCGACACAAACGGAGATCGGAACGCTCGCGACGCGGACATTGCCTCCTGACTGGCCCGAAGTCCCGGCCGACGCCGGGAGCCAACAGTACAAAGGATAAACCGCACGGTTTATCCTTACGCCGGGTTTTTCGACGAGTTGGAAAGCCGCGGAAACCGGGTCAGGATGGACGGCAAGGGCCGGTTTCTGGACACCGTCTTTATCCAGCAGGCATACGCTGCCGTCATCAGCCACAACCGCAAGGCGCCCTGTCTAACGTTGCGGGAAGGCGACGTTCTCGCGATGCGGTGAAACAGGCGTCGATGCCTTGACCCCTTGCGGTCACCGGGCTACCCGCTGGTCATGCGTATTGAGGATTTCGACCGGTGAACGCCTTCAGTTTCCCGCCGCCGCCGCCGTCGCCCACGGCGGAATTGTTGCGCCACGAAGTTCGCGACTTTCTGCATACCGCGTTGGCAGACCGCAAACCGGCCGAGAGAGCCGAGTCCTGGACCGGCATGGATGCGGATTTCAGCCGGAAGATGGGCCAGCGCGGCTGGATCGGCATGACCTGGCCGAAGCAGTACGGGGGTCACGAGCGATCCGCCCTGGAACGCTATGTCGTGCTGGAGGAAATGCTGGCCGCGGGCGCGCCGGTGGCCCTGCACTGGATTGCCGATCGCCAATCCGGCCCGTTGATCCTGCGCGTCGGCACCGACGAACAGAAGAAAATCCTCCCCCGGATCGCGGCGGGCGAAGCGTTCTTCTGCATCGGCATGAGCGAACCGGATGTCGGGTCCGATCTTGCGTCCGTCCGCACCCGGGCGGCGAAGGTACAAGGCGGCTATCTGGTCAATGGCACCAAGGTATGGACCAGTTTCGCACATAAATCGCATTACATGATTTTGTTCTGCCGCACCGGTTTGGTGGACGCCACGAGCGGCGACCGCCACGGCGGCGTCAGCCAGTTTCTCGTCGATCTGCACAACACCCCCGGCATCGCCATCCGGCCTATCGTTTCGATGACCGGAGAACATCATTTCAACGAAGTCGTGTTCACCGATACCTTCCTGCCAGACACCTCCCTGCTTGGTCGGGAGGGCGATGGCTGGGCGCAGGTCACCAGCGAACTGGCGTTCGAACGCAGCGGGCCGGAACGCTTCCTGTCGTCGTTCTGGCTGTTGACGGAATTGGTCCGGGCGATCGGCCCCAATCCGTCCGATGCGGCCGCCATCGCCGTCGGCCGGCTGTCCGGTCACATCATGATCCTGCGCCGGCTGTCGCGATCGGTCGCGGGCATGCTGCAAAACGGCGAGAACCCGGCGCTACAGGCGTCGCTGGTCAAGGACCTCGGCGCGCTGGTGGAGCAGGAAATCCCCGAGATCGCCCGCCAACTGGTGGACCAGGAACCCGACGCCACGTCCACTCAGGCGTTCTCCGCCGTGCTGGCGCACATCACGATGCATGCACCGTCTTTCTCGCTGCGCGGCGGCACGCGGGAAATCTTGCGCGGAATCATCGCCCGCGGCCTCGGCCTTCGCTAATCGCTTCAAAGGAAACGCCCCATGACCGACAAGGTACTGTACCAGCAGGACGGCCAAATCGTCACCATCACGCTGAACGATCCGGCGATGCGCAACCCGATCTCGGAACGCGAAACGGTCGATGCCATCGTCGCGGCGATCGAGCGGCTCAATCAGGACGGCACCGCCCGCGTCGCCATCCTGACCGGGGCCGGTTCGGCGTTCAGTTCCGGCGGCGATCTGCGCGCGATGCAGAAAAATTTCGAGACCCGCGCACAACAACCGGCCGCGACCCCGCAATACTACAAGTTCGGCATTCAGCGCATTCCGCTGGCGTTCGAGAAACTGGACGTGCCGATCATCGCCGCGGTCAACGGCCCGGCGATCGGTGCGGGGCTGGATCTGGCCTGCATGTGCGACATGCGCATCGCATCGGACAGCGCGCGGTTCGCCGAAAGCTTCGTCAAGGTGGGTATCGTGCCGGGCGACGGCGGGGCGTGGCTGCTGCCGCGCGTCGTCGGCTATTCGAAAGCCTGCGAGATGGCGTTCACCGGCGACATGCTGAACGCACAGGAAGCCCTGACCTGCGGGCTGGTGTCGCGCGTCGTGCCGGATGCGGATTTGCTGGATGCGGCGAAGGCGCTGGCCGGACGCATCGCGGTAAACCCGCCCTATGCCGTGCGCATGGCAAAACGGCTGCTGATCGAAGGCCGCCACAGCCGGCTGGATACGCTGCTCGAACTGTCCGCCAGCCTGCAGGCGCTGACCCATGCCACCGCCGATCACCGCGAAGCGGTGAATGCGTTCCTGGAAAAGCGCAAGCCGGTCTTCAAGGGAGATTGAGGCCCAGGGGAAGACCCAAGCGGCCACACGGCGGCGTCAGGCAATCAAGCCGCGCAGCGCCTGCCGGTCCTTCAGGCCGATCCGCCGGGCGCATGGCAGATCGATGACGCGATCGCGCTCAAGCTGCGACAGGGTGCGCGACACGGTCTCGATCGTCAGTCCGAGGTAATCGGCGATGTCCTGGCGGGTCATGGGCAGATCGATCATGCTGCCCGCATCGTTCATGGCGTCCTGTTCCAGCAGAAACGCGGCGATTTTCTGCGCCGCGCTGCCCCGGCCGAGCAGCAGGGCGTGTTCGCGCGTGCGGGACAGCGCGGCCATGAGGTGGGACAGGAACCAGTGGCCGAGTCGGTCATCGCCGACAATGGTCGTGTCAAGCCCGCGCCAGCGGTATGCGGCAATCGAACAATCCGTCACTGCCTCGGCCGTCAGCCGGTGATCCGGCCCGCTTTCTATTCCGAAAACGTCCCCGGCGCCGTGGAAGGCAGCGATCTGCCGGCGACCGTCGTTGAGAAACCGACAGGTCCGCACGGTGCCGCCGATCACTTTATAAAACGATCTGGCGTCGTCGCCTTCGGCGTAAATCTGCCGGCCGGCCGGAAAATGCGCCACCACGCCGCTGAGGTCGAAACCGGTGTCGCCGGTTTGTGTGTCGCGCCGAACCGGTGCGAACGATGCCAGAACGTTACCGAATCGGCTGTCGCCAGTTGCGGCCGCACGCGAAAACGACATCGGAGGCTCCTGTCATGAAATGACCTTGCCTTTCTTGTATGCGGCGATGCGGGTTCCGGATATTCGGTTCGATCCTACGTACAGTCCCGTATCGTTCAAACGGCGGCGTTCAGGATCGACCGGATATTGTCCACAAGAATATTGCCGAGCAACGGCTTTTCCAGCACCGCGTGAACGCCCGCCGCGCCGGCTCGGGCCTGGATTTTCGCCGTTGCATGGTTGGTCAGCATGATCGCCGGCAGATCGATATGATGGCTTCGGAGGTGACGGAGAAGTCCGAAACCATCCATCCGCGGCATCCGGTCCTCCACTATGACGCATCCCGCCCGGCTCAGATCCGGGTCGGCCAGCAACGCCGCGACTCCGCTATGGACATGCACGCAAAGCCCTTCCAGACGCAGAGCGAATTGCAGGGCGTCCCGCACAGCCTGATCGTCTTCGACAATCAGGACGAGTTTCCTCCGGTCATCCATTCTTGGAACTCCCGTCCCCGCGAAAGGCTCCCGCGCAAGGACACGGCGCTAAGCTACTGGCACCGAGGCAGGAATTGCCTTGATCCAGGTCAATCGGCGGGCCGAACCGCGAACACCATTCGCACCAGGTCGGCGACACTGTTGGCAGACATGCGCGTCATCAGGTTGGCGCGATGCACCTCCACTGTACGGGGACTGATTTTCAGATCGTAGGCGATTGTTTTGTTTGGCAAGCCGGCGATCAATCCGTCCAGCACCTCCCGTTCCCGCTGGGTCAGGCGGGCCAGCCTGGTTTCGATCGCAGCCGCCTCCTCCTCGCGCCGAGCGTCGCGGGCATGCCGGCTGGTCGCCACCCGGATCGCCGACAGCAAGGTGTCGTCCGCGAACGGCTTTTCGATGAAATCGACCGCGCCGGCCTTCATCGCCGCTACCGCCAAGGGCACATCGCCATGCCCGGTGATGACGATAACAGGCAGGCCGACGCCGCGTGTTTTCAATTCCCGCTGAAGCGCCAGGCCGTCCATTCCGGGCATCCTTACATCGGTCACGATGCAGCCCGGCTGCACCGTCGGCAGCGCATCCAGGAAGGCGATCCCGGAATCATACGTCCTGACAGCGAATCCCGATGCCGTCAGCAGGAACGCAACCGCATGGCGGACCCCTTCGTCATCGTCGATCAGGTGGATCACGGCTTCAGGCGTCATGGATCAGTTCGTCCTTGCTCAATGCCTTCAACGTAAGCCGGAAGATGGTTCCCCCCCCGGCGTTCGGCTCGGCCGTCAGGCGTCCGCCATGGGATTCGGCGATCGTGCGGGAAATCGACAGCCCGACGCCCATCCCGTGCGGCTTGCTCGTTACAAACGGCTGGAACAACTGACCGGCGACCTCTGGTGCGATTCCGGGGCCGGTGTCGGCGACGGCGATTTCCACCATCCGGTCCGGCTGCGCGCGCGTGGAGATCGTCAGATCCCGGCGCGTTGTTTCCTGCATTGCCTCGATCGCGTTGCGCATCAGATTCAGAATGATCTGTTGCACCTGAATTTTGTCCGCCAGCACGAATTCGATGGCCGGATCGCAGGCGAAGGCCACGCGGACGCCGGTTTCCTTCACCCCCACCAGGGCCAGCGCACTGGCTTCCTCGATCAGCTTGCGCAAATCTTCGGCCTGTCGCTCGCTCTCGCCGCGGGCGACGAACTGGCGCAGTCGGCGGATGATCTGGCCCGCCCGCATCGCCTGATCGGCTGCCCTGTCGATCGCATCCCTCAACACGAGGGCGTGTTGGTCCGCCGCACCGTCCAACAGGCGTTTGCACCCGTTCAAATAGCTCGCGACCGCGGTCAGCGGCTGGTTGAGTTCGTGCGCCAGCGTCGAGGCCATCTCCCCCATCGCGGAAAAGCGCGACATATGGATCAATTCCGCCTGCAATTCCTGTAGCCGCTGCTGTGTCGCCTGGCGTTCCGTCAGGTCGCGCACAAAGCCGGTGAACGAGCGGGTGCCGCCGGAGATCATTTCACCCACCGCCAGTTCCATCGGAAAGGTGGACCCGTCCTTGCGTATGCCCGTCACAATGCGGCCCCGGCCGATCACCCGCCTTTCACCGGTGGCGAAGTAGCGTGCCAGGTACATGTCGTGCTGCTCGCGGTATGGCGATGGCATCAGCTGGCTGACATTCTGCCCGATGGCCTCGGCCGCCGTGAACCCGAACAGCCGTTCGGCGGTCGCACTGAAGGATTGCATGATTCCCGCACTGTCGATGATGATCATCGCATCCGGGATCGTATCCAAAACCGACTGTAGGTGCGCGCTGCGTTCTTCCAGGGCGGTTTGCCCAGGCATCCCGGCGGAGCCCGAATCGATCACGAGCCCGCTCGCCCCGGCATGCGCGCCCGGATAATCGAAAACCTTGCCGCGAACGCGAACCGAGCGACTGCCGGTGGCCGTGCGCGCGAGGAAATCGAACGATCCATTCAGCGGAAGACAGGCCTGTAGCGTCCGATCCGCATCGCCGCGGCTGGCTGGATTCAGCAGCGCGATAAAGCCGACGTAGTCCAGCGGCGTATCCGGACGACACCCCAGCAGAACAGCGGCGACCGGCGACACATTAATGACGCCTGTCGCCAAATCCCACTGAAACAGGCCGGCACCGGCCGATTCCAACGCACGCGGGAAGGCGTCGGAAGCCGGACTCCTTGGTTCGCCGATGCAAGAGGGCATGAATATCCGCAAATCCTGACCGCCAACCGGTACGCCGTTCCTTGACCTGAATCAATGCTCTGTCCGCGACCTGGGTGCATGGTTGGGCAAGAAACGTAAACAGGCGGGTGCGATGGACCTTCGCGATATTGTTGTCCTGCTGAACGGATCGGCGCGAGACGATATCGCGCTGAATGTCGCCGCCAGACTGGCACGCCGCAACGATGCCCATCTGACCGGCCTATGCCCGCTGGAACCCCAGGTGCCGGGGGACGTGCCGTTTGCCCTCGGCGGATACTCCGATCTGTGGACGCTGCCGGACATCGCCGCCCGGATCGATCGCCAAACCGGCGGCAACGCCGCGTCGATCCAGGAGCGGTTTCGCGTATTGCTGGCCCGCGAGGGCATCCGGGGCGACTGGTGGACCACCACGGGATCGCCGATGCCGGCCATTCTACGCCGGACTCAGGCGACCGATCTGGTGGTGGCCGGGCAGACCGATCCGGACACTCCATCGCCAGACATGCCGCGGAATCTGGCCGAGGACGTGCTGATGGGCGCCGGACGGCCTTTGCTGCTGATTCCCTATGCCGGCCGGTTCGAGACGATCGGCACCAACGTCCTGGTGGGGTGGACCCCCACCCGCGAAGCCGCCCGAGCCCTGCACGATGCCATTCCGCTGTTCGCGCCAGGGGCGAAAATAACGGTTCTGACCATCGGGACATCGGCCACGCCGTCCGGTCTGGCGCCGCCGCTCCCCACGGATATCGTCAGGCATCTGACCCGTCACGGGCTGGATGCGGTCGCCGCCCGGACGGTGATAACCGATGGATTGCGACCGTCCGATGCGCTGCTGGATTACGCCGCCGATTTGGGGTCCGATCTGCTGGTGACCGGCGGTTATGGCCATTCCCGGACGCGGGAAATGGTAATGGGCGGCGTCACCCGCGACCTGCTGCGGCACATGACGCTGCCGGTGCTGATGTCGCACTGAGGGCGTGTTCGACACCTACCGCTATGAGGTGCGGTGTCGAACCAGTAACCGAAGCAAAAGTGTGGGTGCGGTTCCCGATCGGGCGGGGAGCGCAGATTCACGCCGCGGCCACCGACATAAACCCAAACACGTTTTTCCTTACACAACTGACCCGCGATCATACGGCAGGACGATATTGAAACAACGCTGATTCGTTCTATTCGGCGGCCCGCCGGGGCAGTTTCGCCGCCCCCTTCGCGCCCGCCTTCGCCGCCACCGGTTTCTTCCGGGGCGCGGCCTTTTTCGCGGCGACCGCCGGCGTCTTACGAGGCCCCTTATCCCCCGCAACAGCCGCCTTAGCCGGAGCTTTGCCCTTCCGCCCAGCCGCGCCGCGCGCCTTCAGCACCTTGCCCTTCTCGGCCAGCAGCGTCACCGCGTCGGCGAGCGAAATATCCTCCATCGCCACACCGCGCGGCAGGTTGGCCACGGTCTTGCCATGCTGGACATACGGCCCGAAACGGCCCTTCCGCACGCTGATAAGGTCCTTATCGCCAGGATGCGCCCCGATCGTCCGCACGCTCGCCAGTTTCTTCGCCAGCAAATCCACCGCTCGGTTAAGCCCCAGCGCCAGCACGTCGTCGTCCTTGTCCAACGACCCGAACACCGCGCCCATCTTCACATAAGGCCCGAACCGCCCGATCCCGGCTTCGATTTTTTCCTTGGTTTCAGGGTGCAATCCGATCTCGCGCGGCAGCGACAGCAGACCCAGCGCCTGCTCCAGCGTCAGGCTTTCGCCGTCCATCCCGCGCGCCAGCGACGTTCGCTTCGTGCGGACTTTCTTATCCTCGGAGTTCTCGCCCTGCTGCACATACAAGCCGTAAGGACCGCGCCGGACGGTGATTTCCTCGCCGGTATCCGGGTGATGGCCCAGGCTGCGCATGCCCTCCTTCAGCGTCTCGCCGCCTTCCTCCCCGGCATCGATCGCCAGCCGCCGCGTGTACTGGCACGCCGGATAGTTGGAACAGCCGATAAAACTGCCATAGCGGCCCAGTTTCAGGCCCAGCCGCCCGTTCCCGCACGCCGCGCAAACGCGTGGATCGGACCCGTCTTCCCGCGACGGAAAGAAATGCGGTCCCAGATCCTTATCCAGCGCGTCGATAACATCGCCGATCTTCAGCTCGCGGGTCTGCTCCACCGCCTTGGAAAACCCGTCCCAGAAATCATGCATCACCTTCCGCCATTCCAACGCCCCGGCGGACACTTCGTCGAGTTTTTCCTCCAGCCCCGCCGTAAAGCCCGGATCGACATAATGCTCGAAGAAACCGGTCAAGAACGCGGTCACCAGCCGGCCGCGATCTTCCGGGACGAAGCGCCGCTTATCCAGCTTCACATAATTCCGGTCCTGCAACACCGACAGGATGGACGCATAGGTGGACGGGCGGCCGATGCCCAGTTCCTCCATTTTCTTGACCAGGCTGGCTTCCGAATAGCGCGGCGGCGGCTGAGTGAAATGCTGGCTGGCATCCACTTTCTGCCGCTTCAACGGATCGCGCTCGCTCATCGGCGGCAGCATCCGGTTATCGTCTTCGTCCGCCGCGTCGTCGGTGTCTTCCCGGTACAGCTTCAAAAACCCGTCGAACGCCACAATCGAGCCGTTCGCGCGCAGTTTCACGCCGTTCGGCTTCCCCTCCGGCCCGCCGACGACATCGACGCTGACCTGATCGAGTTCGGCGGACTGCATCTGCGACGCCACGGCCCGTTTCCAGACCAGTTCGTACAGCCGCCTCTGGTCGCTGTTCAGCGCGCTGCCCATCTGTTCGGGAGTGCGGCTGACGTCGGTCGGGCGGATTGCCTCGTGCGCTTCCTGCGCGTTCTTTGCTTTGCTGGTGTACTCGCGCGGCGCGGCGGGCAGATAATTCGCGCCGAAACTGTCTTTCACATGGTCGCGGATGCCGGCGATCGCCTCGCCCGCCATCTGCACGCCATCGGTTCGCATATAGGTGATCAGGCCGGTGGTCTCGCCGCCGATATCGATGCCTTCGTACAGGCCCTGCGCCAGCCGCATCGTCTGCTGCGCCCCGAAACCCAGCTTGCGCGACGCTTCCTGTTGCAACGTGGACGTGGTGAACGGCGGCGGCGGATTGCGCTTGACGCGCCTGCGTTCCACCGACCCGACGCTGAACGCGCCGGCCTCCACCGCCGCTTTGGCGGCCAGGGCCAGCGTTTGGGTGTTCAGGTCGAATTGATCGAGCCGCTTGCCGTTCAGATGCGTCAAACGGGCGGTGAAAGGCGCGCCGCCGGGGGTAAGGAACAGCGCCTCGATGGTCCAGTATTCGCGCGCCTTGAAAACCTCGATCTCGGCTTCGCGATCGCAGATCAGCCGCAGGGCGACCGATTGCACCCGGCCGGCGCTGCGGCTACCCGGCAATTTGCGCCACAAAACCGGCGACAATGTGAAGCCGACCAGATAGTCCAACGCGCGCCGAGCCATATAGGCCTCGATCAGCGGCTGATCCAGGTCGCGCGGATGGGCGACGGCGTAGCGAATGGCCTTGCTGGTGATTTCGTTGAAGGTAATACGGTGAACCGTGACGCCTTTCAGCGCTTTCTGGTTCTCCAGCATCGCCTTGACGTGCCAGGAAATCGCCTCCCCCTCGCGATCCGGATCGGTGGCGAGATACAGGGTTTTGGCGCCTTTCAGCGCCTTGGCGATGGCGCCGACCTGCTTGTCGCCGCGCGCGTCGGACTCCCAGTCCATCGCGAAATCCTGGTCCGGGCGGACGCTGCCATCCTTGGGCGGCAGGTCTCGCACGTGGCCGAAACTGGCGAGAACCGTATAACCGCCACCCAGATAGCGGTTGATGGTCTTGGCCTTGGCGGGGGATTCGACGACGACGACATCTGACATTGGGCGGTGCGGTATCCTACTCGATAGCGTCCGGCAAGAGTGCCACGCGGCTGCCGGCGAGGGTCTCTACACGCCCCGCCAGTTCCAATTCCAGTAAAACCGCCATTGTGACGGCAGGCGACAAGTGGCAGCGCCGCACCAGATCGTCAACCGGCGCCGGTTCCGGCGACAGCAGCGCCAGCACCCGGCCACGGTCATCCGAACCGGTGTCCAACGCGGACGGCGGGTCGAAAAACGGCAGGCTTACTTCCGCGAACCCGGCGGCGCGCGATCGGACCTGACCCGGTTCCGCCGGCAGGTTGTCCAATATATCGGCGGCGGTTTCCACCAGCACCGCCCCTTGCCGGATCAGGTCGTTACCGCCCCTGGCCCGCGGATCGAGCGGCGATCCGGGCACCGCGAAGATTTCGCGCCCTTCATCCTGGGCGATCCGCGCGGTGATCAGGCTGCCGGACCGAAGGGCGGCTTCGACCACCACGACGCCCAGCGACAGGCCGGCGATAATGCGGTTGCGACGCGGGAAATGCCGCGCCTGGGGCACGGTGCCGATGGGGGATTCTGTGACGATCAGGCCGGTTTCGGCGATCGATGCGTGCAACCCGGCGTTTTCTGGCGGATATGGCTGGTCGATCCCGCCGGCGATCACCGCGATGGTATGGCCGGTGCGCATCGCGCCCCGGTGGGCGGCGGTATCGATGCCACGCGCCAGGCCGGACACCACAACGACGGACGCCGCCAGTTCCGCCGCCAGTTGTTCGGCCATCCGCTGGCCGTTGGCCGAAGCGTTGCGGCCGCCCACCGCGGCGATGCAGCGCTGTGCGGCAAGCGGCCCAGCCCCGGCGAAGATCAGGCAGGGCGGCGCATCGTCCATCATGGCCAGCAGGGGCGGGTAATCGGACTCGCCCAGGAAGACCATGCGGCCACCGTGGGCGGATGTACGTTCCAACTCGCGCTCCGCCTCCGCCACGGTGACGGTTTTCGGCGCAGTGGCCTTGCCGCCGGCCTTGGCAAGGCGGGGCAGTGCATCCAGCGCGGCGGCTGGCGTGCGATAGCGATCGAGCAGGCGGCGGTAGGTGACCGGCCCGACGCCTTCGGTTCGGATCAGACGCAGGCGATCCGTGCGGTCGGTCCGGTCTGACATGAAGGCGGCGTCCTTGCGTACCGCCGGCGGAAGTGCGGGCGGGCCGGATCAGGCGCCTTCCGTCTTGCCGCGGCCGATCCGTGGTTCGGTCCCGGCGAGCAGGCGGCGGATATTGGCCTGGTGGCGGACGAACACCAGCACGGCAATGGTAAAGGCAAGCTTAACGACGTTGAAATCTTCCACGATCGCAGCGAGGCAGGGCGCCGAGGCAAACGCCGCCAGCGCCGCCAGCGACGAAAAACGGGCGGTGGCGGCGACCAGCAGCCAGACGGCGCAGGCGACAAGGCCGATCGGCCACGCGACGGCGATCAGCACCCCGAGGCCAGTGGCGACGCCCTTGCCGCCCTTGAACCCCAGCCAGACCGGAAACAGGTGGCCGATGACGGCGGCAAGACCGGCCAGAAGCACGAACCCCTCATCATAAACGACCGCTCGAGCGATCAGTACCGCGGCGGCGCCCTTCGCGCCGTCCAGCAGCAAGGTAGCGGCGGCCAGACCCTTACGGCCCGTGCGCAAAACATTGGTCGCGCCGATATTTCCCGACCCGATCCCGCGGATATCGCCCAGGCCGGCGGTTCTGGTCAGCAGCAGCCCGAACGGAACCGACCCCAGCAGGTAGCCGAGGATACAGACAAAAATGCCATAAAAATCGTCGGATATCACAAGGATCGGTCCATCATGGCTGGCCGGTTTACCGCGGCGATGCGTATCCGGGTCGGACGGCATTACCACGGATTTTCAATTCGCCACAGCATCCAACGCCGGCTGGGCCACCACGATGAAAACCCGCTTCGGACGAATGGCCGCCGATCCGAAAGAACAAACGCGCATCACGTGGCCCCGGACACGGGGGGCACCGTCGCCGCGGCGTCAGAACAGGCCCTCGATCTCCCCATCGTCCCGCAAATAAATCGACTCGGCGGCGGGAACGCGCGGAAGGCCGGGCATCGTCATGATGTCGCCGCAGATCGCCACCACGAAGCCGGCCCCGGCGGACAGGCGCACTTCGCGCACCGGCAACACATGGCCGACCGGCGCGCCCATGACGGTAGGATCGGCGGTAAAGCTGTATTGTGTCTTGGCGATGCAGACCGGCACGCCGCCGAATCCGGACGCTTCGAACGATTTCAATGCCTTGGCCACTCCGTCCGGCATCGCGATATCCGACGCCCGGTAAATCCCCTGTGCGATCGCCCGGATTTTGTCCGCAAGGGTCATGTCCAGCGAATACAGCGGCTGGTATGCGGCGCTACCGGCGGCAATCCGGCCGATCACGGCCTGCGCCAAGGCCTCGGCACCCGCGCCGCCATCCGCCCAGTGGGTGCAGGAAATAGCCTCGATGCCAAGTGCGGCCATGGAATCGCGGATCGCGGCGAATTCAGCATCGGTGTCGCCTGTAAAATGGTTCACCGCCACGACCACGGGCAGGCCGAATTTTTGCATATTCTCGACGTGCCGCCGCAGGTTGGCGATGCCGAGCGTGACCGCCGCGACGTTTTCTGGCGCCAGTGCGTCGCGCGCGACGCCGCCGTGCATCTTCAGCGCGCGCACCGTCGCAACCACCACCGCGCAGGCCGGTTTCAGGCCGGCCGAGCGGCATTTGATGTCGAGGAATTTCTCCCCGCCGAGGTCCGCGCCGAATCCGGCCTCGGTCACCACGATGTCCGCCAGTTTCAGGCCCAGCCGGGTCGCCATGACGGAATTGCAGCCGTGCGCGATGTTGGCGAACGGCCCGCCATGGACCAGCGCGGGCGAGCCTTCCAGCGTCTGCACCAGATTGGGTGCGATGGCATCGCGCAGCAGCACCGCCATTGCCCCATCGGCCTTGATATCGGCGGCGGTGATGTAAGTGCCATCGCGTGTTTGCGCCACGATTGTCCGGCCAAGGCGCGCCTGCAAATCCTGCAGGTTTCTGGCCAGGCAGAACACCGCCATGACCTCTGACGCGACTGTTATATCGAACCCGTCTTCGCGCGGGAATCCGTTGGCGACGCCGCCCAGGCTGCCGGCGATACTGCGCAGGGCGCGGTCGTTCATATCCAGGCAGCGGCGCCACGAAATCCGACGGGTGTCGATTCCCAGTGGATTGCCCCAATAGACCGAATTGTCGATCATCGCCGCGAGCAGATTGTTGGCGGCGGTAATGGCATGGAAGTCGCCGGTAAAATGCAGGTTGATCTGGTCCATCGGCACGACCTGCGCGTAGCCGCCGCCCGCCGCGCCGCCCTTGCGGCCGAAACTGGGACCCAGGCTGGGTTCGCGCAGGCAAATCGCCGCGCGCTTGCCCAATCGGTTGAGCGCGTCGCCAAGGCCGACCGTCGTGGTGGTCTTGCCCTCGCCGGCCGGAGTCGGGCTGATTCCGGTGACCAGCACCAGGGCGCCATCGGGACGAGAGTCCAGGCTGTCGATGAACGTCAGGCCGATCTTTGCCTTGTGCCGGCCATAAGGCTCCACCGCGTCGTCAGGTATGCCGAACTTGGCCGCGATTTCATGAATGGGGCGAAGGGTCGCGGCGCGGGCGATTTCAAGGTCCAGATTCATGCCGGGGCCGAGCTCCTGTTTTGCACGCCGATGTCCCGACACCGACAACTGTCGATTCCCCCATAAGCGATTCCCCCACAGGCGATTCCCCCAGGTACGCCGTCGCGCGACGGCACGCGGCACGGTTCGGGGCGGGTCGCGAGACCGGGTCTTGGCAGCAACATTGTCGGTAACTCGCATGCCGAGGCCAAGAAATCCACCCGTGCAATACCGATTCGGTGCTAGAAACCGGGCATGAACATGCCGTTTGCCCTTCCCGATTGGGTGCCCTGGTGGGTGCCCCTCGTGCTTCTCGTTCCGGCGCTGCTATATGCGCTGGCCTTCCTTTTCATGCCGTTCAGCGTCCTCGGCGTCAAAACCCGTCTCGAACTCATCGAGGCTCGGTTGGATGAGATCCAGCAGGAAATCCGGCACCTCGCACTGCGGCTGCCGGCAGGTCCGCAAGAGGTCGATTTCGAGGACGTGTACGCCCCGTTCAATCCGCGGCCGCGGCGTGAGGGTCAGCTCGGCGACCGGCCGCCGATCCCCCCGGCGGCGCAAGATCTGGATGACGACGCGCCACGGGAACGGCAGGCGCCGCCGCCAACCATGCGCCCTGTCCGGCGGCAAGAACCGCAGGCGATCCGCCCACCCCGGTCGGAACCGCGGCTGAACGGGCCGCGGTAACACCGGCTACGCGAGTTCCGCGACCGGTCGCGAAATCTCCTCCAGCGACCGGTTATTGGTGCGGGGGCCGAACAACGCGACCGACACGACCACCACCGCCATGGCACTGGCGACGAACAGAAACACGGCGGGCACGCCAAAATGTTGCAGGATCGCGGCGATGATGAAGCCGGTGAAAATCGTGCTGAACCGGCTCCAGGAATAGACGAAGCCAACGGCGGTGGCCCGGATCCGAGTCGGAAACAGCTCCGCCTGATAGTTATGGGCGGAAAACGATAGCCATGCGTTCATCATCGTCTGCACCGTGCCGATGACGATCAACGGGCCGGCCGCCGTCTGGAACGAGAAGGCGATGCCGAATACCGCGATGCCGATGCAGGACAGGCAGACCTGCCACTTTCGCTCGATACGATCGGCGAACAGGCTGCTGACCAGGGGAAACAGCGGATAGGCAAAGGCGATGATGAATGAATATTCCAGCGTCTGGGAGACGTGGATTCCCTGGGCGATCAGCAAGGTCGGTACTTTGACAGAGTCGAATTACTTGGCATGTTTTTTGCTCGATCATGAGGGCGCCTCCCGTCGCTGAGTGCGGAAGCGGGAGTCAATGGCACCGCGTCTGCGTTCGTGGCGTTGGTTGATCCGCGCAACC
>JAJZFA010000027.1 GCA_021805565.1 Pseudomonadota bacterium
GTGATCTTCCGCTGTTTCCGGAAACCGTCATACTCAGCGAAACTGCACTGCATCCTGGCCGATCCTCTCTGTCAAAGCCAGAGAATCATACCGGAAACGTATCGTAAAGGACTTTTTCAGAGTTTCCTTAAACCGTTCGCGACCTGCCGATCAATTATCTGCCACGACGGTGACCAGCGGCGTGAAGAAATATCCGCCGTACCGCACGGTTTTGATGAACGACGGATCCTTCAGGTTGGTTTCGATCTTCCGGCGCAGCCGGCTGATCTGCACGTCGATACTGCGGTCGAATACCGCCGCGGCGCGCCCGTGCAAAAGATCGAGCAGATCGTCGCGGGACAGAACCTTGCGCGGTTGTTGACAGAAGATCGCCAGGATATTGAATTCCCCGCTGGTCAGCGATTGTGGCGAACCGTCCGGTGCGATCAATTGCCGGCGCGCCATGTCCAGCCGCCACCCCTCGAACGCCAAAACCCGCGGCGCCTCGGCCCGCGCCGGTTCCGGCATCGCACCGCGGCGCATGACGGCCCTCACCCGCGCCAACAGTTCCCGCGGATTGAAGGGCTTCGGCAGATAGTCGTCGGCACCAAGTTCCAGCCCGACAATTCGATCCGTATCCGAACCCCGGCCAGTAACCATGATGATCGGAACAGAAGAACTTCCGCGCAACCGGCGGCAAATGCTGAGACCGTCTTCCCCAGGCAATCCGACATCGAGAATCACGCAGTCGATCCGGCCGCTCGCCATCACCCGGTCGAGGTCCCGGCCACTTCGGGCAGACGCCACCTCATATCCGTTCTCAGTCATATAATTCGACATCGCCCGGCCGATTTCGGGGTCGTCTTCGACAACGGCAATACGAGATAAATAATCCATGACCCACCTTTCAATAACGATAATGCCACCGGATGTTACTCACAAACAAGTGTGACCTGCGTCTTGAAACAAATTGACATCTTCAGCCACGACAGCCCCGCCGGCCCCGCTGGGGTAGCCGTGGCGCTACCCATCGGTATAATCGCCCGCGGCCTGAACCGAAACGCTGTTGGCGGCGGTTTGCATGGGCCTGGACCGGATCGCCGGATGACGGCGGTCCCATTGGGGAGTGGAGCATGAGTTTAAGAGGAGCGGCCTATATCGCGGGGGCGTGGGAACATCCCACCCGCAAGGCGCCGGATAAATCGATTGCCCTGCTGCACGCCGAATGCGCCAAGGGCGCGCTGGCGGATGCGGGCCTGACCAAGGATGACGTGGACGGCTATTTCTGCGCCGGCGATGCGCCGGGCGGCCTGGGGCCGTTGTCCATGGTCGATTACATGAACCTGAAATGCCGTCACGTGGACAGCACCGATGTGGGCGGGTCGTCTTACCAGGTGGCGGTCGGCCACGCGATGGAAGCGATCGCGGCCGGCCATTGCAACGTAGCCCTGATCACCCTGTCGGGCCGTCCGCGCAGCGAAGGCCAGGCCACCGGCACCGCCCCGCGCCCCGGTAACCCCGCCGCCCCGGAAATGCAGTTCGAATATCCGTACGGCCCCGCCACCGCGAACCTGTACGGTATGTGCGCCGCACGCCACATGTATGAGTACGGCACCACCAGCGAGCAACTCGCCTGGATCAAGGTCGCGGCGTCGCATCATGCGCAGCACAACCCGCACGCCATGCTGCGGGACGTGGTGACGGTGGAAGACGTTGTGAACTCGCCGATGGTTTCCACGCCGCTGCATCGTCTGGATTGCTGCGTCATCAGCGACGGCGGCGGCGCGCTGATCCTGACCAAGCCGGAAATCGCCAAAAGTCTGAAGCGGCCGTTGGTGAAAGTCATCGGCGTCGGCGAATCCCCGAAACATCAGGCCGGCGGCGAGATCGACCTGACCTATACCGCGGCCCGCTGGTCCGGACCGCCGGCGTGGGAAATGGCCGGCATCAAGCCGTCCGACATAAAATACGCCAGTATCTACGACAGCTTCACCATCACGGTGCTGATGCAGTTGGAGGATCTGGGCTTCTGTAAAAAAGGCGAAGGCGGAAAATTCGTTGCGGACGGCAACCTGATTTCCGGCGTCGGCAAACTGCCGTTCAATACCGATGGCGGCGGACTGTGTTCCAACCATCCGGCCAACCGCGGCGGGATCACCAAGATTATCGAGGCGGTACGGCAGTTGCGCGGCGAAGCGCATCCAAAAGTACAAGTCCCCAACTGCGATCTCGCCATTGCCCACGGCACCGGCGGAGCGCTCGGTACACGCCATTGCGGCAGCACCGTGATCCTGGAACGGGAGTAACCGACATGGCATACGTAGCAAGAAAAATTCCGTTCGTCGGCACGCCCGACACCAACCCGGAAACCAGGCCTTTCTTCGACGGCGCGGATGCCGGCAAGCTGATGATCCGCCGCTGCACAAGCTGCAAAAAGGTGCATCATTATCCGCGCGAACTCTGCCCGTTCTGCTTCGGCGACTGCACGTGGGAACAGGCGTCCGGAAAGGCGAAAATCTATACGCTCAGCGTGATGGAACGGGCCAGTCCCCCGTATGCCATCGGCTACGTAACGCTGGCCGAAGGTCCGTCGGTGCTCACGAATTTCGTCGATTGCGACTTCAAGGCCCTGAAGATCGGCCAGGACGTGAAGGTTGTGTTCGTGAAGACCGAGGATGGCGGGCCGTCCCTGCCATTCTTCGCACCGGCCTGATCCGGCATCCCGTCGGTGTACGGCGGCGTCGGTCATGATTGGCCGGCGCCGCTCGTTGCAGATTGCGGATTTTTTTTGGCAAAAAAGGAATTGCTTATGATTTTGGGCCGCCGTGCCATGCTGGGCGCCACCGCCGGGCTTGCTGTCCCGCGTTACGGCTTCGGACAGACACCCACAATTCGTATCGGAGTGCTGAACGACCAGTCCGGCCCGTATCGCGACGATGGCGGCCCCACGGGCGTCGTTTGCGCCAAACAGGCACTGATCGATTTCGGCGTGTCCGGCAAGGGTTGGAACGTGGAGGTTCTGTCCGCCGACCATCAGAACAAGCCGGATGTCGGTGTTTCGATCGCCAAACAATGGCTTGACCGGGACGGCGTGGACGCCATCGTCGATGTGCCCACTTCATCCGTCGCGCTGGCTGTAAGCACGGTGTGCCGCGAGAAGAACAAAGTCTATCTCAATTCCGGCGGCGGCACCTCCGATTTGACCGGATCCCAGTGCAGCCCGAACACGATACACTGGACGTACGATTCGTACATGCTGGCGAAATCGACCGGCGGCGCGACAGTGAAGGCCGGTGGCGATTCATGGTTCTTCATCACCGCCGATTATGCCTTCGGTCAGGCCTTACAGCGCGACACCGCCGCGGTGGTTACAAAAGCGGGCGGAAAGGTGATGGGCAGCGTTGCTTACCCGTTTCCCGAAACGACCGATTTTTCCGCCCATCTGCTGCGCGCGCAGGCGTCGGGCGCCAAGGTTCTGGGGCTTTGCATGGCAGGAGCAGATACCGAAAACTGCATCAAGCAAGCGCATGAATTCGGCCTGAACAGTTCTATGAAAATCGCCGCGCTTCTTATTCAGGTGCGTGGCGTGCGCGCGCTGGGATTGGACACAGCACAGGGGTTGCGCTGGAGCGAATCCTATTACTGGGACCTCAACGACCGGACACGGGCCTGGAACGACCGGGTGAAAGCGAAAACGCCGAACGGTGTATGGCCGAACATGACCCAGGCTGGCGATTATGGGGTAACGCTGCATTATCTCAAGGCGATTGCCGATATGGGCGTTGCCGGTGCAAAGGCCGACGGAAAAGCGACGGTGGACCGTATGAAGGCCATCCCGACGGACGACGATTGCTTTGGACCAGGAAAAATCCGGCAGGACGGACGCACGCTGCATCCGGTTTATCTGCTGGAGGCCAAGACGCCGGCAGAAAGCAAAGGTTCGTGGGATGTGGCTAAGGTTATTTCCGTAACGCCAATGGATGAGGCGTTCCGGCCGTTGAATGAGGGTAACTGCCCCTTGATCGA
The DNA here is from genome assembly GCA_021805565.1 of Pseudomonadota bacterium. Taxonomy (GTDB): domain Bacteria; phylum Pseudomonadota; class Alphaproteobacteria; order Acetobacterales; family Acetobacteraceae; genus Rhodopila. The sequence goes on from JAJZFA010000027.1 coordinate 4,006, forward strand.
ACGTTAGGCGGCCAATGACAACCTTGCGCGCATCCGGTCGCCGGAAATCCGGGGCGACCTTCGGGTTGATGTCGCGCAGGTCGGCCCGCACCGCGGGCGGCACACACCGCACCGTCCGTCGCCGAACCCGATTGGGAGAATCGGTAAGGCGCTAAGGCAACGCTGGCAAATAAGTGCGTCAGCACGCCAGCAAAGTTGCCCTGCAAAACATAAGCTTAGGGCATGGCCTAACGATTGGCTTGACGCCCCGGCATGCCGCGGGCCACGGTAAACGCGAAGCAGTATTCGTCTGAATTGAGGTGGCGCGATCCTGCCCCAGGGGGATTTTGGATGAATCGCGAACGTCTTGCCCTGACCGCCGGCGCTATCCTGACACTCGCGTCGGCACATGCCGAACCGTTCAAATGTCCGCATACCGGGGGGAATTTTATCTTCGCGCAGGCGGCCAATTTCGCCACCCTGGATCCGATGGCCGCGGGGACGATCTCCACGCGCAACATCGCGATGAATATTTACGAATCGCTGATGACTCGCGATGAAAATAACCATCCGATCCTGGAACTCGCCGCCGCGATGCATGAGGCGCCCGACCGTCTGACGTACACCTTTGCGCTGCGCCAGGGTGTCCATTTTCACAACGGCAGGCCATTGACATCGGCCGATGTGGTCGCGTCGTTCGATCGTTACGCGAAACTGGGCGTACGGCGCAGCACGCTGGAGAATGTGGACCGGTGGGACGCCCCGGATGCACTAACATTCGCGATACACCTTAAGACCGTGCAACCCACATTTATCGACGCGCTGTCGTCGCCCGATGTGCCCATTGCGATAATGCCCGCCGGCAGCGGCGATCCGTCCGCTCAGCAACCGAATCAGCCAATCGGAACGGGTCCGTACCGCTTTGTTTCAGGCTTGCAAGGCGATGAAGTGAAATTGGAACGGTTCGCGGATTATCTGCCCAATAGCAATTTTCAGGAACGGACCGGGTTCGGTGGTTACAAGCAGGCGTGCTTCGATACGATAACGTTTCGTATCGTGACGGACCCCGATGCCCGCGCCGCCGGCTTGCGCTCCGGCGCCTATCAAGGTGTCGAGGACCTGACGGCGAAAGCCGCTGGCGATCTGAAGCAGGACGCGGATATCGTCCTGTTGCCTGTGCGCAACTGGTGGATTCAACTGGCGGTCCCGAATGTCTCCAACCCGCCGACCGACCGGCTTCCGATTCGAAAGGCGATCCAGGCCGCGCTCGATATGCAAGAGATCATGGATGCGGCGTCGGACGGAACATACCGGCTGAACGCCGGATTTCAGTATCCCGGAGAGCCCGATTACCTCGATGCCGGCAAGCAGACTTATAACCTGCACAATCCGGATCTGGCCCGGCGCTACCTGGCGGAGGCAGGCTATCAGGGAGAACCCGTCGTTCTGCTGACCAATACGGATTATCCATCCATGTATAATGCCGCGCTGGTCGTACAACAGCAGCTTCAGGCGGTTGGTATCGATGCCGTCATGAAGGTTGTGGGATGGCCCGCCTCGGCGGAGATGGTCCGGAACACCGCCGAAGGCTGGAACCTCGATTTCACCGCCTGGGGAACGCAACCCGCGCTGGGTGCGCGAGCAACCATGCAATTACTGGTGCGGCCCAATGCAGCCTATAAGCCGATGGCTGGCCAGGACGACCCGGATCTACGCTCTGCCTGGAACGATATGAACATGCTGCCAACGCCCGAGGGCCGCAAGGACGCTTTTGCTCGCATGCAAGCGCTGGTTTTGGATCGGGTCTATGCCATTCCGTTCGGGGTCATGGACACAGTGCAGGCGGTCCGGTCCAACGTGAACGGATTTGTGCCTTTTCGCATCCCTCGCATGGCCAACGTCTGGTTCAGTCCTTGACCGCCCCGGTGTGACAAGCCCGTCCCGCCCCGCTATCGTCCCCGGACGGGACAGGAGAAACGCACATGATCATCGAAGTTCGCACCTATCAACTCAAGCCGGGATCGGTGCCCGAGGTGGAAAAACGCTTTGCCGAGTGCCTGCCGGCGCGGGAGAAATTGTCGAAACTGACCGCGCTGTGGCACACCGAAATCGGCCCGTTGAACGAAATTACCCATGTCTGGACGTACGATAGCTTCGAACAGCGGATGGCTATCCGTGGCGAGGCAGTGAAGTCTGGCGTCTGGCCGCCGCCGATTGCCGAGTTCATCGTCACCATGCAAAGCGAAATCTTTCTCCCCGCGCCGTTCTCCCCCGCGTTGACGCCGCGCGAGGTGGGGCCGCTGTTCGAGATCAGATCCTACTCGATGGCACCGGGGGCGATCCCCGGCACGATCGAACGCTGGGCCGCGAAAATCGATGAACGGGTAAAATTGTCGCCTTTGGTCGGCGCCTGGTACACCGAACTCGGCGGGCTAAATAAATGGGTCCATATCTGGGCTTATAAAGACGTCGCCGAACGCCAGCGCATCCGGGCGGAAGCCGTCGCACGTGGCATCTGGCCCCCGACCGGCGGCGCACCCGGCCAGCTCGTGCGCCAGGAAAACAAGCTGGTCTTGCCGGCATCCTGCTCACCGTTGCGGTAGCGCACCATGAAGGCCGGAACGGCGATCAGCGTCCTCGCCCAGCCTGGACGTCCAGACGCAGCCCTCTACAACGAACATCTGGCGCTCGGCGATTTGGCGGAACCGCTGGGATTTGATTCGCTGTTCGCGCTGGAACATCACTTCACCGGCTATTCCATGTCGCCCGCGCCGCTGCAACTGCTCAGCTATTATGCCGGGCGCACGAAACGTATCGTGCTTGGCACCTGCGTCATCGTGCTGCCCTGGCACGACCCTATCCGCGTGGCGGAGCAGATCGCGCTGCTGGATGTCATCAGCGGCGGCCGCACCCTGATCGGGTTCGGCCGTGGCGCCGCCAGCATCGAATATGCCGGATTCCGCATTCCCATGGAGGAAGCCCGGCCGCGATTCGTGGAAGCGGCGCAACTGGTCATAAAGGCACTGAGCGAAGAATCCTTCGAATGGAACGGGGAATTCTACAAAATTCCCCACGTATCGATCCGGCCCCGGCCTATATCGAATCCGGAACGGCGATTCCACGCATCCTCGGTCAGCCCCGAATCCGCCGAAGTCATGGCAAAGCTCGGTTTTGGGATGCTGATCGTCATGCAGAACGAATGGCCGAAAGCGGCGGAAGATGTGCACCGGTACCGCGCGATGGTGCAAAGCGTCGGACACACGCCGCGGCCGCCGATTATCCTGACCAACGTGGCCTGCGCGCCAACACGCGCCGAAGCCCGCGAGTGGGCCGCGCGCTATCTGAGCGAGAAGTGGGATTCCATCGATAATCACTACCATTTTTCGGATGGCCATTTGGGTACCGTGAAAGGATACGAATCGTACGGCAAACTCGCGAAAACCTACACCAAGATGAAGGATGAGACCTTCCGGAACAAGGCAACCGATTTTTATCTGAGCATTCAGATCGTCGGCACCCCGGATGATTGCATTCAGCAGATCGCCGAGTTGCGGCGCCTGACCGGCACGGATCATCTGGTGACGGAGTTTTCGTTTGGCAGCATGCCGCATCATCTGGCCGAACTGAACATGCGGCTGTTCGCCGGAAATGTGCTGCCTGTATTGCAAAGGGATCCGGCCTTTCAGGGCATTGTCGATCCGGTTCCGGAAGAAACGCGGGCGGGCGACGACCGGCTGTTCGCGCCGGCCTGACGCCCCGCCCGATCGTCCTCCCGGCTTGTTTGGCCCTGGCCGCCTGCCCGTCGAATGTCGGCTGGCGCGGGGCCGGACACGCCCCAGGCCTACTTCGCGCGGTCGGCCTCGAACAGCGCCATCAATTCCTCGGTCGCCTGTTGCACACTTTGCATCAATTGTTTCTCATCCCGGTAGATTACGTGCGTATCCAGCAGTGTCCGTTCATCGTGATCCCGGAACAACGCGATCGACCGTTCGGCTTCCTGGGTGGAAACGCCCAACGCCTCCAGCGCCTGTCGAGCCATTTTCAGGCTTGAATGAAACGTCTCCCGCACCAGGCCATCGACGCCGCGGTCCATCAGCAGATACGCGTTGCGCCGGTTGCGAGCCCGCGCCAGGATTTTCAGGTGCGGGAAATTCCGTTTCGCCACTTCGACAATCCGCAGCACGTCCGGCGCGTTGTCGAGCGCGACAATCAGCAGCTTCGCCTGTCCGGCCCCCGCCGCGCGCAGCAAATCGATGCGGGTCGGATCGCCGAAATAGACCTTGATGCCGAAGCGCCGCAGCACATCCACCTGACCGGGGTCGCGTTCCAGCGCGGTGAATGTAATCCCGTGCATCCGCAGCACACGCGCAACGATCTGCCCGAACCGACCGACGCCGCACAGGATTACAGGCGCGTCGGCGGCCTCGATCGTATCGAAATCCGGTTCTGGCTCCTGTTCAAGGCATGGAATCAGGAACCGTTCCGACACCGCGAACAACACCGGTGTCGCGGCCATGGACGCCGCGGCGACCAGCGTTGCCAGCGCGGCGCTGCCGGGCGACAGCGCGCCCGCCGCCACCGCCGCGCCGAACAGTACGAAGGCGAATTCGCTGGCCTGCGGCAGTGCCAGGCTGAACCGAACCGCATCCGCCAGGCTTTGCCGGGCGATCAGGGCCAGGATGAAACAGACCGCCGCCTTCGCCGTCAGCAGTGCCGCCACGGCCCCGGCCAGCAAACCCGGATGTACCCGCGCCAGCCCCAGATCCGCCGCCATGCCGACCGAGATGAAGAAGAAGCCCAGCAACAGGCCCTCGAACGGAGCGATGTCCGCCTGCAATTCGTGGCGGTATTCGGATTCGGACAGTAAAACCCCGGCCATGAAGGCACCGAGCGACATGGACAATCCGGCGATGCTGGCGATGAAGGCGGAGCCGGCGACGATCAGCAACGATGCCAGCGTAAACAGTTCAGGCGTGCGGGCGCCCCCCAGCGCCCGGATCAACGGCGGAATGGCGAAGCGGCCGCCGACCAGGATCACCGCTATGGCCGTCACGGCCCTGGCCACATCGTGCCACGGAACCTGATGGGGCAGGGTGTGTTCCGCGAGTAACGGGACGATGGCGACCAGGGGAATGAACGCCAGATCCTGAAACAACAGGACCGCGAAGCCGTCGCGCCCGGCCGAACTTTGCATCAGTCCGGCCTCGGCCAGCATTGGCAGCACGATGGCGGTGGACGACATCGCCAGACCGGCGCCCAGGACAATGCTTCCCATCCACGACACGCCGGTCCAGCGGGCCAACGCCGCCAATACAATGCCGCTGAACACGACCTGCGCCGAACCAAGCCCGAACACCGCGCGCCGCATGACCCAAAGCCGCCTGGGCCGCAGTTCCAGCCCAATCAGGAACAGCAGCATGACCACGCCGAGGGACGCGATATCGGCGATCTGGCCGATATCGCTGACCAGCCCCAGGCCGGACGGCCCGATCGCCACCCCCGCGAGCAGATAACCCAGCACGCTGCCAAGGCCGAACCGTCGGGTCAGCGGTACCGCGACAGTCGCGGCGGCGAGCAACGCGACAAGAGTCGTCAGCATCAGTAGCCGCGCCCGATGTCGAAACGGTTTGGCAGCGGCCGGCCGGCGCGCCACGCGCGCACATTGTCCAGGAAAATGTCGAGACTGTGCGGGTTATAGGTCGCCGGGTCGTCGGCCGAAACATGCGGGCTGACGATCAGGTTGCGGGTGGACCACACGCGGTGGCCGGGCGGCAGCGGTTCCGGCGTGAACACATCGAGTACGGCGCCGGACAGATGCTCGTTTTCCAACAGGTCGCACAGCGCATCCTGATCCAGCAACGCGCCGCGTCCGATGTTGATCAGCCCTGCGCCGGACGGCAGGCTTTCCAGGCGCCGCCGGGTCATCAGGCCGTGAGTGGCGGCGGTCAACGGGCAGGCAAGAACCACGAATTCGGTCTCGGGCAGAACGGTGTCCAGCGCATCGGTGCCGATCACGCGGGCGCAGGCCGGATGCGGTGCCGGGTGGGCGCGGACGCCGGTGACATGCATACCGAAGCGGGCAGCCTGTCCGGCTGTCGCGGCTCCCAGGGCGCCAAGTCCCACCACTGTCAGGCGTCGCCCCGCCAGGACCGACCCCAGCCGCTTGTGCCACAGGCCCTGACGCTGGCTGGTCACCATCGCGGGAACCCGGTTCGCCAGCATCAGAATGGACATGATCGCGAATTCGCCTGCTTTCGCCGCATGTACGCCGCGGTTGTTCATCAAGGCAACGCCGGGAGGCAGCCAGTCGAACGGTGCCAGCCTGTCCAGGCCGGCATTGGTCAGGAAGATCAGCTTCAGCCGTGGCGCGGGGCAGGGGAACAGCGCCGCGATGACCCCTGCATCGCACACCAGCGCCTCCGCATCCCGCATCGCGGCGAGAAAATCGGCTTGTGCGATGCCGATGGACACATCGTGCTCGCCGCCGGCATCCGGTGCGCGCGCCACGGCGGCCTGCCACATCGGACGGGTAAAGTCGAACAGCGGGTCGTTCTCGGGGTTTTGCAGATGGATACGCATGCGCCGGATGCTGCCACGCCGGGTCACGCCCTGCCAGCGTCCATTGGGTGACGCAGTGCCCGAAGACCGCCGCACATGGCCAGCCGCTTATTCCGGGTATCGGCCGTCGGTGCCCAGCGCCGCCGGCCCGCGATAGGTCCGGCCCGCAATAAGTACGCTCACACCGGAAACCGCTCCCGGTATGCATGCGGCGGCACCGCCAGGATGCGAATGAAGCCGCGCCGCATCGTTTCCTCCGACCCAAAGCCGCAGTCCCGAGCAATCCGCTTCAACGGTAAACCCGTCTGCCCCAGCGCCTGCCGGGCTGCCTCCACCCGAATGCGTTCTACCGCTCGCGCCGGAGTAAGGCCGGTGACCTGCCGGTAACGCCGGACGAAGCTGCGTTCGCTCATGCCGGCGTGCGCGGCCAACACCGGAACCGCCAGATCGCCGCGTAAATTTCGCTTCATCCAGTCGTGCAATTCATCGAACACCGGAATTTCGCCCGCCAGTGCCAGGTCCGCGCTGAATTGAGATTGCCCTCCAGGACGCTTGGCGAACACCACCAGATGTCGCGCCACCGAAGTGGCGATCGTCCTGCCCAGATCGGCCTCCACCAGCGCCAGTGCCATGTCGATTCCGGCCGTCACTCCGGCCGAGGTCCACAGTGCGCCATCGTTCACATAGATCGGATCCTGCTCGACCCGGACAGCGGGAAACGCCGCGGCGAGTTGGGCGCAGCGGGACCAGTGCGTTGTGGCACGCCTGCCGTTCAGCAGGCCGGTTGTCGCCAAAACAAACGCACCCGTGCAGACGGACGCGGTTCGGCGTGCAACGGCGGCGCGTTGTCTTACCCAATCGATCAGCGATGCATCCTGGCAGGCGGCGTAACTGCCAGGACCGCCGGCGACAATCAACGTGTCGATCGGCTGTTCCGGTGGCGGCAACGGTGCGGTCAGCAGGGCCAGGCCGGACGATGAGGCGATCGGACCGGGGGTGGCGGCAACGACAGTTAACCCATACGGAAGGCTGCACCCAGGAGTGGCCGACAGGTCGTTGGCGGTGGCGAACACCTGAAACGGGCCGGTCACGTCCAGAAGCTGAACATCCGGAAACGCCAAAAGCTCAACCAGGCGCGGTGTTGGCGTGATTTGAGGGTTAATTGGCATATCCGCCAGACGGTGCCATGGCAGAACCCAATTGTCCAGACACAGGAGACCCGGAGTGACCCAGTACCGCATCGGCTTGCTTGCTTTTCCCGCGATGACGCAGTTGGACCTGACCGGCCCGTTGCAGGTGTTCGCCGGTCTTCCTGGCGCTGTCACGCACGTGCTGTGGAAAACCCCCGGCCCCATCGAAACCCACGGCGGCCTGACGCTGCTGCCCGACACCACGTTCGCGGACTGTCCCCCGCTGGACGTGATCTGTGTGCCCGGCGGCGCCGGGGTCATGGCCCTGATCGAGGACCAGACAGTTTTGTCGTTCCTGCGCGAACGGGCGGCGCAGGCCCGGTTCGTCGGATCGATCTGCACCGGATCGCTGGTGCTGGGCGCGGCCGGGCTGCTGCGCGGCCGGAAGGCGACGACCCACTGGGCCTGGACGGATTTGTTGGTGCCGTTCGGCGCGATTCCCACCGCAGGGCGGGTGGTGCGCGACGGAAAATTCATGACCGGCGGCGGCGTCACCGCGGGGATCGATTTCGCGCTGACCATGGTTGCCGAACTCGCCGGACAAGATATCGCGGAAAGTATCCAGTTGGGGATCGAATACGCCCCCGAACCGCCCTTCAGCGCCGGCAGTCCGGACACGGCTCGGCCGGAGCTTGTGGCCGCCGTCCGGGTTCGGATGGCCGGGCTCCGGACTGAGCGGGAGGCCACGGTGGCGAACGCGGCGGCCAGGCTGGTTTAGCGAACGATCTTTCCCGCGGGAGCCTGTGGCGAGGCGGCAGCGAACGATCGAACACGGCGCGCGGACGGTGGGGGCGACCAGCGCGGCTGCCCCGGTGCCGCCAAGCCGCAAAAGCGGTGCGGCAAATCGACGGGCCGGGGGAATTCGCCGGCGATCGGAGCGATCATCCCCGTCTTACGGTTGAAATCGCTTGCCGCCGGTTCGGCGGTCAGCGCATTTTCCGGTCATGAGCGCAACTAATCCTGTACAGCAACCGGTTGGGACGCAGGCATCGGCCCCCGTACCGCCGCCTACCGTCAATGGCGAAACCGTGGAGCAGGTGCTGGCGCGCGCGCAGGCAGCGGCGCAGGCGAAACGGTTGAACGAGGCAACCGGTATTTGCGCCGACGTTCTGGCCGTTGTTCCCAACCACCCCGCCGCATTGGCGTTGCAAGGCATCGTCGCCGCGATGGCGGGCGATCCGGAGCGCGGGGTGACACTGTTGCGCCAGGCGACCCAGATCCGGCCCGGACAAGCGACCTGGTACGCGCATCTCAGTTCGCTGTGCCGGACCACCTACCGCATCGAGGAGGCCCTGGCGACGGGGCAGGAATCCATCCGGCTGGATCCGAACAATCCCGAACATCTGGTCAATCTGTCGCTGATTTTCGTGGACGCGGATGACCGGGACCGTTCGATGGCCTGCCTGCTGCGGGCGCTGGGCCTGAAGCACGACCATGCCGATGGCCATTTGGCTTTGGCGCAAACCCTGCTGGCGACCGGCGATTTCGATCCAGGCTGGCTGGAGTACGAATGGCGCAACCTGACCGAGGCCGGGAAAGCGACGATGCCGGCGATGACCTCGGCGCCGTGGAACGGCATGGCGATCCCGAACGGACGGCTGTTGCTGGTCGGCGATCAGGGCTACGGCGACACCATTCAGTTTGCGCGGTACATCCCGATGGCGGCGGAACGCTGTCAGGAACTGATCCTGGGATGCAGCGCCGAAATGGGTCCGCTGCTCGCGAATATCCCGGGCGTTGCGCAATATTGTCACCGGTGGACAGACGTACCGGGCCATGCGGCGCATTGCCGCCTGTCCAGTCTGCCGTATCTGTTTCGCACGCAACCGGACACAATCCCATCCGGCATACCTTATCTAAAGGCCGATCCGGTTCGCGTCGCGCAATGGCGCGATCGTCTGGCGGTGATGCTGCCGGCCGGTCGTAAACGGATCGGGCTGGCCTGGACGGGGCGCCCGACGCATCCGAACGACCGGCGGCGTTCATTGCCTTTGGCGGACCTGATCTCGCTCGCCGATGCGGGGCCGGCCGCTTTTGTCTCATTGCAGAAGCCGATGCCGGCGCGCGACCTGGAATCGATAGTGCGGTTCCCCGGCATGACCGATCTATCGGATGCGTTGACCGATTTTGGCGAAACGGCCGCGCTGATGGAAAACCTGGATCTGGTGATTACCGTGGATACGTCGATGGGCCATCTGGCCGGCGCCCTGGGAAAGCCCGTGTGGATTTTGATCCCGAAGGCGGCCGACTGGCGATGGATGCTGGACCGCGAGGACAGCCCATGGTACCCATCGGTTCGGTTGTTCCGTCAGCAGAAGCCGGGTGGCTGGAATGAACCGATGGGCCGCCTTCGGACCGCGTTACAGGGCCTGTTGGCAGGGTTGCCGTCGGGTCCAGCCGGCTCCTGAACAAATCCGGGCCACCTACCGAATGCCGATCGCGCGTGAGCCGGTCATCCCGGAAGCGTTGCCGCCGCTTCTGGACAAGTTTCCGCCAAATGCCCGTCGCCCGGCGCGGGTGCATGACCACTGCGTGCCGCACGTGCCAGATTGCCCGATGAAGGAGATACCGGCATGCCCACGCCCCATCCCGCCCTGACCCGGACACAGGCGTTTTGCGCCGCCTATAACCTGCGTATTCCCATTCTGCTGGCGCCGATGGCGGGTGCGTGTCCGGCCGGGTTGTCCATTGCCATCGCCGGCGCGGGCGGCATGGGGGCCTGCGGCGGACTGACGATGCAGCCCGCCGCGATCGCCGCCTGGGCGGCGGAGGTACGCGCCGCCACCAACGGCGGGTTTCAGCTCAATCTGTGGATTCCCGACCCGCCGCCGGTACGGAACGAAGCGGCCGAGGCCGCCGTCCGAACGTTCCTCGGCACCTGGGGCCCCGCGGTTCCGCCCGGCGCTGGGGACGCGACCCCGCCGGATTTCGCCGCCCAGTGCGAGGCGCTGCTGAAAGCCGGACCATCGGTGATTTCGTCCATCATGGGTCTTTACCCGCCGGACTTTGTTACCCGCATGAAAGCACAGGGTATCCGGTGGTTCGCCACCGTGACCACGGTGCGGGAGGCGCTGGACGCCGAAGCCGCCGGCGCCGACGCGATCGTGGCGCAGGGCATGGAAGCCGGCGGCCATCGCGGCGCATTCGACGCCGCTCGGGCCGAAACCGCCATGGTCGGCCTGTTCGCGCTGCTGCCCGCAATCGTGGACGCGGTGAAATGTCCGGTGATCGCCACGGGCGGCATCGCCGACGCGCGCGGGGTCGCCGCCGCGCTGATCCTGGGTGCGTCGGCCGTCCAGATCGGCACCGGCTTTCTGCGCACGCCGGAAGCGAAGCTGCCACCCGCCTGGGCGGATGCGATCGGCCTGTCCCGGCCGGAGGAAACCCTGGTCACCCGCGCCTTCTCCGGCCGAACCGGACGCAGCGTCGCGACAGCCTACGCTCGGGCGGCATCGGCGCCGGATGCACCGCCGCCCGCGCCATACCCTGTGCAACGCGCGCTAACCCAGGCCATGCGCGATGCCGCCACCAAGGCGGGCGATATCGATCGCATGCAGGCGTGGGCCGGTCAGTCGGCTTCTATGGCGCAGGCCCGTCCCGCCGCCGACGTGGCCCGCGACCTGTGGGACGGCGCGCGCGACCTGCTGCGATAGCAAAGCCGGTTTGCGACCGGGGTGTCAGCGCGACCCGAAAATCGCGCTGCCGACCCGAACCCAGGTCGCGCCGCAGGCGATGGCGGCCTCAAAATCGCCGGACATGCCCATCGACACCGTCGCCAGCCCGTGCCGAACCGCACGATCCGCCAGCCACGTAAAATGCGGCCTGGGATCCTGTCCGGCGGGCGGCACACACATCAGTCCGGTCAGGGCCGAACCGAACCGGTCTTTGCATTCATCGATGAACCCGTCCGCATCGTCGCGTGCAATGCCCGATTTCTGCGGTTCCGAACCGGTGTTCACCTCAATCAAAAGCGTCGGTGTGCGGCCTTCCTTTGCGATCGCCGCCTCGATCGCATCTGCCAGCTTGGGGCGATCGAGCGTTTCGATCGCGTCGGCGATCCTGACGGCCTCGCGGGCCTTGTTGGTCTGCAGGCCACCGATAAGATGCAGGCTGAGCCGATGCTGGCCGCGCAAGGCCGAAAACTTCGCCACTGCTTCCTGAACGCGGTTTTCGCCAAACACCCGTTGCCCGGCGGCGATGGCCTCGGCGACGGCCTCGGCTGGCTTGGTTTTCGATACCGCGACCAGCACGATATCCTTCGGATCGCGCCCGGCGGCGATGGCCGCGTTGGCGATACGCTCCTGTATCCGGCGCAGAGTGTCGGCGATCGGTTCGGTCATGGCAGGTTCAATACCCCGGATACGGCGGCGGCTCTACCTGTAACCGGGCCTCCGCCGGTGAAACGTCGCCTGCGATCGGCGACCCTAATCAGGGCGGAACCCGCGCTTTGTGCGGCAAAGCCAGCCGGCGGGCCGTTGAGGAATCGGCAGGGATTTGGTCGCCATCCTCGGTTAACCACTTGGTCAGGGTTATGACCAACCGGCCGCTACGATTTTTTATGGTGCGCCGCGGCCCGGAGATCTGGGGCGCCGAACGCGGGTAGCTTGCCGCCCCGCCTCGCCGCTATAATGCCCTGAACACGGACACCAAGGACCGCATTTTGACCGCTCTTCAGCCCGCCCGCGGCACCCATGACTTTATCGGCGAAGAACAGCGCCGCTTTCATCGCGTCACCGAAGTCGCCCGGCGCGTCGCGGCCACCTATGGCTTCGACGAATGGATGACCCCCATCTTCGAGGATACCGGCGTCTTTGCCCGCACCCTGGGCGAAACCTCCGACGTCGTTACCAAGGAAATGTACACGTTCGACGACCGGGGCGGCGAGTCCATCACATTGAGACCGGAAGGCACCGCCGGGGTCTGCCGAGCCCTGGTGTCCAACGGCATGACTCAGTCCCTGCCCCAAAAAGTGTTCTACGCCGGGCCGATGTTCCGCTACGAACGGCCGCAGAAAGGCCGCTTCCGCCAGTTTCACCAGATTGGCACCGAACTGATCGGCCCCGCCGAACCGTTGGCGGACGCCGAAGTCATCGCCTGCGGCTGGGATATTCTGAAGGCGCTGGGTGTGGCGGACAACACGGTGCTGGAACTGAACACCCTGGGCGACAGGGAAAGCCGCGACGCTTACCGCGATGCCCTGGTCGGTTACTTCGCCGCCCATCGCGCCGGATTGTCGGAGGACAGCCTGAACCGGCTTGAACGCAACCCTATGCGCATCCTGGACAGCAAGGACGACGCCGACCGCCGCATCGTCGCCGGTGCCCCCACCATCGCCGCATACCTGACCGAACCAGCGTCCGCCTTTTACAAAAAGCTCCAGGACCAGCTGGTCCGCTTCCGCGTGCCGTTCACCGAAAACCCAAGGATCGTCCGCGGCCTCGACTATTACGGCCACACCGCCTTCGAATTCGTTACAACGAAGCTCGGCTCCCAGGGCACGGTCATGGCCGGCGGCCGGTACGATGGGCTGGTCGCCGAAATGGGTGGCCCGGTCACGCCCGCCGTCGGCTGGGCCGCCGGAATAGAGCGCCTGTCCATGCTGATGGAAGCCGCCCCGTCCGCGCCGTCGTCCGTCGCCGTCATCCCGGTCGGCGATGCGGCCGAAGCGGTCGCCATCGACATTCTGCAAGCCCTCCGGAGCAACGGAATCCGGGCGGAAATAGCCTATCGCGGGAACCTGAAGCGGCGGATGGAGCGGGCCAACAAAACCGGCGCCCGCGCGGCGGTCATCCTGGGCGACGACGACATCGCCGCCGGCGTGGCACAGGTGAAAGACCTGACCTCGGGCACCCAGGACGCTGTGCCGTTCTCCCACATCCCGTCCCGCCTGCGATGAGCCTCGCCCTCAAACTCGACCGCATCGCCGCCCGTGCCGACGAATTGCGCGCGATGCTGTCCGAAGGCATTTCTGGGGAGGCTTACGTCAAAGCGTCCAAGGAATTGTCCGACATCGAACCCGTGGTGGCCCGGATCGGCGACCTGCGGGCGGCCGAACGCGCACAATCCGAAGCGGCGACGATGCTAACCGACCCGGAAATGAAAGATCTGGCGGAAGCCGAACTGTACGAACTGAAAGACCGGATTCCCGCGCTGGAACATGAAATCCGGCTGGCTCTGCTGCCGAAAGACGAAGCCGACGCCCGTTCCGCCATCCTGGAAATCCGGCCCGCGGCGGGCGGCGACGAAGCGGGGCTGTTCGCCGCCCAGTTATTCGCGATGTACCAGAAATATGCCGACAGCAAAGGCTGGCGGTTCGAAATCCTCGATTATGGCGACACCGGCCTTGGCGGGATCAAGGAAGCAACGGCCGAGGTCACCGGCCGAAACGTCTTCGCCCGGCTGAAATATGAATCCGGCGTGCATCGGGTGCAGCGCGTACCGGCCACGGAAAGCCAGGGCCGTATCCACACCTCCACCGTCACCGTCGCCGTTCTGCCGGAAGCGGAGGAGGTCGATGTCCAGATCAATGACGACGACCTGAAGATCGACGTCTATCGCGCGTCGGGTGCCGGCGGCCAGCACGTCAACAAGACCGAAAGCGCCGTCCGCATCACCCATTTGCCCACCGGCATCGTCGTCGCGATGCAGGAAGAAAGAAGCCAGCACAAGAACCGCGCCAAGGCGATGAAGATCCTGCGCGCGCGCATGTACGAACAGCAGCGGTCCAGCCTCGCCGCCACACGATCGGCCGACCGCAAGTCCCAGGTCGGCACCGGCGACCGCAGCGAACGCATCCGCACCTATAATTTTCCCCAGGGCCGGGTATCGGATCACCGCATCAACCTGACCTTGTACAAGATCGACCGCGTAATACAGGGCGATCTCGATGAGTTCATCGATGCGCTAACGGCCGAGGATCAGGCTGCCCGGTTGTCCACCGAGGAATGACGCAGGGCTGCATCGTGACCGTCACTGTCGCACAGGCTATCCGCGATGGGGCCGCCCGATTGGACGGCATTGCCGACAACCCGCGCCTGGAATCCCGCCTGCTGCTCGCGCACGCCCTCGGCGTTACGCAAAACGACCTGATCCGCGAACCCGGCCTCGTGGTGAATACGTCGGCGTTTCAGGCGCTGCTGACCCGCCGCATCGATCGCGAGCCCGTGGCGTTGATCGTCGGGCACCGTGAATTCTGGAGCATGGATTTTCAGGTCTCCCCCGCTACGCTGGTGCCCCGTCCGGATTCGGAAACCCTGATCCAGGCGGCGCTGGATGCGTTCCGCGGTCGCCCGCCGCCGGAGAGGATCCTCGATCTTGGCACCGGAACCGGCTGCCTGCTGCTGGCACTGCTGACGGAGTTCCCGGCAGCCTTCGGTATCGGCATCGACCTGAACCCGGTAGCTGCCGCTCTCGCCAAGGGCAATGCCGCCCGTTTTGGTCTGGCCGGCCGATCCTCATTCATGGCTGGAAACTGGACCAATGCGCTATCCGGCTCCTTCGGCCTGATTATTGCCAACCCGCCTTACATTCGCGCCGCCGACATCGAGGCACTGATGCCGGAGGTGGCGCGGCACGAACCCAGAGCGGCTCTGGACGGCGGTGCGGATGGGTACGATGCGTATCGCGCGATCGTCCCACAGCTTGTGCGGCATCTGAGCCGCGATGGATCGGCCGTCCTCGAACTTGGTGCCGGACAGGCCGGCTATGTCATGCAATGCGGCCGGGAAGCTGGGCTGGAAGCGTCCGTTCGCCATGATCTGGCGGGGATTGCCCGTGCTGTCGTCCTGACATGGCAGACCTGAAAAAAATTATTTGGCAGCGCCGGGCGTCCGGTGTACGTTGATCGGGTGGTAAGGGTGATGCTTGGCAGCGTCACGGTTCACGAAGGCGCCGCTTCGAAAGTCCTTCGTATGCCATCATAAACGCCGATGGATCGTGGTTAGCCAAAGGAATGCTTCGCGGACGCTGTTCCGGAGCGTCCGCCATCCCCACCGGTCCACCGACAACGGGAAAGCAAGACGGCATTAGTATGAACATGAAGCGCATGCGTGGCCGTAACCATCGCTCTGGCGGCGGTAACGGTGGTGGTGGCGGCGGGTCGGGCGGACCCATCCGGCATAATTCGGGCGGCGGCGTTCCGCTGAATCGCAACCATGTCTTCGATAGCAACGGGCCCGAAATTCGTATTCGCGGCACCTCTCAGCAGCTTTTCGAGAAATATCTCCAACTCGGCCGCGATGCGACCAGCAGCGGCGACCGGGTAACGGCCGAGGCGTTTTTTCAGCATGCGGAGCATTATTTCCGGATTCTGAACGCGATGAATCAGGCGCAGCAGCAAGGGCAGCCGAACGGTCCCGCGCAGCAACAGCATCCGCAGGCCAATCAACGGCGGAACTATCAGCAGGGCGACAGTTTCCAGGGCAGCGAAGACGGCCAGGGCAACGACGATTACGCCGAACAGCGGAACGACGCCCGGCCGGCCGGCATTGGCGACCAGCCGGAAGCACGCGAAATCCCCATTGTTGCGTCCCCGCCGGAAGGCTGACCGGCCTTGTCGCGAATGCGTTAGTCCATGCCCAACAATTATCGCTTCGGATTGCGGTGTCGGGCATGCCCTAAGCTCATGTTTTGCACGGCAACTTTGCTGGCGTGCTGCCGCACTTATTTGCCAGCGTTGCCTTAGTCGCGGCTCAACGCGGCACGCAAGTCCGCCGCTTCGGGTCCGGCGATCGTTCCGGTGCGGATAAACAGGTCGATCAGCACAAGATTGACGTTGAACTTGAAATCGTCCGTGTCGCGAACCGCCGCCAGGGCGCGGGCGAGCGGCCACAGTTCGAATGCCTCGACCTCGCCGTCGGCGGCGACCGGGATGAAGTCGTCCGGCAGAACCAGATCGTAGCAGTGGAGTACGTCGCGGCGAAGCCCCTCGGCCCTGTCCATGGCATATTCGATGACTCCCGCGCGGACCGCCCGGACTGCCAGTGCGGCCGGGATGGATGCTTCCTCGGCGGCTTCTTTCACCAGCGTTTCGAGAATTCCGAACCCGGCCGGCACGCCGCCCGCGACGACGTTGTCCAGCTTTCCCGGATCCAGCAGCTTGTCGTTCGCCCGGCGGGCGATCCATAGATGCAGACCGTCCGGCCGGTGTACCAGCCCGTTGACATGAACCCCGGCCGCCTGGATGCCGAAGGATGGAATCGCCCCGCGGTCGATCTTGGTCAGGACCGAACCATCCGGGTGGGCGCGCACATCGAACGCCTCCCCCCGCCAGCGATACAGCCCGCGGACGGATAAATCCCATGCAAGGTCCGGCAGGGCCGCCGGATCGGTCAGCGCGATGCAATTTTGCGAGCACACGATCCCCGGCATCCCCAGCAGCGCCTGCGCGATGCGGTCGGATACCCAGCCGACCGCATGCCGGCCGACCAGGAACGGAAGGCGCTGCCCGGGCAGACTGGCATTGTTGCAGGCACGCACATGGCGCTGAAATCCGGTTCCTCGTGGATATCGATCCAAGTCGCTCGCCTTTCAAACAACGCGAGAGCATGCCACATGCCGAGCATGAGAAGAACCAGCCCCCTGCCCGCGCATGCTGACTTACCGCCATCGCTGCGGATACAACGATCTACCTTCCAGACCATTCTGTCGTTTCTGCCCTATTTGTGGCCGACCGGAAATCCAGGCGCGCGCATCCGCGTCGTGACGGCGACGGTGTTCATGGTGCTGTCCAAGATCGCCACCGTCTATGTACCGGTCATCTATGGTCGGATCATCGATTCGCTGGCACCGAACGACATCGTGCCGGCCGCATTCGTCGTTCCGGTCGCGCTGATCCTGGCTTACGGTGCGATCCGCATCGGGTCCGCCGGTTTCGGCGAAATCCGCGACGCACTGTTCGCATCGGTACAGCAACGGGCGGTGCGGCTGCTGGCGCTGCGCACATTCCGCCATCTGCATGCGGTCAGTCTGCGCTTTCACCTGGACCGCCAGACCGGCGGTCTGTCCCGGGTCATCGACCGGGCGATCCTGGGCATGCAGTCGGTGCTGCGCCTAGCGGTGTTCAATGTCGTCCCGACGGCGCTGGAACTGGTGATGGTCACCGCCATCATATGGCACATGTTCGACTGGCGTTATGCGGCGGTGACCTGCATCGCGGTGCTGGTTTATGTCGCCTTCACCGCCGTCCTGGCCGGCCGCCGGGGCCGCTATCGCCGTACCATGAACGACACCGATAACGACGCTTCGACGAAATCGCTGGACAGCCTGATCAACTACGAAACGGTGAAGTATTTCGGCAACGAGGAGCATGAGGCGCAGCGGTACGACCATGCCCTGGCGCGCTACGAACGCGCCGCCGTCCGGGTGCAGGTCTCGTTGAATGCGCTGAACCTGGGTCAGGCCGCGATTATCGCTGTCGGATTGACCCTGATCATGCTGCTGGCGGCGTCCGGCATGCGCGACGGAAGCATGACGGTCGGCAAATTCGTCGTGGTGAACACCTATCTGATGCAGTTGTATCAGCCGCTGAACTTCCTGGGCGTGGTCTATATGACCATCAAGCAGGGCCTGGTCGATATGGAGCAGATGTTCGCCTTGCTGCGCGTCGAGCGGGAAATCGCCGATGCGCCCGGCGCCAGGTCGCTGACCGCGCATTTGTCGGAAGGCTCCGCGGGCGAGGTCGTCTTCGAAAACGTGCGATTCGGCTATGAAGCAAACCGCGCGATCCTGAAGGGCATCGACTTCTCCGTTCCCGCCGGCGGCAAGCTGGCAATTGTCGGACCCACCGGCGCGGGAAAATCCACCATCAACCGCCTGCTGTTCCGGTTCTACGACGTAACCGGCGGGCGCATTCTGATCGACGGCCAGGATATCCGGACAGTGACCCAGGACAGCCTGCGCGCCGCCATCGGCGTGGTGCCCCAGGATACGGTACTGTTCAACGACACGATCCGCTACAACATCGGATATGGGCGGCCGGGTGCATCGCAGGCGGAAATCGAACAGGCGGCCCGTAGCGCGCAGGTGCATGATTTTGTGCTGAAACTGCCCGAAGGCTACGACACGCGCGTGGGCGAGCGCGGACTGAAGCTGTCCGGCGGCGAGAAGCAGCGCGTCGCCATCGCCCGCACTCTGTTGAAGGATCCGCGCATTCTGATCCTCGATGAGGCCACCAGCGCCCTGGACAGCCGCACGGAGCAGGAAATCCAGTCTGCGTTGAGCATTGTGTCGCAGCGCCGAACCACCCTGGTGATTGCCCACCGCCTGTCCACGGTCGTCGATGCCGATGAGATCATCGTGTTACAGGATGGTCAGGTCGCCGAACGGGGCAACCATGCCGCGCTGTTGGCGGCGGGCGGGCTCTATGCCCGCATGTGGGCGCTGCAAGCCGCCGAACACGATCTTGAACCCACCGGCTGAAGATGCTGGTACGCAACCTCGCTTGGCGCATCGTCATCGATGCACAGCACCCGCTTTGCTTGAGCCGACCGCTTTAGTTGCATAGTGACGGACCTGCCGCCGCTTCTGCCCACACGAAAGGATCAACCCGATGAATGGCGACCCGCACGACGCCCCTGCCCACCTGAGCCACGCCGGGGCAGTGGTCGATAAGGCGATCGAGTACATGATGGGTCAGAACCTTGGTTCACTGGCGATCGCTTCGGCGCTCCTTGGGGGGTCGATGGCCCTGCTGGCCAGGTCGATGACGGACGATGCGATTGTCGATATTCTCACCAACGCAATCGGCAGTGTCCGGTCCGGCGAACTGCGAGACCATCAGGGCATGAACGGGTCCGGTGAATGAACCAAGCCGGTGGCCCCCGGATCGCCCCGCCGATGCGCCGGACGAGGCCCGGTTCGGGACCGGAGGGTTCCTCGTCGCCAGATTTGTTGGCCCATCTGCGGAACATCCGGGCCCCGGACGGATTATACCGCTTCAAGCCTGGGGTCGGTTGGGCCACCCATGTTTGGAAGGCCCTGACACGCCAGGACCATAGGCACTGGAGGCCGTTCATCGCCCGGTATCTGCCGCGCGACGGCGTCGCCATCGACGTGGGCGCGCATGGCGGACAATTCACGCGGCTGCTGTCTAACCTGGCCCCTGACGGTCTGGTGATCGCGGTCGAACCGAGTAGCTATGCTCGGTCGATTCTGCGACTGGCGCTTTGGATCAGGCGGGCACGAAATGTCCTGGTCGTGGCAACCGGACTGGGCGACCGGGCCGGGCTGGCGATGATCCGCACACCGATCAAACGGCGCGGCGACATGGGTTATGGACTGACCACATTTTCCGCGTTGACCCGCGCATCCGTGGCCGAACCGGTGCCGATCGTAACGCTGGACTCAATGGTGGAAACGCTTGGGCTGACCGCTGTGCACCTGATCAAAGCCGATATCGAAGGGTTCGAGGCAGCCATGATCGCCGGCGGCATCCAAACGATCGAGCAATTCAGACCCGCAATTCTGCTGGAAATGAGCGCGCCATTGTTGTTGCGGACGGGGGCGTCCCTGGACGATCTGTGGGCGCGGATGGTCGGGCTTGGTTACACGCCGTACCGGTCGGGGGACGCCAGCCAGGACCTGCAGCCATGCACCGACGGCCCGGAGGATGGAGACTTCGTTTGGATATCCAAGACCGGTGGCGATATCGCGTAGCCGAATTATGCCGGGACTTCCTTGACGCGCGCGGCTCGTGCCGCCATAACGCGCGCTTACCGAATAGACCGAGGAATTAAGTGCGATGTCGCGTCGCTGTGAAATTACGGGTAAAGGCGTATTGTCTGGCAACAATGTCAGCCACGCCAACAACAAGACCCGTCGCCGTTTCCTGCCCAATCTGCAGGTGACGTCGCTGTTGTCCGACATCCTGGGCCATGAGGTTCGCATGCGTATGTCAACCCGTGCCATCCGCACGGTGGAGCATAATGGCGGAATCGATGCATTTTTGCTGGCAACGCCGAACACGAAGCTTACCATCGAAGGCAAGACGCTGAAGCGCCGGATCGAGAAGGCGCAAATTAAGCGCGCCGCATCGGCAGCCTGACCTGAATGCGGCCAGACCGGCCGCATCGATGCTGACGTAGCCGGGCTGTCCAAGGAACACTGCCGCTTTTAGCACTGCCAAAGATGCACAAGGGCGTTGCTGGATAGACGTAGGCTGGCCTTGCGGTGCTTGCGCAAGGACATGTCCCTGGAGTGGCAATTTCGTCCTTCGCGCCGGGGACGTTCCGCTGCGGATCGTGCCTGCTTGGCCGTCGGCCATCGGCGATTAAATTATTGGGCTGCGTCTGACAGAGGTGCAGTGCGCCTTTTCGGAATCGCACCGCTTTCGACCGAAAGCAGCCTGAGCACTCGGGATGGGTCAGTCTGGCGAGGATGCCCGGCCGGCGCGAACGGTATCGGAAGCCACGGCCCATCCGAATGCGAGGCCCGGATGATTGGAAAAAACCAACCGGAAAAATGTCCGTTGGCCGAATGCGCTTATGCGTCAGATAGCGGCTCGTCGCGGTTCCCGTGGGCTGGCGGTCCTACGCCGGCACCATGTTTGGCCGGTTATGAAGGGGTCCAGGCCATATCGCGGTGATTAGATCCTATCGATGGCCTCCCCCGCCATGTCCTCCGCCACCGTGACCGCCAAACCCGCCGTGCCCGCCGAAACCATGGCCCGCGAAACCGCCATGACCCCCGGCAAACCCATCATGACCGCCGAAGCCATGACCCATTCCGTCATGGCGCCAGCCGCTGTGATCCCAGCCATGGTGCCAGCCGTCCCAACCGCCGCCATATCCGCCGTATCCGCCATATGACCCGATGAACCCGCCATATCCGCCGTCATATCCACCAAAGCCAGGGCTGTAGCCAATGCCGTCGCCATACCCACTGTCATATCCCGGACCGATGGCGCACGCCGCAAGTGTCAGACAGGCCAGAACGATCGGCGCCGCGGCCTTTGCCATCGCGGCGATTCCATTCGCAAAAATAAAAACCGGCGACTGAAATGGTCTGGCGCGGGCCTTGAGCAAAAACACCACAGGCCGCCCCCCGTCACGCTGGTCCAAACGACGGTTTGATCCGAACTTTGCGGCTTCTGGAGGGTCTTGCGTCATCTCCGGTCATAAACATCGATGTATGTCAAAACCGCTCCGCTCGGTGCGGTCATCGCTCCGTTGCACGTCATTTTCAGGTTATCTTTCGAAACAGAGCAGGTTAGCTTATCGGTCTCTCCGGCTGGGCCCTTGAACGTCCCCTGCAAAGCTCCGTTTGTCAGAAGGAACGCCGCGGTCGTATCGCTGCTGATCGGATAGAATTCCCCGTTGCCGGGTGTATCGAACGTCTCGATCGAGGCACGTCCTTGCGCATCGGTGACGGTGATCGACCATCTGACGTGCGTGCTGTCCACACGGGTAAAATCTGCCTGCATATCGGCGGGCATGACATCGCCGGGAGGAATTCTCGACTCGGCCTTGTTAAGCCGCCATTTGCCGACGAACGCATTCCCATCCGCCCAGGCGGTGCCGGTAGCCATGATTGCCCATAATCCAACGAACAGGACTATGAACCTGATACCGTGAGCCTGCTGCATGTGCCCTCCTGCGCTAGCGACGGATAGTTAGGTGGTGCTGACCCGACGGGATGTCCCCATGGGTCCGACCCGAGAGAATAGCATCTGATATTGGCTACAAACGGGATACTTTAAAGGCCGCATGCGTGGCTGTTCGCGCCCCATCGCCCCGCCAGCGACGACGAACGGCCGGCGTTCCGCGGCCGTTGCCGCCCGAGACGATCGCCGATGCGCATTTCGCCGCCGCCTGGTACGCGCGGTTCCGGATCGCCAGTCCTTTGCCGTGTCATCAACCAGACACTTGCGGATCGCCTCTCATCCGCCTATTCGGGGGCGCCAAGGTAGCGGAAAGGCTCGCCCGCCCATGGCATTCGATAATCCCCAGCAAACACAGACCTCCATCACCCATCCCGGGGGACTTTATCCACGGGTTGAGGAGGCCCTGGCATTCGACGACGTACTGGTCGTTCCGGCTTATTCCCAGGTCTTGCCGTCAGCGACCAGCACCGTCACGCGGCTGACGCGCACCATCGCGCTGAATATTCCGTTGCTGTCCGCGGCGATGGACACCGTGACCGAAGCCGAGATGGCGATCATCATGGCACAGCTTGGCGGCATGGGGGTCATCCACAAAAACCTGACGCCGGAGGAACAGGCGGCGCAGGTTCGCCGCGTGAAGAAATTCGAGTCCGGAATGGTGGTGAATCCGCTGACCATCCACCCGGACCAAACGCTTGCCGATGCCAGGCTGCTCATGACCAGCCACCGGATCAGCGGCATTCCGGTGGTGGAGCGCGACACCAACCGGCTGGTCGGGATCGTGACCAACCGCGACGTCCGCTTCGCCACCGAACCCAGTCTTAAAGTGTATGAACTGATGACCCGGGAAAACCTGGTCACGGTCACCTCCGACGTGGGCGCCGAACGGGCGCGGCATTTGCTCCACAAACACCGGATCGAGAAGCTGATCGTCGTTGACGACGCGTATCGCTGCATCGGGCTGATCACCGTCAAGGACATGGACAAGGCGGAATCGCATCCGCTCGCCAACAAAGACGAACTGGGACGCCTGCGCGTCGCCGCCGCGACCGGCGTCGGGCCGGACGGCGAAGCCCGCGCCCGGACGCTGATCGCCGCGGAGGCCGATGTCGTCGTCGTCGATACCGCGCACGGGCATTCCGCCGGGGTGCTGCGGACGATCGAGGCGATCAAGAAAGCCTCCAACACCGCCCAGGTGATCGCCGGCAATGTGGCCACGCCCGAGGGCGCGCGGGCGTTGATCGAGGCTGGGGTGGACGCGGTAAAGATCGGTATCGGTCCTGGCAGTATCTGCACAACCCGTATCGTTGCCGGTGTCGGGGTGCCGCAGTTTACCGCCGTGATGGAAACCTCCGCCGCCTGCCGCGAACACGGCATTCCGTCGATCGCCGATGGCGGCATGCGGACCAGCGGCGACATGGTGAAGGCCATCGCCGCCGGCGCCGATTGCTGCATGATCGGCAGCCTGCTGGCCGGCACGGATGAGGCGCCGGGCGAGGTGTTTCTGTATCAGGGGCGGTCGTACAAATCCTATCGCGGCATGGGCAGTCTGGGCGCGATGGCGCGCGGGTCGGCCGACCGGTATTTCCAACAGGACATCAAGGATCAGTTGAAACTCGTGCCCGAAGGCGTCGAAGGCCGCGTTGGATACAAAGGGCCTGTTGGCAATGTGGTGCATCAGCTTGTTGGTGGGCTGAAGGCGGGCATGGGCTACACCGGCAGCGCGGATATCGCGTCCTTGCAGGCGAACACGCGATTCCGCCGCGTCACCGGTGCCGGTTTGCGGGAAAGCCACGTGCATGACGTGGCGATCGATCGGGAGGCGCCGAACTACCGGCAGGATTGAGCGCCGTACCGG
This sequence comes from Pseudomonadota bacterium, assembly GCA_021805565.1. GTDB lineage: Bacteria > Pseudomonadota > Alphaproteobacteria > Acetobacterales > Acetobacteraceae > Rhodopila. The sequence goes on from JAJZFA010000027.1 coordinate 28,190, forward strand.
CAGGCTGTAGGGTCCACCGCCATGGAGCCGTTCTGGAAGACAAAGTCGCTGGAGCAAATGAGCAGGGAAGAATGGGAATCCCTGTGCGACGGCTGCGGCCGTTGCTGTCTGCACAAGTTGCGTCATGAGGATACGAACGAGCTTTCATTCACGAATGTCGCCTGCCGTTTGTTGGACCTGCATACCTGCCAGTGCAGCGATTATCCTCGCCGGCAACGGCGGGTGCCCGATTGCGTCAGCCTGACTCCCGCGGCGCTGCGGGAGATCGACTGGCTACCCCCATCCTGCGCCTATCGCCGTTTACGCGACGGCAAGGATTTGGCCTGGTGGCATCCGCTGGTATCGGGCGACCCCGAGACAGTGCATTCCGCCGGTGTATCGGTGCGCGGCCGGGCCATCGGCGAGCGACAGGCCGGTGCACTGGAAGATCACGTTGTGGGATGGCCGGGCGCGGCGCCCCGGGTGCGGCGGCCAAGGGACAATGGCACCAAGGAGACTTCGGAATGTTGAAAGACGCTTTGTATGGCGGGATCAATGCCGCCGTGGTGACGCCGATGAATGCCGATCTGTCGATCGATCTCGATCGGATGGCGGCCCACTCGCGCTGGTTGCTGGCCAACGGCTGTAACGGCCTGGCGGTTCTGGGTACGACCGGGGAAGCGAACAGCCTGGGCGTCGATGAGCGGATGACTGTGCTGGAAGGGTTGGTCGCGCGCGGTATTCCGGCGGCGAAAATGTTGCCCGGCACGGGAACGACGGCGATTACCGATACGGTTTTACTAACCCGCCGGGCGGCCGCACTGGGCTGCCGTGGGGCGCTGCTATTGCCGCCTTTCTACTATAAAAATCCGTCCGACGACGGACTTCTGGCCTATTTTAATGAGGTAATTCAGCGGGTTGGTGGCGATATCGCGATTTATCTCTACAATTTTCCCCAGCAGTCGGCGATCCCGTTTTCCGTCGAATTCATCGGCCGTCTGTTGAAGGCCAACCCTGGCAAGGTCAAGGGTATCAAGGACAGTTCCGGGAATTACGAGAACGGCCTGTCTTATGTGGAGGCGTTCGCACGCGATGGGTTCGAGGTTTATGCCGGCGACGATTCGTTGCTGAAACCGCTGCTGGAACGGGGCAGTGCCGGTTCCATCACGGCGGCGTCGAACGTGAACTGCGCGCTTGGCGCTCAGGTTTATGCCAATTGGGATAATGCGGACGGCGCCGCGGCGCAGGATGTTCTGTCGGCGACGCGCAAGGCGGTCATCTCCGTGCCGCTGATTCCTGGTCTGAAGGCGCTGGTGGCCCGCAATACCGGGGATTCCCGGTGGCTGAATATCCGGCCGCCACACCTGAAGCTGACCGATGCGCAGACGACGGCGCTGTTCGGAGCGTTCGATGCCAGCGGGATCGCGTTGGCGAAGGCAGCCTGACCGCCACTCGTCTGTTTTACCCGAAAATCGGCGCTACGGCGGATCTTGCTCGGTTTCGAGACGACGCACCACGAATCCAATCGACGCCTGCCAAACAGAACACGTTCGGTTCCCCGCCTATTTCAACCCGAACCCCATGGCATGCAGCGCCGCGACCATTTTATCGCGGCCCGCCATTGCGGTCAGTTTGCCCATGCGGCCGATAACGCGGCTGGTCCAGGTGCTTGCGGCCATCTCTTGTCGTGCGGAGAAATCGGCCATTAGCCCGTCGTAAGCCGTTCGGCGTGCCGCTTCGCCGGTTGTGTCGTAAACCTCCCGGTGCAGCACCACGTCTTGCGGCAGGCGCGGCTTCACTTCGCTGCCGGAGCCGGCGGCATAGCCAACGCACATGCCGAACAATCCGAAGGCGCCTTGCGGCAGGCCGGCGATGCGAGCCACTTCCGACGGGTTGTTGCGCAGCGCGCCGATATAGACGCACGACAATCCGAGGGACTCGGCGGCAACCGTCGCGTTTTGTGCCGCCAGGGCGGCATCGATCGCGGCGACCAGGAATGTTTCCTGATAGGGAATCGTGGCGAGTTCGACACCTGAGTCGGCCGCGAGGCGCTGGTTGCGGGAGATGTCAGCAACCCAGATCAGAAATAGCGGACACTGCTCGATATGCTTCTGATTGGCCGCCACCACCGCGAGCGCGGCTTTCTTACCGGGCTCGGTGACCGCGATCACCGACCAGGCCTGCAGGTTCGAACTGGTGGCGGCCGACTGGGCCGCCGCGACCAGTGTTTCCAGCGTGCCGTGCGGCAAGGCGTCCGGGCGATAGGCGCGAACCGAGCGATGCGACAACAACAGGGCGATATGGTCGTTCCATGGCCCGACGGCCGGCGATGCCGCGACACCGTAGCGAAGCGCCAGCGCTTCAGCCGCCGGCGAGACGGATGGGATAGAGATGTCCATGATAAAAAATCCTGTAACTGGATACCCGGTCGTGTGCGAACATAGCCTTGGTCGGGGCCGGATCTGGGGCCGGTCGCACACGATCCGCAGGCTGGACGATGGCCTCCCCGTAGCAAGGCGATCAGTGGCCGGTGCCGGTTGGCGCGCCTCCGCCGGGTGCATTGGCGCCGGTTCCCGTCACGCCGCCCAACGGATTGAAGCGGCCGATATTGCCGATCAGCTGTTGCATGAACGATGCATCTGTCCCCGGCGACGCGGTTTTGCGGGCGATCATCGTTACCGGCAATCCGTCGGCCTTGCTGACTTTGTCAACCGATTTCAGGACGCCCTTATCGTCGAAATGTAAAACGACAACGCTCTGGTCGAGTTCGCCCATCGTGTTGGCCACGCGCTGCTGGGTCACCTCGGTGATATAGAGCCAGGTGTTATCGTCGAACGTATCCCGCGCCGTAGGCGAACCCAGGATCGCCGACACATCGGCCTTGGAGGACGTCCCCGGATTCAGCTCCTTCATCGCCTCGGAATCCACCTTGTTGCCGCGCAACTGCGGCGGCGGCATCAGCCACCCGCAGGAACAAACGAGCAGACAGGACACCAGCACCAGGCGGCGGAGCGGAAATGGCCAATTCGAGCACGGTATGGGCAACGGGGTATCCCACGAATTCTGGCGACAGGCTGGTTGGATCGGCGACAGGTCTTATCTATAGGTACGTCTCACGGCCGGATCGGCTATGTCAATGAACATATGGCCGACAGGCCTTGGAACGAAACCCCGGCCCGAGCGCCGCGGAAACAGGTGAGGCGCGATTGGCTGGATTTCTTCGCAGACGCAATAAATTCGAACGTCCTGCCTTTCAGCTTTACGGGGCAGCGGTGGCGGCGGCGCGCGACCCTTATCTGTATGCCACGCTGGGCGTGCCGGATACGCTCGACGGGCGTTTCGATGCCATCGCGCTTTATGTTTATCTGATCGTGCGCCGTCTCGACATGGAAGCCGATCCCGGCCCGGCGCTGGCGCAGGCAATCTTTGACGCCATGTTCCTGGATATGGACATCAACTTGCGGGAGATGGGCGTCGGCGACCTGTCGGTCGGTAAGCGGAACCGAGCGATGTGGGAAGCATTTCACGGCCGCAGTGCGGCCTATGCCGCGGCATGGAACGACACGGCGGCGCTACAGGCCGCGTTCGCGCGAAATTTCTGGCGTGGCGCCGATCCCGGGGCCGGGTCGGCGGCGGAACTGGTTCGTATCGCGCGCGCGCAGTCGGGCTATCTCGCGGATCAGGACATTCAGGCGCTGTTGCGGGGCGAGGTCCAGTTTCGGCCGCCGATGGAAGCCGCCCGATGATCCCCGAGCTCCACCGTCCGCTATCGCTGGACCGTATCGGATCGCAGGGGCTCGATCTGACCGTTGAGGCCAGTCAGGCGGAATGCGCGGCCATTGCGATACGGATGAACCTGCCGGCGGTTCTTGCGCTCACCTGCGTCTTCCACCTGGTCCGGGAACGCCGCGACATCGTACTTGCCCGCGGCGTTCTCCGTGCGCGAATCATCCAGACCTGCGTTGTCAGCCTCGAGCCGTTCGAAGCGCCGGTTGAGGAGGTGTTTCACGTCCGTTTTGTCCCGTCCGGCGAAGAAACCGACGACCCAGACCCGGAATCCGACGATGAAATTCCCTATGAGGGCAACGAAATCGATCCCGGCGAAGCCGCGGCCGAACAGCTCGGCCTGGCCCTCGATCCCTATCCGCGGATGCAAGGCGTGGAAATGCCGGACACCGGCGACGAACCCGACCCGCATCCGTTCGCTGCCTTGCGCCGGTTGAACTGACCGGCCTCACGCCGGGACGGGCGCTGCGCTGCCGCGGACTTCGGCCCGGTGTTGGGCATAGGACCGGGTGAATTCGGCGCCAAACAGAAAAATTTGCGCCGAGTAGTAAATCCACAACAGCGACGCCAGAACCGAACCGGCGGCGCCATAGCTGGAGGCAATGGCGCTGGTTCCGAGGTAAATGCCGATGGCTAACTTTCCGAACGTGATCAGCAGCGCGGTGACACAGGCGCCGACGATCGTGTCGCGCCACTCCAGGCGGCGGTCAGGCAGGATTTTGTAGATCGCCGCGAAAATCACCGCCAGAAACACCAGTGAAATGGCGAAATTCAACAGGTGAAGCAGGATTTCGCTAAACGGCATTACACTGTTCAAGGCCTGTCCGACGGCGGCGATGGCTGCCCCGGCGATCACCGAGACCAGCAGCAAAAATCCCAGTGTCACCACCAAGGTCAAGCTGGTCAGGCGTGCCTTGATCAGGCGCATAACCGTCGTGCCCCGCGGTTCGGTGCGCCAAATCGCGTTCAAGGCGGATTGCATCTCGCTGAAGACCCCGCTGGCGGTCACGATCAGCGATACCAGTCCAATCGCGGTGGCGACCAGCCCAGCCTTATGATTAGACGCGCTGCCGATCGCCAGTTGCAGAAAGCCCGCGCTCTCGGGCCCCATGGTCTGGCTAAGCCGCGTCATCAACGCGCCGCGCGCCGCGTCTTCCCCGAATGCCAGCCCGGCGACGGCGACAACGATCAACAGCACCGGCCCGATCGATGTCACCGCGTAGAATGCGATGGCTGCCCCGCGCGACAGGGCGCCGTCTTCGATAAATCCCTCGGCGCTGCGTTTGGTGACAATCCAAAGTGTTTTCAACATACAAGTCCCGGTCCGACCCACCGTCAACGCGCCAGGACGGTTCGGGGTTGCGAGCCGGTTATCCGTCGGCGCGCGGCACCCAGGGAATCCTGGCGACGGAAATACCCTCCTCGGCCAGGCTTTCGGCCTGCTCCTCGCTGGTTTCCCCATAAATGCTTTTGGGTTCCGCCTCGCCGCGATGAATGGCCCGCGCCCGGTTCGCGAAATCCTGACCGACATAGTCGGAGGTCTTTTCGACTTCGGCGCGCAATTTTTGCAGCGCCGCCAGCATCTGTGCGGGCATCCGGCCGGTCGCGGTTTTCTCCGGCGTCGCGGGCGCGGTTTTCGCCGGCGGGGGCGCGGACTCCGTCGTCATGGGAAGACTGTCCCGTTTCGACAGGGCAGGCGCCATCAAAGCACGTTCCACATCGGTGCCGCCGCATTCGGGGCAATCGATCAGGCCGCGCTTCGCCTGCTTTTCGAAACTGACGCTATCCTTGAACCAGCCGTCGAAATCGTGGTCCTGGCCGCATCGCAACTGGTAGTGGATCATTCCCGGCCCTGACAAAGCCCCGATACCGTAACGCACATTAGTCTCGCACTCCCGCCGTGACAGGGCCAGAGCATTCAGCCAATCCCCAGCAACGGATCCAGCTTTCCCGCTCGGTCCAACGCCACGAGCTCGTCACAGCCGCCGATATGCTGGCCGTCGATGAATATTTGCGGTGCCGAGGTCCGTCCGCCCGATCTTTCGCGGGCTTGTGCCCGAGCAGCCGAACCGGCGGGTGCGTCGATCTCGCGGAAGGGCACGCCCTTGCCGGTCAGGAGATGAACCGCCCGCTCACAGAACGGGCACCAGGGTTGGGTATAGATTTCGATATCCGGCATGTGTCTCACCTTGTGTCCAGCATGTTGGGCAGATTCGTCCGTCGCGCAAGTTCTGTCAGGCAGGCTGTCCGGTCCGCGACGCATCCGCCGTCCAGCCACCATTGCCGTACGCCACGCAGTAGTACGCCGATGGCGGGACCGGCGCCGACCCCTAGCGCCACCGCATCGCGGCCTTCCAACGGAAACGACGGGCGCGGCATCGCGGTCAAACGCCGCCGCACCGCCGCATCGCCATCCAGCCATGCCCGCCCGATCAGGTCGGCGGGGTCGCGATCCGCCAGCAAGCGCCGCAAATCCGCATCGGACCCGGTTGCAAGGGGCGTTGCGCCCAGCCGGACCAGGCGGTCGCGGTCCTCGTTCGCCAGCTTCAGTCGCTGCGCAAGCGCCATGGGATCGCCCGTCAGCATCCCCGCGAGGCGCAGAATCGGATCCGGCGGCAGCCGGTCCAGGTCTGGCATCGCGCCGGCTTCCGGGACGACCGCTTTCCAGATTCCCAGTCGGTCCATCAGGGTAACGCATGCGGACGGGTCCGGTGCGGCCAGGATCAGGCGCAGTTCGTGCCACAGCCTTTCGGCCGGCAGGCGGGCAAGTCCAGGCGTCCCTGCCTGAAGCGCACTCGTCGTCCGCGGATCGGGCGCCAGCGTTCCAAACCGGACGAAGAACCGAAAGAAGCGCAATATCCGAAGATAATCCTCGGCGATGCGGCTAGCCGGATCGCCGATGAACCGGACGCGGCCGGCCGCAAGGTCGGTTCGGCCGTCGAAATAGTCGAACACCGTGCCGTCCCGTGTCATCGACATGGCGTTGATGGTGAAATCCCGGCGCGAGGCGTCCTGCCGCCAATCCGTGGTGAACGCCACGGTCGCGTGGCGGCCGTCCGTGTCGATATCGCGGCGCAGCGTCGTGATCTCGAAACCCCGTCCATCGACGACCGCCGTGACCGTGCCATGCGTCAGCCCGGTCGGCACCGCTTTCAACCCGGCTTGCCGCAGGGCCGTCAGCACGGCGCCCGGTTCATCCGGCGTCGCCATATCCAGGTCCGCCACGGCACGTCCGGCCAGGGCATCCCGTACTGCGCCGCCGACAACGCGCGCGTCCGGCAATACATTCCAGACTCGGCTCAGGGCCGGATCGCCGAGGAAAGACGGGATTGTCATCGTGGCACCGCCGAACCGGCCGGCACGATCCCGCCGTCGTGGATCTGGGCGGGAATATATGGCGTCCGGCCATCGCCGGCGTCGAGGTACCAGCCCCACAGCAGTGCCAGCACCGCCAGGACAACCAGCGTGACAAGGCCACCCAGCAGCCAGGCCGGCGGTGCGGGGGCCGGCGACAGCATCCGCCACACGGCGAAGCCGATAAAGGGCGTAAGAAACAGCACGATCTCAACGATGCGCGGCAACGCGGCGGAGTCCCTTCGATGCCGCCCCGGCGTGGCGCGCGATACTGGCCCGCGCCGACGGTCCGGCGGCTTGCTTCAAGGCTGTGGGGTGGCGAAAATCGTTTCGACGGTTCGCGTCAGACTCTCCCGCCAGGGCGGCAGGCGCACCCCGAACACCTCGTGCAGCCGGGTGCAGTCCAATTGGGAATTGGCCGGACGCTTCGCCGGAGTCGGCCAGCCGGCGGTGGCGATCGGCACCACCTCGGGCACGGGGGCGCCGAACCGCGCGGCTTCCTCGAATGTCGCGGCGGCGAGGCCGAACCAGGTCGTGGCACCCGAACCGGCGGCATGGAACACGCCGCGATATTCCGGCTGCCACCCCGTCGAATCCAAACGGGCGATAATGGCCATGATCGCACTGGCAAGGTCGAAGGCCGTGGTCGGACACCCGTGTTGGTCGCCGACCACGGTCAATCTGGGCCGGGTTTTGCTCAAGGTCAGCATGGTGCGTACGAAGTTCTTGCCTGTGGCGCCATACACCCAGGCAGTCCGGAGAACTATGGCTCTAGCACCGGATGCCAGGACTGCATCCTCGCCGGCCAGTTTGCTGGCACCATAGACCCCTTGCGGTGCGACCGGGTCTGATTCGGTGTATGGGTCGGTTTTGGTTCCGTCGAAAACGTAGTCCGTGGAGACGTGTATCAATGGAATATCCGCCGCCTCGCACAGGCGGGCCAGGATTGCCGGCCCGTCGCGATTAGCCCGGTAAGCGGCAGCGGCATCGGTCTCGGCCGCGTCCACTGCTGTATAGGCCGCGGCGTTGACCACGATCCGGGGCGCGGCCGCGCGAAATGACGCCTCAATCGTGTCTGGCCGATCGAAGTCGAAATCCGGCCGGCCGATGCGTACTACGCCCGCGGCGGTTGCCAGAGCCGACGCGAGTTGTCCCGAACCGCCGGTGACGAGGATGTGCCCCGTCATGGCCGGACCATTGTCATGCCGGCTACCGGACTAATCATGGAACAGCGGCGGCAAATCCCGCAGCCGGGGCAATACCTTGTCCTTGTCCGACAGCATCGCCTGATCCGCCGGGACCGGCCACGCGATGCCGATGTCGGGGTCGTTCCAGATCACCCCGCGCTCCGCCGCCTTGTCGTATGCGCCGGTCACCTTGTAGATCACCTCGGTTTCCTCGGTCAGGGTGCAATAGGCGTGCAGAAACCCGGCCGGCACCCATATCTGCGTCCCGTTCTCCGCACCGATCTCCGCCCCCACCCACTGCCCGAACGTCGCCGAACCGTGCCGCACATCGACGGCAACGTCGAAGATCGTGCCCTTCACGCAGCGCACCAGCTTGCCTTGCGCGTTGGGCCCAATCTGGCAGTGCAGGCCACGCACAACCCCGGCCGTGTTCGATACCGCATGGTTGTCCTGGATGAACGGTCCGGGAATACCGGCCTCCGCGAACCGCCCCTGGTTCCAGGTTTCGGAAAAATATCCGCGCGGATCGGCGAAGCGGGGCGGAGTGATCAGCTTTACGTCGGCAATCGCCAGCGCTTCGACCTTCACGCGGGCTCTCCTTCCGCCAGTTCCATCAGCACCCGCCCCAGTTCGGTCTTTCCCAGATGGGCCGCATGATGCCGTAACCGGTCGGCATCGATGAACCCCATGCGAAAGGCGACTTCCTCGGGGCACCCCACCAGCATGCCGGTGCGCGACTGAATAGTCTGCACGAAGGTGGCGGCCTGCAACAGACTGTCCGGTGTGCCGGCATCCAGCCAGGCGCAGCCGCGCGACAGTTTCTCGACGTGCAGCGTGCCCATCTCCAGATAGACCCGGTTGAGGTCGGTGATCTCCAGTTCGCCCCGGGCGGACGGCTTTATCCGGGGAGCAATGGTGCCGATCTGTTTGTCGTAGAAATACAAACCGGTGATTGCCCAGTTGCTGGTTGGCGCGGCGGGCTTCTCCACCACCTCCACCGCCTTGCCGCCCGGATCGAAGGCCACGACGCCGTAGCGTTCCGGATCGCGCACCTGATAGGCGAAGACCGTCGCGCCGACCGGCCGGGCGGCGGCTGAGCGCAGCAAAGTGGACAGGTGATCGGCGTGAATCAGGTTGTCGCCGAGCGCCAGGGCGCAGGGCTGTCCGTCGAGCCAGTCGCGCCCAATCAGGAAGGCCTGCGCGATCCCATCGGGCCTGGGCTGTTCGGCGTATTCGAAGCGAACTCCGAATCGCGAACCGTCGCCCAGCAGCCGGCGGAACTGCGGCAGGTCCTCTGGGGTGGAGATCAGCATGATATCGCGAATGCCCGCGAGCATCAGTGTGGACAGTGGATAATAAACCATCGGCTTATCATATACGGGCAGCAACTGCTTGGACGCCGCCAAGGTCATCGGATGCAATCGCGTGCCGGAACCGCCGGCCAGCAGGATGCCCTTCACGCTGCTTTCTCCTTGCCGGTGGCGACCGTTCCAAGCCGCTGCCCGGCATAACGGGCCAACCTTAGCGTTTCCCACCACGCGCGACGATCCAGGTACCAGTCGATGGTGCGGGCCAGCCCGCTCTCGAAATCGTGCGGTGCTTTCCAGTCCAATGCCTGTTCGCTGCGCGACGGGTCGATCTCATAGCGGAAATCATGACCGGGGCGGTCGGCGACGAACCGGATCAGCCGTTCGCGCGGGCCGCCCGGATCGGGAACACGCCTGTCCAAATGCGCGCAAATCGCCCTCACCACCTCCAGATTGGTGCGCGGCTGCCGCCCGCCGATGGCATAGGTCTGACCAGGCGTTCCGGTTTCCGCGATGCGCACCAGGGCTTCCGCGTGGTCTTCCACGAACAGCCAGTCGCGCGTGTTGGAGCCGTCGCCATAAACCGGCAGTTCTTTGCCTTCCAGCGCGTTCAGCGTCACCAGCGGGATGAGTTTTTCCGGGAATTGCCAGGGGCCGTAGTTGTTGCAGGTGTTGGAAACGATCGTGGGCAATTTATAGGTATGGCTCCATGCGCGGACCAAATGATCGGACGCGGCCTTGGTCGCCGAATACGGGCTGCGCGGATCGTACGGCGTGTTTTCGGTGAAGGGCGGATCGTCATGATCCAGCGCGCCGAATACCTCATCGGTTGAGACGTGGTGAAACCGGAACGCTGCCTTTCTGTTCGCCGGCAAGCCATCATAGTGGCGGCGTGCCGCCTCCAGCAGGATGAACGTGCCAACGACGTTGGTCTGCACGAAATCCGCCGGCCCGTCGATCGAGCGATCGACATGGCTTTCCGCCGCCAGATGCATCACCGCATCCGGATCGTGGGTCTCAAAAATCTGGCGCATCGCGGCGGCGTCCGCAATATCGGCCTTTATCAGTGTATGCCGGTTGTGCCGCAGCCCATCTTCAAGCGCATCTTCCGATGCGGCATAGGTCATTTTATCGACGTTGATCACCACATGGCCGGTGTGGTGCAGCAGGCGCCTGACGACGGCGGACCCGATAAACCCACACCCGCCGGTCAGCAAAAGCTTCATGGAGCCGCACATCCCTGCCGTTTCGCGAGCCGTCCGGTAACACCGATTGGCCAACTGCGGCAACCATCGCCTGCCCGTTCCGGATAGAAACAGCGTGACTGGCGTTTTTTATCGTGCCGGCGGCCAGATCGACTGGGCCGTCCGGCGTGCGCCGCGACGATGCCCGCCGCGCCGCGCCGACGCGTTCAGTAGCCCCAGTACGGATGCGGCCGGTAGTAGGGCCCCCAGGCAGGTGCAACGACACAGCCCGATAGCGCGGCCGCAAGTGCCAGCGCGGCGGCCACTTTGATCGTGAATTTCGCAGGCAGCATGATTGAAGACTCCTGGTTGGCAGGGGGCCTCGTTCGATTACGACCATTCGTGCAACGCCAGGGATGCAATGCTATTCGAATTGTAACACGGCCGGCGTGTCCCGTTGCGTTGCCATGGTACCGGACGGAGTTGCACCGGACGGAGTTGCACGTGCCCACCGAGCGGACACACAACAATCAGGCATCGCGGGAACGGTCGCTGCCAGGGCAATATCCGCTGGCGGAGTTCTCGTATGGATAAAGTCAGGAATCTAAATATGGCAACCGCGGCAAAAGACGACGGCGGACAAGGCGGTTACGGTCCAGGGTCGGCGGGTTGGACAGCCGGCCGGCTCATTTTGCGCCGATGCCTCGGTACCTCCCGACACTGCGATCCGGTCCGTCACGGTACCTGGGGGCGGCGAGGCGGCGGCATGCCGTCATGAACGATGTCTGGCAGCGCCTGCTGCCGGTGCGAGCCGACGCGATGCTGGCGGTCGGGCTGGTATTGGCCATTGGCGTGACCATCCACGTCCTTTTGCACAAACGCGAGGTGGCGTCGGCGGTCGGCTGGATCGGGCTGGTGTGGTTCGCGCCGATTCTGGGGACCATGATCTACCTGGTACTGGGGATCAACCGGGTGAAGCGGCGTGCCCGGCGGCTTCGGTCGCAGGACCGAACCGCCGCCCAGGTGTTGCCACGGCATCCGGACAGCATGGAGGACAGGCTTGAGCCGCTGGGCCGCGGCGTCGGCCGCATCACCGGGCGGCCATTGGTGGCCGGCACCGGGGTGACGATCTATCGGAACGGCGACGCCGCCTATCCGCCCATGCTGGCGGCGATCGCCAGTGCGCGGGCCAGTGTTGCGATGTCGTCGTATTTGTTCCGCGACGATCTGTGGGGTGGACAGTTTATCGACGCACTGGCCGAAGCGAGGGCGCGCGGCGTCGCGGTCCGGGTGATTATCGACGGCATCGGCGGCGGCTGGATCCGGTCGTCCGCATACCGCCGGTTACGCCGCACCGGGGTAGCGGCCGCTCGGTTCATGCACTCGCCGCTCCCCTGGCGTATGCCGTTCCTGAACCTGCGCAGTCATAAGAAAGTCCTGCTGATCGACGGAGTCCTGGGCTTCACCGGCGGCATGAATATCGGCGATGAAAATGTGATGGCCACGCATCCGGCGACGCCGGTGCAGGATCTGCATTTCGGGATCGAAGGCCCAGTGGTGCGCCAGTTGCTTGAGACCTTCCTGGAAGACTGGGTCTTCGTCACCGGCGAGGATCTGCAAGGCGAGGCCTGGCTACCAGATATCCGGCCACGCACGGGGGTTCCGGCCCGGGTCATCGATTCCGGGCCGGATGAGGATTTAGAGAAGATCGAATTCGCGGTGCTACAGGCCATCGGTTGCGCGCGCTCCTGCATCGCCGTGACAACGCCGTATTTTCTGCCCGACGGGCGTCTGCTGGCAGCCCTGTCGCTGGCGGCCATGCGGGGCGTCGCGGTCGATATCGTTATACCGGAAAAAAGCAATCACCCGCTGGTGGATTGGGCGACACGGGCGAATGTCGGGCCGTTGCTGGCCGACGGGGCCCGGATCTGGCACAGTCCGTCACCGTTTCATCATACGAAGATGATGGTGGTTGACCGGGAATGGTGCCTGATCGGCAGTTGCAACTGGGACATACGGTCGTTCCGGCTGAATTTCGAACTGTGCATGGAAGTGTATGATTCGGCCCTGGCGACCGCGTTGACAGCTTCGATGGACGCCATCCGGGGTCCGCGACTGACGCAGCATGACCTCGACGCCCGGTCCTTCCCGGTTCGCCTGCGGGACGCGGCCGCGCGACTGCTGCTGCCATACCTGTAACGACACCGGCTGCCGACCGTCTGTCCGAAATGTGTTGCCGCCAGGGGATAGAAATGCCAACTGTGGATTGCGCGCCGTCCGGTCCCATCCCTATTTATCGGCATCGATGATCAAACTTGTCAGTTGGAATCTGCTTCGCCTGACTGGGGCTTCGCTGGACGATGTAATCCGGCTTATCCGCCGGGAAAGTCCCGATCTTCTGCTGATGCAGGAGGTTACCGGCGCGATGGACGGATTGCCCGGACGGGTGGGCGGCCACTACCAGCGCAATCTTCTGCCGGGCCGTATTCATGGGCTGGCCGTCTGGAGTCCGGAGCCGTTTCAAGGATTGCCAGTGGTCATGCCGCTCCAGGCCGGCGCCATGTTCAACCGCATCTGCCAGATCGTCGCGCTCGGTTCGCTGACCGTGGCGAACGTTCATTTGTCGCACGGCCAAATACTCAATCGCCGCCAGCTTAGGCGGATCGCCGGCGTCCTGCCGTACCGATCCGCCGTAGTGGGGGACTATAACCTGATTGGCCCGGCTCTGGTGCCGGGGTTTCGCGATGTCGGGCCGCGCGAGCCGACGCATGTCGCGGGCGACGTGGTACCGCTGCGATTGGACCGCTGCCTGATACGCGGCATGGCCTGTCTGGGCACGCGGGCGCTGATGCGCGAAGCGTCCGACCATCGGCCGATCGTGATCGATCTGGGTGTTGCCGCGCCGAACATGCGTGTCCGGGGATTGGACGCGGTAGCATAGATCTGCCGGCGACTGTCGCGGACGGCCGATCCGGTTAGAGCGCCGATCCGGACACCGGGATCAGGGCACCTGTCCGCCGGACTTCTTCCCTGTGTCGCCAATGCCGGATATGGCCAATGCTGGGCAATCCGGATACAGATTTAAGGGTATTCCGGTGCGGCGATCGCGCGGGGCGGTGAACTACGGGAGACGACCCAATGAATGGCGCCGAAAGTCTTGTGCATTCGCTGCTGAAAAGCGACGTGACCACATGCTTTTCCAACCCTGGCACGTCGGAGATGCACTTCGTCGCCGCCCTGGACCGGGTTCCCGGCATGCACTGCGTTCTCGGACTGTTCGAGGGTGTGGTGACAGGCGCGGCCGACGGCTACGCCCGGATGGCGGGCAAGCCGGCGGCGACGCTGCTACATTGCGGCCCCGGTCTCGCCAACGGACTGGCCAATCTGCACAATGCGCGGCGCGCGGCCACGCCGGTTGTCAATATCGTCGGCGATCAAGCGACGTATCATCGGCCGCTGGATTCCCCGCTGACAGCCGATACCGAGGGTTTCGCGCGCGGCGTTTCCGGCTGGGTGCGCACCTCGATGGACGTGCGCACGGTGGGCGCCGACGCCGCCGCCGCCGTCCAGGCATCGATGATGGCGCCCGGCCAGGTCGCCACGCTGATCCTGCCGTCGGACACGTCGTGGAACGACGGCGGTATCGTCGCCGGCGCGCTACCGAGGTTGCCCACCGCACCGGCCTCGCCCAATCAGATCGAGGCGGCGGCGGATGCGTTGCGGCGCGGCGGTCCGGGTATCGTGCTGCTGCTGGGCGGTATCGCGCTGCACGCGGAAGGCCTCGCGCTGGCGCACCGCATCCAGGCCGCGACCGGTTGCCGGGTTCTCGCTCAGGGCTCCAACGCCCGGATGGCGCGCGGGCAGGGCCGGCTGGCGATCGAGCGCGTGCCATACGTCGTCGATGCCGCGGTCAAGGCGATGGAGGGAACCCGGCACCTGATCCTGGCCGGATCGCGCAAGCCGGTCACGTTCTTCGCTTATCCGAACAAGCCGCAGACCTCGATCCCGGACGATGCGCAAATCCACATCTTGTCGCGGCCCGAACAGGATGTGGTGGACTCGTTGGCGCGACTTGCCGATGCGCTGGGCTGCCCAAAGGTCGCGGCGCCGGACAACGGCAAACGCCCCGAACCGGGCCGAGGCGCGCTAACACCCGAAGCGGTTGCCGCCACACTGGGCGCTTTGATGCCGGACCATGCGGTGATCGCGGACGAATCGGTCAGTTTCGGCCGCGGTTTCTTCGGTGCGACCAAGGCGGCGCCCCCGCACGACTGGCTGAACGTAACCGGCGGAGCGATCGGCGGCGGCATGCCGATGGCGACCGGTGCGGCGATCGGCGCACCCGGACGGCGGGTGATCAATCTACAGGCCGACGGATCCGCGATGTACACGGTGCAGGCGCTGTGGACTCAGGCGCGGGAAAAACTGGATATCACCACCGTTTTACTGTCGAACCGGAAATACCAGATTCTGCTGGGCGAACTGGCAAACGTCGGGGCTAACCCTGGCCGCACGGCGCTGGATATGATGGATATCGGCAATCCCGATATTAACTGGCCCGCGCTGGCCGGGTCGCTGGGGGTGGAAGCGGCGCGCACCGATACAGCCGAAGGCTTCGCCGATCTTCTCGCCCATTCGCTGAAACGGCCGGGCCCGTTCCTGATCGAACTGCTGATCTAGCGACGGCATCGGCAACACCGAGCGTCAGTGCGCGGATAAAGATGCTTGTCCGAACAAAAAATCGGAGTACGGCCGTCGCCCCGTTCCGGAGCGATCGGTGCCGAACGCCCAAAGAACGAACCGTTGTTAAAAAGACACGATTGAATCTGGCTTGACCGTAGCCGCGAAAGTGCCGACGCGCGATGCGAGCCGCGGTCACCGGGATCCTCGCCAAGATCGAACGCCCTCGCGCCGAACGCGGGAGAGCCACCGCTGCCTGGGTTTTCGCGTGGCAAATAAAAGATAAGGTAACACTGGCAATAAGTGCGTCAGCAAAGGTGCCTCGCAAAACATAAACTTATCGCTTGCTCGACGCTGCCGCTCGCAGCGGTTATTGTCGAGAAAGCCATAAGGACCCCAGACGATGAAAATTGGCGCCGTCATGTTCTTTACCGCCGACTCGATGCAGCCGGCCGCGTTGGGCCGGGCGCTGGAACAGCGCGGGTTCGAGTCGTTGTGGGTGCCGGAGCATACCCATGTCCCCTCGACCCGGACGACACCCTATGTCGGCGGCGGTCCCCTGCCCCGGCCATACTATGACATCTACGATCCCTTTCTGGCGCTGACCGCGGTTGCGGCAGCGACCGAGACTCTGAAAATTGGCACCGGTATCGCCCTGGTGGTGCAGCGCGATCCGATCGTGACCGCGAAAATGGTTTCGACGATCGACCAACTGTCCCAAGGCCGATTTCTGTTCGGAGTCGGCAACGGCTGGAACCGCGACGAGATCGAAAATCACGGCACCTCCTTCCCCACACGCAACAAACTCGCTCGGGAACGGATCGAGGCGATGCAAACGATCTGGACTCAGGACGAACCATCGTTCGATGGCGAATTTGTCAAATTCGGCCCCATGAGCCAGTGGCCAAAGCCGTTTCAGAAGCCGTATCCTCCGATCATTGTCGGCGGTGCGTTCCCACACGCGGCGAAGCGGGCGATCCGTTACGGCAACGGCTGGATTCCGCGCGCCGACCGGCTGGAACACGACGGGGTCGGCGTCGTCATCGGACGCTTCCGCGCGATGGCAACCGAGGCCGGGCGCGACCCGGCATCCCTGCCGATCAGCATATTCCGCGTGCCGGACGACCTGACCAAACTCAGATTTTGCCAGGAAATCGGCGTCGATCGGGTCGTTTTCAGCCTGCCCGCCGGCGACGCGGAGACAATCTTGCCGATCCTGGACCGGTGGGTACGGGTCAGGCAGGACCTTGGATACTGAACCGAGCGTTGCACGCCATGATCGCCTCGCCGAACAGGGGACCGGCCGGGAACAATCCCTGGGCGACGGGTCATACCAACCCGCTTAAAGGCCGACCCATGAAGAATGGGTCGCCGCGGCTTGGTATAAGTCTTTTTTGGCGCGCCGCCGCCCGCCAACCCGGCGCGCGATACCAATCGGCGGAACGGATGGAAGAATCATCCTTTCCGCCGATTGGTATCAGTCCACGGCGCCGATCACCAGACAGACGTTCTGTCCGCCAAAACCGAAGGAATTGGAAATTGCGTGCCGCACACGCGCCGGTCTTGCGATGTTCGGAACGCAATCCACGGGCAATGCCGGGTCGGGCGTATCATAGTTGATCGTCGGCGGTAGCAGACCGTTACGAATGCTCAGCAGCGAGAATATCGCTTCCACCGCGCCCGCCGCCGTCAGGGTATGTCCGATACCCGACTTGTTCGACGACATCGGAATGGAACCGGCTCGGTCTCCAAACACCGCGGACACACCGATCCATTCCATTTTGTCGTTCTCGGGCGTGCCGGTGCCGTGCGCGTTGATGTAATCCACGTCGTCCGGCGTTAACCCGGCGTCGTCCAGGGCATTCCGCATACAGGCGATGATTGGCTTGCCGTCCGGCGACGATCGCGTGCGGTGGAACCCGTCCGCCACTTCGCCGCAGCCCTCGATTATGCCCAGGATCGTGGCGCCACGAGCCCGCGCGCCGGACAGGCTTTCCAGCACCAGAGCGCCGGCGCCTTCCGCCATCACGAACCCCTCGCGGTCCTTGCTGAACGGGCGCGACGCCGACGATGGCGGATCGTTGCGCGTCGATAAGGCCGACAGCAGGGAGAACCGGATCAGGCTCTCGGGATTGACCGAGGCATCCGTGCCGACCACCAGGGCAGCGTCCGTCTCGCCCCTGCGGATGGCCTCGACGCCAAGTTGGATCGCCGTCCCACCGGACGCGCAAGCGGTCGAGGTCGCGATCGGCGAGCCTTTCGTACCGAACCGCTCCGCAAGGTTTTCGCCGACGGAACCGAAAAGAAAGCGCCGGTAATAAGGCTCGAACGCACCATTGCCGGCGACCCGTAACAGATCGTCGTATGTCACGGTGCCAGTCGCTCCGGACGCCGCGGCCAGCGCGAGGCGCTGCGTCCATTCCATTTCGACGGGTGGCAGAGCGAGGAACAGCGGCCCCGGAAAGTCGCCGATCCGGCCTATCGCGGCTTCTGTCACGGCTTCTTCGATCACCAGTTCGGCCATGCGCTGCGACAGAGCTGGGGCGGACATGTCTTCGACAGGGATGAAATCGACGGTCCCGGCGATCGCGGTACGCATGCCGCCGGTCGGGAAGCGGGTAATGCGGCGTATGCCGGAAACGCCGCTGGTCAGGGCTGTCCAGTTCGTTGCCTGGCCCTGACCGAGCGATGTGATGACACCCATGCCGGTTACCGCGACGATAGGGCGGCCCAGCCGATCGGTATCCTGTGCCATCGTCATGTCCCTTATGCGGCAGTCATCAGGGCCAGCGCCTCGCCGCGCCAATGTCCCCACGATGTCACCAGCGCCTGCGTTAAAGGTGCGGTCATTGCCTGTTCGGCCGGTTCCAGCGGCGGGAAAAGCGCCCCATGCCGCACCGCGAGCGCTCCGAGGACCAGACTGGCCAGAAATGACGGTTCCAGCGAGTGACCCAACGCGGTCGCCGTGGCCCGCACCGGCAGGCCAATCTCATCCAGGAAGGCCTTTTCTTCAATGGTCGGCGCCGCGACGCCCGACGCGCCGGATATCGCGGCCGAACCCGCCCGATCGAAGTGTCCGGCCATTTCGTGCAATTGTGCCTTGGCGTTGGCTGTTGCCTCGCCGGGCATCCGGCGGCTGCGATCCGTGCGGATGGACGCAATGTGGGCATAGGCCGTTGCGCCGCGAGCGGTGGCATGGGCGCGGCTTTCGATGACAAGGAAGCAGCCGACCGACCCCAGGATCATTCCGCCGCCGCCCGCTTGCCGTGCCCAGACCGGCTGGAACGGGGGCCGCCTTTGCAGGCCGCCCATTTCGTAGTGCAGAATCACATCCGGCCGTTCGGCATTATAAGACCCGCCGGCCAGCATGATGTCGCCCTGGCCGGCGGAGATGCGAGCACAGGCGATGCGAACGGCGTCCGCACCGCTGGATTCCTCGCCCATGAAGGTGCGGGAGGAGCCGATAACGCCATGCACGATCGAAATGTTGCCAGCCAGCAGGTTGGACAACTGCGCCAGGAATAATGTGGGCCGCAGGTCGCCCAGCAGACGTTCGTTCAAATACGTGCCTGGATCCGGTGCCTGCGGATATCCGGACAGAATAGCGGAATCGACGGCGTAATCGCGCTCCCCGCCGCCGGCTGCAACGATCATGCCCATGCGCGACAGCAGATCGGCGTTGCCCTTCACGCCAGCCGATTCCAGAGCCTGCCCGGCGGCGAAGACGCCCATGCGCTGCCAGGCTTCCATCTGCCGCTGATCGCCCCGTTTGGGAATTTGCGAGTCCAGGTCCAGCGGCGCCAGCGGATGCACCGCGAACGGAGCAAATCTGGTCGTGTCCACGACCGGGACAAAGCTGTTCAACGCCTGCCAATGTGCCTCGGCGCCCGATCCGAGGCAGGATACAATGCCGATCCCGGTAATCAGGGCGTCGCGCTCATGCGCCATTTTGAAATTCCTCGGGCAGTCCGATCCGGCGGGCGGTTTCCACCATCGCGGCCTTCAGCGTCTCATTTGGAAACGATACGACGCCATAGCGGATTTCGGCTTCCGCCACTGTCTTGCCGCCAACCTTGATATGAGCCTTCGCAACCGCGTAGCCGGAGCCTTCGTGCACCAGGGTCGCGTTCGCGTCCAGGGCCTGGCCGGGCGCGACGAATGCCCGCATCTTGGCCTTTTCCACCTGCATCAAAAACGGCATTTTGGCACAACGCTGGGTGGCCAGCACCAGCCAGCCGCCGGTTTGCGCCATGATTTCGATCATCAGCACGCCGGGCAGAATCGGGTAACCGGGAAAATGCCCTTCGAACACCGGGGACCGTTCGGGAACCTGACATGCGGTCGCGATCCGCCGGCCGGAAACGTCCAGCGTGACGATCCGATCGACCATCTGGAAGTATTCCAGGCGCATCGGATTACCGTTGCAGGGCGTTTCTGGGCCGGGTCAGACGGACTTCGCCGCGACCAGTTTATCGATGTTGGCGCAAAGGTTTTTCAGGACAAAATATTCATCGGTTGTTACCGTTCCGGCGTTTACATCCTGCGTCCATTGCTCCAAGGGCATCTTGATGCCAAATGCTTTGTCTATGGCGAACGCGACATCGAGAAAGTCCAGGCTGTCGATACCCAGATCGTTGATCGCATGGCTTTCCGGCGTAATCTTGCCAGGTTCGATGTCGCAAGTGTCGGAGATGATCCCCGCCACGGTCTCGTAAGTCGATGCCATGATCCAGCCCCTGAGAAAGTTCGGGGGCACTATCATTGTCGCACCCGCGGTGCAAGAGTCAGGAATCCCCGTAACGTGGCAAGCGCTTGAACGGGTAGGGCGAGTCCGGCGTCGTTGAAAGTTATGGTTCATCGCGGGACTGGGGGCGATGACTTTGCTGACTCAGGCCACCAGCCGGAAAACCCCTGGTATGCGCGCCCGCTTGGCGGGTGGCGGCGCGCGCAACAGCGACGATACCAGCGGTTGGTGATGATGGCGGTTGGTATATCAGTGCCGAACAGGATCAGAACTGGCCCGGCAGAGTCAGGCGAAAGCCCTGGCGTGACCATTCCGCATGATTGCGCCATCCGGCGCGTCCCCGCACACTGTCCCGGTCATCTTCCTCGGAGACCAGCCAATGTGGCCCATTCGTTCCGCGCTGTTCGTACCCGCCCATCGCCGCGACTGGGTGGCAAAGGCCATCCGGGTTTCGCCCGGCGCCGCGATCCTGGACATTGAGGATTCGGTCCCGCCCCAGTTCAAGCCTCAGGCGATGTCGTATCTGAAAAGCGAAATCCACGAATTGCGCGATGCCGGCGTTGGCGCGTTTGTCCGCATTCAGCCGCTGTTCGACGGGACCGGGGCGGAAATAGAAGCCGCCGTCACCGATGGGCTGACCGCCATCGTGCCCCCCAAAGTATCCAGCCCCGATGAAATCCGCCGTCTGCACGATTTGCTGAGTTACGCCGAGGGCCGCGCCGGGGTCGAACACGGATCGATCGGCATTGTACCGCTGCCGGAAACCGCGCAGGGCATGTACGATGCGTATCGTCTGGCCAAGGCCAGCCCGCGCGTGCGTGGCATTCACGGCGCGCTGAGCGGCCCGGTTTCCGGCGATTTCGCTCGGGCATTCGGCTTCCGCGCGACCTCGGGCGGGGAGGAACAACTGTATCTGGCGTCGAAAATGGTGCTGGACAGCCGGGCGGGCGGGGCAATGTATCCGATTGCGGGGATTTTCGGGACCCCGCAGGAGGATTTGGCGGCGGTGGAGGTGTTGATCCGCCGCGCCCGCGACATCGGCTATTCCGGGGTCGCGGTGATGCACCCGTCGCATGTGGCGATCGCCAACGCGGTGTATCGCCCAACGGAGCAGGAGGTCGCCTATTTCACAGGCTTGCTGGAAGCGTTCGACGCGGCGGAAAAGGCGGGCCTGGGTGCAGTCAGCTATCAGGGCGCCATGATCGATTACGCAATGCTGCCGTTGGCGGGCGAGGTCCTCGCCGAGGCCGCGCGCAACCGCTAGCATGGTTTCCATTCAACGCGACACGCAGCCGGAGGCGATATGCCAGCAGACGCGATGACGACCGACGCCGCCCCAAAAGAAATCAGGCTGGCCGATTATGCGCCGCCGCCGTTTCTGATCGACACCGTCGATCTGCATTTCGATTTGAACGAAACCGCGACCACCGTCCTCGCGAAGCTTTCGGTGCGGCGCAATCCGGTGGCGCCGGCCGATGCGCCGCTGCACCTGGATGGCGAGGCGCTGACGCTGGTCCGCCTGATCCGCAACGGCATCGCCCTGACGCAAGCCGACTATCGTGAAATCCCCGGAGGCCTGACGATCCCGGACATGCCGGAAGCCTGCACTCTGGAAATCGAAACCCGTATTTCGCCGGAGGCCAACACCGAACTCAGCGGCTTGTATGTGTCCGGCGGCAATTATTTCACGCAATGCGAGGCTCAGGGTTTCCGCCGGATCACCTACTTCCCCGACCGCCCGGATACGATGTCGCGTTATACGACAACCCTTGTTGGGTCTTGCCCGGTGATGCTGTCGAACGGCAATCCGGGTGCGGAGATCGATCTGGGCGGCGGACGGCGTTCGGTGACGTGGACCGATCCCCATCCCAAGCCTTGCTATTTGTTCGCGCTGGTGGCGGGCGATCTTGTTTCGGTCAAAGATAGTTTTGTCACACGCTCCGGCCGATCCGTCGCGCTGGGGATTTACGTGCGCCGCGGCGATGAGGACCGGTGCGCCCACGCCATGCGGTCGCTGAAAAAATCCATGGCTTGGGATGAGGAAGTTTTCGGGCTGGAATACGATCTGGACGTTTTCAACATCGCCGCCGTGTCCGATTTCAATATGGGGGCGATGGAAAACAAGGGCCTGAATGTTTTCAATACGAAATACGTTCTGGCGCGCCCGGAAACCGCGACCGATACCGACTATCAGGGTATCGAAACGGTTATCGCCCATGAATACTTCCATAACTGGACCGGCAACCGGGTTACTTGCCGGGACTGGTTTCAGCTTTCGCTGAAGGAAGGGCTGACGGTCTATCGCGACCAGGAATTCTCCGCCGACCAGGCCAGCCGAGCGGTGAAACGCATCGGCGATGTCAGGGGGCTGCGGGCGGCGCAGTTCCGCGAGGATAACGGGCCGCTCGCGCACCCGGTCCAGCCGGCGAGTTACCTCGCGATCGACAATTTCTATACCGCGACGATCTACAACAAAGGGGCCGAGGTCATCCGCATGATGGCCACCATCATCGGCCGGACCGCTTTCCGCCGGGGGATGGATCTGTATTTCGCGCGTCACGACAACCACGCGGTCACGATCGACGATTTTGTGCGGGCGATGCAGGATGCGTCCGGCGTCGATCTGAACAGTTTCAGGCTTTGGTATCATCAGGCCGGCACGCCCGAGGTATCGGTGCGGGACGCGTACGATCCGGCTACGAAGCGTTATTCGCTTACCCTCCGGCAGTCCACCAAACCGACCCCAGGACAGCCCGATAAGTATCCGGTGGTTATTCCGGTCGCGATCGGATTGTTGGACGGCAATGGACAGGAACTTGCCACCCGGCTGGATGGCGAGCCGTATCCAGTGCCCGGCACGCGGATTTTGCTGGCCACGGAAACCGAGAACCATTTCGAGTTCGTCGATGTCGCCAGCGCGCCGGTGCCGTCGCTGCTGCGGGATTTCTCCGCCCCGGTGAAGCTAACCGGTTTAACCCCGGACCGGTTGCGCTTTCTCGCGGCGCACGACACGGACCCGTTCGTGCGCTGGGACTCCGGCCAGCAGTTTGCCGCCACGGTGCTGCTGGACATGGTCGCCGCTATCCAGTCTGGCGAGGAACCGGCGGTGGACCCGGCGCTGATCGAGGCGATGGCGTCCACGCTTCGGCAGGAACCGGCGTTCGCGGCGGAAGCCCTGGCACTTCCGGGGGAGGCGACCCTTGCCGACAAAATGGAGGTTGTGGATGCCGATGCCATCCACACCGCCCGCGATTTCGCGCGCCGGGCGATCGGCGTGGCCCTTGGCGAAACGCTGCGCGCGACGTACGACGGTTTGACGGATACCGGCGGCTACACGATCGACGGGCCGGCGATCGGGCGTCGTTCGTTGCGGAACACGTGCCTTGCGTATCTTGTCGCGGCGGGCGACCGGCCGGCGGTGGAACTGGCGAAGGCGCAGTTCGATGCCGGCGGAAACATGACCGACGTCCTGGCCGCACTCGGTATCCTGTCGGGCGTGGATTGTCCCGAACGGCTCGATGCCCTGGCGGCGTTCTATAGCGCGTGGCGCGGCGATCCGCTTGTGCTGGACAAGTGGTTCGCGATCCAGGCGCTGTCGCCGCTGCCCGGTACGGTGCCTTCGGTGGAAGCGCTGAAGTCGCATCCGGACTTCGATGTACGCAATCCGAACCGGATACGGTCGCTGATGGGTAGTTTCGCGAGCAATCAGGTGCGGTTCCACGACGCGTCGGGATCGGGGTACCGGCTGTATGGGGATACTATCCTTCAACTCGATCCGGCCAATGGTCAGTTGGCGGCGCGCATGGTGTCGCCGCTGGGCCAGTGGCGGCGGTTCGATGCCGGCCGCCAAACGCTTATGAAGGCCCAGCTTCAACGCATTCTCGATCTGCCGGGTTTGTCGCGCAATACGTTCGAGATGGCGTCGAAAAGCATCGCCTGACGGGGGGGCGGCGACCGTCCTGGTTCTGGCGCCGCCGCCTGGGATCGCCGACGGTTCAGTCTTCTTTATAGCCGGCTTCGGGAATACCCTGCTCGTTACCGTAATATTTATACGGCAGGAACTTCCCCGACATCGTCAGCTTCACCCGGTCGCCCTTGGGATGTGCCTCGCGTTCGATGCGCATATCGAAGTCGATGGCCGACATGATGCCGTCGCCGAATTCCTCCTCGATCAAGGCTTTCCACGCGGGGCCATTGACCATCGCCATCTCATAAAAGCGGTAAAGCAACGGATCGGTTGGAGGCATGGGGGACCCGCGATACGGCACCTCGTTCAACATCCGCTCCTCGGCGATGCTCAATCCGAACAGGGCGGCGGCCTTCCTGGCCAGCGGCTTCACCAGTTTCATTTGGCCTAACAGCGCACCGACGACCAGAACCTCCGACATGCCGCCGATCTCGCCGCAGATATACGCCCAGTTCCAGTCCTTCTCCCGCTTGATATCCAGGATTTTCTCGGTCAGTTCCGTCCGGGTCATTCGCCAACTCCATAGAATCGCTTTGTATTCCGGCCACGGCCGCCGGCCTGTTATCGCCTGACCCGTAGGATGCCGGTTACTACGGCAGGGTTTTGTGCGATCCGTCGCAGCGCGGCGCATTGGCGGTGGCCCGGCACCCGCAGAACCATACCGCGCCCGCTTCCGCCGCATCGAATTTCACAGGGGAGAACGCCGATCCCTTATGCGACCCGTCGCAAAATGGCTGCTTGGCGCTTTGGCCGCAGGCGCACCACCAATACGATTTTCCCGCCTCTACGTCGATTTTGTAAGGCGCTTTCTGGGCAACGACCGGCAACGATGCAGACATGGTTTTTCTCCTTGTGCGGGTGTCACGCCGTAGGTTCGGCGCGGTGCCACCGCTATACCGTAACCGGCCGGCAGGTCTTCGGAAAGGGCCACCTGGTGCGCCCTGTATCGACGGTCATCAAGCAGCGCCGTTGGCATCGTCCCGGTTTCGTACGCGTTGCCCGCCAGCCCGGCCCCTGGCGTTACTCGCCGATCCGCCACGGCGAACGATCCGTCCAGTGCATGAGTGCATCCGTCGCCCAGGCCGTGGATTTATCCGTGTGACACACGTTGCAGGCGTTCGGGATTTTCAGGCTATCGGTCCGGTCCGGATAAACGAAACGAAACGTATGGCTGCTGACATTAACATCGGCGATCGTTTGCTCGATCTTCGGCATGTGACAGGAAACGCACTGACTACCGGTGCTGCCGGCGGCGTGATGCGTATGCTGCTCGATGGTCGCCGCATGCGGCCCATTTTGCGTGTTCGGCCCATGGCAGGTCAGGCAAACCTCGTTCACCGGCGCCCGCAGCATCGCCTCGTTGTCCGATCCATGCGGGTCGTGGCAACTGAAACAGGTGACGCCACGATTATACATCAGGCTGCCAACGAAATCGTTGCCCTGCATGCGGTTCTTGTGCCCGGTGCCATCGGCGAAATGGGTAAAAGTCGTCTCGCCGAGTTTATGTTCCTCCAGCTTCCAGAAATCGCGAAGGTTGAGTCCGACGTGATAGCCGACCGGCCAATCGTAGTATTTTCCGCCGATCGGATTTGCCGGCGGCTGGCCTTGCGAATGGCACTGGATGCAGGTGTCGCTCGCGTTCACATAGCCGAACCGCGCGGGATTCAAGATCGTCCGCCGCACCGGATTTGCGACATGCGCGCTGCCCGGCCCGTGACAGCGTTCGCAGCCGACGTTCCATTCCGCGACGGTTTTCGTGTCGATGTTGTAATCGACCGAATGGCACCCGTCGCACAGCGGCCCGGTCGGCCGTTTGGCGTTGTCCGGCGGGTATAGCGGCGCCCACCAGTCCGCATTGTTGGGGACAAAGTATTTCCGCCAGATTTTATGCGTCACGTCCCACTGTGCCGGCAGCGGGAAATAATCGTCGCCCACTTTTGTAAAGTAGCGCTGCTTCCATTTGCTGCCATAGACGAACGCGATATCGTCCTTGCCGAATGTCACTAACGGATCGGGCTTGCTCAGATCCGGGGTAATCGCTTCAGGATGCGTTTTCGGATCGAGCACGACGTTCGCCATGCGGGTTTTTTTCCAGCGGTCGTAAATCGCGGTATGGCATGACTGGCAGGCTTCGGACCCAACATAGTGTGCGGTTTCGCTGGATTTCACCGGATCGGCCGGCCCTGAATCGTCGGTTGGCGGCGCGGTTGCCGGTAAATGCCTCAGATAGGCCACAACCTGCCAAACCGCGGTATCGGGCATCGGCCAGGCCGGCATGGCCGTGTTCCGGATGCCGTTGCGGATGTGATAGAACATTTCGCCGTCGGTCAGCGCCTGGATGTTCATGGCGCGCAGGGCCGGTGGCCGTGGGTAAACGCCCGCGCCGATCTCGGTTTTTCCGCCCCCGTCATAGCCGTGACAGATTTCGCATTTTTGCCGGAACACATCGCGGCCCGCCGCGATATCGGCCGGATCGCTGCCCAACGGATCGACCCGTACCCGATCCACCGCTGGCACACTTTGCCGAAGCAGCCACGTGGCCACGGCGATTTCAGCTTTGGGGGGTTCGTTTCGAGCGCTGGACAAGCCGGTAATGGCGGAGCGGAAGGCGATAACGGCGACAACCGCCAAAACCACGGCTACAGTGACAACGATCGACGCGCGGCGCCACCGAACCATCGTTCCGCCTCCCTAAAACCCGAAGCTTACCCGCGCCGGCGGGACGGGTGCGTGGTCTTACGGTAGGATAACGACATCGACAGACCGACACAAACGATTCCCGCCGATGCCGGCACCAGCCAGGCAGGCCGCACCAGCAGGGGCTGGATCATCGCGGTCCAAACCCAGTTTCCCAACACCCGTCCCGACCAGGCGGGCAGGTTGTCCGCCATGTCGCGGTTCAGCAGTTCAAGGGCGCGCCCGAGCGATATGCTCTCCGGGCCGAACGTCGCAATTCCGACGGCGGCTACCAAAAGGATGGCGGAGAGCACGGCCAGGGCACGTTGTGCAATCACATGAACAGCTTTTCATTCTTCTGGTTGGAGTATAGCGCCGCTACCTGATCGGCATAGCCATTAAAAATTTGCGTGGGCACCCTTTCATTGCTGCCCAGCAGCCGTTCCGTCGCCTGGCTCCAGCGCGGATGCGGAACGGCGGGATTTACGTTGGCCCAGAACCCATATTCGGACGGCCCGATCGCTTCCCAGAAGGTTGCCGGACGCTTATCCGCGAACGTGATCTTGACGATCGCCTTGGCCGATTTAAAGCCGTATTTCCATGGCAAAGTCAGCCGCAACGGCCCACCGTTCTGCGGAGGCAACGGCTTTCCGTACATCCCTGTCGAGATGAACGCAAGGTCGTTGGCTGCTTCCTCGATCGTCACGCCTTCCACATAAGGCCAGGGATAAAACGGCGCGCTCAGGCCGGGCATCACTTTATCCTGTGTGGTCTCGAATACGACGAATTTCGCGGATCCGAGCGGTTCGGCGATTTTCAGAAGCTGGGAAAGCGGAAAACCCGTCCAGGGTACCGTCATCGCCCATGCCTCTACGCACCGGTGGCGATAAATGCGCTCCTCCAGCGATACCTGCTTCAACAGGTCGTCGATGCCGATCGTGCGCGGCTGCTTGACCATGCCGCCCAGTTCGATCGTCCACGGGCGCTGCTTCAAGACCTGCGCGTCGCGCCACAGGTTCTTGCTTTCGCTGAACTCATAATAATTGTTGTAAGTCGTGGCATCTTTTTCGCCGGTCACCGCACGCCCCGGCGTGAACGCCGGATTGACCGGAATGTCGGCGCGCGCGGCAAGGGCCGGCAGAATGGATAGCGCCGCCGCGCCTCCGATCAACGCCCGGCGGTTCAAAGCAATATGTTCCGGCGTCACCCGCCGATCCGTCACTTCCCAGCCACGCCGCCGGACGATATTCATTGTGGTTCCTTTCTGTTTACGTTCCTATACGCGCCCTGCACAACGAGCGATCACACCCGTATAAAATCTCACAGAATAGTATAGTGCTGCATCGCAGGCGATGCGCGAACTTAAAGATTGGACAGGTGGCCAAGGCAACCTGCCCCACTGCCCTGGGACGCCGGTATGAACAAGGAAACCGCCCGGTGCTGAATAGCGCGAACCGCATTTTAATCACCCATACCGGCAGCCTGCCGCGACCGGCCGCCCTGACCGGACTGTATTCCAGACGAGCGGATGGGGCGGCAATCGACGAAGCCGCGCTGGATGCGGCCGGAAAACAGGCGACCCGCCATGTGGTGGCCCAGCAGATCGGCGCCGGGATCGATATCGGCAATAACGGGGAACAGCAGCGCGAGGCGTTTTTCCTGTACGTCCGCCGCCGCATGAGCGGCTTCGGCGGAAGCTGGAACCGCCGCCCGATGGCCGATATCGCGAAATATCCGGGCTTTCGCGCCTGGACGGCGGATCAGGAAGGAACACGGCCATCCGTCAGCGCTCGGGGCGGACTACCCAAGGCGATCGGCGCGGTGACCTATCTGGACCCCGCCCTGATAAAAGCCGAGTGCGACGATTTCCTGGCGGCCCTGGCTGAAGCCGAAGGCGGATTCGCCGAGGCGTTCATGACCGCGCCATCGCCCGGCATCATCGCCGCCGCCCTGCTAAACGAGCATTACGACACGGAAAACGCCTATCTCCACGCCCTGGGCCAGGCGCTGCGGGTGGAATACGAGGCAATCGTGGGCGCCGGATTTCTGTTGCAGATCGACGCGCCCGATCTCGCCCTGGAGCGTCATGTCTCCTTCCAGGACCGTCCGCTCGGTGATTTCCTCGACTTCGCCGAACGGGTCGTAGGGACGATCAATGAAGCGTTGGAGACTATTCCGCGCGACCGCGTCCGTATCCACGCCTGCTGGGGAAACTATGAGGCGCCGCACGATTGCGATGTCGATTTGCAGGACATCCTTCCCACCATCGCACAGGCCAAGGTCGGCGGGTGGGTGTTGCCGTTCGCCAATCCCCGGCACGCGCACGAATACCGGTGCCTGAAAAACCTGCCGATGGACGATGGCCAGGTGGTCATTGCCGGGGTGATCGATCCGCTCACCAATTTCGTCGAACACCCCGAAGTGGTCGCGGACCGGTTGGAGCGCGTCGCCCAGGTCATTGGCGACCCGGTTCGCGTCCTGGCCGGGACCGATTGCGGGTTCGACAGCTCCGCCGGCCGGGGGCGGGTGGCGGAAGACGTGGTTTGGGCGAAACTGCGCGCCATGGCCGACGGCGCCAGGATCGCCTCGATCCGGCTGGGAATGCGCGGTTAAACGTCCCCGTACCGAGCCCGCAATGTCGGCTTATGCACCTTTCCCGTCGCGTTGCGCGGCAGGGCGTCGATAAACACAACCGAGTGGGGAAGCTTATATCGCGCCAGATTGGCAGCGCAGTGCGCGACAATATCGTCTTCGGTCACGGTGCTGCCAGGCTTTGCAACAACGACCGCCCGCCCGACCTGCCCCCACCGCGCATCCGCGATGCCGATCACCGAGGCTTCGGCGATCGATTTATGTTCGTACAGCACATTCTCGACCTCGGCCGGATAAACGTTCTCGCCGCCGGAAATATACATATCCTTCCACCGATCGACGATAAAATAGAAGCCGTCCGCGTCCACCACGGCGGCGTCGCCGGTATGCAGCCAGCCATCGGTGAAGGCCGCGGCGGTTGCTTCCGGCTGCTTCCAGTAGCCTTTCGCGATGTTCGGTCCCTTTACCCACAATTCGCCGATCGTGCCGGACGGCGCATCCGCCCCGTCGTCGCCCACCACGCGCATTTCCATGTTCAGCACGGGTTTGCCGGCGGACCCTGCCTTCCGTACCGCATCCTCGCGATCCAGCACCAGAACCAGCGGGCTGGTTTCCGTCATGCCATAGCCCTGTTGCAGCACCGCCCCCCTGGCCTGCCAGGTTTGCAGGATGGCATCCGGCGTCGGGGCGCCACCCACCCCGGCGAAGACCAGGCCGCTCATGCTGGTTTCCGCGAACCGTGGGTGCTGCGCCATGAACTGATAGTTTGCCGGTACGCCGAACAGATGCGTGACTCCGATTCCAGGATCGCCGATCAGCCGCAACGCCTCCCCAGGGTCGAAGCTACGCATGATGGCTACCGAACCGCCGGCCTGAAACGTGGGATACGCGAAGACATTCAGGCCACCGGTATGAAATAGCGGCAATATTCCCAAAAACACCGTGGACCGCGTGACGCCAGCCAGTTGCATGCTGTGGACGGTGTTCCAGAAGTTCATCCCATGCGTAACGATCGCTCCCTTCGGACGCCCTGTCGTACCGGATGTGTAAAGAATGGTCGAAATATCGTCCAGCGTCGCGGGCACCGGCCGGGGCCGGTCCGGTCCACCCTTGGCGACTTCGTCGAACGACACGGTGTGTTCGATCCCCGCGTCCCGCGACAGTTCCATTGCCCGGGCGGCGAATTCCGGATCGAACACCATCGCCGACGGGGCGCAGTCCGCCAGGATGGCGCGCAATTCGGCGTTTGCCAGCCGCCAGTTCAGCGGCACGAAAATCGCCCCAATACGGCCGCAGGCGAACTGTACCGCGAACGTATCCACGGTGTTGGGCGCCAGCACCGCGATCCGGTCGCCGGACCCGATCCCGGTTCGGCCCTGAAACCAGCCCGCCATATGCGAAACGCGAGCGTCGAACGCCGCGTAAGTGTAATGTTGCCCGCTGGCCAAATCCGTCGCCGCCAGGGACTCGGGCCGCCGCAGGGCGTGATGGGCGATACAATCGTAATATGGAATAGACACCGGCACCTCCCGTTGTGTTAGGCCGGAATCCGCACCGGCAACGAACCGATCGATCGCAGCACGTTGGAATATCCCCGCTCCGGTTCGCCAACCACCTCGATCGGCGGGAAATTCCGCTTGAGGATTTCTTCCCACAAGATCGTCAGTTGCATTTCCGCCAGCCGGTTGCCGACGCAGCGATGGATGCCGAACCCGAACGACAGATGCTGGCGCGGGCGCGCCCGGTCGATGATGAAATCGTCGGCCCGATCGATCGCGCCTTCGTCGCGATTGCCAGACAGATACCACATCGCCACTTTGTCGCCCCGCCGGATCGTCTTGCCGGCGAGTTCGGTATCCGCCAGCGCGGTGCGCCGCATATGGATCACCGGTGTCTGCCAGCGGATGACTTCCGGCACCATGCTGGTTACCAGTGCCGGATTTGCCAGCAGCTTCCGGTATTCGGCGGGGAACCGATTCAGCGCCAATACACTGCCAGAAATGGAGTTTCGCGTGGTGTCGTTGCCGCCGACGATCAACAGGATCAGATTGCCCATGAATTCATGCGGGCGGGACGGAAGGTCGCGCGTGGCTTCGCCGTGCGCCAGCATCGAAATCAGGTCCGGCCGTGCCGGCTGCCTGGCGCGTTCGTTCCACAGCGCGGTAAAGTAAGTCAGCGCCTTGTCGAGTTCCGCGTTGCGTTTTGATTCAGAATCGATCTCGGTGCCGGCCCGCGTATTCATCGTTGCCACGTTGGACCAATAAGTCAGCTTGCGCCGGTCTTCGAACGGAAAATCGAAGAGCGTCGTCAGCATTTGCGTGGTCAGTTCCACTGAAACCCGATCCACCCAATCGAACGTCTCGCCGCGCGGAAGATCGTCCAGAATGCGGCCCGCGCGTTCCCGAATGGTGCCGGAAAGGTTAGCCAAATTCATCGGCGCGACGATCGGTGCGACGATCTTGCGCTGCTCATCGTGTTTGGGCGGGTCCATCGAGATGAAACTCGGCCGCCGGGAATCCAGCGGAACGTCCCGCAGCACGACGCCGCCCATCGTTGCGTCGGATGAAAACGCGGTATGGTTGATATCCACCGCCATGATGTCGCGATACCGAGTCACCGACCAATATCGGCCGTATATGCCGCTGTCACACCAATGCACCGGGTCTTCCCGGCGCAAACGGTCAAAATACGGTCTCCATGTATCGTTCTGATAGAGCAGCGGATTGCTCACGTCGATCCGGCCGATCGGCGTGGAATAGGCGTCTTCGTACGGGTCGAACCCAACTGGCGCGTTCATCGTCTGCCTCCCTGATGGCAGCCATGTCTGGCGATCCGCACTCTGGGGTCCGGTTCCGCCGGCTGGCACCTTAGCACGGATTTGGTGGGATGGTGGAAAACCTGTGCGCAGGGTAGTATCCTGCCCCGATGATTTGGCGCAGCTTGCGCCAAGGCAATGGGACCGGAAGGCCACTGAAAACAAAAAGCTAGTGCCTTGCTTCCCCGACACAGCTAACAGTCAAAGTGGTTGACGCAAGGCACTAGCGGGTCGGTTTGGATTTCATGGTTTGACCCGACGGTGCCGCACTTGATGCGCTCCCGAGGCCGAGGCTGGCCGACGGACGAACGGCGGATTTTGGATGCGCTCTGGCAACACGTAGGAATTTCATGTTGAAATTGCCGATGGCGGCATTCAATTCCGAACAGATAATCATGTCACATTTCGATACGATGATTCGCTTTGGCGGATACGTAATCTCTACTGACAAAATGTATTCTCAACATCGCTGCTGCACGGTTAACTGAGCGCCTGCCTCGCTAAACGCGAGGAATTTTGCGGGCTTCCGGGGGAAATTTGGTGTGCATGATTTGAATCTGATCAGCGATGCAGTCTGCCATTTCAAGCAAAAATCTCATTGGAATAGCTACAGACAACCGCGCGGCAAAAGTCTCCAATTACACATTAGGATAGCTCATTTTGGCGGCAGTAATCTAAAATCCGTTGACTGCAACAAAGGGAATCACGATCGGATACAGATGCTAATCTGTAATAGAAATTAGCACATCGATTTATAGAGCATTTTCACCGGACGCCCGCGATAATTTAGGCAATCTTAATTGATAGAACTGTCAACACGACGGTTGTTTATCAGCTTGTCAGGGTCGGCGCTCCGTCGCGAACGCGATCAGTGCGTCGCGTTGCACTTTCCCATTTGGATTGCGCGGAATCTGGTTGATCTGGATGATGAAGGCGGGCGCCTTTTGCCCCAGCACCTGCTGGCAAACACCATGCAGCACGGATGCGTCAACCGGTCTTGGGGCCACGATCGCCGCCCATATCTGCACGACGCCCATCCGGTCCGGCACCCCGAATGCCGCCGCGTCGGTGACGGGCGGCACGGCAAGCAGCACGTCTTCCACGATGTTCGGGCTGAGTTTGATACCGCCCGCATTGATAAAGTCGCTCGCTCGCCCGGACACGGTCAGCAATCCGTCGGCCGACACCGAACCGATGTCCCCGCAATAGAACCAGCCGTCCCGGAAAACCGTCTCCGACGCCACCGGATCGCCAAGATAGCCGCCGATAACGTTGGCACCGCGCATCCTCAGGATACCATCGGTGCCGGGCGGCAATGGCCGGTCATCGGAATCCACGGCCTGAACCTGTATCCCCGCATGAACGTAACCCACCGCGCCGGGAATCTGGGACATGGCGGACACTGGCCCGGACGCGATGCCGCCGGCCTCCGTCGCGCCGAAATGCGAGAAGATCGTGTTGCACAGGCGTTGCCGGACGGCGGCACCCAGTTGCGGCGGCAGGGCGCTGCCGCTGACTTCGATCAGTTGCAAAGACGGCGGACGCGCCGCGCCGGCCGGCATCGTGGCGAGAACCTGCCGCAAGGAAACCGGGGCGATCGACAAAGCGCCAACCCGGTGCCGTTTGATCGTCATCACCGCTTCGGCGGGGTTGGTTAACACAAGCGTGCCGCCGCTCCAGAACGTGCGCAGGACGCGCGTGCAGCCCCAGGTAATGCCCATCCCGGCGGCGCAAATCTGCACAGGCTCCAACTGGCCGATCGCCAGCCAGCTATCGGCGACCCGGCTTGCCATCATGTCGTGGCTGATGGCCGAAAAATGCGGTGTGCCGGTGGTGCCGGACGACGCGAAGATACGGAACACCCCCGGCCCGCCGACCGCGTCTGGCGTATCGGTATCGTCAGCGGACACGCCGCCATAAATGGCTTCGATCGGCACACACCGAACGCCCGGTTTCGCGACCCCTCCGGTTTCGACGATACAAACATCCATAGATTCGGCGGGCAGCGCCAGATCGGCTGACGCGACGCCGATCCGAGCGAGCGCCAGGGCAACGATCAGTCCGGGAAATTCGTCGGGTCCCGTGATGCCAAGCCCGGCCGTCTGGCCCGCGGCAATACCCACGACGGCTAGGCCATGCGCGGCTACAGCGATCGTCCGGTCCAACGCACGGTATGAAACGCTGCTGCCATCGGCCCTGATGACCGCGACGCCCGTGGGGTTCATCCGCGCGATCCGGCGGATGGGGCCGGTGACGTTCATGCCGCTGAGCAACAAAGACACAATCCAATAATACGGCTATGCGACACCCATAGCCGACTCACAACGCCGCATTCTGCCGCGGATCGCGTTATACGGCCACGCCCGGTTTCCGCCCGCCGCGTCGCCGGCCGATCCATCCGGTTACAATCGCGCCGAACGTCAGCAGCGACGCACTGACCGGTTCGGGAACGGGTTGACCGGCGGAAATAACGCCGCTGATCGCGTAGATACGGGCCGATGATAGTTGCGGAGAAACAGACCCGAAATCGATGGCCGTACCATTTACCTGACCGACAGAACCATATCCGGACGTGGTTGCCGGAGATCCCAAGGTCGCGTCGAATACCGTCGCGCCAATCGTTTGAATGTTCCGCGCACCGGCCGAGGTTGATCCAGTCCAGACATAATTCGAGGTAAGCGATCTTCCAACCAATGCATTACCAAACTGATCCTGGTTAATGCCACTCAATAAGGAGGTCGTTGCCGCAGTGAACAAGGCGGTGCTCGATGCGGCGACTTCGGTTCCGGAAACCAAATAGATCGGGACGTTGGAGCAACCTGGCGTGCAAGCGATGTTGTTTATCGCCGACACGGTGTCCGTGCTCGCTACCGCCGTCCAGATCGTGCTTGGCAGGCTTGTATCCAGCGCCGCCTGAGTTGTGGCGAATGTGTTATAGGTACCAATCGCCGACGACGCAGCCGCGGTCGTGCCGGAGGTAGCGAAGATCAGCCGATAATCGGCAACGCCTGCCGGCGGAATGAATGCGGCGTGCGCCGGCGACGGTAACCCGAACAAACACGCCAAGGCGGTAACACCGAGAAGCGATATGTTGGATACCGACACCGGGGATACCGAGACCGGGTTCGTCGCCGCCGGAACATGATCGCAATCGCTTATACGCACCAAAATTCCCATTTTAATACCTATATCCTGTCATCGACCAAAACAGAGAGCACAAACCGTGCCAGAATAATTTCCGACATTATATCAAACGGTTACGAAAACGTCGTTCTGGCCCGCCACTCAGTCTGTAAAATTTTCCGACAGCGTAACCACACTGCCCATCCCGACAAGCGCCGATCCGTCAAAAACCGCCCCGCTCCCCGTCAGCGCCGGGACAGTTCGTACAACGCCACCGACGCGGCGGCGGATACGTTCAAACTCTCGATCGCCCCCGCGATCGTCAGCCCGGCGAGTTCGTCGCAGGTTTCGCGCGTTAAGCGGCGCAGGCCGTCGCCTTCGGACCCCAGCACCAGCGCCACGCGCCGGCCGGCGAAGGCAGGGCCGGACAGCGGTTTGCCGGATGCGTCCAGCCCGATGCACCAGACATTCGCCGCCTTCAGCGCAATGATGGTACGGGCGATGTTGACCGCGCGCAGCAGCGGCAGTTTCTCCAGCGCACCCGACGCGGCCTTGGCCAGACCGCCGGTTTCCTCCGGCGCGTTGCGGTCCTGCGTAATCACGGCGGCGGCGCCGAACGCGGCGGCGGATCGCATGATCGCGCCGACGTTGCGAGGATCGGTGACCTGATCCAGCACGATAATCGCGCCCGGCTTGTCCAGCACCGATTGCAGGCTCGGCGGAGCCAACGGGTCGGCCAGCAAGGCGACACCCTGATGCACGATATCGCGCCCGAGCAGCGTGTCGAGACGGGTCCGGTCGGCGCGTTCGGGGGACACGGCCCAGGGCGGCGGAAGCTGTTTGGCCAGCCCGGCCTCGGCTTCTTCGGTCAGCAGCAGGCGGCGCAGCCTGCGCGCCGGGTTCGCCAGCGCGGCGGCCACGGCATGATAGCCGTACAGCCACAGCGTCCCTTTGGGCGAATCCGCCGTAACGCGCGGCAAATCATGCTCGCGTGGCCGGTGAGCCGCCACGTCGCGCTGCGGCTGCGGCTGGAAGTCGCCGCGCGGGGCGGCACCATGGGTCGCGGGTTTGCCACCAGGCCGGGGATTGTCGTGCCGCGGATTGTCGTGCCGCTGGTTGTCGTGCCGGGGCTTTGGCTGGTCGCGATAAACCGTGTCGCCCGCTTTCGGGGTGTAACCGGACGGCCGAACGTCAGTTCGTTTGCCGGTTCCGCCGGGGCCTCCGCTGCCTTGACCAGGCGGCCGGGACGTGTGGCCGGCAGGGCCGCGATACGGACCGCGATCGGAAGGGGGGCGTGAAGATCCGCCGGGGCGGCCGCTGTGGGGAGGTTTCATGACAGGCGTCCTATAGCCGTCCCTCGCCCGCCTGCACAGGCCGCGTGGCGGGATGACGGCGAAAGAATACACGGCCGAAAGAAATGGGTGGGGCATCCTGCGATCGCGACCACGCCGTCATCGATGCTTCCCAGCCGCACGCGGTCTCCCGGCGGATTCGATGACACAGGCAAGTTGCTGACGGGCTTGAGATATTGGCCGCCTTTCCGAGTTGACACCAGGCCGCGTGCGGCTATAACCCGCGCTTCGGGTCGCCAGGGCGATGCAACGCCGAGCGGCCTATTTGTAGTGTCTGGAAAGTTTTATCCAATGTTCGCTGTCATCCGCACCGGCGGAAAGCAGTATCGCGTTACACCCAACGCGCTGCTGAAAGTCGAAAAACTGGACGCCGAGGCCGGCGGCATCGTTACCTTCACCGACGTCCTCGCTGTCGGCGTCGATGGCAACCTGACCATCGGATCCCCGATTGTCGCCGATGCGTCTGTGACCGCCACCGTTATCGCGCAAGACCGGCTCGACAAGGTCATCATCTTCAAGAAGCGCCGCCGTCAGAACAGCCGCCGCCGCAACGGCCATCGCCAGCACGTCACCGTGCTGCGCATCGGCGGTATCAGCGCCAACGGCCAGACTTACACCGCCCCCGCGGCGGCGGAAGCCGAAGCCACCGAAACCGCCGAAGCAACGCAGGAGTAAACCGCCATGGCCCATAAAAAAGCAGGCGGGTCGTCCCGCAACGGCCGCGACACCGAAGGTCGCCGCCTCGGCATTAAGAAGTTCGGCGGCGAAGCCGTCATCGCCGGCAATATCCTGGTGCGCCAGCGCGGCACCAAATGGTATCCCGGCACCAATGTCGGCCTCGGGCGCGATCACACTATTTTTGCGCTGATCGACGGCAAGGTGAAGTTTACCCGCCGGTCGGAAGGCAAGGTGCATATCTCGGTGGAGCCGGTTGCCCTCGCCGCCGAGTAGCACCGCCCCCATATCATGCCTGCGCGGGGGTCGGTGTCCATGCCGGCCCCCGTTCTGTTTTGGTGACATGTCATGAAATTTCTCGATCAGGCCAAGATCTATCTGCGCTCCGGCGACGGCGGAGACGGCGTGATCGCGTTCCGCCGGGAAAAATACATCGAATTCGGCGGACCGGACGGCGGTAACGGCGGGAAAGGCGGCGATATTATCTTCGTTGCCGAACACAACCTCAATACGCTGATCGATTTTCGCTACACCCAGCACTTCCGCGCACCCAAGGGCGGTAACGGGGCGGGTTCGGATCGCACCGGCGCGGGCGCGCACGATATTGTCGTCACCGTGCCGATCGGCACGCAGATTTTCGCCGATGACCAGGAAACGATGCTTGCCGATATGGACACCGCAGGCCAGCAACTGACCCTGCTGCGCGGCGGCGATGGCGGGTTCGGCAACGCGCACTTCAAGACCTCGACCAATCGCGCGCCCCGCAAGGTGACCAAGGGTTGGCCGGGCGAGGAACGCTGGGTTTGGCTGCGCCTGAAGCTGATCGCCGATGCCGGGCTGGTCGGCCTGCCCAATGCCGGCAAATCCACCTTTCTGTCGGTCGTGTCCGCCGCCAAGCCGAAGATCGCCGACTACCCGTTCACCACGCTGCACCCGCAACTCGGCGTCATCCGGCTGTCCAATTCCGAGGAATTCGTGCTGGCCGACATCCCTGGCCTGATCGAGGGCGCGCATGAAGGCGCCGGCCTCGGGGACCGGTTTCTCGGGCATGTGGAACGCTGCGCCGTCCTGCTTCATCTGATCGATGGCGCCGCCGGAGACGTGGTGAAAACCTGGCGCACGGTGCGCGGCGAGATGTCCGCCTATGGCGGCGGTCTGGCGGACAAGCCCGAAATCATCGGCCTGAACAAATCCGATGCGATGACCCCGCGCGAAACGTCGTCCCGCATGGCGGCGTTGCGCAAGGCGTCGGGCCACCCGGTCTATCTGCTGTCCGGCGTCACCGGCCAGGGCGTTCCGGACGTTCTGCGCGCCCTTCAAAACACCATTCACGCCACGAGGCAGGAGCAAGCGGCGTGATCCCGTCCCTGACCGGGGCGCAGCGGATCGTCGTGAAGATCGGCAGCGCCCTGGTGGTGGACCAGAATGAGGCCGCGCCCCGCACCGCCTGGCTGGACAGCGTTGCCGCCGATATCCAGGCACTGCGGGCGCGCGGCACCGACGTGATCGTGGTGTCCTCCGGCGCCATCGCACTGGCGCGCCGAACGCTCGGTTTGACCCAGAAGCGCCTGAGACTCGAAGAAAAACAGGCCGCCGCCGCCGTCGGCCAGATCCGGCTCGCCCAAGCGTGGAGCCAGGCGCTGTCCGCCCGCGACCTGACAGCCGCACAGTTGCTGCTGACGCTGGAAGATACCGAAGACCGCCGCCGCTATCTCAATGCCAGGG
The DNA here is from genome assembly GCA_021805565.1 of Pseudomonadota bacterium. Classification (GTDB taxonomy): domain Bacteria; phylum Pseudomonadota; class Alphaproteobacteria; order Acetobacterales; family Acetobacteraceae; genus Rhodopila. The sequence goes on from JAJZFA010000027.1 coordinate 67,336, forward strand.
AAACCCTGAACACGCTGCTGGCGCTGCACTGCGTCCCGGTGATCAACGAAAACGACACGGTGGCCACCGCCGAAATCCGCTTCGGCGACAACGATCGCCTGGCCGCCCGCGTCGCGGAGATGGTGCAGGCCGACCAACTGATCCTGCTGTCGGACATAGACGGACTCTATACCGCCGACCCGCGCCGCGACCCGGCCGCTACCCATATCCCTGTCGTTGAAGCCCTGACGCCCGAAATAGAAGACATGGGCGGCGAACCTCCGCCGGGCTATTCATCGGGCGGCATGCGCACGAAACTGGTCGCCGCCCGCATCGCCACACAGGCCGGCTGCGCCATGGCGATCGCCATCGGCAACATCGAGCGTCCGCTGCAAGCCCTGGAACGCGGCGCGCGCTGCACCTGGTTTCTGCCGGCGCCGGAGGGCCGCACCGCCCGCAAACGCTGGATCGCCGGATCGCTGTCGCCGCTGGGCGTGCTAACCGTCGATGCCGGCGCGGCCCGTGCCCTGGCCAATGGACGGTCGCTGCTGCCCGCCGGAATCCGTTCGGTGGATGGCATCTTCGAACGCGGCGATGCCGTCACCATCGCCGGGCCGGACGGTACGGTGCTCGGGCGCGGTCTGTCCGCTTATGCCAGTTCCGACGCCGAACGCATCGCGGGCCATAGATCCGACCAGATCGAGGCGGTGCTTGGCTGGCGTGGGCGCGACGAAATCGTTCACCGGGACGATTTGGTGCTTGGCTAACTGGTACTCCGCCGCCTCGTCGGCGAGGTTGTAGAGCGACTGCAGGACCAGCACCTTGAACATCGGCACCTTGAACATCGGCACCTCGTCCAGCGGCTTGCGCCCGGCGGCGGACTTGCGCGCCTCGGCCGTCTTGCGCTGGCCTGCTTGTTCGAGGGCCGCGCGCAACCTGTCGCGGAAGCTGTCCCAAGTGACCAGACGGTTGATCGCCACGAGCGGATCGGGCTTGGCGTCGAGGCTGTCGCAGCGGCGGCCGAGGTCGAAGAAGCCAGGCTGGTGCATCGCGAATCCCATCAGGCGCGGAGGGTGGTTACCTTATTGAATCGAGGTTCGCGGCGGTTGGGAAGAGGGATTTTTAGAGGTTCCGTTAACACAACTATCCCGCAATGGTCGCCGGCTGTCATGGTCGAACAGTAAATTCACCGCCTGGATCGGCAGATCGTGGGATATCGTGCCCTGTTCGTTGGCGAGCATCTTGAGCTGCCGCCACGCCTTGGCTTCCAGCCGCGGGGGCTGGCCCCGGCGCGTGCGATCGTCTCCGCCGGCGGATCGTTTGCCCTTGGCCGCGGCACCTTGCGCACCCCTTGCCGGCACGGGGGCGGGCCACGGAACCTTCTCCATCTGGTTGAACAATTCGCGGCGTTCGCCGGCGGCCTTACCCTTCGGTTCGAACTCGGTCACCGCTCGGCCGTCGATCGGCGCGTGCGCGAAGGCGGCGCGGTTGCCGATCGACACGTCGGCGGTCCACGGCGTTATGCAAACCGACAACCAACCACCCGATACCCCGTTGAAATTGGCGCGCCCTGGTGGACTCGAACCACCGGCCCACAGCTCAGAAGGTGCTTGGTTTCCGCGTATTTTCAACGGGGGTTGTCATAACGATCCCAATATGGTCGGTATATGGGAGATCGTGTCACGGCGATCTGCCAACCGTCCGTAGCGTTTTGTCGGACACTGGAACCCCGCCATCCCTCCATTTCGTTCAACCTGCATAGAAGTTGACCGGAGCAAAACGGGGCATGTTTCGGCGGTCCAGTCACATCGCCTGGAACGGGTCCAACAGGTTCACACCGAAGACCTTAAAATTGCGCAGGTTTCGGGTGACGACCGTCAGGCTGTGAACTCGCTTGCAATAACGACCCCCTGAGGGGTGTTTTTCGCGTCCAATCGGGACCCCTCTGACGTTTCGTCAGTGTTCTCTTCCGTTGGCCAGTGTTGGCCGGGAGGGGTTCGGGGGGATGAT
>JAJZFA010000037.1 GCA_021805565.1 Pseudomonadota bacterium
GGGTCCATGAATTACTGCCGTGGAACCTCGCCCAGGTCCGGGAAAGGCTGGATCAGCGGGATGCTGCCTGACAGGGATTATAGCCCCGCCAAAATCTGCCTCCAGGCGGGGATCACCGGACGGTTACGTACTGCCAGAAAGGCCTGGACCATCTCGGACAGGTTTAAACCACGAGATGGGCACGTCACCACGATTTTCATGAGTTGATCCACATCCAGCCACCACCCTGCCGATTGTAAGGCTTCACCGTCAGGCCAACGAACCTGTCATAACACGTTCCGGGATACAAACCCGTACGGTTAGGATTTCAATCCCGTCATTTCTCTCGACCATCCCGCCGCGGGCCGAGAAGTATGTGTTCGATTCGCCCCAATTGAAGCCCTTGGCAAGCAACAACCAATGTGGCGTTTCAAACGCCGAGGCGTTGGCATGCAAAGCCACATGCAACCCCGGAAGCCAGATTACGATTCGATAGCAATACATAAAATCGCATCCCGCGCGATATCACGCCGCCTTCGCCTGCCGTACGATCTGGTCCAGCGACTTCAGCGTATCCCGCGCGAATTTCAGCCGCGTCAACACGTCCATTTCCCGGACGATCGCCAGCTTATGGTCCGGCCGCAACCGCACCAAACCGCCCTTGCCGGACAGCCACCGTACCAATCCGGCCGGATTGGCGAACGCATTGCCGCGAAACGAAATCACCATGCCTTTGGGCCCAGCCTCCAGCTTCTCGACTCCCGCCTCCCGGCACGCCCGCTTCAACGCGACAACGCCAAGCAGATTCTCCACCTCTTCCGGCAGTTTGCCGAACCGGTCCACCAGTTCCGCCGCCATGGCATCGGATTCACCGTCGGACGCCAGCGCCCCGATCCGCCGGTACAGACCTAGCCGCACCGGCAAATCGCGGACATAAGCCTCTGGGATCAGCACCGGCAGCCCAAGGGAGATATTCGGTGTCCAGTCGCGTTCCTGCCCAGCCCGCACGCCCTCGCCGGCCCGGATGTCGGTGACCGCGTCTTCCAGCATCTGCTGATACAACTCGATGCCGACTTCGCGGATATGCCCCGACTGTTCGTCGCCCAGCAGATTGCCGGCGCCCCGGATATCCAGGTCGTGGGACGCCAAAGTGAACCCGGCGCCCAGCGCGTCCAGTGTTTGCATCACGGTCAACCGTTTCTCCGCCGCGACGGAAAGCCTGTGGTTGGGCGGCCAGGTCAAATACGCGTATCCGCGCTGCTTGCCGCGGCCGACCCGCCCGCGAAGCTGATACAACTGCCCCAGCCCGAACATATCCGCCCGGTAGATAACCAGCGTATTGACCGCCGGCATGTCCAAACCGCTCTCCACGATGTTGGTGGACAGCAGAATATCGTATTTGCCGTCGCCGAACTCGGTCATCACCCGTTCCAGTTCGGTCGGCGCCAGCCGCCCATGCGCCTGCACGGTCCTCGCGTCCGGCACGATCTCTTTCAACCGGTCGGACATGCGCTGCAAATCCTCGACCCGGGGCACCACGCAAAAGACCTGCCCGCCGCGAAACCGTTCGCGCTGCAGCGCCTCGCGTATCACTACCGAATCGAACGGCATGATGAAGGTCCGCACCGCCAGCCGGTCGACCGGCGGCGTCGCGATCACCGACATTTCCCGCACCCCGGTCAGCGCCAGTTGCAGCGTGCGCGGTATCGGCGTGGCGGTCAGCGTCAGCACATGCACATCCGCCTTCATCGCCTTCAGGCGTTCCTTGTGGGCCACGCCGAAATGCTGTTCCTCATCGACGATCAGCAATCCAAGATCGGAAAATTCGACCGATTTCGCCAGCAGCGCGTGGGTGCCGACAACGATGTTGATTTCCCCCGATGCAAGGTTGCGCCGGACCTCGTTGGCATCCTTGGCGGTCACCATCCGCGACAACTGCCCGATCTTGATCGGCAATCCCGCAAAGCGCGCGGTGAACGTGCGGAAATGCTGCCGGGCGAGCAGCGTCGTCGGCACCACCACCGCGACCTGAGACCCCGACATGGCCGCGACAAACGCCGCGCGCAGGGCAACCTCGGTCTTGCCGAAGCCGACATCGCCGCAGATCAACCGGTCCATCGGCTTGCCGGCGGACAGGTCTTCCAGCACATCGGCGATGGCGCGGGCCTGATCCTCGGTTTCGACAAACTGGAAACGGGCGCAGAATTCGTCCCATGTGCCTTCCGGGGGAGCCATGGTTTCGGCCTCCCGCATTTTCCGCAACGCCGCGATGCGAATCAGTTCGCCCGCCATGTCGCGGATGCGCTGCTTCATCTTGGCTTTGCGCGTCTGCCAGCCGGCGCCGCCCAGCTTGTCCAGCGTGGCGCCCTGATGCTCGCTGCCATAGCGCGACAGAACCTCGATATTCTCCACCGGCAGAAACAGTTTTTCGCCGCCGTCGTAGATCAGCCGCAGGCAGTCGTGCGGCGCGCCGGTTACGTGCAGCGTGGCCAGCCCGTCATACCGGCCGATCCCGTATTCCTGATGCACCACCAGATCGCCCTCGGCGATTTCCGTGGCCTCGGCAATGAATTGGTCGGCCCGCTTGCGGCGGCGCGGCGGGCGCGAAATGCGTTCGCCCAGCAGATCCTGCTCGCCGACCAGCGCCATGCGTTCCGCGACGAAGCCGCGTTCGACACCCAGCACCACAAGCGACACCGAACCGGCGGGCTTGCGGCGAACGGCGGCCAGATTGTCTTCCTGCGCGGCGTCCTTGAACCCATGCTCCCGCAGCAGGTTGGTCAGCCGCTCACGCGAGCCGCGTGTCCAGGCGGCGACAACGACGCGCCGTCCCTCCGATTTCCAGCGTTCGGCCTGGCCGCGCAATTGATCGAACACGTTGACGCCCGGTCCGGCGGCGGACTGCGCGAACACCGGACCCGGCCGCCCGCCGCCATCGACGCCGCCCGCCCCGTCCGGCTGAGCAAACGGGCTGAACGCCAGCAAGGGCCCGAACGCCAGCATTTCATCCCAGCCCTCGCGATCCAGATACAGCATCGCGGGCGGGACCGGCCGGTACGGCACTTCGCCGTCGCGCGGAATGGCTTTCCGGGCCTGCGCGTGGTCGGCGATCATTTCGAGCCGAGCGTCCAAAACCTCGGAGGATTGGTTGTCCAGGCTGACGGCGGCGTCGGGCAGGTAATCCAGCAGGTTTTCCATCGTGGGATGGAACAGCGGCACCCAGTGTTCCATGCCCGGATGGCGCCTGCCGTCGGAAATCGACAGATAGATCGGATCCTTGGCGGCATCCTGACCGAACAGGTCGCGCCATCCGGTGCGGAAGCGGGCGATCGAGTCTTTACCAAGCGGCACTTCGGACACCGGCCGCAGCGACAGCGATTTGCGCTTGCCGGCGCTCCGCTGGGACGACGGATCGAAGACCCGGATCGACTCGATGGTGTCGCCGAACAAGTCCAGGCGAACCGGCTCGGGCTCGCCCGACGGGAAAATGTCGATAATCCCCCCGCGCATCGCATATTCGCCCGGTTCCATTACCGTACCCGCTCGGCCATACCCATTGGCTTCCAGGTATTCCGCCAGTTTTTCCGGTTTCACCTGACCATCGACGGTCAGGTCCATGCTAGCCCCGGCGAAAGCCGATCGCGGCGGCACGCGCTGCACCAGCGCGTTCACGGTGGTCAAGACGATGCGCGGCCCGGCCGGCTTTTCCAGCAGGCGTGCCAGGGTGGCGATGCGTTCGGATACCAACGCCGGGTTCGGCGACACGCGGTCGTAGGGCAGGCAATCCCAGGCCGGAAACCGCAGTATGTCGGCTTCCGGCATGACAAACGCCAGCGCCTCGGCCAACCGAGCCATGCGGGAGTCGTCGCGGGCGACGTGAAGGATGCTGCCGGTATGCTCGCGGCGGCGCTGGGCCAGCAGAAACGCGTCCCAGCCTTCCGGCGCGCCCCATATTTTAATCGGATCGCTCATTTTATCTGGAAATCCCGCATGCGGCGGAGCATTGACGTTTCGGCGTCCGGCGGGATCGGCACGCGGCCGGTCAGCCAGTCGGCCAGATCGGTGTCAGGCAGGTCCATAACGGATTCCAGCGCATCGAGTTCGGTATCGGTCAGGCCGGCGACGCAGGCGCGCACGAAGCCGCCGATCATCAGGTCGTTTTCGAACGTCCCGCGATGGGTGGACCGGAATAAAAGGCGGCGGCGACGGACATCATGGGTGTCATGCGACCCCATGGCCGGTACGATTCGATCTGGTTCGGTCATTGGCAGGTTGTCATATAGCGGTGCCCCGCATAGCTGTCAGCCCGTGAACGCCGCACAACTCGCCCCACTTTTCGCGCCCCTGACCAGTCTTCGCGGCATAGGACCCGCCGTGGCTGGGCTGATCGCGCGCGCGGCGGGCGGCGACCGGGTGGTGGATTTGCTGTTTCACATGCCCGAGTCCTATCTGGACCGCACCGCCAAACCCTCCATCCGCGACGCCAAGTCCGGCACGGTGGCGACGTTGACGGTGGAAGTGGTGCGCCACGAACGGCCCGCCGCATCCCGCCAGCCATGGCGCATCGTCGTCAAGGACGACACTGGGATGGCCGAAATCGTGTTCTTCCGTTTCACGCGGGAGGCACAGACCCCGCCGGGCACCCGGATCGCCGTCTCTGGCAAGCTGGACATGTTCAACGGGCGGCTGACCCTCGCGCACCCAGACCATCTTGTTCCGGCGGATCAGGCTGGCCGCATTCCGGCGATCGAGCCGGTCTGGCCGCTGACCGCAGGGTTGTGGCCCCGGCAGGTGGCGGCGGGGCTGGCGCTGGCGCTGGCGCTGCTGCCGGATCTTCCCGAATGGCAGGATCCGGCGCTGCTGAAACGGGAAAAATGGCCGGCGTTCGGCGAGGCGATCCGGACGGTCCAGGCGCCGGACACCGCGCCACCGGATCGCCGGATGCGAGCCCGTTTGGCATACGACGAACTGCTTGCCGGTCAGGTCGCCACGGCCCTGGTTCGCGGCCGGGTACGCGCGCGATCCGGTGTACCGCTGATCGGCGATTCCCGCCTGCGCGACGAAGCAATGCGGCGTTTCGGCTTCGCGATGACCGCGTCGCAGGAAAAGGCGCTGGGGGAGATCGACGCCGATCTTGCGTCGCCGCGCCGGATGCTGCGGCTGCTACAAGGCGATGTCGGGTCCGGCAAGACGCTGGTCGCGGTGCTGGCGATGCTGCGCGCGGTGGAAGCCGGCAAACAGGCGGCGCTGATGGCACCGACCGAGGTGCTGGCCAAACAGCATCACCGTGTGCTGTCGCGGCTTTGCCCGGTTCCTGTCGCGCTGCTGACCGGTTCGGTCAAGGGGAAGGAGCGCGCTCGTATCCTGCGCGGCATCAAGGATGGGTCGCTGCAAATCGTCGTCGGTACCCATGCGCTGTTCCAGGACGCGGTGGACTACCGCGACCTGGCCGTCGCCGTGATCGACGAACAGCATCGGTTCGGCGTCAACCAGCGGCTGACCCTGGGGGCGAAAGGCGAACGAACCGACGTTTTGATCATGACCGCGACGCCGATTCCGCGGACGCTGCTGCTGACCCAGTGGGGTGAGATGGATGTCAGCCGTCTGACCGAAAAGCCGGCGGGGCGGCTGCCAGTACGCACCACGCTGCATTCGCTGGGTACGATGCAGACCGTGCTGGAAGGGATCGGCCGCAAGCTGGAAGAAGGCGCTCGGGTGTATTGGGTATGCCCGCTGGTCGCCGAAAGCGAAGCGTTGGATGTCGCCGCCGCCCAGGAACGGTTCATCGATTTGCAGCGTTTGTTTGGCGACTGTGTCGGGCTGGCGCATGGGCAGCAAACGCCGGAAGTGCGGGACGCCGCTTTGGCCGCGTTTGCCGCCGGTACGATCCGGCTGCTGGTCGCGACGACGGTTGTCGAGGTCGGCGTCGATGTGCCGGAGGCGTCCGTGATGGTGATCGAACACGCCGAACGGTTCGGACTGGCGCAGCTTCATCAGTTGCGCGGGCGCGTCGGGCGCGGCGCCGATGCCAGTTTCTGCCTGTTGCTGCATGAGGACTGGGTGTCCGAAACCGCTCGCCGCCGGCTGACGCTGCTGCGCGACACCGAAGACGGGTTTTTAATCGCCGATGAGGATTTCCGCTTACGCGGCGGCGGCGATGCGCTGGGCACCCGGCAGGCCGGCTTGCCGGGGTATAAACTGGCAGACCCCGATGCGCATGAACACCTGTTGCAAATGGCCCATCGCGATGCGGCTGTCCTGCTGTCGCGCGATCCGCGACTGGAAACCCCGCGCGGCCAGGCAGTCCGGTTGCTGCTGCGGCTGTTCGAGCGGACCGCCGCCATGCGGACGCTCGCGGCCGGCTGACGGGGCTTTGGGGTAAACGCGTGGCAGCGTATGCCGGGGTTCGCCCATCGCACGCGGCTTATCCCGGCGGGTTGCGCCCCGGCGCCGATTTTGCCGCTTGTTGGCCCGCCGGACGTGGCCGTATAGGACAACCCAGGATTGCCGAGAGCGAACAATGTCTTTCACGGTCGGTATCGGAATTATCACCTATAATCGCGTCGGATTGCTGAGCGACACCATCGACCGGGTGCGGGCGTTAACCCGGACCCCGGATGCCGCGCTGGTGGTAGCCGACGACGGGTCAACCGACGGCACGCTGGCGATGCTGCGCGACAAGCGGATTCCGGTTGTCACCGGCGTTAACATGGGCATTGCCTGGAACAAAAACCGAGCCTTGTTTCTGTTGTCGCGCATGCTGGGCTGCGAAACGACGATCTTGCTGGAAGACGATACAAGCCCGGTACGGGCGGGGTGGGAAACCGAATGGATCAACGCGGTCCGGCGATGGGGGCATGTTAATTTCGCGGGCGGTTGGATGCGCGAACATTTCGTTTCCGGGGCCGGTTCGGCCGCCGACCCGGTGCTGTCTTCCATGGTCACGGCGCAATGTTCGGCCTATTCCGCCGATTCGCTGACGTTCGGCGGTTATCTGGACCCACGATTCAAGGGATACGGGCATGAACACGTGGAACATACGCGCCGCCTGATCCGGGCCGGCTATGGCGGTACGGACGCAGTCATCGATGGCCAGGAGAAGGTGCGGTATTACATGATCGACGGCGATCTGGCCGTGGCCCCCAGCAAAAGTTATTTCGACAGCGAGCAAGAGCAGCGCAATCTTCATCTCGCCCGGCGCATCATGGGCGAGCAGGGCTACCGAACCCCATGGGGTGCCGATACCGAGATGCGTCAGTTCCGGTCGGAGATCGAAAGCGCCATGAGCGAGGGCCCGGAGCGGTTCCGGCTGACAGCGGCATCGGGCACTTCCCGGCCAGGCCAGGCGTCTGCTCCGGGATTGCTGACCCGCCTGTTTCGCCGCACCTAGGCCATGGCGACGCCGGAGCCGGAAGACGTGCGGGTGACGGCGGCGATGCGGGCGATGGCCGGCTTTTTCGACGCCGCGTGGTACCGGCGGCGGTATCCCGATATCGTCGCCGGCGGCCATGATCCGTTGCGGCATTTCATCCGCAACGGCCTGGCGGAACAACGCGACCCGAATCCGTTCTTCGACAGCGCCTGGTATGCGCGACATTATCCGGATGCCGCGACGGCGGGGGCGCATCCGCTGCTGCATTATCTGCAAACCGGCGCTGCCTTGCTGCACAACCCACACCCCGGTTTCGACGCCGCCTGGTATGCCGCGGAACATCCCGGCGCTGCCGCCAATCCGTTACTCTATCATGTCAAAACCGGGCAGGCGCTCGGTTATACAACCGAAAAATCATTGGATATCCGGAACTATATGCCGTCGGACCAACCCAAACGGGCGATGCCGCCGCGGGCGATCGTCGATGTTGTCATTCCGGTCTATCGTGGGCTGGAGGAAACCCGGACCTGTATCGAATCCGTGCTGGCCGACGCCGGCAAGCCGCTTGGTCGCATCATCGTCATCGACGACTGCTCCCCAGAACCGGTACTGCCGGCCTGGCTTGACGAACTGGCGGCGGCTGGCCGGATTCACTTGTTGCGAAATCCGGTAAATCTGGGGTTCGTCGCTTCGGTCAATCGCGGTATGGCGGCCGCCGGCCGGCGCGATGTCGTGCTGCTGAACAGCGATACGCGGGTTCCCGCCGGATGGCTGGCCCGCCTGACCGGGCAGGCCTATGCCGCGCCGCGGATCGCGTCGGTCTCGCCCTTTTCCAATAATGCAACGATCTGCGGATACCCCGGCAACCAGTCCAGTCCGCTGGCATTCGGCCTGACCCTGGCGGCCATCGACGCCGCTTGCCAAACGGCCAATGCCGGCCGCTTCGCGGATGTGCCGACGACCGTTGGATTTTGCATGTATATCCGGCGGAAAGCCCTCGACGAGGTTGGCCTGTTCGATGCGGAACGCTTTGGCCTCGGCTACGGCGAGGAAAACGATTTCTGCCTGCGCGCCACGGCCCTGGGCTGGCAGCATCGTCTCGCCTGCGACACGTTCGTCTATCACAAGGGGTCTGTCAGCTTCGGCGGCAGCGCGCTTCGGCTGATGCGCCGGGCGATGGCTTTGATACAGGAGCGGTTTCCGGATTATCCCGCCGCTGTCGCCCGGCATGTCAGAGCCGATGCGGTCGCCCCCTTCCGGTTCGCGGCGACGGCAGAGCTGTTGCGGAAATCGGGGCGGCCGGTGGTGTTGATGGTGGCCGGCGATCCCGGCGGCGGCGTGCGGCGGCCCATCGCCGATGGGCCTGACCGGGCGCATGTGTTGCTGTTGCGTGCGACCGATCGCGGTGCCGAACTTTCGGTGCCGGCCCTGCCTCATCATCCGGTGCTCGCCTTGCCGGCCGGCCGGCTGGACGACATGGCAGCGGTACTGCTGTCGATGAACGTGTCGCGGGTACATGTCCACCGTCTTCAGGGTTTCGACATGGATATCCGGGCGCTGATCCGGCGGCTGAATGTGCCATTCGACCTGACGGTTCACGATTATGACGCGATCTGTCCGCAAACCTATTTGCTGGCCTTGCCCGATGGGGTGTATTGCGGCGAGCCCGGAATAGCCGGCTGCAATGCCTGCATCGCCAATCGCGGCGCTCGCGGTGCCAGCGATATCGTGACGTGGCGGGCGGACCGTGCCTGGCAATTCCGCGATGCCAGCCAGGTGTTTTGTCCCAGCCAGGACGCCATGGACCGGCTGGACCGGTATGGTTTGGCCGCTCGCGCGGTGTTCGCGCCACCCGGAGAGGCGACGGCCGCGGCCGTCAGGCGGCAGGCCGCACGGCCGGGCCAGGGCAAACTGCGGATCGCCATACTGGGCAGCCTGACCGATCGCGCCGGGGCACGCACCGTTGCGTCGGTGGCGGAAAATGCCGATCCGTCGGCGATCGAACTGCACCTGATCGGCCGTATCGAAGCCACGGTGTCCCGCCGGGCGTTGCGGCGGATGACGATCGCCGGGCACTACGACGATGCGGCGCTACCCGCTTCGATCGAAACGATCGCGCCGCATCTGATCTGGTTTCCGGCTGGGTGGCCGGACCCCTCCGGCGGCACGCTTGACGCGGCGATCGAATCCGGCTGCCCCATCGCCGCGACCGATATCGGCGCGCACACGGAACGACTTGGCGGCCGGCCCTTGACCTGGCTGGCCGGTTTCGCCACCTCGCCGGCAGCCTGGATCGCCCTGTTCGGGGATATCCGGACAGCGTTGACCGCCGAATCGGCGCGGCGGAAAGCCGCTCGTGGTCCGGCCATTACCAAAATCCGGGCGACCGGCGGTTTTGTCGCATCGCGCGCTGCCCAGGTCGCGGCGCGGCCGAGCATCGCTATCGTGCCGGAACGGTTCGATAATGGCGCACCGACACCGTGCGCCTTCATCCGGCTGTTGCAGCCGCTGCATCATCCGGCGATTGCCGGCGGGTTCGATGTGCGGGTGGAAACAGCGGCAACGATCCTGCATCGTCGGGCTGACATTATCATAACACAACGATTTGCGATGCCCGGTGTCCCGGCGGCGGATCGTCTGGCCGAACATGCCAGGGCCATCGGCGCGACCCTGGTGTTCGATCTGGACGACGATCTGCTGCATCTTCCACGCACCCATCCAGACGCCGCCGACCTGCGTCCGAAGGCCGGCATCGCCCGCCGGATGCTGGGTGCGGCGGATCGTGTTTGGCTGTCCACGCCCGGCCTCGCCGAACGGCTGGCGTCGCTTCGCCCCGACGCCTTGGTAATGCCGAACGGTCTGGATGAGCGTATTTGGGCGCTGCCGCCCATGCCATTGCGCGACGAACCGGTGCGGATTCTGTGCATGGGTACAACCACGCATGACCGCGATTTCGCGCTGGCCAGCCGGGCGCTGTCTCGCTTGAAGGACGACTACGGAGATCGTGTCGAAATAGACGTGATTGGCATGACCAGCCGGCCGCTTGCCGCCAGCATCGGCCGGATCGATGTGCCCCAAAGCGCGAGCCTATCCTATCCCGGCTTCGTTAACTGGCTGCGGTCGCGCCAGCCGCGATGGCATATCGGTCTGGCGCCGTTGCTGGATACGTCCTTCAATCGCTGTAAATCGGCCGTGAAGGCGATGGACTATGCGGCACTGGGTCTGGCTGTGCTGGCGTCCGATACGCCGGTCTATCGCGGGTCGGTCGCCGATGGTCCGGCCGGGCGGCTTGTGGCGAACACCGATGCCGCCTGGTACGCTGCCCTGGACCGGCTGATCCGCGACCGCGACACGCGCCACGACATCGCCGGCCGGGCGCGTGAGGCATTCCTGGCCAGCGCCAGCCTGGCCAGTCAGGCGACGGTTCGGCGGGACGCCCTGTTGCGGCTTTGCGGCGTGCGGAGCAGCGATGCCGCCTAGGCCGACACCCGTCGCCGGCGCCGTTTCGATGCGCCAGATAGCCGGTGCGATCGACGCGGACTGGTATCGCGCCCGATATCCCGACAGCGCGGGCCTTGCGCCGCTGGACCATTTCATCCGTTTTGGTGCCGCACAAAACCGGGATCCGAATCAGTTCTTCGACAGCGCGTGGTATGCCGGACACAATCCCGACGTGGCCGCCGCGGGCCTGATCCCGCTGGTGCATTATATCCAGTCCGGTGCAGCGGAATTGCGCGATCCGCATCCGCGGTTCGATGCCAGGTACTATGTTGGCCAGCATCCGCGAGCCGCCGCCAATCCGTTGCTGTATCACCTTCAAACCGGGCGGACGCTTGGTTATCTAACCGAACGCCCGGTCGCTATCCGCGATTACCTGCCGTCGGCGGGGACTGGCCCGGTCATGCCGGACGGTGTCGTCGCCGACGTTGTCATCGTGGTCCAGGGTGGCCTGGACGCCACCCAGCGCTGTGTACGGACTTTGCTCGCCGAACGCGGCGCGCCGCTTGGGCGGATCGTCGTCGTCGATGACCGAACGCGGGAACCGGCTTTGCGGGCGTGGCTGCGGACGCTGGCGGCGGACGGGCATATCGACCTTATCCGCAATCCGGAACGTCTTGGTTTTGCCGCATCGGCCGGCCGCGGCATCGAAGCCGCCGGGGACCGCGACGTCGTTTTGCTGGATAGCGTTATGGAACCGCCCCCTGGCTGGCTGTCCCGGCTGAGCGCGCATGCCTGGTCGCAACCGGATATCGCCTCGGTGTCGCCGCTGACCGGACCTGTCGCGGTAGCGCCGGGGGAACCACCGGCGGGGATCGATGCGTTATGCCGGTCGGTCAACGCCGGCCGTTCGGTGGAAACGCCGGATATCTACGGCGCATGCGCCTATATCCGGCGGGCGGCGTTGCAGGCCACCGGGGCGTTCTGTCCCGACACGGCCGAGCAGGGGAATTTCTGGCAGCGCTCCGCCGCGGCCGGGTGGCGCCACGTTATTGCCTGCGACATCTTCGTTCCTGGTCCGACGGGTCCGGCCGCGGAAGCCACGGTCGCGTTCCGGTTCGCGGTGACAGCGGCATCGTTCCGCCGATCCCGACTGCCGGTTATTCTGATGGTCTCGCACGCGCTTGGCGGCGGCGTCAGGCGGCATATCGATCTTCTCACGGAACGCTGTCGCGGTTCGGCCCATATTCTATTACTACAAGGAACCGAACGCGGCGCCGCGCTGTTCCTGGCTTCGGCACCGGACCAACCGGTTGTAACGCTGCCGCCGGATCGGCTCAACGACCTGATTGCGGTTCTGCGCAGCGCCGCCGTTTCGCGCATTCACGTCCATCACCTTATGGATACCGGCATCGATGTCCGCCTGCTGATAAGCCGGCTTGGCGTGCCGTTCGACGTAACGATACATGACTATTATGCGCTTTGTCCGCAAATCAATCTGCTGCCCTGGCCAGATGGACTGTATTGCGGCGAACCCGGACCCGCCGGGTGCAATCGGTGCATCGCCAATCGCGGATCGCATGGCGCCCGCGATATCGTGTCGTGGCGCCGTGGCCATAATTGGTTGTTCTTGCAGGCGGATCGGGTGATCTGCCCGGCCCTGGATGTGAAAAAGCGCCTGGATCGTTACGGAGTGGGCGACCGGGCGATTGTGGTTCCCCACGAAGACCAGACCGGATCCGCGTGGCCGATCCGTCGTCCGCCGTTGGCGGGGCCGTTGCTGCGTATTGGTCTTCTGGGCGTGCTGGCCGATCACAAGGGCGCGCGTACAGTGGCCGACTTCGCCACCGCGGCGGAGCCTGGAACCGTGGACCTGCATCTGATCGGTCATCTGGAACATAATTTTCCTAAGCCAGCCGTTCGGTTTATCGAAATAACCGGTGTGTACCAGGACCGCTATCTTCCGGCGATTCTGCAACGGATTGACCCGCATGTTCTGTGGTTTCCGGCGTCCTGGCCGGAAACCTACAGCTTTACGCTCAGCGCCGCGATCGCCTCGGGGCTACCTATTGCGGCGGCCGATATTGGATCGTTTCAAGAACGGTTAGCCGGGCGTCCAATGACCTGGCTGGTGGATCACCGATCGGGGCCAAAGGCATGGATGGCGGTATTCGATGAAGTCCGCGTCGCCTTGCGCAACCGAACGCCGGATAAGGCGGTGGGCCGTCCGGCCGGTGTTTCGGGATTTTACCCCGGCCGCTATATGGCGCCCGCCGAACCGGTCCGGCCGCCGCGCGGCAAGCCGCCGATCGCCATCGTGCCGGAACGGGATGCAAACGGCGGCTTGACCGCCGATGCTTATATCCGGCTGCTGCAGCCGCTGGATCATGCGGCCCATAGCAATCGGTTCGATATCGTGCTGGCCAATAGCGAGACTGTCTTCGGCAGCGGTGCCGCTATTGTCGTCACGCATGGGCATGCGATCGCCAGCGTGGAGTTGGCGAACCGGCTCGCCGGCCATTGCCGCGCTTCGGGGGCGAGGTTGGTGTACGATCTGGATGAGGACGAGACCGGTCTTTTAACGACCCATCCGGACACCGTCCCGCGACGGACGCTGACCGCCGCGGTCCGGCGGATGCTGACGGTGGCGGATGCGGTCTGGGTCGCGACGCCGGCGCTGGCCGAACGGATCGCGCCGATCCGGCCGGACGCGATCGCGATCGGCAGCCGGCTGGATGAACGGCTGTGGACCGTCCCGCCTGCCCCCCGTAAAGCGCCCGGAGACCCGGTTCGTATTCTGTGCATGGGTGCCCCCACGCAGGACCGCGATTTCGCGCTGATCGAGCCAGTGCTGCTGCGGCTTAAGGCGGCGTATGGTGGCCGGATCGAGATCGGCGTGCTGGGCATGACCAGCGGGATGGACCTGCCGGCGGGGTTGAGTCGTGTCCTTCCGTCTGCCCACGCATTCAGGTCCCACCCTGGATTGGCCGATTGGTCGATATCGGCCCTGCCTGGTTGGGATATCGGGCTTGCCCCGCTGGCGGATACGCCGTCGAACCGGACCCGGTCGCCGATTCAGGCCATTCTGTATGCGGCGCTGGGCCTGACTGTGCTGGCGTCGGATGTGCATGCCTATCGCGGATCGATCGCCGACGGATCGGCCGGACAGCTTGTACCGAACGATCGCAATGCCTGGTATGCCGCATTGGATTGGCTGATTCGCGACCCGGCATTGCGTCGGCGCCGGTCGGACGCGGCGCACAGGGCGTTTCTGGCCGGCGGCACGCTGGCCAGTCAGGCCGCACAGCGGCAGGCCGCCTTGGGGCTTGTGTGGCCCTGAGCCTGTGTTGAACGGGCAGCTTCATCGGCGTGCTGACCCAGTCATCGCCGATGCCGTTCTTGGTTCGGCTTGCGCCGGATTGGACCATCGTCTTGCGTGACGCCTCTCCCGCGTTAACTATAGGGCATGCTTCAACTCACCCCGTTACCCGATAGAGGCGCGATCGCGATCGAGGGCGACGACCGCGTGGCGTTCCTGCAAGGCCTGGTGTCCAACGACGTGGAAGCCGTTCGGCCCGGGCACGCGGTCTGGGCCGCGTTGCTGTCTGCTCAGGGCAAGTGGCAGGCGGATTTCTTCGTATTCAGCGACGGCAACACACTGCTGCTGGATTGCGAGGCCGCGCACATCCCGATGCTGATCCAGCGACTGTCGCGCTATCGGTTGCGGATGCAGGTCAGCTTGCGTCCCGCCCCTGACCTGCACGTGTATGTCGCTTGGGATGGAATGCCGGATGTGGATGGCGTTATCGCACCCGATCCCAGGCTTCCGGACTTTGCATGGCGGATTCTGGCCCGCGACTCGCTGGCCGCGACTGCGTCTGTGGAAGACTGGGACCGTCGGCGGCTGGCGGCCGGCCTGCCCGACGGATCGAAGGACATGGAGCCAGATCGTAGCGTGCTGCTGGAAGCCGGGTTCGACGAACTGGCCGGGGTGTCGTGGTCGAAAGGCTGCTATATGGGTCAGGAACTGACCGCCCGGACCAGGTATCGAGGCTTGATCAAGCGCCGCCTGCTGCCGGTGGCGATCAATGGTGCGCTGCCATTGCCGGGAACCCCGGTGTTGAAAGCGGGCACCGAAGTCGGGACGATGCGATCGGGCCGCGACAAAATCGGCCTGGCATCGATCCGGCTGGATGCGATCGGTGCGACACTGCTTTGCGGGGACGCGACCCTCGTGCCCTTTACGCCCGCCTGGATGCGCCTGCCGGTCGCCGTATCGTAACGGCATGTCCGCCGTGGCTGCTGTGGATTGCGGTGTCCGGCGTGCCCCAAGGCAACGACAAGGGCGACCGGATCGCGCAACGTCGCCCAAGAAGCCTCCGATCGGCGTTGGCCTTACAGGCGGCGGGCGATCAGCGCCCCAATCTCGTTTTGCCATTGCCAGATCCCGTTGGTCTGGCCGGAAAAGCTTGGCTCGCCGCCGATCGCTTCGGCCGATGCGAAGCCGGCCGCCAGGCCTATTCCCATTAACCCATCGATGACGGCACCATTCGCGGCGAGAACATTACATTGCTTATCCACCAGCGGCTGCGCGCCGGGTTGCACCGCGAGCAACGCAACCGGATCGCCCGCCGCGTTCAGGACGGGCAGGGCGCGGGGCCGATATCCGAGCGCGGCCACAATGACGGAGGCGTCATCCAATATGTCCAGCGCGGCTGGATCGATATCCGGCACCAGCCGGTGCAGCCGTAGCCTGGGTTCGGGTGCCCGGCCAGCTATACCGCGTGCCGACATTGCCAGTTCACGGGAATCCAGCCGGAACCCCGCAAAGCGGAAGACGAAGCCGCTCAAGGGACAGATATCGTCCGGGCCGAATTCGTCGTAACCGTCGGCCAGCGCGGCTTCTGCCGATGGATAGAAGATTCTCAACGGGCGCCGATGCAGCAGCGTGACGGCCCCGGCACTCAATTCTTGCCCGAAGGGCGCGCGCAGCACCGCGTTGGCGCAGGCCATGGAACTGCTCGAACTGCCGACGATGGCAACGCGCCGGGCCGGGCCTGCGTCCAGGCGGCGTCCGATCTCGGTCAGTCCGGCAGCGGTAAGAGCAGCGTCCGACTGGATCAGTTTGGCGGCATAGGTGGGCAGTAGGGGCACGCCGCCAACACGCTGACTTTCAAGGCATTCGTCTGGCTGATGGCCGCCGGTCGCCAGGATGACGAACCGCGACTCGATGGTCCGGTGGGAGCCATCGGCTGTACGCCGTACCAGGGTTTGCCATCGGCCATCTTCGCCTTGTCTCGTATGGATTGCTTCATGCCCGGTCAAAACCGGGTTGCCGCCGGCGGATATATATTCGTGTAGCGCGCCGCCGATCGACGCCATCAATTGTCCGGCCAGCCCCAACGGTACTGTTCCGTTTCCATGTGCCACGACGGCCACAGTGGCCGGACACTCTGTTAGACCGGCCAGGAACGGGTAGGGGTTTCCGATCACGCAATTAACCAGCGTGTTGGCGGCGGTGTCCGAATTGATCGCGTACGACCCGATTCGACCGCTGCCGATCGCTGGGCCGCGCTCGACGATTGCCAATCCCGCCGACAGAATACGATCGAGAATGCCGGCACGGCTCGCGGAAACCAAAGGCGCCAGACCGGCGGGGCCGCCGCCCACAATAAGCGCATTGACGGAGATATCCGGATCGCCGGTCATTGTTACGATCATCTCCCGGCCTCCACTGTCGCCAGCTCGGACCGCCCGGCGCGTCGCGATACGGGCCTGGGTCCGCACACCTGCCGGAATATGTCGCTGACATGCCCCACATCTTCCACTGTCATGGAATCCGAAATCGGCAGCGCGATCACGCGGCGCGCGATCGTATCGGTTACCGTTAGATCGGCTGCGGTGCAGGTCTGCTGAAAATAAGGTTGCTGGGCGATATGGGGCACGAAATACCGGCCCGACCCTATGCCGCACCGTTCCAGGCCTGCCGTCGCCTGCTGCACGTTGCCAGCCATCCGTTCCGGCACGAGCACGGGCACGAACTGATGCGCCGTGCGGTTGCCCGTCATACGTTGAAATGTGAAGTCCGGCAGCAGCGTCCGATAACGCTCATACAGGTCGTCGCGATGTTCGGCGATCGCCTCGAAGTCCTTCAGCTTGGTCAGCCCCAGCAGCGCGGTGGTTTCGCTCAGCTTGGAATTGAGCCCCGGCATCGTCGCGCACCGGGGTTCGCCAAAGCCGAAATTGCCCATGGCGCGCAACGTGGCGATCAGGTCCCGGTCGGCGCAGTATATCAGGCCGCCTTCCGAGGTTGCGAACGCCTTGGTGGCATGCAGCGAGAACACCAGGGGAAACCGGCTATCGATACCGAATGCCTTGTCGTTGGCATCGAGGCTTCCCATCGACGCCGCGGCGTCGATTACCAGCGGAATACCGTATGCGTCCGACAATCTGGCGTAACGATCCAGATCGAGGCAATTGCCGAAGGTCGCGTTCGGCAAAATCACGGCGATATCCGAACCGTATTGCTTCAACAAGGCGTCCTCGGCGGCGGCATCGGGCAGCCACGTTTCTGGATCGATGTCGCATAGCAACGGAGTCAGGCCGCACCACAGCGCGGCATGCGCCGTGGCGGCGAAGGTAAACGACGGCATCAGCGCGAACCGGCCCCGGGGCTTCCAGCCCACCGCTTGCTTGATCGCCAGCATCAACCCGATGGTAGCATTGGCGACCGTGACGCAGTCGCCTTTCGATTCGAATACGGTGGAAGCCACCCTGTCCTCGAAACGCGCATTGACTGGCCCATAGTTGGAGAAAATGCCGCTATCCTCGATTGCCGCGAGTTCCGGTGTCAGGGTGGACAGCCGGGGCGGATTGGGGCGGATGAACGGGATCGGTCGCTGTCTTCCGGCGCTGCGGCTATGTGCCATTCGATATGTCCTGGGTGGATCGCTGTTACCGGGCATCGAGGTGCCACACACGCTGCAAGAGGGAGAATTTTTGTCGTTGGCCCGGCGGCAAATCCGGATGCCCCGCTTTGCCGCGGGTGAAATAGGCGTTCGCACAGACCAGATCGCCCTCGAACCCGTCCACCGTTTCGATGCGCCGCAGGCGCAGGCCGAACGGTGCCAGCAGGGCCACAAGGTCGTGCAATAATTTCTGGTCTTTAAAAACCGGATAGAACCAGGCTTCCGTCTCGATCCCAAGCACGCCGTGCAGCAGGTCGCCGAATCCGGACAATACCTGATATTCATAGCCTTCGACATCGACTTTTATGACGTCGGGTGCCGGCACGTGTCCGGTTCTGTATAACTCGTCGTCGCGGACACAGGCAACCGTGGCTTCTGCTTCCGGCTGGTACAGCGGCGCGATCTTATAGCCGGTTAGCACCGCCGGATCGTGTTCCAACAGCGACGAACATCCCGGCCAATGTGCCAAATGGAGGGTGTGGGCACCGGCAACCGCCGCCAGGCCGTTCTCCACCACCATCATTCCCGACGGCGACAGGCGCCGCAGGTTGGCCGCTTCCGCTGGATTGGGTTCGAATAATACGCTCCGCACTTTCCGGTGGTGCCGCCGCCATTTGTCCTGAAGCCCGCCCGCGGACCCCACATCCACGAGAATCAGCCGTCTGTTGTCTTCGGACGGGGCCGGAATATGGAAGTTGAACAAGACAAACCTCCGCGATTGGAATGAAATCGGAATGGACCGGCGATCTCGCGTCGCCATTCGCTCAACGTTCAATAGACCCGAAAGTCTATCCTGTTACACAACATTCTGGCTCAAACAGGCTTTGTTCACGATACTATTTCGTGATTGATGCGGAGACGATTTGCGCGAGACGATCGCAGTACTGTTCCAGGCCGTACTTGCTTACCATCATGGCCCGCGCCCGCTGGCCCATCGCCGCGGCTTCGGCCGGGTTTTCCAGTAACTGGATCATGGCTTTTCGCAATCCGGCGACGTCGCCCGGTTCCACGAAGACCCCGGTCACGCCCGGAATAACAAAGTCCGCAAGTGCGTCCGTCCGCGTTACCACGACCGCCCGTCCCATCGCCATCGCTTCGGCAATGACCGCATAACCGCAGGCGTACCGGGCAGGATATAACGGAACTACAACAAAAAGCGAGGTGGCGTACAAATCGCGCAACCTGGCGTAAGATCCATAAGATCGCGCTTCGGCATTGTCCGGCCAATCGACCGATCCGGTTGCCCCGCCAGGCGGCATCCAGGTGCTGGCGGCGGCGATGCGAACCTGAACGGGCAGGCCGCGAACCGCTTCGGCTAGCGTCGCGAAATCGCGGTTTGCCGCGCCCGCGCTGGCGATAACGGCCCGCTCCACAATAAAATCTATATCGAAATAATTTGTATCGGCGGCATATCCGGTTGCGTGACACCGCGAAGCGGGGATACCGAGCACCGACTGTGTAAGATCGCGTAATGAGGTGGACAGGCAATGAAAATGCAGATTCGGCAAGCGCCGCAACACCGGCGCAAGCAGCCGCAATTTGGGTGAATCAAGGTGATGTCCGTGAAACATCGTATGAACCGGTGTTCGCGAAAAGCACGACATCGACGCCAGGGCGATGGGGATGCCGATATCCTCGCCAGACGCGATGATCGCGTCGAATTCGCCGGCCCGCGACGCAACCAGGCTGGCCAGCGCCATGCGCGGCCGGCCGGCGCGCCTAAACAGGCGGGGTATCGCCGGCAATGGTCCATCGAGCGCCGTGGCGGATATCAGAGTCCCGCCGAATCGTTCCAAAAAAACGCTGAACTCGGTGCGCGGATCGGTCTGTTGGTTGAGCGGCTCCGACGGATGGCGGCCTGAAAGAACCCAGGCGTGGCGCAATGACAATTAGGGCTGTCCTTGTGACGGCGGGACGGCGCTACTGCCCGGTTCGGAATGGCTCCGCCGATGCCAGCGCAAGCCTCGCGGTGACGGTTTGATTTCTAATGATTCGCACAGAGCGGGCGTAGTCCGCTCCGTATGCCGCGGCGACGAAAAACAGGTAGGTCGGCGCCGCGAAGGGATACGGCAAATCCACCTCATCGAATGTACGGCTGATCAAACAAATAACAAGGCCCGCCAGGCAGGCCGTTGCCCATGTCCGGTTCGCCAGCGCCAGCCGGACGATCCGCTCCAGCACCTGCGCCAGGGTAACAACCAGAAGGGCGGTCCCGATCCAGCCCAGTTCGACCGCGAACTCGATAAACGTATCGTGAAACGAAAATCCGGTTCGCGATTCAATGGAAAACTGCCGCCAGATCGATTCAGCCAGAAGGTTGCCCTGAAGCCAGAACGCATAATAGCCGATGCCCAGAAAGGGCCGCTTGGCGATTTCGGTCAGGGCGATTTGCCACAGCACCGTTCGGCCGGTCAGTGTGGCGTCCTTGCCCAGAACGCCGCTGATAAATTCGGTTGCCGCCTGGCCAAGCGTGCCATTGAGCGCGAGCAGCCCGGCGATTACGGTGATCGGAACCGTCACCGCGAACAGTCCGGCCACTATCAACAGCCGTTCCCGGGCACGCATCCGGGCGAAGGCGGCGATTGCCAAAAGCGCGGCGAACGAGGCCCCGGTGGTCACGAGCGCGCCCGCCGAGCGGGCCCGCAGCAACAGCGGGATGCTGAGCACGAACGACAAAACCGCCAGCAAGCGCGACACCGCCGGCTGGCTCTGGTCGGCCAGCAGGCAGGCGGACACGATCGCCAGGAGCGACATAAACAGCGCCATCGTATTTTTGCTGGCGAAAACCCCCAGGAACACCGTTTCGCCGGTCATGCCATCGACACCGTAGCGGCCGAATGCCAGGGACAGCACGGCGGCCGCCAGCAAACCGATCGAGATGGCGGAGACGAATGCTCGGGGAGAGACAAAGGCCGCGGTCAACGACGCAATTCCTGCCGTGACAGCCAGTTCCGCCGCCGCGCGCAGCGTTGCCGCCGGCGCTTCGGACCAGGTTGCCGACAGCAGTGCGAAAGCTGGGATCAGCCAGAGGCCCGGAGACCGGACGAGCGCGGCCAGACAGCGATCGGCGCGCCGTATCGCGATCGGGGCCCACGCCACGATAAACAACACGGCGCCGGCCGCCGATCCTGCCAGCGTCAGGATCATACCGAACATGGACAACATGGTCGCGATCCATGCCAATTGGCTGGTGTGCCGCTTGTCGCTGCTTGTCACCGCATCGCGCCAGTACCGGGTAATGAAGACGTGATCGCGTTGCTCAATTGACATCGTCTCCGCTGGCGGTGGTCGCTATCCGGCAAATGCGAAACGGTGCTTATGGTTTCATCGGTTGGATGCCAGAATCAGTGTCGTCGTTCAAGAAGACATGAATTCACGATAGTGTGCTTGGCGAAGACGCAGCGGCGGCTGAACCAATACAATCGATATCATCCGCACCACGGTATTGTGTTCCCGATGTAAAAAATTACCACTCAAAATCCGCCCTCGGCCGGAGCATTATTGTTGAACAGGCCAGAGCGAGAAGTATATCCCATGAATCATGACAACGGTACAGCCGGCGAAAATCCCGGCTCGTGGTTTCATGCCGAAATAATCTCGGTTTTGCCATCGCTTCGCGTGCAGGCGATGGCTTTGACCCGGCATCGCGCCGATGCCGAGGACCTGGTTCAGTCCGCTATCCTCAATGCCCTGGCGGCGCACCGGTCTTTCGAACCAGGAACGAATTTTCGCGCGTGGATCACCCGTATCCTTCGCAACCGGTTTTTTTCCAATATCCGGCGCACGCGCGACATGGTGGATCTGGAGGATGCACCGGCCTCTCACCTCGGGCGTAGCGGAAATCAGGAAGACTCGATCGATGTTCACGATCTTTGGCGCCATCTGGGGCGATTGCCGGTCGATCAGCGCCTGATCCTGACGATGATTTCGGTGGAAGGCGTTTCATACGACGAAGCCGCCGTTCGCTTAGGTGTAGCGGTCGGCACACTGAAATGCCGTGTCTTCCGAGCCCGCACCCAGTTGCAGAATTGGATGTTCGGCGAGGAAGCCGGCGTAGCTTCCGGCGGTGCGCCGATGCGGCGGAAAGCCGGACCGTCGCGCCGGTCCCATTTTGTTTCGAATTCAGATTTAATGACGGTCTGACTTCGCCGTGCATCCGGCTTGCCCGGTGCATGATCGTTCGGTTTTCCGAAAGTATCGGCCGATACCACACCGGAATTGTCAAACCCCGGCAGGACGCGGCCGGCATATCGCCGATGGGCGGTACCGACAACAGCGCCCGGCAATTTAGTGTTTCGTGTGTGGCGAAGGCGGGGCGGTGGATGCCCCGCCATGTGGCTTTAATCTCAAATAAAATATAGTCTAATATAAATATAAAAACATCAATGTCTTGTGGAAGTCGCGCTCAAGACCGGCATCGCGCTTTTAGTAAATTTAATTTTAAGGTAAATAGCCCATAGGGAAATATAGAGATAATAGATTTATAAATATTAAAAATGATTTTGCTTTTTCCTAGAACAATTTTCTGTGTATCTGGTCACATATCGGTGATCGGAATTTTTCATGTCCCTCGGCGCCATTATCAATACCGCGACGCTGAACCCCACTTTCAGCGGAACCTTCGGCGATGGTTTCGTCAGTTCGCCGGACGGTTCCACCGGTCTTTGGCAAACCAGCCTGGCCAACCGCAACCGCACCCTCGGCGGCAACGGCGAACAGGAATATTATTCGGACGGCTCGGTGGGGGTGAACCCGTTCAGCGTGAACAATGGGGTTCTGGACATTACCGCCACACCGGGCAGCAACGCATTGGGATTGCCATATAATTCAGGCGTCATCACCACCCAGGGATCGTTCAACCAGCTCTACGGTTATTTCGAAATCGATGCGAAATTGCCGGCGGGGCAGGGGCTGTGGCCGGCCTTCTGGTTGCTGCCAGCCAGCGGCGCCTGGCCACCAGAACTCGATGTGTTCGAAGTGCTCGGCAACAATCCCAACACATTGTATTTCTCGACCCATTCGAAAGTTCAGGCGACCCAGGGCACGGTGCTCAACGTACCGAACGTGTCGGCCGGATTTAATCTGTATGGCGTGATGTGGGGACCGCAAACCGTCAATCTGTATATCAACAACATCGAAGTGGCCTCCATGCCAACGCCGGCCGATATGAACGTGCCGATGTACATGCTTGCCAACCTCGCTGTCGGCGGCTACTGGCCTGGTAACCCAAACAGCACAACGCCGTTTCCGGCCACTATGGGGATCGCCTACGTGAAGGCATTCGCATATCCGGGCACTACCGGTGGCACTGTTTACGATACGTTGCCATCGCAAAATATCGGCGCCGCGGCGTCCGCGCCGTCGATTTCGGCACCGTCCACGATCCAGGTTACGTCCGGCGTCGCCGGCGCCGTCCGCGGTGTGTCGGTCGCAGCCAACTGGCCGGGCGGCAATTTCACCGTGACGATCAGCGATACGCAGGGTTTGCTGCAGACCAGTACGACCGCCGATGTCTTCACCTCTGGCGAAGGCACAAGCACGATTACCCTGACCGGCAATCTGGCACCGATCGATACCGCCCTGGCCACCTTGACCTATCAGGCCAGCGTGGCGGGTTCCGAAAATATCTGGATATCGGCTACCGATCCGCAAGGCCAGCAGACTTTGCTGTCTATCGTCGCCAAAAATCTCGCGCAAGCCGCACCACCCCCGCCGTCCACGATAGGGGAAGCGCCGCCGGCCGCTGCCGCCGTTGTAAACGCCCCGGCCAGCGTCAGCGTGATCGCGGGGTCTGCGTCCGCACTACCCGGACTAGGCTTCACCGATAGCCAAACCGATGGCACCTTCACCGCGACGGTCAGCGACAGCACGGGCTTGCTGGCGACCGCCGCCAGCGAGGGTGTGACCGGCACCGGTCAAAACACCACGAGGCTGACTCTGACCGGCGGGTTCGCCGCCGTGAACGCCGCGCTGGCCACCCTGACCTATCAAGGCGCCGCATCGGTTTCCAGTGACTGGTTATGGGTGTCCGCAACTGACCCAAAGGGCGTCCAATCGTTGAATCATACCGTCGTGACGGTCGATCCGGCACCGGCCCCGCCGCCGCCCGTGGTCGCCGCGGCCGTAATCGCCCCGGCCAACGTCAGCATGACAGCAGGACTCGCCTGCGCCTTGTCCGGAATAAGCATCGCGGACAGCCAAACGACCGGAATATTCACCGCGACGGTCAGCGACAGCAAGGGCGTGCTGGCAACAACCGTCACCGCCGGAGTGGCCAGCACGGGCGAAGACACCACGCGCCTGATCCTGACTGGCGGCATCGGCGCGTTGAACGCCGCGCTTGCCAGCCTGACCTATCAGGGTGCGTCGCCCGCGACCGACTGGCTGTGGGTGTCGGCCAACGATCCACAGGGCACGCAATCGCTCAATCACACGGTCGTCACGGTCGATCCGCCGCCAATCCCGAAACCGGCCCCGCCCGTGGCCGTGGCAACCATTCTTGCCCCCGCCACCGAGCGTTTCACCGCCGGTAGCGCGGGCGCCTTGTCCGGCGTCAGCGTGACGGACAGCCAAACGACTGGCACCATGACCGTCATGGTCAGCGACAGCGCCGGCTTGCTGAGCACGGGCGTGGCCGCCGGCGTAACCGCACAAGGCGAAGGTTCGGCCGCGCTGACCCTGACCGGCAGCGTGGACGCTATAAACACCGATCTCGCCACCCTGACGTATCAGGCCGCCGCGGCGCGCGGGGCAGACTGGCTTTGGATCTCCGCCAATACCACGCTTGGCAATCAGGTGCTCGCTCATACGGTCGTAACCGTGACGCCGGCGCCAGCGTTCGCTCCCCCAGTGGTCAAAACGCCCGCCGGTTTCACCATTGGCGCCGGCGGCGCGAGCCTTCTGACAGGGGTGAGCGTAACCGACAGTCAGGCCAGCCCGAATTTAAGCGTCACCGTCAGCGATAGTACGGGTTTGCTGCAAACCAGTGCCGTCGGTGGCGTGACGACGCAGGGAGAAGCCACGACATCCCTGACCCTGACCGGCAGCGCCGCGGCGATCGATACCGGCCTTGCAAGCCTAACGTACCGGGCGGGTGCTTCGGTGGGAACCGACTGGCTTTGGGTGTCCGGGACGGATCCAAATGGAATGCAAGGCGTCAGTCCGGTCGTGGTGACCGTCCAATCGGCGCCGACGCCCCCAACAATATCCCTGTCCAGTGTCATGCTCGGTCTTTCCGATATCGCAACATTTGTCCGCGCGACCGTGTCAGACCAGTACGGCTTGCTGGCAACTACCCCCCAAACGGGGATTAGCGCGACAGGCGAAGGGTCGGCGAGCCTTGTTCTGCAAGGCATTGCGTCGCAGGTCAGCGCGGAACTCGCGACATTGACTTACACCGGCGACGCGGGTGTTTTGTCGTCTGGCTCCGGCGACCACCTTACCGTCAACGTCCAGGGAATGACCGGCGTTCATCTCGCGATATCGGCATTAACCCTGCTGCACGGACACCTTGCCACCCCATCGTGAAGCGTTTGCCGCTTGCCGCCATGGGTCCGGAGGGACATAGTTTCGGTGCGGTAGGAGACGATTCTCACCATGGCCTTTCGTCCGCTGTGCCTTACGGTTTTGCTCTGCCCTGCGCTTCTTCTCTTTGCATGCGGGAGTACGCGCCAGCAACGTACGGCGCGGCTGCTGGAGCATCGGCTGGAAGACCGGCTGGCCCCCGACATCGCGGCCGGTCGCGCCGTTCTGCAACCCATTCCAGGGGGCGCGCGGGTTACGCTTCTTGGGGCGTCCGCGGCCCCCAACGGTAAACCGGCGGCGGACGACAAATCGTTCGCTTCTCGAGCAAGTGTTGTCGAAGGACTGCTGGACCCGAGTCTGATGCGGATTGCGGTTACGGATACCACCACGTTGCCGGACAGCCAGCGGGAGCAGCGGGTTCGCGATGTCAGGCATTATTTCGAGGATTTCGGTCTCGGAGCGACGCTGGAACCCGATTCGGCAATAGAGGTAGCGCAGGCTGGCGCGGTGCCCGCCGGCCTGACGATCACGATCGGCGTGGTTTGCCCGTACCGGCATGACGGGGCGGGGTATGGTAGCGGCAGGGTCAAGCCGGCCTGCTACTGACTGACTCGCTACTGGCCGAATTGCCGAACCGCGATTTGCCCGCCCGGACGGCATTGAGTATTGCCGTGGCAGCAAACGTCCTGGGAAGATCGATCGATGGCGCCGAATACCAAGCGGGTTTTCTACGTAAACAATGTCGCCGCCGCCGTGTATCTGGAGATCCTGGCCAAACGGCCCGACATTCAGGTTGACCGGCTGGAAAATGCATCCCCGGAGTCAGAACTGGAGCCGGTTCTGACCCATGCGCATGCCTATCAGATCGGCAGCAGCCGTCAGGAATTGGCGAAGGGACTCCAAGGCTACGCTCCGTTGTTCCGCCGCTGCCCCAACCTACTGGTCCTGTCCACCAGCGGTGCCGGTTTCGATACGGTCAGCCTGGACGACGCGACGGCCGCCGGAATCGCCGTGGTTAATCAGGCCGGCGGCAACAAGGAAGCTGTCGCCGAACACGTAATGGCGATGATGCTGGCGTTGTCCAAGCGCATCGTCATGTCCGATCACGCAATGCGGGCCGGCACAGCTTATAAGCGGCAGGATTTCATGGGCGACGACATCCAGGGGCGCACGATCGGCATCGTCGGCATCGGGCATGTGGGGGCGCGAGTGGCGGAACTCTGTCGCGGCCTGTTCCGGATGCGGGTGATCGCCTACGATCCGTATCGAACCTTCGACGATATTGCCGCACTTGGGGCCGAAAAGGCTGCCACACTGGACGACCTGCTGCGGCAGGCCGATTACGTGTCGGTCAACTGCCCGCATACCGCGGAAACGCGCGGCATGATCGGCGCGGCTCAGTTCGCCGCGATGCAGCCGCACGCTTATTTCATCACCACCGCGCGCGGCGGTATCCACGATGAAGCCGCGCTCGCCGCCGCGCTGACCGCTCGGCAGATCGCCGGGGCCGGACTGGACGTCTGGGAGGACGAACCGCCGCCGGCTTCGCATCCGCTGCTGCGGTTCGACACTGTTCTTGTCAGTCCGCACACGGCCGGCGTCACGCGGCAGGCGCGTCATAACATCGCCCGGATCGCCGCTGAGCAAATGGTGGATATCCTGGACGGCAAAAAACCGCCCAGGCTGCTGAACCCCGAAGTCTGGCCGGCCTACCGCGACCGGTTCTGCCAAATTTTGGGATTCCGGCCGCGGGAGTAGAGAACCGATCCGGCGCCGGGGCTGGTTACCGCACAAATCGGTAATCGAACCCGTCGCCCGATGCTTCCACCAGCCCCAGGGTCGGGCTGGGGAAATGGATCGGCAGAATCAGGGTTCCGGTGCCGGCGACGTCGCCCAGGAAGCGCCGTCGCGACCGTTCCGCCTCTTTCGCGTCCCAGTCGAAAATCGTGGACCAGCCGGGTTCGCGCACCTGCAACGCGTGGTGCATCAAATCGCCCGTCACCACCGCGCGCTGCCCGCCCGACTTTATGTTGACACAGCAATGGCACGGCGAGTGCCCCGGCGTGGGCGTCAGCCAAATCGTATCGTCGAGCGTATAGTCGTCATCGACCAGCAGTGCCTGTCCGGCCTCCACGATCGGTTCGCAGTTGAAACGCCAGACATTGCCCGGAGGCTGCTTGCCTTCCTTCGACGCTTGCTCCCACGCCGCGTATTCGCGCTTGTGAAACACATACTTCGCATTGGGAAAGGTCGGCACCCAGCGGCCGTCGCGCAGCACCGTGTTCCAGCCGCAGTGATCGATGTGCAGATGGGTGCAGAACACATAGTCGATCGTGTCGAACGAAAGCCCGGCCGCCTTGAATTCATCGAGGTACCGCTGCTTGGGAAAATCCATCGGCGCGGGGTAGCTTTTGTCCTCGCCCGTGCACGTATCGACCAGGATGGTATGATGCGGCGTGCGCACCACGAATGTCTGGTAAGTAATGTACATCATGCCGGACGCCGGATCGAACACCACGGGATCGAGCGTCTTCAAATGCCGGGCGGCAATGTCTGGATCGTAGGCTGGGAACATGTCGGCGGGTTTGCGCCATGGGCCGTCCCGTTCGACGATACTCGTGATCGTTACGTCACCGATTTTAAGGGTTTGCATCGATGCGATCCTTCAAAGTTCGAGACGATAAAAGCGGGTGGCCGTGCCGCTGAACAGATCTGTCTTCTCCGCCGCCGAGGCATCCTTCGCCAGTATCTTGCAGGCGTTCCAAAACGGCACGTACCCGTACGATCCCTTATCCACCGGGAAATTGCTCTCGAACATGCAGCGCGATGCACCGAACGCTTCTATGCAGGTTTCTACATAAGGTTTCCAGGCGGCGGCGAGTTCCGCGGAAGACGGCGGTTCCGCTTTCGTATGGAAATCCCAGCCATTGATCGCCATTGCCATGCCGCCGAGTTTTACCGAAACGTTCGGGCATGCGGCCAGTGTGCGGATGGACCGGGACCACTCCGCGAAAACCTCCGCCCGTTTGCCGCGATACGCGCCGGTTCCCAACGGGCCGCCGACATGATTGAGGCAGATCGCCGTTTCCGGAAACGCCCGAGCCAGGTCCGTTACGTCACCAATTTGAGGATGATACAGCCACGCATCGAATGACAGCTTCAGCGGCGCCAGACAGGCAAAGCCTTTCCGGAATGTTTCGTCGTACATCAACCTCGGCGGCGGCGCATAGGCCGGGTTCATCAGGGCCGGATCGGGGTCGTAGGCCGTAATATGCCGGATTCCCTTGAACCGGTCTCCGCCGGCTCGGATATGTGCTTCGAGCACCGCCCACGTATCGGCCCCGCTCCGCAAATCGGCATGCCCGACGATACCGGCACAGATTTTCGCCGGCCCATAGCCGCCGGACGCGCTCATGGCCGCCACACCGTTGACGAATTCCGTCTCGCCAACCGGCTTGAAAGCTTCCGGCCCCGATGCCCGGTGCATCGACCGGCACTGCACGAACACGGTTCCGACGATGTTGTGCCCGCTGTTGGTATCCGCCAGCAGGTCGGCGAGCATATAGAGCCAGTCGGGGCGGTCCCATAGATGGTGGTGCGGATCGACGATCGGCAGGTCCGGTTCAAGAATCGTTTCTGTCCGGCGCGCCAGCCATGCGTCGCGCACCGGCAGATAATGGCTGGAGGTCGTGGTGGAGATGCTCATTGCGACGTTTCCTTATAGGCCCGACGCATTGTTTCCCGCCGCGCGGCGGATGCCAAGTCCCGGCCACCCCGCCGGCTGCCGCCGGAATTGTGTCAGCCCAGGAATTTCACCAGCTTGCCCGAGGGTGCGCCCAATACCTCATCGTCGCGCATGACGATCTGGCCGCGGATGATGGTTGCCACCGGCCAGCCTTTTATCCACATCCCCGCGAACGGCGTCCATCCGCAGGGCGAGGCGATCCAGGATTCCTCGATCCGCCGTTCCCGCTTCATATCCACCAGGGTAAAGTCGCCGTCGTATCCGGCGGCCAGCCGGCCTTTGCCGATCGCGCCATAGACACGGGCCGGGCCGGCGGACATCAGATCGGCCATCCGGCCCAGCGACAACCGGCCGGCGTTGACGTGGTCCAGCATGATCGGCACCAGCGTTTGCACCCCGGTCAGGCCGGCGGGGCAATCGGGCCATGGCAGCAGCTTCTTGTCGCGTGGGTGCGGGGCGTGGTCCGACCCGATCGTATCCACGGTGCCGTCGGCGATCGCCCGCCATGCCGCGTCGCGGTGAGCCTGCCCGCGGATCGGCGGGTTCATGACCCCAAACCCCTCCAAACGCTCATAGCAATCGGGCGCGACTTGCGTCAGGTGATTGACCAGTACCTCGCATGTCGCGATATCTTGAAAATCCTTGAGATAATCGAGTTCCTGTGCCGTCGAGACGTGCAGGATATGGGCTGGGCGCCCGGTCTTCCGAGCGAGGGCCATCAGCCTGCGGGTGCCCAGGAAGGCGCATTCCTCATCGCGCCAGACCATGTGGCTGGCGTACGGATCGCCCGATTTGAACATGGGTTTGCGCGCTTGCAGGCGGTATTCGTCCTCGCTGTGAAAGGCGATCCGCCGCCGGCCGGATCGCATTGCCATTTCGAGGTGTTCGTCGTCCTCGATCATTAGGTCGCCGGTTGAACTGCCGGCGAAAATCTTTATCCCGCAGACACCGCGCCCGCTTTCAAGCGTGGGCAGTCCGGGGATATTCGTTTTCGTTCCACCGACGTACAGCCCCATGTCGCACCACGCGGCGGTTTCGGCATAGGCCTGCTTCCAGTTAAGCTGTTCGGCACCGGTAATGGCCGGGCTGGTGTTCGGCATGTCGAACACCGCCGTCAGGCCGCCGAGGATCGCGCCCCTGGTGCCGGTGGGGATGGATTCCACAGCCTTGTCGCCCGGATCGCGCAGATGCACATGCGGATCGATCAGGCCGGGCAGGACATGCAGGCCGGTGGCGTCCAGCACCGTATCGGCGGTCGCGTCCGGTCCGGCGCCCAGCGCGGCGATCCGGCCATCCCGCACGCCGGCGTCGATGGCCTCCGCCCCCCATGGCAGCACGCAGGTGCCGTTGCGGATCAGAAGATCGAAATGCGCCGCCATCGGGGGGGGTGTCTCCACGTTCCCGGCGATGCTATCATCTCGGTTGCGAGCGGTCATCCAGATGATCGGCGCGCTGCAAGGCGCTGAAGCCATGCGCGGACGAGCAAGTCCAAAGTGGCGCGGCGTTTGTGCGGCACATCGATGCCTGGATGACCCGGATTTTTCCGGCGGGATCGATGGGCGATGCAAATCCCCGGAGTTGATTTTAAATTCGTCTTAAAATATATTATATATATCATTAAATTTGTAAAATATCAAATAAAATGTAATAGATAACAAAATAGCAATTCTATCTCAGATTCGTGTTGACCCCATTGTGAATTGATATTAATAACATCGTACACTGGGGAACAGTGACTGTGGGAAATGGCTAATTTTGGGGGACTATCAATGCAAAAAATGTCGGTGAAAACCATGCCGCGCATGATCGTCAAAACCTTCGTTGGGGGCGCCTTGACGGCGTGTCTTGTCATTTTTCAACCCGAATCCGGGAGCGCTACCGCCATCAGCCCGCCGGGCAACCCGGGCAGCTCGGCCATCAACCCGCTGGTTGTCACGCCCGGCAGCGGTGGCACTTACACGTTTACCAACCCAACCTCCGGCCTTTGGTACGACCCCCCTTTTGTGAACGGGTTCATTTACTCCGTGACCGGGACGACCTTTACCTCCGTAACGACGCCGCCGAGTAACCTTGGCTTCGGACCGGTTGACTTAATTGTCGGCGGTTCAAATCTGGGTCCTATCCCGACAAGCGGCTCATCCACGGGTGTTGGTGGTGCGTCAACGTTTGAACTTCTTGGAATTAGCCCCGCCCTGGATCAGACGGCCACGAATTTTTCCTCCGCTTATCCGGTGCAGCTTTCCTTTCTGGGACCTGCTTCTACGCTCATAATTACGCCCGTTCCGGCGCCGGAACCCCTGTCGATTTCGTTGTTTGCTGGCGCATTGGGTCTTCTGGCAGTCGCTCGGCGGTCACGCGCCAAAGATTGAACGGCAGCCCTGGGCGTGACCCATATGCCGTCCATGCCAGCGCATATCCAGCGCATATAATGCCGTAACCCGCACCTCCGCCGACAGAAAATACTGTTCTGTCCGGCGGGGGGCGGTCCCTTCGCCGGATGGGAATGCCGCGTGCGGATGTATAGCCCATCGATAGGCGCATGGCACCTGTCGATACCGTCGCGGCGTGCCGGGGCCGTCCTACCTCAATCTATTCTGCCGGTGCATGTACCAGCACATCCCCCAGCTTGCCCAACAAATAATCGGCGTCTCCTTGATCGACGCTTTCCACCAGGGTCAGCACGCGGCTGATCACCCGAGCGCGAAACCGTTCCAGATCGCGCGGCTCGCCGTCGAACCCGGTCTCATCGACGACATCGACCGCCGCCCGCACCGCGACAAACAATGAATCCGGCATTTCCGCCTTCCGGTACAACGCGGTCAGGCCGCGGCGGCTGGGTTCATGGATCAGAATTTGCGCGTTATCCAGCGGCACATCGCTCTTGGCGGCCATGCCGGCCTCGAAGAAAGCGATATCGCCAGTACATAATGCCCGAAGTATCAGCGACGGCGTGAGCCGCCCGTTGCGCTGCATTTGCGTGACCATTTGGCGCAAATCCTCGTCCGAGGCGCCCAAACTCAGATGAACGATCGCATGTTCGCGCGCGGTCAGAACAATATCCGCCGCCGTCGCTGGTTCCAGATCGTGCGCCTGCACCAGATGGGCCTGCAATGCCTTCGATACCATGGTCACCAGCCGTTCGGCGACCGCGATGGGCAGCTTGTCCCGCAGCACCATTGCCTCTTTCACCCTGTTGCTGCCCGCGAACCGCGTGACCGCCAGGTTGAAGCTGTCGTCGGCGATGGATGCCGTGTTGTTGGCCATCAACACGACGATGGCCGGTTCGTCGCCGAACGCGATCAGCGCGTCGGACACCGAAGCCGCAAGATTGTTCCGGCTGGCGATCACTTCCTGCTTCATCGGCGAACCATTACGAACGATCCCGATCAGATCCTCATCGGTCAAAACCAGCGAATCCGCCAGCATCGGCAGGGCGATATCGTCGATATCGTCCGCCAGCCGCAGCGCCACATCGCGCGGCAGGTTCGGCGAATGCCGCAATCCGCGCGACAATGACATCCGGACATTTTCCGCCACATCGCGCGCCAGGACACGGACAATGTCCTGCGCCATCCGGACCTCGGCGATGGTCAGCCCATTACCGGACAGATCGGCGGCGAGCTTGCCCGCCAGTTCGGCGCGCATATCGGGCGACGGTTCGGATATCAGCCGCGACACGTCGTGCGCGGACAGGGAGGCGGGCATTAGGAAACCTCGCGGAGTGACTTCGAACCGCGAGATTGGCCAGGAAAGATGAATAAAGCGTTAAGACGCGAACGATTTATCCGGCCTACAAAGGTTCGGTATCCAGCGCGTAGCCGGCCGTCCGCACGGTTCGTACCACATCGAGTTCGTCCGGCCCGTTGATCGACTTCCGCAGCCGCCGGATATGCACATCCACCGTTCGCGGTTCGACATGGATATCGGCGCCCCACACCGCATCGAGCAGTTCCTCGCGGGAAAAGACCCGGCGCGGATGCTGCATGAAGAATTCCAGCAGCCGGAACTCGGTTGGCCCAAGATGCACGCGGCGCGTATTGCGGGTTACCCGGTGCGACGCCAAATCCATTTCGATATCGTGGAACTCAAGCTGGCCCTTGACGGGTACGGCGTTGGACCTGCGCAACAGCGCCCGCATACGGGCCAGCAGCGCCTCGATATTGAACGGTTTCGTAATGTAATCGTCCGCGCCGGTGTTCAGTCCGCGCACGGCGTCCTGATCCTCGGTTCGGGCACTGACCATGATGACCGGCAAATCCCGGGTCGCTGCCTTGCGGCGGATCTGCCGGCAGACCTCGATGCCCGACATGACCGGCAGCATCCAGTCCAGCAGCACCAGGTCCGGCTGAGTCTCGGCGATGCGCGTCAGCGCTTCCTGGCCGTCGCCGGCTTCCTCCACCCGGAAGCCCTGCTTCTCCAGATTGTAACGCAACATTGTCGCCAGCGCGGCTTCGTCTTCCACCACCAGAATAAGCGGCTTGGGCGTGCTGGATATACTATCGAGCATCGTTTTCTCCTAAGATTATTCCTGAGGCCGGACGACAGCGTATGCGGACGTATCGCCCTTGGGACGGACATCCCGGATAATCTCGCCCTCGACAGCATAATAAACCGTCTCGGCGATATTCGTCGTGTGGTCGCCGATCCGTTCCAGGTTCTTCGCTATAAACAGCAAATGGGTGCAGGGCGTGATATTGCGCGGATCTTCCATCATATAAGTAATCAATTCGCGGAACAGGGCGTTATAGATGTCGTCCACCACCCGGTCGGATCGCCAGACCTCGATCGCCTTGGCGGTGTCGTTACTGCCAACCGCGTCGATAATCGACTTCAACTGCTCCTGCACCAGATCGGCCATGTGGCCCAGGCCGGCCAACGAATAGGGCAGGGTGTACTGACCCAGCACGATGCTGCGCTTGGCGACGTTGGCGGCATAATCGCCAATCCGCTCGAGGTCGCTGGTGATCTTCAGGGCGCCGACAATGCGCCGCAAATCGCCCGCCATCGGCTGGCGCAACGCCAGCATGCGAATAACGAACTGTTCGATCTCGTGCTCCAGCGCATCGACCTTGGGGTCTTCTTCCACCGCGCGCATCGCGGCCGCACTGTCGCGGTTGAGAATCGCCTCGGCGGCCATCGCAAGCTGACCTTCAACAATGCCGCCCATCTGTGTCAGCATGTCGCGCAGCCGTTTCAGATCGTTGTCGAAACTCTTGACCAGATGGTCCGCGGGTTCGGTCATGTTTATGATCCTTCCTGTCTTAGGGCAGCACCGGCCAAAAATGCGTTAGCACGCCTGTAAAGCTGGCCGGTCAAACAATGGCTTGCGCCTTGTCCGGCGGCCCGATCCGAGGCGGCGATCGCCAAACATGCCTCAGCCGAACCGGCCAGTGACGTATTCCTGCGTTCGCTTTTGTTTCGGCGACGTGAATATTTGCGAGGCTGGGCCGCATTCCACCATTTCCCCAAGGTAGAAAAATGCCACCCTGTCGGCGCAACGGGCAGCTTGCTGCATGTTGTGGGTGACGATGACGATGGTAAAATCGTCCTTTAGTTCATCGATCAGTTCCTCGATTTTCAGTGTGCTGATCGGATCCAGCGCGCTGGTCGGTTCATCCAGTAAAATGACCTCCGGCCGTACCGCGATGGTGCGGGCGATGCACAATCTTTGCTGCTGTCCGCCGGACAATCCTGTTGCCGAAGCATTCAGGCGGTCCTTCACCTCCGGCCACAGGGCTGCTCGGGTCAGCGACCATTCCACCCGTTCGTCCATCGCGGCCTTGTTGAGCTTTTCATACAGTTTCACGCCGAACGCGACGTTGTCATAGACCGACATGGGAAACGGTGTCGGCTTCTGAAACACCATGCCGATGCGAGATCGCAGCACGCTGACATCGATATCGCTGTCGATCAGGTTTTGTCCGTCCATCATGACCGTCCCGGTCGCGCGTTGTCCGGGATATAGATCGTACATGCGGTTCAACACGCGCAACAGCGTCGATTTGCCGCAACCCGACGGCCCGATCATGGCGCTGACCTTCCGATCCGGAAGGTCGAAATCGATCGCCTTTAACGCCTGGTTCCGGCCATAAAAGAAGTCGAGATTACGGATCGCGATCCTGGTGTCCTTGGGTACCGGCGGCGAAACGACAACCGCCGCGTCCAGCGTGTCCAGTGCATCCTGGTTTGGCATCGTGGCCGGTCTTTCCATGTTCAACGTTTGCCCTTCAATGCGGCACGCGCCAAGACGCTGGTCGTCAGCACCAGCAACGTCATAATCAAGGCGCCCGCCCAGGCTAGGCTGTGCCAGTCTTCGTAGGGACTGAGTGCGTACTGGAAAATCACCACGGGAATATTCGCCATGGGATTGGCGGGGTTGGCGGTCCAGTACTGATTATTCAGCGCCGTGAACAACAGCGGAGCGGTTTCGCCGCTGATACGTGCCACCGCCAGCAGGATGCCCGTGGTAATGCCGGTGCGCGCCGCCGGCCACAGGATCGCAGTGACCATGCGCCAGCGCGGCGCCCCCAGCGCCAGCGTCGCTTCCCGCAGCGAAACCGGAATCAGCCGCAACGTTTCATCGCTGGTCCGCACGACAACTGGCAACAAGATCAAAGCCAGCGCGATGCCGCCAGCATAGCCGGAAAAATGGCCCGATGTCCGCACCACCAGTTCGTAAACGAACAGGCCGATGACGATCGATGGTGCAGACAGCAAAATATCGTTAACGAATCGGATGATTCCGGCGATGGGCGTGCCATGCCGGTACTCGGCGAGCCATGTGCCGGCCATCACGCCGACCGGGGTGCCGGTCACGACCCCGATAACGATCATGACCGCGCTGCCGAACAGGGCATTCAGCAAACCGCCGGATGCGCCGGGCGCCGGGGTCATTTGAGTGAACAGTTTCGGACTCAATGCGGAAAACCCGAAATACAGGGTCGTGCCAAGAATCCAAACGAGCCAGAACAGCCCGAACAGCGTGGCGCACGCAGCGAAGGTCAGACCGATCAGATTCACGATCTTGCGCCGGCGGATCAGGCCCGGCGCATGTGCGGCGGGGACGGCAACGCTCATGACGTGCGTCCGTCCCGGCGGGCCAGTCGCAACAGCATCAGCTTGGCCGCGGCGAGGACGATGAACGTGACCACGAAC
Source organism: Pseudomonadota bacterium (assembly GCA_021805565.1). Lineage (GTDB taxonomy): Bacteria > Pseudomonadota > Alphaproteobacteria > Acetobacterales > Acetobacteraceae > Rhodopila. The sequence continues at coordinate 36,182 of JAJZFA010000037.1, forward strand.
AGCAAAAAACCGAGCGCTATGAGGGCGGAGAGATAGAGATCGGAATCGGCTTCGGTGAATTCGTTGGCGATCGCCGCCGAAATGGAATTGCCCGGCATCAGCAACGACAGGCTGAAATCGTGTGCGTTCCCCAGCACGAACGTTACCGCCATCGTCTCCCCCAGCGCTCTGCCCAGTCCGAGAAACACTCCACCGACAACGGCCGTTCTGGTGTACGGCAGCACCACCTTGCGAACCACTTCCCAGCGGGTGGCGCCCAGGGCGAACGACGCTTCCCGTAGTTGTGGGGGCACCAGCATGAAGACGTCGCGCATGACCGAAGAAATGAACGGAATGATCATGATGCCCAGGATAATCCCGGCGGTCAGCATGCCGATGCCCAGCGGTGGCCCAGAAAACAACGGGCCGACCAGGGGCAGGGCGCCCAGGCTGCTGGTAAGCCAGGGTTCGATCGTGTCGGACATGACCGGCACGAACACGAACAGACCCCACATGCCATAGATAATCGATGGCACGCCGGCGAGTAGTTCGATGGCCGCGGCCACGACGGGCCGCACCCGAGCCGGGGCGACTTCGGTCAGGAACACGGCGATGCCGAAGCTGACCGGAACGGCGAGCAGCATGGCGATCGCCGAAGACACCAGCGTGCCGTAAATCGCGACCCCGGCCCCGAATTGCCTGGTGACTGGATTCCAGTCGGTGCTGAAGATAAAGCCGAAACCGAACCGGCGTAGGGCAGGTAGCCCGCCCCACAGCATCGATAGGGCCGCCATGCCGAGAACAATCAGAACGAGCCATGCCGCGGACGCCGCCGCGGCATGAAACATTCCGTCCGCCCAGTGTGCACCACGGCGCCGCGCCGGGGCCGGTATTCTGCTTTCAACAGTCGAGGTCGTCACCGGATATCGCCTTTCAAGGCATCACGGAGTGGACAACCGAATAACCGCCTTGCCAGGGTCAATGGAACTGTGCCTGCCAGTAAGCCTCGATCTGGATCACCAGGGGCGGCGGCAGCGGTACGTAATCCAGGCTTTGCGCTTGCGCTTGACCATGTTCCAGCGCCCAGCCGAAGAATGCCAGGGCTGTTTTGCTATGCGCTGGATCCTTGGGCGTTTTGTGCATCAGCACGAAGGTGGTGGCGGCGATCGGATAAGCCCCCTTACCGGGTGCATTGGTCATGACAAGGTCGAAATCCTCGGCATGCGACCAGTCGGCCGAACCAGCGGCATCCTGGAACGCTTTGATACTGGGCGCCATGAACTCGCCTGCCGCGTTTTGCAGCAATGCGAACGTCATCTTGTTCTGCATGACGTAGGCGTATTCATTGTAGCCGATCGATCCCTTGATCCGCTCCACATAGGCGGCCACGCCTTCGTTGCCCTTGCCGCCGACACCTGCCGGCCATGAAACCGAGGTTCCGACGCCGACGCCGGCTTTCCAGGCCGGACTGACCTTGGACAGGTAATCGACGAAATTATACGTGGTGCCCGATCCGTCGGAACGATGCACCACCGTGATCGGCAGGTTCGGCAGTTTCAGGTCCGGGTTCAATGTGGCGATTTCCGGCGCGTCCCACGCCTTGATCTTTCCGAGGTAGATGTCCGCCAGGACCGCGCCCGTAAGCTTGAGCTGCCCGGCAGCGACGTTCGGCACGTTGATCACCGGCGCAATGCCACCGATCACGACCGGAAACTGCATCAGTCCGGCGACCGTCAGCTCGGCGGGGGTCAAAGGCGCATCGGATGCCCCGAAATCGACTGTACCGGCCTTGATTTGGGCGATGCCGCCGCCGGAACCGATCGACTGATAATTTACCTGGACGCCGTTGTCCTTGCTATAATCGGCGGACCATTTGGACAGGATCGGGTAAACGAATGTCGAACCGGCGCCGGTGATCTGCTGTGCCTGTGCGGCACCGGCAAAGCTGGCCAGGGCCAGGGCCATGACGGCGAGTCTCATTGGTCAATCTCCTTAGCGGGCGCCTCACCGGCTCGCGGCATAATAGGTAGCCGGGGTGATTGTCATATTTCACTTTTATGACATTTAGATGACAGTCGATACCCGCGCCTGCCACCCGCGCCCGTCAGACGCGACGGTGAACCGCCGTTCGCGAACATCATGCCGGCCAAGGCACAGTCGCGCCGCGGGCATGAAGTCGCGTTGGCCCACAGGACAGACCCGTTCCGCGACGATGGCCACGCTGGTGCGCTGGTTGGCGACAATGCCGGATTGGCGGATATCCGCCCCCTTATCCGGTGTATTCCATGATATACAGTCCGACCGAAAAATCCGTGCTGTAAACAAGGCCATTGCGGTCCACCGCGACATCGGCCGAATGCAGCACCCTCGGCCGATTCGGCCTTGGATCGACCAGTTTCGTGGGCGGCGGCGGCACGCAGGCGCCTACTTCCACCGGCCGGAATTTGTCGCGGATATCGTAAACCCGTACCCCGGCATTTTGATACGTCGCGAAAATAAGGTCCTCGCTGACGAAATTATCCGGCCGGTTTTCATACACGTTATGCGGTCCGAAATGGCCGCCGACCTTCAAATAATCGGTGTCGTTGGGTTCGGGAAAGGTGGCGATGCTGATGGGGTTGGACTTTACCCGGTTGTCGAACACCCAGATCGGCTTTTCGCCATCCTCGCGATTATCCAGCACCGTTTCGTCCACCACGATCAGCAATTCGCGGTTTGGCAGTGGCAGCGCATTATGGGTACCGCCGCCGAATGGCGGAGCCCACATCTTGTGCGCGATTAGCTTCGGCGCGAACCGGTCGGCGACATCGACCACCGCGAGGCAGGCATCGCGCCAACTGCAATAGGCGATATCGCCATGCACGATGGGGTGATGCAGGCCATACCGTCCAACCTCGCTGGGCCAGTGCGCCACCTCGCCGGCCGCGACGTTCATGCCGGGCAGCCAGAACTTGCCGGCGACGAAAGGCTTGGCCGGGTCCGCCATGTCGATCGTGATCAGGATATAATCGGAGAACCCGTCCAGCAGAGCGGATGCATAGGCCCAGCGGCCGCCCACGTACCATACGCGATGCAACCCGCCGCCCTGGACCGGCATGAACCCGATTTGCCTGGGCGCTTCAGGTTTGCCGACATCGTAAACCGCCAAGCCTGCCGACCAGGTCTGGCCGCGCCCGCTGTCGCCCGTGGCCGCGATCTTTCCTTTGTAATAATTTTTTTCGTCCGCGAGTTCCGGCTGGGCAAACATATCCTTGGCGTGAACCACCAGCAGCAGGTCGTCGGCCTGCTGCAAATGCAGCGACCACGTGTTCGGCGGCGCGGCGATATAGCCAACCGGCCTCGGGTTCCGCGGATCGCGCACGTCGATGACCGAAAAGCCCTTGGAGAAAATATGCCCGACATAGGCATATCCCTTGTGGATCATTAACTGGACGCCGTCGGCGCGTCCGCCCCCCTGATCGGTGTGGCCAATAATTCGCATATTATGGGCATGGGTTGGTGTCATCGGGTCGGTCACGCGGCGTCTCCGGTCGTTGATCGCGGTTCGCGTTATCGTAAGCTGTCAGGTCCGGTTGTCGATGCCCTGTTGAACAACGCGCGCCGTCGCGGTTCGCGGGGGCCACGATAAACGTCTAATTTCAATTCAGTGAATGGGTCGGCCAAGCGCGGTTTGAACCATGCGCCTGGCGTAACGCGGCTCAATTGCTTGCTGGTCCGGTCGCTGGCCGCATGCTGTTGACCGATAACGCTCGCACGAGATTTTGGATCGAAAGCAGAATCTGAGCGATAAAATTCGCGACCGGGTCACGCGGGCCGTTTGTCCACGGGTCGGTTCTCCACGGGCCGGTTGCCCTCCGCGGCACGCCGTGGCGATACATCCGGCATCGGGCCAGGACCAGTTTGGGTGGCCACTGGATTCGCCCCTTGCAGGGCTTTCGCGTCGTGTGGCGCGGTTTAAGCGCGGCATCGGCAATAAATGCGTCGGCACGCCAATGAAGCTGCCCCCCTCAAACAAAGGCTTCGGGCTTGTTCGGCGCCGCGGCTCGAAGCGATCATTGTCGAACAAGCCTCAAGGACTTGCCAGGTTGTTCCGTCCTCCCCCCAGCAGCAGGATATTGCCGTCATGTAACCAGATTTTGATTATATGCCATGTTGGAATCCTGCGTATTACGGGATCAAGAAACAAACATTGGAAACGATCGTCGTCAATCCGGTCGGTCGTCAGGGTATTGGTTTCGGCTGCACGCCTTTCGATCGGGCATGGTTCGGGTGACGTAAACTCATGTTTGGCTGCACGGCCTGACACAGCTTTCCGCCGAACGCTCGGCGGTCTGTTTATCGTCTCGCCGATCCTGCGGCGCGACCGGTCCGGCCACCCAGCGCCACGATGGATCAAGATAATGGCACTGGTTGGCTGATCGGTACGATGGCTCCTCGATCCTGCTTGCAAGGGTCCTGTGGCTCGCCGGATCGTTAATACATCGCACTTCTGGAGGCTTTATGAAGATTTTAATGGTGCTAACGTCGCACGACCGGCTGGGCGACACAGGACAGAAGACCGGCTTCTGGCTGGAAGAGTTCACCGCACCGTATTTTATCCTGCAGGATGCGGGGGCCACGGTCACGCTGGCATCCCCGCTGGGCGGGCAGCCGCCGCTGGACCCGAAGAGCGATACACCGGATGCGCAGACCGACAGCACGCGGCGGTTCAAGGCCGACCCCGGCGCCCAGAAGGCTCTCGCCAGCACCGTGAGACTATCAACCGTTTTGCCCGATGAATTCGATGCGGTGTTTTATCCGGGTGGCCATGGGCCCCTGTGGGACCTGGCCGAGGACCCGCGGTCGATCGCGCTGATCCAGGCGCTGTCCGCAGCCGGGAAGCCTGTCGCGGCGGTCTGCCACGCGCCTGGCGTCTTTCGCCACGTCAAGAACCCTGACGGCACCCCGCTCGTGAAAGGAAAGCAGGTGACGGGTTTCACCAACACCGAAGAAGCGGCGGCCGGACTAACGAAAATCGTGCCGTTCCTGGTGGAAGATGCGCTGAAAACCAATGGCGGGCTTTATTCCAAGGGGCCGGACTGGTCGTCTTATGTACGTACCGACGGAACACTGATCACCGGCCAGAACCCGGCCTCCTCGATCGAGGCAGCGCAAGTGTTGATCCGGCTGTTGCTGCATCCAGCCGGCAATGCCGCCTGAACGAACAGGATTCATGAACGGGCCGTATCGGTTTTGCCTCTTGTCAAAATAAATGACCGTGTTACTTGGCTTCAACACGAATTGCCGTTCCATCCCGGACGTTCGTAACTCTATTCGGATCGTCCGCCAGGGAGGCCAGCATGTCCGGATCGCCTGACGCCAAACCGATTCTACAAATGCGCAACGTGTCGAAGACGTTCCCTGGGGTGAAAGCCCTGCGCAACGTGGAATTGACGATCTATCCGGGCGAGGTGCATTCGCTGATGGGCGAAAACGGCGCCGGTAAATCGACGCTGATGAAGATACTCTCCGGCGCGTACATTCCCGATGCGGGAGCCGAGATTACCATCGACGGCCGCACCGTTCACATCGACGGCCCGCTGACCGCCAAGGCATTGGGTATCGCCATCATCTACCAGGAACTGGCGCTGTCGCCCAACCTGACGGTCGCCGAGAACATCTATCTTGGCCGCGAGGCCCGTCGCGGCCCGGCGATCGATCGCCGGGCGATGTTGGCGGGATGCGAGGAGATTTTGGGCAATCTCGGTGCGACCTTCGAACCGCAAACCATCGTAGGCGACCTGTCCATCGCTGAACAGCAGATGGTCGAAGTCGCCCGCGCGATCCATGCTCGGTCGCGCATATTGGTCATGGACGAGCCCACCACCGCGTTGTCCAGCCGCGAAACCGAACGGCTGTTCGCGGTTATCCGCCGGCTGAAGGCCGAAGGGCTCGCCATCGTCTATATCTCCCACCGCATGGCCGAGGTGTATGAACTGTCCGAACGGGTGTCCGTCCTGCGCGACGGTGGCTATGTGGGCACGCTGGACCGGAACGAGATCGATCCGGAAAGCATCGTCCGCATGATGGTCGGCCGCGATTTGTCGTCGTTTTACAAGAAGGAACACCGGCCCGGCGGTGCGACCACGCCAGTGCTGGAGGTCACCGGACTGACCGACGGCAAGCGCGTCAAGAACGCCAGTTTCACGCTGCACGCGGGGGAGGTTTTGGGGCTCGCAGGGCTTGTCGGCGCGGGCCGCACGGAACTCGCGCGGCTAATCTATGGCGCCGAACCCCGGACCGGGGGAACCGTATCGCTGGAAGGCAAACCGGTGCATTTCGGCACGCCGGCGGCGGCGATCGACGGCGGCGTGGTCTATCTGACCGAGGACCGCAAGGCACTGGGCTTGTTTCTGGACATGACGGTTGGCGACAATATCAACCTGGGCGTGATCGGCCGCGATGCCAAACCTGGCGGGTGGCTCGACCGGGCGCGGGCGCGGATGCGATCGCTGGATGCCATCGAGGCCATGAATATCCGGGTGCCGGGACCGGAAATGCCGGTCGGCGCCTTGTCGGGCGGCAATCAGCAGAAAGTATTGCTGTCGCGGCTGCTGGAAACGAAGCCGAAAGTGCTGATCCTGGACGAACCGACACGCGGCGTGGATATCGGCGCCAAATCGGAAATTTACCGCATTATCGACCGGCTCGCGCAAAGCGGCGCGGCGGTGCTGGTTATCAGTTCCGAACTGCCCGAGGTGGTGGGAATCGCCGACCGGGTGGTGGTGATGCGCGAGGGCGAGACCCGGGGCGAAGTCGGCGCCGGCACCGGTGTCGCCATTACGGAAGAAACCATCATGGCGTTGGCAACCGGCGTAACAATCGAGAGGGCGGCGGCATGAGCGATCTCGCAAGCGACACGAAAACCGCCGGACAACGGGCGAACAAGGCCCGGATGCGCGGACTGGTCCGGTCGGTCGGAATGCTGCCGGTGCTGATCGTGCTGGGCCTTCTGGTTCAGTTCGGCGGCATTTATTTTACCGGCGAGGGCCGCTTCCTGAGTTGGCAGAACATTTCGATCGTGGCGCAGCAGGCGTCGATCAATGCGGTGCTGGGCGCGGGCATGACGTTCGTGATCCTGACTGGCGGCATCGATTTGTCGGTGGGGTCCATCCTGGCCGCGGCCGCCGTGGTCGGGCTGCTGGTGTCGCAGACGCTGGGCGACCTTGGCATTGTCGCGGCGCTGTTGACCGGGCTGGCGATCGGCCTGGGCAACGGCGTGCTGATCGCGTTTTTGCGGCTGCCGCCGTTTATCGTGACGCTGGGTTCGCTGACCGCGGTGCGCGGACTGGCGCGTTTGCTGGGCAACGACACGACGGTCTTCAATCCCGACCTGCCGTTCGCCTTCATCGGCAACGGCGCGCTGCACCTGGGCAGTTTCGTCGCCGTGCCCTGGCTGGTGGTCATCGCGTTTCTGGTCATTTTCGGATCGTGGTTGATCCTGCGCCGCACCGTGCTTGGGGTGCATATCTACGCGGTTGGCGGCAACGATAACGCGGCCCGTTTGTCCGGTATCAAGGTCTGGGCCGTGCTGTTGTTTGTCTATGGCATGTCCGGGTTGCTGGCCGGCCTGGGCGGCGTGATGCAGGCGGCGAGGCTGTATGCCGCGAACGGACTGCAACTGGGGCAATCGTACGAACTCGACGCGATCGCCGCCGTGATTCTGGGAGGCACCAGTTTTGTCGGCGGCATCGGCAGTATCTGGGGCACGCTGATCGGCGCGCTGATTATTGCTGTTTTGACCAACGGCCTGATCTTGCTTGGCGTCACCGATGTCTGGCAATACATCGCCAAGGGCGCGGTCATTATTGGTGCGGTGGCACTCGACCGTTACCGGTTGCGCGGGTCCGCCCGCACCTGACCGCCGCCCGATTATCCTTGCGGCCGCCATCGCCGGGCAGGTGGCCGCGGGGCTTCGAATAATGCGCCGGAAGGGACGGAAACCATGCTTAAAAAGATACTGCTCGCCGGCGTCGCACTTGCCGTTACGGCGAATGTGGCCAGCGCCAAGGAACTGAAATCGATCGGTATTTCGCTGGGGTCGATGGGTAATCCGTTCTTCGTCGCGCTGTCCAAAGGCGCCGAGTTCGAGGCGAAAAAGACCAATCCGAACGTCAAGGTTATTACGGTCGGTTACGACTACGACCTTGGCAAGCAGAACACCCAGATCGATAACTTCATCGCCGCCGGCGTGGATTTGATCTTGCTGAATCCCGGCGATCCGAATGCGATCGAACCGGCGATTCGCCGAGCGCAGGCGGCCGGCATTATCGTTGTCGCGGTGGATACCGCGGCGAAGGGCGCCAATGCCACGGTCGAGACGAACAACCTGCAAGCCGGAACGATCGCCTGTCAGTATCTGATCGACAAAATGGGCGGCAAGGGCGACATGATCATCCTGAACGGCCCGCAAGTGTCGTCGGTGATCGAACGGGTGAACGGCTGCAAGGAAGTCATCGCCAAGCATCCGCAGGTGAAGCTTTTGTCGTCCGATCAGGACGCCAAGGGATCGCGCGACGGCGGTCTGGCGGTGATGCAGTCGCTGTTGACGCGCTATACCAAGGTGGATGGCGTGTTCGCGATCAACGATCCGACCGGAATCGGCGGCGAACTGGCGGCCAAGCAGATGCAGCGCACGGCCTTTCCGATAACGGGCGTGGACGGTGCGCCGGATGCGGAAACCGCGCTGAAGGACGCGAAGTCGCCGCAGTTCATGGCTTCGGCCAGCCAGGATCCGTTCATGATGGCACGTCTTGCGGTGCAGGAAGGCGTCGGACTGCTGAACGGAAAAAAGCCGGCGCAGGATCCGCTGCTGATGGATAGCAAGCTGGTCACGCGCGAAAACGTGGGCGATTACAAGGGCTGGACGTCGGCGCGATAGGGGGCGCGACGGCCGTTTGGGGCTTTTCCCCGGTGGGGATAGCCCCGGACGGGTTTTCCGGCTGTGCCGTATCATGTGTTGTTGGGGAAACAGGCAGAGGTCGGTACCGCGAAACCGTTGGCAAGCGAGGTCGCCAGCGATGGCGCGACCGTCGCGAACCGGTAATCGATCGAAACCCGCGAAAATCCGCTCGCGCCGCCGCAGGTCGCGCCGTTATCCAGCGTGACTGCGGAGGCGTCGATGGTTACGCCCCGTGTCGCGGCCAGCGCGACAACGAACGCGGTGGTGTTGCCGGCACTGAAAGCGCCGGACGATGCGCATGCGGTGGCGCGCAGGCCCATGCAGCGTGCGCCCTCGGCGGCGGATTCCTGCAAGACCTCGAACGTCCAGACCAGCCGTCCGAATTCCATAAATCCGACGACGATCAGCACCATCGCCATTGCGCAGACGGCGAATTCCACGGCGGTGGCCGCTCGTCGCGACCGGCGGTTTTTCATTGGGTTTGCACGATCGTGCCCTGATGCAGCGTGCGGCTGCCGATCAGGCCATAATCCCCAAAGATGGCGGTAAAGGCCCGGGTTCCGTCGATAGCCACGAATTTGCCCGCCAGCGTGCCCTCCTCGCAGTTGGTGCCGCAGGCCGCCGCTTCGCCCCAGGTCACGCTGCCCGGCGAGCCCGACGGGCACCAGCAGCTATCCGCGTTCGCCGCCGTACCGCTGGATGCGGACGAGCCGCCGTTCACCGCGCTGGTGGCGCCATCGTTGACAACGACGGTCGCGCCGGCCCAGGCGGAGCCGTTGCTGTTGGCGACGATTCCGCTGAGGGTCGCGGCCAGAGTCGCGGCGCCGGCGGATGAGACGTTCGATGCGTTGAGCAGCGCGTATTCGGCGGCAGCGGCAACGGCGGCGGACAGCGCGACTTCCTCATAAAACGCTCGGCTGAAATCGATGATTCCGGCCAACAGTATCAGCAGCACGGGTGTGACCAATGCCATTTCCACCGCGGCCGAACCAGACTGGCGGCGTTTCGGTCGGCTGGTCATTGCACCAGCACCACCGTTCCGCCGGAGGCGGTACCGCCAAGCCCGGGACAAGTGGAAGCCAGCGCCGATCCGCCCGACAGTGTGACAGTGGCGCCGATCGCCTCCAGGCACTGGCCGGGACCGTTGCCCACATTGCCAGCGCCGCTGAGGCTGATCGGCGCGTTCGGAAAATACAAAGCACCGGACAATGAATTGCCGCTGGCGCCTTGGGAGAAACTGGCGCCGGCAGGCCCGTTGCCGGCGACGGCGATGTTTTGTAGCGGACCCGATGCGGGGCTGGTCAGCGTGACGCTGTTATATCCCGCTGCCACACTGAAGGCGTCGGCCACGATCAGGCTGACTCCGGTACCGCTGACACTGCCCCCGCCGCCGCCATTGCCGAACGCGATGTTGCCGGCAACGGAATAGGTTCCGGCCCCCAGCGTGGCGCTGCCAGCGAGGTTGAAATTGCCGTTGATATCGAACGCCGGTGCCGCACCGAAAGCAAGCGTGCTGCCGCCGCCGGACGCAATCTGCCCGGCCACCTGGAACGTGCCCGCCGACATACCGCCAAAACTCGTGTTCGAACCGCCGCTTGCCTGGATGGCATAGCCGCTGCTGCCGGCACCGATGGCGAAACTGTTGGCGCTGCTGCCCGCGCCCAGGCTGAGCGCCGCGCCGCCGCCATTGTAGATACCGCCGCTAATGGCGAAGTTCGCGGCGCCGAACGACAGCGATGAGCCGGTGTTGCAGATGCTGTAATATGCTCCGTTACAACCGAGCGTGCCGTCGCCGACGGTATAGCTGCCGGTGGAAAATGTTGTCGTCGTGCCGCCGCCTGTGACGATTCCGCCGGCGACGGTGTAGGTGCCCGGCCCGAAATTCGCCGCCGATCCGGTCAGAGCGAGCGCGCCGCTGAATTGATAGGTATTCGATGCCGAACCGCCGGGTGCAAATTGCAGGTTGATTCCGCCCGCGACCGAGAGTGCGCCGAACTTGTAGGTTCCTCCCGGTGGACACGAGACAGTCCAGGTCTGGGAGGCGAAGGTGCCCGAGCAGCCGGCCGCGGACAATTGCGACTGGGTGGCGCCGGGGTTGTAGCCGAAGGCGATATCGGTGCCGGACGTTGTTTCCGGTTCGGGGGGGCCGGACAGCTCCGCCACGCTGGCCAGATGCTCGAAGGCGCCGGCGACGGCTTCGTTGCCGCTTAATGGATTGGCCGTCGTGGCTTTGACGATGTTGACCGCGGACGTTCCGTTCGGTGGTTGGACGCCGCCGCAGGGCTGGGAGGGGGCGGCGGCAGCATTATAGTCCAGCGTTTTCGTCACGATCGAGGTTCCGCAGGGGACGGATACGGTGCTGTTGGACGCGACGGTGCAGCCGGGGGCATCGACAGCGGTGCCGCCGCTGAGCGTGACACCGGACGATCCGGGTTGCAGTGCGATGATACAGGCGGGGGCGTTGGGCCTGACCTCCGCATAGGCGGTCGCCGAAACGGATAGTTTGGCGTCGCTTCGTATTATCTTGGCCATGTACATCGGCACGGAGGTGGTAACCGTTACCTGCACCGCGCTGTTGCCGTCGCCAGTGGGGGACGCGCCCATGACCGAGGCGATACTTTCCTCTGGTAGGCCATTCAGCGTGGCGAGGCTGCGGGCCGCCGACTTCATGGCGTTGGCGGAGTTGGCTGCGTTATACGCCAGCCCGCCGGCATAAGCGGCGCTGTCGGCGGCGCGCTGATCGGCCACTTTGGCGAGATAAGCCGAACCTAGGTCGATTGACACGCCCGCCATGGTGGCGAGCGTTGCGATGACCGCCGCGGCCACCAGGGCGATGCTGGCGCGGCGGGGGTTATCGCGGCGACGCATCGAGCGCATGGTATCCCGCCAGTGCGGCCGCGGCATCGCCGGGCGACAGATCGACCAAAAGCAGTTTTTCCGCCGCTTGCGGATTTCCCGACAGCGCCAGCGCCACCGCGAGATCCTGACGCACGCGGGGTGTCGCGTCCGGCCGCGAACCCGGGCCTTGCAGCATCGCCGCCGACGTGCCGGGCTGGCCGCTGAGCGAGAGCGACAAGGCCAGATTGACCGATGCCGCGTGGTTATCCGGGGCGGTCCGCAACAGGTCGGTGTAGATTTTCTGCGCGGCGTCGTGGTGCCCCTGAAGGTCGCGCGCGACGCCCAGGTTATTCATCGCGACGGGGTCGTTGGGGGCGATGGCGGACAGGCGAGCGAAGCTGCTTTCCGCATCCGCCGCATGGCCGGCCGACAGCTGCAGGCGTCCAAGACCGAGCAGGGCGGGGGCGTTGAGCGGGTCGGATGCCAGGGCGCGACGGTATGCCTCCATCGCGGCATCGGGCTGGTTCATTTGCGCCAGCGCGGCGCCCTGGCGGACAAGGGCGCCGGCATCGTTCGGATGGCTTTCCAGGATAGAGCGGGTGACGTTCAGCGCGGTTTGCGGCATGCCGCTTTCCAGCGCGGCATCGGCGGTCCTTATACCGCGCTCGCTTGTTTGCGGGCCGGGCGATCCGGGACCGGAACACCCTGCCAGCATTATGACAAGACAGGTCAGCGCTCGGGCGTTCATTTCATCATTGTCCTGTAAACATCGACCATCGCCGGACCGGCGACGATCAGGAACACGCATGGCAGAATGAAAACGATCATGGGCAGCGTTAGCAGCACGGGCAGGCGCCCGGCCTTCGCCTCGAACCGCGACAGCATCTGCTGGCGTTGTTCGGCCGATAAGGTGCGCAGCGCCTGTGACAGGGCGGTGCCGTACTGCATCGACTGGATCAGAACCGTGGCCAGCCGGCGGGCGCTGTCCAGGCCGGTGCGCTGGCCCAGGTTCACCAAAGCTGTTCTGGTGTCGGCGTTCACCTGCATTTCGTGTGCGGTGCGCGTCAGTTCCTCGGCCACGGCGGAGTGGGCGTAACGAATTTCGATCCCTACCCGTTCGATCGTGGCTTCCATGCCGAGGCCGGCCTGGCTGCAGATGACCATCATGTCCAGCGCGTCGGGCATGCCTGATTCCAGGTCGCGCAGGTAGCGTTTGCGGCGGTGCTGCACCACTTTGTCGGGGGTCAGCATGCCGATAAAGGCCGCGGCTGGCAGGACGATGCCGCGATGCGGCGCCGCCCGCCCGAACAGGCCAGGGACTGCCCATACCAGAAATGGCAGTCCGGCCATCAGTAAAAGCTTGGTCCCGACGAACAGATTGAGACCATGGTTGCCTTTAAAGCCCGCGACGTGCAGCGTCTGGCGCAACTCGTCCAGTGTGGTTTTGGACAGGGCGCCGCTGCGGGCAATGAACGCGCCGACCTGGCCCACGGCGCGCAACAGGACCGGCACACCGTCGCCGGCGCTAAATCCGGCCGGTTCGGCGGCCGCGAGGCGTAAGCGGGCGGATAAACGTTCGGTCTGGCGCACGTCGCGATACAGCATTGCCGCAACGGCCAGGACGGCGGCGAAAGCGGCAATCGGGGCAAGAATCAACCATGCGTTCATGACAGCGCCTTGCGGATCATGCCGCGCATTGTCAGCAGGCCGGTACTCAGCATGACGATCGCGGCGATCAGCACTTTTTTGCAGCCCGGTTCCGAGAACAGGCGGCCGACGTAATGCGGGTTCAGAACCGCCAGCGCGCCGCCCGCCACGAAGGGCAGGGATGCCAGGATGATGATGGAAGTCTTCGCCTCCGCCGCCAGGGCCTCGCCGCGGGCTTTCAGCGCAAGGCGGCGACGGATGACATCGGCTAATCCGTCTAGTGCCTCGGCCAATCCGCCGCCGGTCTGGCTTTGCAGCGCAAGCGCGGTGGCGAAGAAACGATATTCGGGAACCTTGTTGCGTCCCGCCATTTCCCGCAGGGCGTCTTCCAGCGTGACGCCCATTGCCACCCTGTCGTACAGCATGGCGAATTCGGGCTGGGTCGGTGCGGCGGCTTCACGGGCCACGGTCCGGATGCCCTCGCCCAGCGGGATGCCGACACGCACGGCGCGTACGATCATGGCCAGGGCGTCGGGAAATTGTTCGTACAGCGCGGTGTAGCGGCGATGCTCGCTCCAGTTGAAGACCATGCGGCTGAGCATCGGCCACGCGACTGGGACGATCGCCAACGATGCGGGACCTGTAACGGCGGCCGCTATCAATGCCAGCAGGCGCGCCCCCGCCAGGGCGACGGCCAGAACGATCCACCACCGGAACGGGTAATAGGCGGCGTGGACTGGATTATAGCCGAACAGGCGCGCGGCGGCGGCCACCGCCCGCGTGAAGGATGCCGGGCGTTCAGCGCCGGCGCGTCCCATTTCGGCCAGCGCGCTGACACGCATGTAGGGCACCGCAACCTGTACCACCCGTTCGCGAAAGCGGCGGCGCTGTTTCTGTTCATGGACGATCGCACCCGCGCCCAATACCGTTGCACCCAACAGACAGCCGCCCCCGGCCAGCAATTGCAGGAAAACCGGGCTCATGGATCGGTATCCTCCAGCGCGGTGTTCCAGGCCCGGTCCAGGCCAAAATAGGTCAGCCGGCGGTGGAAACTGGGCCTTGCCCGGTTGACCCGGTAGCGCCCGACCAACCCGCCGGCCTGCGTCTCGCCCTCTACCTGGAAGTTGAAGATGTCATTCAGGATGACGGTTTCGCCTTCCTGGCCACAGACGTCGGTTACCTGTGTCACTCGCCGCTTGCCGTCGCGATGGCGCTCCACCTGGATAATAAGATCGACGGCGCCGACGATTTGGGTACGGATCGCACTGCCGGGCAATCCCATATTGCCCATCTGGACCATGTTCTCGATCCGGGTCACCGCGTCGCGGGTGGTGTTGGCGTGAACGGTGGACATGCTGCCGTCATGGCCGGTGTTCATGGCTTGCAGCATGTCGAACGCCTCCGCCCCGCGCACCTCGCCGACGATGATGCGGTCGGGCCGCATGCGAAGCGCGTTGCGGATCAAGTCGCGCTGGGTCACCTCGCCCCGCCCTTCCAGGCTGGACGGGCGGGTTTCCATCCGTACCACATGCGGCTGCTGCAATTGCAGTTCGGCGGCGTCCTCCACCGTAACCACCCGCTCGCCATGGTCGATCAGCCGCGACATGGCGTTCATCAGGGTGGTTTTGCCGGAACCGGTGCCGCCGGAAATGATTACGTTCAGGCGGCAGCGTCCGGCGACTTCCAGCACGCGGGCGACCTGCGGGGTTAACGAGCCGAATGCGACCAGTTTGGCGAAATCGATCTGCCGGCGGGAGAATTTGCGGATCGACAAATAAGGGCCGTCGAGCGCGAGCGGCGGGAAAACGATATTGACGCGCGATCCGTCTTTCAGGCGGGCGTCCACCATTGGGCTGGATTCGTCGATGCGCCGGCCGATGGCCGAGGCGATGCGCTGGGAAATATTGGCGACATGCGCGGAGTCGCGAAATTTGATATCGGACAGCGTGACCTTGCCGCCGCGCTCGATGAACACCCGGTTCGGGCCGTTCACCATGATGTCGGTGATGTTGTCGTCTTCCAGAAGCGGTTCCAGCGGCCCCAGACCCAGCATGTCGTTGACAAGCTCGCCGGCGAGCAGGCGTTGTTCGCGGGCGTTCAGTTGAAAATGCCGTTCGGTCGCGATTTCGGAGAGTACGCGCTCAACTTCCAGCGCCAGCCGGTCGGGTGGCATGTTGGCGATTACGGCGGGATCGAGTTGGGCGAGGCAGGCCATCCGCAACTGGATCGCGGGCGCGGGTTGTTCCGGTGGCGCGGTTTGCGGCGGCGGCGCGGCCGGCCGTGCGGGCGCGGTGGGTTTCGGCTGCGCGCTGAGGCGACCGAAGGTGGGTGTCACGACGCTCATGCTCGCGGCCCCAGCAGGCGGCGCAGCCGCCCGAACCGGCTTTTGACCGGTGTCTCACCCGGTGCGGCCCCATCGAGCAACCGCACGAAGGCCACTTCGCGGGCCAACCGCAGCATCGCGGTCCGGAAGCCGCCGCGACCGGTCATGGCCACCTCCCCCATGCTCGCCGCCCGCACCACCAGTTTCGGCATGTCGGGAATCACGATGTCGGGCTTCATTTTAAGCCCTTCGTCCAATTGACGCCGGTTCAGGCCGCCTTGCATGGCATCGCGGTTTAGCACCAGCACGCCGCGGGTTGGCTGCGCGTCACCCTTGGGCAAGGCCAGCAGCCGGAGCGTATCGCGCACGGACGCCAGCGTGGGGTCCATGACCACCACGCGCTGATGGGCCAGCATTAGCAGGTCGGCATGCAGCGGCAGCGACGACCAGGGCACGTCGATTACCACGAAATTGTAGCGCTTCCGTAGGGACGCAACCAATTGCGCGGCGGCGTCCGGCGTGTACTGGACGGTGTCGGTCAGCTTTTCCTCGCCGGCCAGGACATGCAGCCGTTTGGCGACCGGCTGCGCGGCGCGCTCGACGAACAATTCGTCGATGCGGTCTGGCGATTCCAGTGCCGTGCGCAGGCCTGGGCTGGCTTTGGCGCCGAGTTGCATCGCCGCCGTGCCCCGGTGCAAATCGGCGTCCAGCAGAACCGTGTGTCGCTTTGCCTCGACGCCGAAATACCAGGCCAGGTTGGCGGCGACGGTGCTGGCGCCGGCACCGCCGCGCGCGCCGGTTACGGTGACGACCCGGCCGCCCAGCAACGGTTCGGCCGACGGAACGCCGTGCTGGATCAGTGGCCCGAAATGCCGGGCAACCATGTCGCGCATCAGGGGCTGGTAAAGGTATTCCAGTACACCGAGGCCGCGGGTCACCTGACGGTAAAAATTGAGGTCGTCGCGGTCGCCGACGACCAGAACCCGCACATCGGGTTCCACGACGCTGGACAACTCGCTCAACGCCGACAGCGGTTGGTCCTCGCCGCTGACATCGACGATCAGCATGTGCGGGGTGGGCATTTTTTGCAGCGCCGCCATGGCGGTTCGGATATTGCCCTGTTGGATTTTGAAGCCTTGCGGAATGGCTTCGGCCAGGCCTTCCCGCAGGGCGGCCTCGGTTTCCTTGCTGGCGGCGAAGGCGACCAGCCGCGGACGGTCTGGCCGTTCTGTCGCGGCGGGCGGCGTGTCGGACAGAACGATATCGTTGGGCATGGTCAGTTGCCGCCGTTCGGGGACGACGGTGCCATGGCCTGCGGCGCGGCCGACCCGGTACCCACCGCCGCGATTTGGGCGACGCCGCTGTCGGGCAGGGCGCGCACGCGATCATAGCGGAGCCGGCGCACGGCATCCGCGGTCAATCCGCCATCCGCGGGACTGGCCGGCGCCGCGATCGCGAGATCGGACGGCACCGCGATCATGGCGCGCAGATTGGCCTCATTGGACTTGTTGGGCCGCCAGGCCCCTTCGCGCGTATAGGGGTCGGTTTCGGCGCAACCGCACAGCATCGCAAGCAGGCACACGCAGCGGAGCAGGGTTCCGGTCATTTTATTGCACCAGGAAGCCGGCATCGCCGGGGATGTGCGGCGGGACGCCGGCAATTGCCGAACCGCGTGCGCTCTGACGCAGCAGCAGCAGGCGTTCCAGGTCGCTGGGCGGCTTCCAGTCGTCGGTGGGCAGCCTGATCTGGCCTGGATTGGCCGCGCCGGCGACCAGATAGGGCGTGACCACGATTACCAGTTCGGTTTCGTTGCGCTGGAATCCGTCGGAACGGAACAACGCGCCCAGGATCGGCAGTTCGCCGATACCTGGCAGGGCGTTGCCCGTGAGTGTGGTGTTGTCCTGCAACAACCCGGCGATCGCGAAGCTCTGGCCGCTGGCCAGTTCCACGGTTGTCTCCGCCCTGCGCACGGTCAGCGCGGGCACCTGTATGGTGCTGTTGCCGGCGCCCATCTGCACCGCGCCCTGGTTGGATAACGCGCTGACCTCGGGCCGCACTTTCATGTTGATCCGTCCGCCGGATATGACGGTCGGGACGAATGCCAAACTGACGCCGTATTGCTTGAACTCGATGGTGACCTGATTGTTTTGTTGTCCCACCGGGATCGGGAATTCGCCGCCGACCAGGAAGCTGGCGGTTTCCCCGCTCATGGCCGTCAGGTTCGGTTCGGCCAGCACATGCACAAGTTCGTCCTGTGCCATCGCGTCGATGACGGTGTTGATGTCCCTGGCGTGCCCGGCGGTCGGAAAATTATAACCGGCGTTCCCGGTGCTGGGAGCGATCGTGGTGTTGGCCAGGGGATTGGCCGTGGCCACCCCGAATGCGGCATAGGCGCCCAGGCTGGCCATGCCGGTCCAGTTGATACCGAGCTGACGGATGACGTTGCGGCTGACTTCGGCGATCCGCACGCGCAGGTTCACTTGCTGGCTGCTGAGGACGGCGAGGCGGCTTTCCACCGTCTGGCCGTTGCCGGCGAAGTCGCGCGCGGTTTGCATGGCCTGATCCGCCTCCGCCGCCGATTGCACGGCACCGGTCACCACCAGCCCATTGGGTCGGGTCGCGACATGGACCTGATGGCCCGGCAGTTGTTTGGCTATGGCGCTTTCGGCCTGCGCGGCGGCGAAGCTGGATGGCTGCACGATCACGTCGTACTGGGCAATGGCCCTGCCATTTTCATCGATCGCCGCGATCGTTGTCCGGCCCGCGGCGATGCCGAGCACGAACAGCGACGTGGGGGACGCCGGCCGTACTTCCGCCACATGCGGATCCGCCGCGAAAACGCTTGCCGCCACCGTCCCCAGCGAAACGATGCGCCCGGTGCCGGCTTCCAGCGCCATTGTTTGCGGATGGGGCACGGCCACGGTTTGCACCGGTGTCTGGGCATCGGCAGCACTGCCGGGGGTTAGCCAAAATACCAGTGCCAGACAGGCAGTCGCCAATAGTTGCCGGATCATTGGAAGCGTAACTCCTGGCCGGTGGATGTTCCTTGATAGACATGCATGACGCGGCCGGCCGCGCGCCCCTGGTTCAGCGCGGGCGAGACATCGCCGCCCCAGGTTGTCGCCGGTTTCGGTTCGGCGTTGCCTGCCGCCGGTTCGGCTGCCCGGACGATCAGCGACAAATGGCCAAGACGGGCCGCGAGCGCCAGGCGTTCGGCCTGCGCTTCGGTCACCTCTAGCGTGACCGTGTGCGTGGTGCCCGGTTCGGTTCCAGACCCGGATCCGGTGGCGCCCTGCATCAACTGCTGGTCGATCGCGATCACCCGCGCATCGGTCATGACCGTTTCGGCCGAGGCGCGATGCGACGCGGGCAGCGCCTTGTCGTCGCTTATCTGTGTCAGGATCGCGTCCACGTGGTCACCGGGCCAGATCAGGCCGGCCGTGCCGCTGACGGCGTCCACGCCCACGGTGGTCGCGCGCATCCCCGCCTGCAATACGGCCGCCAGGAAGCCTCGATCGCCCGGCCGCAGCAAATCGGCCGGTAACAAAACGTCCAGCGGTTGCAGACCCCGGCGGATCATCGATCCAGCCAATTCCGCCCTTGCGGCCGGCGTATCGATACGGGCGCCCGCATGCACGTCCGACGCGAGCACTTCGCGCGGCTGAATGTCGTCGAATTTTAACAGGCTGCCGGCCCGCAGCGGATGTGCCGCGACCAGGATTTGCACCTTGGGTTCGGCAACCGGAGCCGCCGTCATCGCGGCGGCCGGTTTCGGCGGAAGCTGCGCGCCGATCCAGCCGACGATACCCAACCCTCCCAGGCCCAGGATGACGGCTGCCATCAATGCGGTGCGAAGCGACATGGCGGGATTATCCGAAACCAACAGGTGCGTACAGCGTCAGCACCGCACCCGCGGCGATCGCGCACGCATACGGCAATGACAGGCCGCGCCGGATGCGCCTCTGTTCCGCACGCCATATCCGCCCAAGCCGATGCGACGGACGCGGCGGCAGAGTGCTCGGCAGCAACCTGGCCGCCCCGAGGTACACCAAAGCCAGCACGCCGCCGGCCAGGGCGGTGGTCAGGATCAATTCGGGCACCGATGCCGGCCGCACCAGCAATGTGCACGCCGTCAGCAATTTGACGTCGCCGCCGCCAAGCCAGCCACGACGCCAGAATTGCCAGATGACGGCGAATACCAGCCCACTGCCGAACACCGCCGCGGCCAATTGACCGTCCAGCGCGTTCAATCCCGTCCCTGCCGCGGCCACGACCGCCGGCACACCGTTCGGGACGATGCGGGCGGCTACATCGTACGCCGTCGCGATCAGCAGCGCCGTCGCGGCGACGAACAAAAGCGTGGCTTGCAGCAGGGCGGGATTGGTCATCGGCCGGCGAACCTTTGCTTACGGCAGGGCGGCGCTGATGGACGTGAACGTCGAGGTCAGTTTTGTGCCAAGGGCCGTCACCGACGTGACGATCACCACCGCCACAAGGCCTGCGATCAGTCCGTATTCCAGCGCCGTGACGCCGCGCTCGTCCTTGGCCAGCGCACCGAGCCGATTGAAAAACGTAAGCATCTTTACCTCCTTGGTGTTGATGCGCCGCGCCGATTGACGCTGTCGCGCGAAGCTGGGTCGATGGATGCCTGCATTTTGCCGGCCGGCTGACGGACACTTCGCCTTGCGGTTCCGCCTCGGAGACTGGCAACCCCGGCTATCGATTGCCGGTTTCTGTCTGTCGTCCCGCATGAGAACGAATGTAGACTGCACTGGTTAACGGAAAGTTAACGGCACCCGATTTTTTCAATTTTTATTAAGAATACAAACGTGTTGCACCTAACGGCAGGTCCGGATCGGTCAGAACAAACACTGTCCACCGGCCGGCGCATTGCCCCAGTCCCCAGCCCATGCCACGGTCCTGCGATGTCGTTACCCATGAACCCTGGAAGCCATCCGCCGTGACCCTGATCCTGGCCAGCCGTCCGAACGTTTATTCGTCGTCTCCGCTCGACCGAATCGCCGCGCGGCGGGAAGAACCCGCCTGGATCGCGGAAAAGCTCGCCGATCCGGAAACGCTGTTCGTCCCGGTCTGGCGCAGCCGGAATCTGGTCCGCGATGCGCGCGGCGGGTCCCCCGAGGCTGTTTATATCTCAGGCCGGATGGCCCACACTCTGCGCATGGAGCACGAAGGCCCCTGGGCTTTTCTTGGCATTCTCGACGACAGGGCGGTGTTCGCGCTGGACATTTCCGCTACCGGCGATCCGGTGCCGCTGCTCCCCGAAACCCTTGGCACCTTCGTCGATCTGCGTTCGGTCGGATGGGGCGTACCGCGTCCCGAAGCGTCGGTCCTCGCCCATGCGCGCGGCCTGATGCACTGGCGCCAGCGCCACAAATTCTGCAGCCTGTGCGGCAACCCCAACGAGGTGAAAAGCGCCGGCCATGTGTTGCAATGCCTGGTCTGCGGCACTCAGCATTTTCCGCGTACCGATCCCGCCGTCATCATGCTTGTTCATCGTAACGACAAGGCGCTGCTGGGGCATTCGTCGCGGTTTCCAACATCGACGATGTATTCCACCCTGGCGGGTTTCGTCGAACCGGGTGAAACGCTGGAAGAAGCCGTCCGACGGGAGGTTCTGGAAGAATCCGCCATCCGGGTGGGCGCGGTTCATTACCATTCCAGTCAACCCTGGCCGTTTCCCGGCAACATCATGCTAGGTTTTTACGCCGAGGGCCTGACCGAGGAAATCGCGATCGACACCGAAGAACTGAAGGATGCCCGCTGGTTCAGCCGCGACGAAATGCGCAACTGCGACAAGTTCGGGTTCGCACTACCCCGCGAAGACAGCATCGCGCGCCGCCTGATCGAGGACTGGCTGGCCCACGGTTGATGCCCACGCCGGCACTGGCCACCATCGGCTATCAAGGCACCACCATCGATGCGGTGGTGGCTGCATTGCGCGACGCTAACGTCGCCCTGCTGATCGACGTGCGCGCGGTGCCGCGATCGCGGAAGCCAGGATTTTCCAAGCGGCAGCTTGCAGCCTCGCTCGACCAATCCGGCATCGCCTATATCCACCTCCAGGCGCTCGGTACGCCCAAAGCGGGCCGGGACGCCGTTCGTGCCGGCCACCCGGAGCGTATGGCGGTCATTTTCCGCGAACATATGAAATCGGATCGTTCCCAGGCAGAACTGGCACAGGCAACGCGGTTGGCCCGCGAACGCCCCGCCTGCCTGCTGTGCTTCGAACGCGACCACTCAACGTGCCATCGCCATCTGCTTGCGGAGTCGATTGCCGCCGAAACCGGTCAGCCCGTGGTTCATCTGGAAGTGTTTGACGGCCCAGCCGCCAACCGTTAGCGGCTACCGGTCCAGGCTGCGTCTTTTCAGGTGCCAGGGCGCAACCGATATGCGGCGCGGAACATGCCCCGAGCGGTTGTTGGCGCGGATGGCTTTCCCGGCCTGTCGGCGCACCTGTCGCCGATGCTGCTCTCCGGCCTATTCCTTTCCGTTGCTCACGAGTTCCGAATAAACGCGCTCGCTGAATTCGTCTAACCGCTCCACTTTTTGCCGCCCGGACAGGGTTGTGTCCTGCCGTACGATGGGACAGTAAGCGGCCGCCAGACCGTTCACGATATCGGCTTGCGAAGCATGGGGCACCGCGGCCTTTAATGTCGTCACGGCCTGTTCGGCAATCTGCAGGATGTTGCCCTCCGTTATGGCGTGCAGCCGGTTGGCGATATCCAGTTTCGGATCGGATACCGCGGCCGCCACATCCGCCGGAGCAGGCGGCGGGCACGGGCCGGACGTTTGGCCAAAGAAGGTCGCCGGTGTGCGTCCACGCAGATCCGCAACCATGCCGCCGCCCGCGTTTGGCGGGGCCGTGTTCCCCCAGGCCTGTCGCACATAGTTGACGACATCCGCCACCTGCCGATCCGTCATGCCCTCGCCAGCGGCGGGCATCGGTGCATCGGTGCCCTTCGCCGGAAGACCGCCCAACACGACCCGGATCACGTCCTGCGGCCCGCCCGCCAGAACGGTGCCGTTGCCGGCCAGGGACGCAATCGAACCCTTTAGTCCCCTACCATCGCGCTGATGACAGGACACGCAGTTGTTCAGATAAACATCCCGGCCCTCCGGTTGCGGCCCGGTGTAGGCGGATCGTTGTGTGGCGCTGTAGCTGGCTTCTGGCGGTGTCGATTTCAGATACGCGGCGATCGCGTGCAGGTCGGCGTCGTTCAGTTTGCTCAGGCTGTCATGAATCGTTTGCGCCATCGGGCCGGCGACCGCGCCCATGCCGGGGGCCTGTCCGGTCTTCAGGTAGGCGACAAGCTGGTCGCCGGAGTATTTGCCGATGCCTTCGCGCACATCCGATGTCAGATTCGGCGCATACCAGCCCTGGATTTCGCCGCCGCGCAACGGTTCGGCGGCGGTTCCGGCACCAAGCATGACATGTCCGTTATGGCATTCCCCGCAGTGACCGAGGCCTTCGACCAGATAAGCGCCACGATTGATTTCGGCAGACTGCTTCGGATCCGGCTTGAACGTGCCTTCGTGGAAAAACGCCTCATTCCAGGCGAGCAAACCGATCCGGATATTGAACGGAAACGTCATTCTGTTCGGCTCGCGCGGCGCATGCACGGGTTTTACCGACGCGAGATAGGTCCGGATCGCCATTGCGTCGTCGCGCGTAACCTTGGTGTACCAGGGGAACGGCATTGCGGGATAAAGATATTCGCCGCCCTTGCCGATACCGGCGTGCAGAACGCGGTAAAACTGATCGCCGGTCCAGGTGCCGATGCCGGTTTCGTTGTCCGGCGTGATGTTGGGGGTGGACAGTTGTCCGAACGGTGTTTTGAGGTACAGGCCACCTGCGAAAGCCTCGCCGCCGGGCTTGGTGTGGCAGGCTACGCAGTCGCCCGCATCGGTCAGATATTTGCCCCGGGCGATGGCATCGCCGCCGGATGGTTGCGTTTCCAGTCCGCTGGGGTCGGTTCGCGACGCGTCGTTGGATCCGGGCCTGCGTGCGGCCTGAATGGATGACGGTGCCAGAACAGCCAGTATCGCCGCAGCGACTATGGCAACCCGGACCCGCACTGGCGCGGGTTTGCGCGATGCCTGTCCACCTTGTTGCTTCGTCATCCGGTCTCCTGAAGGTCGCCGTGCCGCACAGATTTAGCCCCAATGCGGCACGGTCGCCAGCGTTTCGATGTCAACGCCGGTTCACGTTAACTTTTATGGCAGTGTCTAAAAGCTGGCTATCGAACCCAGAGGACGGACACTCGGTACGGCCTGGTGCCCAGACCCGCGATCCCTTCTTGCTGGTTGGGTCGATCGGTTCGATCCGGCTGACCTGGCTCAGACGTCGTCCTGGCCCGTTGCCGGCCGGTCCGGCCAGGACGGCACCCGCACAATGCGCAAAAGCCCAGCGGCGCTCGACAGGCTTTGGACCGATCGCCGGGCTTCCAGCAGGAAATGGCGCACCAGCAGGGGATCGGTCGTTCCGGCGGTTTCCCGCACGAAGGACAGCCGGTGCAGCGAAAACAGCCCGATAGCCGATGCCAGGCCGAACAGAAACGTCCAGGCATGGAAATCCAGCACCTGCATGGTCACCGGGTCCGCGCTTCCTTTCCAGGTAAACCCAAGGCTGAGATCGCGGGCCGAGAAAAAATCCGCCAGAAATCCGCCAAGGATCGGCGCGGCCGCGGCGAAGGTTGCGCTGACAACGCTGTTTGCCGCCAGAAAGGCGGTCGCCTGACCGGGCGGCGACAGTTTCATCGCGATATTGCCGGACGCGAGCGCGACACCGGCCGTGGCAATGCCCATCGAGACATGAATTCCCAGCAGCACGAAGAACACGACGGGCTGAAGCCAGCCAAGCCCGGTGAAGCTCCACGCCAGCGTGGACAGCAGGAACAGAGGCGCGGCGATCCGCAGCACCGCTTTGTTGCTGAACCGGTCGATCAGAGTACCCCACACGCCGACGGCGGCCAGATTGCTGAGTTGGCTGGCGGTGGTCAGCAGGATAATGGTGCCCATCCTGTAGCCCATGGTCTTCAGCATGTAGATCGCGAAAAACGGCGCGGCGAGGTTGGCGGCGAAGTTCCACGATGCCAGGAACATCATCAGTTGCCGGAAGTTGCTGTCGCGGAACGGCATCGCCAGCAAGGTCCGCGTCCGGGGCCG
The DNA here is from genome assembly GCA_021805565.1 of Pseudomonadota bacterium. Lineage (GTDB taxonomy): Bacteria > Pseudomonadota > Alphaproteobacteria > Acetobacterales > Acetobacteraceae > Rhodopila. Next base: position 61,096 of record JAJZFA010000037.1, read on the forward strand.
TTCGGGCGCCGGCGGCATCGGCTTATCCGGGGTGATGGACAGCAGCCACACGCCGTAAAACCCGATCGCCGCGCTGGCCATGAACAAGCAGGAATACACATAGGCCGGGTGGTCCGGCAGCGTCGCTGTCCAGCGGTCGATCAGCACTCCGCAGAGCAATGCCAACGCTGTCGCAAGCGCCGTGGTCGCCATCGCACGGCGGCCGAAAAAGCGTCCGAACTCGGTTTCGGGCACAAGGTCGCGCATCCAGGAATTCCAGGAACAGCCGGCGACCGCTGCCGCCGCCTGGTTTAGCGCGACCGCCGCGATCAAAAGCAAGACCCCCCACCGGGGGCCGAGGAACGGCGCGCAGGCGGCGGCGATCAGGAACAGCCGGCCGATCGCCGCGGCCCAGGTGCAAATAGCGCGCCTTGAGCGCAGCCGTTCCACCAGCACAACGGCCGGCAGTTGCAGGAACTGCACGGCGAACGGCACCGCCGCCAGCACGCCGATGGCCATGTTGCTGGCCCCGAGATCGACCAGAAAGCCAGCCAGAAACACGCCTGTCGTCAGCGTGCTCATCGCCTCGCTGGCAAGGGCGTCATACAGGACAAGGCGGAACGTTCTGTCCGTGCCGGCCGGGGGTGGGCCAGCGGAGGCCGTGCGCCAGGGACGTTTCATGGGCGATATCCAGATGCGGCGGCGCTTGGCTTAGGGCTTGCTCGACAATAACCGCTGCAAGCGGCAGCGTCGAGCAAGCCCTAAGTTTATGTTTTGCAGGACAACTTGCTGGCGTGCTGACGCACTTATTTGCCAGCGTTGCCTTAGCCGGTCTTCCGGAGTCTGGTGCTGCTTTTGGTGGTTCGGTGGGTACGGACCCCCAGGATACGCGTCGATCCGCCCGGAAATGCTTGTGATCTCGAGAATGAGGTGCTATAAGTGACTAGGTTGTTGGTCAGGAAAATGCATATGGGTCACATAAACCTCGCCGAGGCAAAAGCCCATCTAAGCGACCTGGTCGCGCGCGTGGAGGCCGGGGAGGCAATCCAGATCAGCCGCCGCGGCAGGCCGGTGGTCCAGATCACCCGCATCGACCAGCCGCGCAAGCCCATCGACGTGGCCGGACTGCGCGCCGTCATCGACACCATGTCCAGAAGTCCGGCTGGCAGTGTCGTGCGGGCGATGCGCGATGAGGCACGCTACTGACGCGGTATCTGGACACCTCGCTGCTGGTTTCGGCGCTAACCGGAGAGGATGCGACGGATCGGGTTCTGGCTTGGCTGACCGATCTCGGTTCGGCGGATATTACGATCAGCGATTGGGTGGTGACGGAATTTGCGTCTGCGCTTTCCATGAAGATACGGATGGGCCAGTTGCGCGTCGAAGACCGGGCGAAATCGGCGGGTTTGTTCAAGCAGCTACAGGCGGATTCGCTGATCGTGGTGCCGCTGACGCGGGGTCATTTCCAGGCCGCCGCCCGGTTCGCGGCGCAATCCGGTATCGGGTTGCGGGCAGGCGACGCATTGCATGTCGCGGTCGCGGCGGACCTGGGCGCGACACTCTGCACGCTGGACAAGCGCCTTGCCGAGGCGGCTGTCGTGCTTGGGGTGGGTGTGGAGGTGGTGTAATCGCGCCGTTGCTTGGCGCGACCAACCTCCAGGCCACCGGCCGACGGGCTGTTAAGGCTTGGTTAACCTTCATCCGCTACGCTGCGCCCATGCAAAAGCATGTCTTCGGGTTCATGGGCCGGCGGGTCGAACTCTGGACGCATCCAGAGCCGGACCATACGGGCCGGGTGATCCGGCACACCGGTCAGTTCTATGAGACGGATGTGTTGATGAAGTGCCGGGAGCGGTACTGGCCCGGTACCGCGATCATCGATGCCGGCGCCAATATCGGCAACCATGCGGTATTTTTCGGGGCCATTCTGAACGCTCCGGTCTATGCGTTCGAGCCTTACAAGCCCAACCATGATTTGCTTGAAATGAATATCGCCGCCAATGGCCTGGACGGTCAGGTGCTGGCGACCTGCTGTGCGATCGGCGCCGTGGACGGAACCGGATCGCTGCAACCGGGGCCGTCGAGCAATCCCGGCACCACGGTTGTGTCATTCGGGGCTGGGCCGGTGCCGGTTCGCAGTCTGGACAGCCTTGCCATTCCTGGGCGGATCGGGCTGCTGAAGGTGGACGTGGAAGGGGCCGAATCCGCCGTCCTGATGGGGGCGACGGCACTGATCCAGACCTGGCGGCCGGACATCGTTGTCGAGGCTGGAACGACCGCCGCATTTGCAGCCGTCGCCACGATCCTCGCCGGCCTCGGTTATGTGCCGCAGGGGCGATTTGCCGATACCCCGACATACTTGTTCGTCGCCATCGATCAACCGGCGCGGATGCAGGCTTTCCTGGCCGGCGCCTGACCAGCCCCTCCGGCCGAGGAGCGCTCGGCGCTTCCTTCGCGGCCCTGTCACGTGCTACCGGGCGCGGCAATGAAATCCCTGCTGCGAACCCCCCAGGCCCAGACCATGCTGGCGGCCGCGACGAGCGCCTATCTGGCGTTTGCCCTGCGCACCACGCGGTGGACGCTGGACGGGCAGACGCATTTCCGTCCGTTCGGGGCCGGTGCACCCGCGGTTTTCGCGTTTTGGCATGAATTCCTGCCGCTGATGCCGGCGTTTTCGCTGATCGCTCGCAAGTTGCCGTTCTATCGCGAGACCCCGATCCACACGCTGGTCAGCCAGCACCGGGACGGGCGTTTCATCGGCGAAGTGGTGCGCCGCTTCGGCATTCAGCCCATCCATGGCTCATCGTCGCGCGGCGGTGCCGCCGGCCTTCGCAACCTTCTGGCAGTGCTCAAGCGCGGCGAGATGATCGGTATAACGCCGGACGGCCCAAGGGGACCGAGCCGTCAGGCCGCTGCCGGCGTCGCGCAGGTTGCCGCGCTATCCGGCGTGCCGGTGGTGCCGCTCGCCGCCCGGACCGCCCGCCGTATTCTCCTCGGTACATGGGATCGGATGCCGGTGCCGCTGCCTTTCGGCCGGGGGGTCATGGTCTGTGGCCCCGCCATTCCGGTGCCGCGCCAGGGGTGGCAACGATCGGTGCCCGCCATTGCCGAGGCGCTCGATCGGGTGGCCGAACGGGCGGACGCGCTGTGTCCGCGATGACTGGCCCGATGGCGGGACGTGTTCTGGCCAATGCGTGGGGCGTCGTGGCCACGCTGCTGGCCCCGGCACTGCGCCTGAATTTGCGCCGCCGCGCCGCCAAGGGCCGTGAAATCGCCGCCCGTCTGCCGGAACGGCGCGGCATCGATCCAACGCCGCGCCCGGCCGGCCCGTTGGTGTGGATGCATGCCGCCAGCGTTGGCGAAACCCTGTCGGTCCTGCCGGTGCTGGAGGCCCTGAAGCACCGGGTCAGCGTGGTGTTGACGACCGGAACGGCCACGTCCCAGGCTCTGCTGGACCAGCGTATTCCGCAACATGGCCTGTCCGGCACCGTGTTGCATCGGTTCGCGCCGTTGGATGTTCCGTCTTGGGTGGACCGTTTCCTGGCGCACTGGCGCCCCGACGCCGCCTGTTTCGTGGAAAGCGAGCTGTGGCCCAATCAGCTTGCGGCCTGTCGCGCACAGGGCATTCCGCTGATGCTGCTCAATGCCAGGATGTCGGATCGCAGTTTCGCTCGCTGGCAGCGCGTCCCCGGCCTTGCCCACTATATTCTGGGTGGCTTCGCGCTGGTGCAGGCAAGGGGCGATACCGACGCCCTGCGGCTGAAGGCGCTGGGTGCGGTTCGGGTCGATAGTCCGGGCGATCTGAAATTCGCCGCCCCGCCCTTGACGGCGGATCCGGTCGAACTGAAACGGCTGCGCGCGATCTTGACCGGCCGCCCGGTCTGGCTCGCCGCCAGCACCCATCCGGGGGAAGATGCCGCGATCGCGGCGATTCACCGCGATCTGGCGCCGAATTATCCCGGCCTGTTGACGATTATCGCCCCTCGGCACCCCGATCGGGGTCCTGTCCTGGCGGCGCAGTTCAACGCACCGCGCCGAGCATCCGGTCAGGATCCGCCGGCCGGGGCCGGTCTATGGATCGCCGATACAGTGGGCGAACTCGGCCTTTTGTATCGTCTTGCCCCGATTGCTTTCGTCGGCCGCAGCCTTATCGCCCCTGGGGGGGGGCAGAATCCGCTGGAACCGGTTCGTCTTGGGTGCGCCGTCGCCGCCGGCCGGTACACCGGGAATTTCACCGACGTGGTCGCCATTTTGCGCGATGCCGGCGGCATCGTAGAGGTCGCCGATCCCGCTGCCCTTGGACGGTTCGTGTCCCGGATGCTGGATCGTCCCGACGAATGCCGGATCATGGGTGAGCACGCGATGGCGGCGGTCCGCGACCATGCCGATTTGCCGGCCCGCACTGCCGAGGCGTTGTTGTCGCTGCTGTCCGGCAAAATGCGGCCGGGCGCGTCACCGGTCCCGCCGGTTTTGCGCTGACGATGCGCACCGCCCCAGCCTTTTGGTCGCATGACGGATTGCTGGCCGGGGCGCTGTCGCCATTATCGGCGATCGGGGCGGCACTGACGGCAAGACGAGTCGCCCGTCCGGGCTGGAATGCACCCGTTCCGGTGATCTGCTGCGGCAATGCGACGGTCGGGGGGGCGGGAAAGACCACTTTGGTCCTGGACCTGGCGCGCCGCCTGTCCGGCCAGACCGTCCATATTTTATTGCGCGGCCATGGCGGAGCGGCCAGGGGTGTCCATCGTGTGGCGCCGGGCGATCCCGCATCGCTGGTTGGCGACGAAGCCCTGCTGCTGGTGCAGGCCGCGCCAACCTGGGTCGGCGCCGACCGGGCGGCCAGCGCGCGGGCGGCGATCGGCGCCGGGGCGACGATGCTGTTGATGGATGATGGCCTGCAGAATCCAACCCTGGCGAAAACCGGATCCATCCTGGCAATCGATGGCGCCACCGGGTTCGGCAACGGCCGGGTTCTGCCGGCCGGTCCGCTGCGGGAACCGGTCGCGGCGGCGGCGGCCCGCTGCCACGCGGCGGTGCTGATTGGGCCGGATGCCACCGACGCGCTTGGACGGCTGCCGTCATCGCTGCCGGTACTGCGGGCCGATCTGGTGCAGGATCCATCCATCGCGGCACTGGCCGGCCGCACTGTCCTGGCGTTCGCCGGGATCGCCCGGCCGGACAAATTCTTCGAACCACTGCGCCTGGCTGGCGCGGTGTTGGCCGCGACCCGGCCGTTTCCGGATCACCACCCCTATACGGCGGCCGAACTTGATGCATTGCTGTGCCAGGCGCGCGATCGGCACGCCATCCTGGTGACCACGCCGAAGGATGCGGTGCGCCTGCCGGCCGCCATCCGGACACAGGTTACCGTGATCGGCGTCGGGCTGGCGTGGCACGAACCAGAACAAATCGGCCGGCTACTGGAAAGGATGATCGCCGCGGACCCCGCTGCCTTGCATTAATGGCGGTATGCACGGCATGGTTTTTCTGTCCGATGGGGACGCCGCGTTTCAGCCGCCTGAGGCCATGCCCAACAATCATCGCTTCGGATTGCGGTGTCGGGCATGCCCTAAGTTTATGTTTTGCAAGGCAACTTTGCTGGCGTGCTGACGCACTTATTTGCCAGCGTTGCCTAATTTGACAGAGTCGAATTACTTGGCATGTTTTTTGCTCGATCATGAGGGCGCCTCCCGTCGCTGAGTGCGGAAGCGGGAGTCAATGGCACCGCGTCTGCGTTCGTGGCGTTGGTTGATCCGCGCAACC
>JAJZFA010000059.1 GCA_021805565.1 Pseudomonadota bacterium
TCGTCGAGACGAAAGACAGATTTGCAATCCCGGATGGCAGATTTGGATTCTTTTCAGAATCCCAGATGGCTGGCTCCAATTTTTTTATGGCGCAACGGGTTCAAGAGGAAATGAGGGGAGGTTTGAGCCCTCAGGGGGGTCGTTATTGCAAGCGAGTTCACACGACCCTGCCTTTGTTCGACTGAAGGACCGCCTCTCCGTTCTTTAATCGCCGCTCGCTTTGCAAGACGGCGGCCCCGCTAATCCATTGGACGCGTGACGCGTCACGAGATATCGACCCAGATGCCAGGACCACAACCCCGCGGCGAGCGCGCCGCGACCCAAGCCGAGCGGGCCGCAGCCTACAGGGCGCGGCGCAAGGCCACGGCTGGCGATGTGCCGGCGAAGCCGCTGGTGGTTGTCCGATATCGTCGGCCTGCCGATCGGCGCAGTCGACCGGAACGGTGGGCTGACGCTGTGCAGACGCTGGCGGACATGCTGGACCAGTTTCAGGAATGGCGGGACAAACTGCCCTCGGGCCTGGAGGACACCCTGACAGCGGAAGCGCTCGACACCGTGCTGGAGCTGCGCGGTCATGTCGAAGATCTTCAGGCAGTCGAGTTGCCAAAAGGCTTCGGACGCGACTGACGGCACTCATCGCTGGCGCCATCCCGGCCCATCCGTCACAGCATAGACGAGACCGTCCGTACGAGCCTGAGGACCGACCAAGTGGAAATTTTTGCGCGCTGTTACCTGGAAACTATTCAACGCTGATTGACAATCCGGTCGTCGTGGCGTTCCAACAAGGCGTGGCTCATGGCACCCTCGGCTGCTTTCGAAGTCGCCGGGAATGCTACACCCTTTTTGGTTCCGGCTTCGCCGGGTTAGGAAATGCGCGGCGATAATCGCTACGACCGGCCGGCGGCGAAACCGCGGCAAACCATGCTAAACCGCACTAGTGATCCGCCGTGCCGCCGGATTTTACAAATATGTGGTCGCAGGCGGGGGGGCGACGTCGACAGTTGCGAAACGGACTGCAATGTATCGCACCCGCCGGCCCTGGCGGCAAAGAGTCAATTCGCCGCCAGGGTGAGGCTAAGTGGGCCGTTTTGGTTTTTCCGGCAATGATCGCTTCTGGTGGGAACCGCGAACATTACCGAAAGCTATGTCGGCGCGAAGGGTTTTATGGGCATTTTAAAACGCACTCATCGCCAAATCCGCCTTCAGTTTTTCGTCTTATCCACCAGCGCGTTCTTGCTGATCCAGGGCATCATCGCACGCAGTTTGGCGCCCACTTCCTCGATGGGGTGCTCGCTCAGACGGCGGCGCGTGGCCTTGAAGCTGGACTGGTTCACCTTGTTTTCCAGCATCCAATCGCGTGCGAACTTTCCGGTCTGGATATCGTCCAGCACCCGCTTCATTTCCGCCTTGGTTTCATTGGTGATGATCCGCGGGCCGGAGACATATTCGCCATATTCGGCGGTGTTGCTGATCGAGTAATTCATGTTGGCGATGCCGCCTTCATAGATCAGATCGACGATCAGCTTTACTTCGTGCAGGCACTCGAAATACGCCATCTCGGGTGCGTAGCCCGCTTCCACCAGCGTCTCGAAGCCGCCCTTGATCAGTTCCACCAGACCGCCGCACAGCACCACCTGTTCGCCAAACAGGTCGGTTTCGCATTCTTCCTTGAAGGTCGTTTCGATGACCCCGGCCCGGCCGCCTCCGATGGCGCTGGCATAGGACAGCGCGACTTCCAGCGCGTTACTGGATGGATCCTGTGCGACCGCCACCAGGCAGGGCACGCCGCCGCCACGCTGATACTCGCTGCGCACGGTATGGCCGGGGCCTTTTGGTGCGATCATGAACACGTCGATATCCGGACGCGGATCCAGCAGATTGAAATGCACGTTCAGCCCGTGCGCAAACGCCAGGGCGGCGCCGGACTTCATGTTCGGGCCGAGCTTCTCGCGATACAGGTCGCCCTGACCTTCGTCCGGGGTTAGGATCATCACCACATCGGCCCATTTGGCGGCGTCGGCCGGGTCCATGACCTTCAGGCCCGCACCTTCGGCCTTGGCGATGCCGGCCGACCCGGCGCGCAGCCCTATGGCAAGCTGCTTGACGCCGCTGTCCTTCAGGTTCAGCGCATGGGCATGGCCCTGGCTACCGTAGCCGATGATGGCGACGTTTTTCCCCTTGATTAGGTTTACGTCGGCATCGCGATCATAATAGACGCGCATTACAGTGATCCTTTCATGTTTTCGGTTTGGAGCGGGTTATGGCGGAAGTGGCGCCGATTATCCACCCGGCGATCGGTGCGCGCCGGAGGAGGCGGACGGTTTCGGCGGAATGACTGTCAGCCGGCGCATTCCGTCGCGAAGTTTAACGAAGCTGGGTGACCGATTGGCTTCGGGGTCAAGATGCGGGCCGATCCTGTCGGCCCATTGGTGCTTAATCTGTCCGGGCAGCGGCCAGCCGGCTTTACGAACCGCGGCCGAACCTCCGGGATGAACCGCGTCGGCAAGCCGTTCCCAGGTGCCGCAGACGGAATCCTGGACATAGGCATCGAGTATGGGTAACCGGGCATTCGGGTATGCGCGTAGCAATGCGGCACGGTCGCCGAAATACCTTGCCTCTGTTTCCTCGATCGCCAGGCGGAACAGCGCGATCGAGGCGGCACTGCAGGCGGTAGCAAGGGATCTCAGTTCCGACAGGAATGTCACGCGATCGCGATCATCCGCGTCAAGCACCACGACGACGGCATCGACCCCTGGCGTTTTGACGTAGCCTCGCAGCAAGCGGGGCAGTTGATCGAGCAGAATTCGTTTCGACGAATCGGCCGATGACGAAAGCCCAACGGGGATTCGGCCGATACCACGGTAGGAATGGATCCGCCATGTATGCGGTTCGGAAGGTGCGCCGATCAACTTTGGCAGGAGATGTTCCAGCAACCGGGCGCCCGAACTGTCCTCGGTCAGAATTTCGATGTGCATAACTATGGTGAATCAAGATAGTCGCTGTACCAAAGGCCGCCTAGCGGAAGACCTTCGGCAACGAGATTTTTGACGATTTCCAGGTCCGAGACATGCCGAACCGCCGAAAATCCGTCAGCCGACTTTTCCAGTATCCAGACTTCCTCGGGGCTTAGCGCATCGACGAAATAGGGTTGGTGGGTGGTAACGAAAATCTGCGGCGCGTTCCGTCTCCCTGTTGCATGCACCCGGAATTCGCGTGCAAGGGTTTCCAGGAGTTTGTGATACAGGCCGTTTTCAGGCTCCTCGATACAGATGAACGGCGGCGGATCGGGGTCTTCCAACAGTAGCAGGTAGGTAAACAACTTGAGCGTGCCGTCCGACATCTGCTGGGCAAAAAACGGATCGTGAAAGCCGGCGTCGTTGAACCGTAACAGAACCCGTTTGTCCTCAGTCACGTGCGTGTCGATAGTCCTGATTCCGGGTATGCGCTCAGCGATCCGTCGTAAAATGAAATCGAAACGATCCTTATGCTCCCGCTGCATGAACTGCACGACATTGCCGAGATTGTCGCCGTGGCTGTTCAAGTGCGCCTGCGGTCCGGCGACCGGCAAACCCCTGGCGGCGTTCGGTTCAAAGTAAGACAGGTACCAGGCCTTCAGGAATTCCCGAAAGCGGGTAATGCGCGGGTGGTCGCGTAACGTGCCCAACGTCGCGATTCCAAGTTGCCGCATGTCGGTCAGCGCGACCGGCATGCGTTCGTTGGATTCCTCGCCTTCCACCTCGACTGCGTCCTCGCCCGCCCATACTTCCCCCATTCCGTGTTCCAGACGAAGAAACGGGAACGGGCGCCCGTAACGAGCCCCCTGGCGGCGTTGCAGCAGCACTTCGGACGCAACAAACGGACGCCCGGACCGATCCAGATCAACAGCGAGTTGGTAAGTAATTGGCCGCTGGTTCTGGGCTTCCCGGTAGTAAATTTCGAAACGAATCGGTTCTTGAATGCCCCGCGATCGCAGGCGATCGAAGCCGCCGCGCTGCTCTTTGTCGCACGCGGCTTCGACGCCGATGGTTAGAGAATCGGCCAGAAAGCCAAGCGCGTCGAAAAGTGTGCTTTTGCCCGCGCCGTTCTTGCCGATGACGACGGTCAACGGCGTAAGCGCGGCTGCGTCGCCGTCACCCGATAGGCGTCCAAGCGTGACGTCGCACAACGACCTGTAGTTCTGAATGCGGAAACCCTCGATCAGTGCCATCGCTCATCCTGTGCGGTTCCAGCACGAAATGGAAGGTTTCTCGAATGGCCCATCTCGTTGCGATACAGTCAGATAACACGACTGCCGCGGGCCAGCGCGGCAATCCCGCTGCGGGACACCTCGGCCAACCCCAAATCCCGCATCAGTTCGATGAACGCATCGATTTTGTCGGTCGCGCCAGTCAGTTCGAAAACGAAACTGCCCAGCGTCGTATCGACCACATGGGCGCGGAACGTATCGGCGATGCGCATCGCCTCAACTCGCCGCTCGCCCGTCCCGATCACTTTGATCAGCGCCAGTTCGCGCGCCACATGCGGCCCGTCCATGGTCAGGTCGGCGACGCGATGCACCGGCACCAGCCGGTCCAGTTGCGCCTTGATCTGTTCGATCACCATGCTTGTGCCGGACGTAACAACATTGATGCGGCTGTGCAGCCCGGCGGCATCGACCGGCGCGACCGTCAGGCTGTCGATATTGTAACCGCGGCCGGAAAACAGGCCGATGACGCGCGCCAGCACGCCGGATTCGTTATCCACCAGGACCGAAATGGTTGCGCTGCGCGGGGTCGTGTCAGTGGGGCTGAGCATCGGATAAACCAGGGTGCGGGGGAAAGTGTGATCCGGACGCGGCGGCGTCATGCCCTGCCGCGTCAGGATAGGCAAGAGACAGCAGCGATCAGACCAGCGCCATGCCTGCATCGGTAATGCCGGCACCGGATTCCTCGTGTTCAGGCCCCAGCAGCATCTCGTTATGCGCCGCGCCGCTGGGGATCATCGGAAAGCAATTTTCCGCCTGATCCACCGCGATGTCGGCGATTACAGCGGTCGGGCAGTCCAGCATTGCGTTGATCACGGCGTCCAGCTCATCGACCGACTGCGCCCGCATTCCGGTTGCATGAAACGAGTCCGCCAGCTTCACGAAATCGGGTAGCGCCGCCGAATAGGTTTCCGAATAACGGCTGCCATGCAGCAATTCCTGCCACTGGCGCACCATGCCCATATACTGGTTGTTTAGAATGAACACTTTCACCGGCAGGCGGTATTGCGCCAGGGTGCCCATTTCTTGAATGTTCATCAGAATGGAGGCCTCGCCGGCGATATCTATCACGCAGGCATCTGGATACGCGATTTGCACCCCCATCGCCGCCGGCAATCCGTATCCCATGGTGCCCAGGCCGCCCGATGTCATCCAGCGATTCGGCTTGTCGAAGTGAAAGTGCTGCGCCGCCCACATCTGGTGCTGCCCGACTTCCGTGGTGATGAACACGTCCTTGCTTCGGGCGCGCGTAATCTCAAACAGGCGCTGGATGGCATATTGCGGCTTGATGATCCCGCCGCGCGCCATGTTCTGGGTGAACTTCAGGCTGTCCTTGCCCCGCCACGTGTCGATCTGCCGCCACCACGATGCCAGCGCGGGCTTGTCGGACGGCGCGTCGCTGGCTTGCCAGGCCGCCACCAAAGCGGCCAGCGCCTTGCCGGCATCGGCGATGATGGGCACCTCGACCGGGACGTTCTTGTTGATCGACGACCCATCGATATCGATGTGGATCTTCCGGGAATCCGGGCTGAACGCATTCAACCGCCCGGTCACCCGGTCGTCGAACCGGGCGCCCACCGCCAACAGCATGTCGCAGCCGTGCATGGCCAGGTTGGCCTCGTACGTGCCGTGCATTCCCAGCATGCCCAGAAATTGCGGGTCGCTCGCCGGATAGCAGCCCAGCCCCATCAGCGTATTGGTAACCGGAAACCCGGTCATCCGGGCAAGCCGCGTCAATGCGTCCGACGCGGCCGGCCCGGCATTGATGACGCCGCCGCCGGCATAGATCATCGGCCGTTTCGCCTGCTTCATCAGCGCGACGGCCTTGGCGATCTGGCCCAGATCGGGCTCGGTCCGCGGACGATAGCTGGCGTGCTGGACCGCCGGTTCGGCATACGGCGCCTTGTTGATGACGATGTCCTTGGGGAGATCGACCACCACCGGGCCGGGCCGGCCGCTGCGGGCAACATAGAACGCCTCATGCACGACGCGCGCGAGGTCCTCGCCGCGCTTGACCAGATAATTGTGTTTCGTCGCCGGCCGCGTAATGCCGGTGGTGTCGGCTTCCTGGAATGCATCGTTGCCGATCAGATGCGTCGGCACCTGACCGGTCAGGCATACCAGCGGGATGCTGTCCATCAGCGCGTCCACCAGACCCGTAACCGCGTTGGTCGCGCCCGGCCCCGATGTCACCAGAACCACGCCGACCTTGCCGGTGGACCTTGCATAGCCTTCTGCCGCATGTACCGCCGCCTGTTCGTGCCGCACCAGGATGTGACGGATGGCGTTCTGCTGAAACAACGCATCATAAATCGGCAGGACCGCGCCGCCGGGATAGCCGAAAATAACCTCAACGCCCTGATCCTTAAGGGCACGAAGAAGGATTTCCGCTCCCGACTGAGTCCATTCCGCCGACATATGTCCGGCTCCCATTGCTGAAGACGGCGGACGGATAGGCCCACAAGGCGGCAGGGTCAATCCTCGCTTTCAATAAATGTGAACAAATCGCGGCGTTCACTTTCTGAAAATTGCTGAACTGAACAAACTCTCGAATGAATAATGCGTACGCGGGTCTGCGGTGCAAGTGTGCGATGACGGAACCACGTCGCCTGGCGCTTGGTGTAATGACTGGTTACCTGTTCCGTGCGCTGACCAGCCTGGTCCAGGGTCAGCGTGCCGCGAAGGTAAGCCGATAGTTCCGGAACACCGTGCGCGCGCATCGCCGGCAGGCTGGGATCGAGACCCAGCGTCAGAAAGTTGCGGACTTCGTCCAGTGCGCCGTCGCGCAGCATGGTGCCGAAGCGGGTCGCGATGGCGACGCGCAGTGCGTCGCGGGGTGGATCGAGCAAAATCGCCGTAAACCGCCAGGGTGCCGGCGTTCCCTGGCGTGCCTGCCACGCCGCGAGACCGATCCCGGTACTCCGCCAGACTTCCCAGGCCCGAGCTATTCGCTGGCCGTCCCCGGTATTCAGGCGCGCGGCGGTTGCGGGATCGATCCGCGCCAGACTGGCATGCAACGCGGCCGGACCCTGGTCCGCCAGCAGACGCCTCGCCTCCGCACGGGCGTCCTGACCTGGATCGGGAATATCGGCGAGGCCGCCGGTCAGTGCGGCGAAATACATCCCGGTGCCGCCCGTCAGAATGGGCATACGGCCGGCCGCGTGAATGTCTTCCATCGCCGAAAGGGCCTGCTGGCGCCACCACGCTACACTGCCGGCTTCGGCTGCCGGACGGACGCCATACAAACGATGCGGCACCTGGGCTTCTTCCCCTGGCGTGGGCCGCGCGGTTAAAATCCGTAGTTCCCGGTACACCTGCATCGAGTCGGTGTTGACGATCGTTCCGCCCAGTTGTTCGGCAATACCAAGCGCGAGCGCCGATTTTCCGCTCGCGGTCGGGCCGGCGACGATCAATGCTTTGGGCAGCGAGGCCATCGCCGGTCTCTATCGAACGAACAGCCGGCCCATCGGCCGTAGCGGCAGGTCGAACCAAATGGGCGCTTTACCCGCTTCAGGCATTGCGTCCCGCCGGTCTGCCGCCGAAGTCCGACGATGAAACGAACATGCCGTACTGGTCATCGTGAGTCCTTTCCCGAAAAGCCAATTCATTAAGCGATCCAAGCGCCGCGCATTGGCGGCGCCAGGGCGGCCACCCAAGCATTCGCTTGCGTGACACAAAGGTGGCTGTCAGGGTCCGCGTCATCATGTCTTATATATTGACCGTCGTCGCCCAGCGGGAGGCCACCAGCCTGACCCCCGTGCTTCTCAATCATATTCGCAATGCCGTGCGCGGCGCGCCGCCAATTGTCCTTTCCGCCGGGGAAGCCGCCGATATCCCGCTGACCGCGCCGTTCGATCCGGCCGCGCTGCACGCGGCGTTGGACGGCAAACCCATCGATGCCATCGTGACCAAGACGCGTGGGCGGCGCAAGGCGCTGCTGGTCGCCGACATGGACAGTACTATTGTCACCGGGGAGACCCTGGACGAACTGGCCACGTTCGCCGGCGTTGGGGACAAGATCGCCGCGATTACCAAGCGCGCGATGAACGGCGAGATCGACTTCAAGGCCGCGCTTCGCGCGCGTGTCGCGATGCTGAAAGGTCTTGATACCGGCGCGTTAGAAAGTACCTGGCGCCAGATCCGCCTTACCCCAGGCGCTCGGGAACTTGTCGCCACCATGCGCTCAAAAGGAGCGTTGACCGCGCTGGTGTCCGGCGGATTCACCTTTTTCACCGGCAAGGTCGCGGCCGAACTGGGATTCGACGTGCATCGGTCCAACATGCTGCTGGACGATGGCGCGGTGCTGACGGGGGAAGTCGGGGAACCAATCCTCGATCGTGACAGCAAGCGCGCGGCCCTGACCGAACTGGCGGTTCAACGGGGTATCAGGCTGCATGCCACCCTGGCGGTTGGTGACGGGGCGAACGATCTGGATATGATCCGGGCCGCCGGCCTGGGTGTGGCGTTCCATGCCAAGCCGGTCGTGGCGAAAGAAGCTGGGGCGAAGGTCGAATATGCCGATTTGCGGGCGCTGCTGTTTGCGCAGGGTTATCCGGCTTCCGCTTTCGTCACGCCCTGAGTGCGGAATTCTCCGTGTTTGGATTGCGGTGGCCAACCCGCCCTGAGCAACGGTTGACCGGCCGCATTACCGGCGTGCTGACGCCGGTAATGCCGATCCTGCCGTTATCCCGGCTGCTTGTCCTTGCCGGCTGGGGCTTTGGACAGCGACAACGGCACATATTGGACGCCGCCCTCACGTTGGACCAGCATCAGCACAAACTTCCGATCGGCCTTGCGGGCTGCCTCCACCTGTTTTTGCACGTCATCCGGAGTGGAAACCTCTGCCTGTTGCACCTCCACGATAACATCGCCCGGCTTTAAGCCCCGTTCCGCCGCCGACGTATTCGGGGACACATCGGTGATGACGACACCCTTCTGACCGTCCTGAAGCTGGAACTTCTCCTTTATGTCCGGTGTCATCGGCGCCACCTTAAGCCCCAGACCGGCGATGCTGGTGGGCTTGGCTGCATCCGCCGGCTTTCCCGCATCGGCCGAGGCAAGCTGTGCGTCGGCCGGCCGTTCCGCCAGCGTGGTCTGCACGATGAGTTCCTTGCCATCGCGCCATAGCACCACCGGCACATCCTTGCCCACGTCGGCGTCCGCGACGATGCGCGGCAGATTGTGCATTTCCTTCACGTCCTGGCCATCGAACTTCAGGATGATGTCGCCGGCGCGGATTTTCGATTTCTCGGCCGGTCCGCCGTCGGTAACCCCGGCAACCATTGCGCCGGATGCGTCCTTCAACCCCAGGCTTTCCGCGATATCTGGCGTCACCTGCTGAATTTTGACCCCGAGCCAGCCGCGCCGGGCATGGCCATATTGCTTGATTTGGGCGATGGTCAGCTTCGCCATGTTGGATGGGATCGAGAAGCCGATACCGATCGATCCACCCGACGGCGAGAAGATTGCCGTATTGATGCCGATCACCTGCCCGTCCATGTTGAACAGCGGGCCACCGGAATTCCCGCGGTTGATCGCCGCGTCGGTTTGGATGAAATCGTCATACTGGCCCTGATGGATGTCGCGCCCGCGCGCCGAAACGATTCCGGCGGTGACAGTGCCGCCCAGCCCGAACGGATTGCCGATCGCCAGCACCCAGTCGCCGACGCGGGATTGGCTGGAATCGCCGAAATCGACGGTCGGCAAGGGCTTGTCGGATTTGACCTTCAGCAGTGCCAGATCGCCGCTTTCATCGCGCCCGACGATCTCGGCCTTCAGGGTCGTGCCGTCCTGAAGCGTGACGGATACCTCATCGGCGCCCTCGATGACGTGGTTGTTGGTCACGACGTAACCCGCCGGATCGATGATGAAGCCCGACCCCAGACTTTGTGCCCGGCGTGCCGGGGCGGCCGGGCCGTCCTCGCCGCCGCCCTGACCCTGATGGTTATGGTTGAGGAAGTCCTTGAAGAACTGTTCGAACGGCGAACCCGGCGGAAATGTGGGCATTTCCGGCGTTGCGTTCGGGTTACCGGCCTTGGCGGCGATGGTCTGACTGGACGACACGTTGACCACGGCAGGCAGTAATTTCGCGGCCAGATCGGCGAAGCTGTCCGGGGCGCCGCGGGCGGTGGCTGGTTGCACCCATGAGGCGACCGGCGCGGTCAGCGCGAATGACAAACCCAGCAAGGCAGCGCGGGCGGCGGTGGGACGGAACAGGCGCATGATCGGGTTTCCTGGCGAGTTGGCCGCAAAAAAGTCCGGAAGCTTCAGCCTAACAGTTTTTCCAGCGCATAACACGAGACGTTCAAACACCGCCCCCTAATGAGCTGGGTCGGGCCTGGGCGAAAGATCGACGGGAGGCGCCTGGAGATAGCGCAAATAGTCGTTGTCCGGCGACACCACAAGGCGCGCCGCACCGCTGTCGAAGATATCGCGATAGCCCTGCATGGTCCTCCAGAATGAGAAAAACACCGGATCTTGACCGAATGCCCTGGCATAGATCGCCGTCGCCTCGCCTTCCCCTTCGCCGCGGAGGTTGTCAGCCTTTGCCCTGGCATCGGCGACCAGCACGGTACGCTCGCGTTCGGCGTCGGCTTTGATCTTCTGCGACGCTTCGGCACCCTCCGCCCGGGCCTGAGCGGCGACACGCTGGCGTTCAGACTTCATGCGCGACAGAATCGCGTCGGTATTTTCCTGTGGCAGGTCGGCCCGGCGAATGCGGACATCGACAATCGTCACGCCGAAGTTCTGCATTTCGGTGTTCACCTGACCCCGGATGGTGGACATGATCCGCTCGCGATCGGCCGACAGCACATCCTGAAGCGTGTTGTTACCCAAAACCCGCCGGAGGCTGCCGGTGACCACCGAATTCAGCCGGCCCCTGATATTGTCCGGTATCGGGCCAATCGCCTGATAGAATCGCAGCGGATCGGTGATGCGGAACACCGTGAAGGTATCTACGATCAGCCGTCGCTGTTCCCCAAGGATCACTTCCTCGCCCGGCAGTTCTACCGCCAGCAGGCGCTTGTCGAAGGTTATGATGTTCTGCGCGACCGGCCATTTCGCGTGCAGTCCCGGGTCTTCGATTACCCGTTCCACCTTGCCGAATTGGGCGACGAGCACCTGTTCGGTCTGCGACACGGTGAACAGGCTGGCACTGGCGATAACCGCCAGGACAAAAAGGGCGGCGGCGCCCGCGATGGCGATACGGTTCATCGGCCGGCTCCCGCCGATGCGGACGACGCCGGCGCGACCGGCGCCACCAGCTTCGGCGGCGGCACATTCAATGGCAGGAACGGCACCAGGCCCTTGAGCTTGTCGTCAACGATCAGCGGCTGCGAATGGGCCAGCACATCCTCCATCGTGTCGAGATACATCCGTCGTAAGGTGATGTCCTTCGCCGCTTGATAGGCTTTGAAAACACTTTCGAACTGCTGGGCCTGACCGGTCGCCTGGGCAACCGAGGCAGCCTTCGCGCCCTGGCCCTCGGCGACGATACGCGCCGCGTCGCCGCGCGCACGGGGAACGATATCGTTGCGGTAAGACTCGGCCTCGTTGCGCATGCGTTCGGCATCGGTGTTCGCCCGCTGCACGTCGCGGAAACTTTCGATCACCGCCGCGGGGGGATCGACCTTTTGAAGCTGGACCTGGGTAATTTCAACGCCCGCTTTATAGCGGTCCAGGATTTCCTGGGTTTGTTTGAACACATCGGCCTCGATCTGGGCGCGTAACTGGGTCAGCGCCGGCTGAATCGGTGTGCGGCCGATAACCTCGCGCATCGAACTTTCGGCCACCGCTCGGACCAGGGTTTCCGGATTGGCCGTATTGAAAAGAAAAGCCGGGGCATCGTTGATGCGCCAGAACACCGCGACATCGATATCGATGATATTTTCGTCGCCCGTCAACATCAGGCTCTCGGCTTGAACATCGATCCCGGCGGCATCGCGGCCTGCTTCCATGGTGCCGCTGTTGGCCGAACGATAGCCGATTTCGGTGCGATTGATGCGTGTCACGGTCGGCAGTTCCACGGTTTCCATCGGCCATGGCAGATGCCAGTGCAGGCCGGGCGGGGTCCAGTACTCATAAGCGCCGAAGCGCAGTACGACGCCCTGCTCGTCGGGTTGCACCCGATAAAAGCCGCTGCCGGTCCAGACCAGCACAACCAGCAAACACAGCAGCGTCAGGCCGCGGCCGTTGGCAAAGCCGCCGAAACCACCGGGCATGCCACCGCCGCGCCGGCCGCCCGACCCGCCGCCCATCAATCCCCGAATGTAGGCCTGAACCCCAGCGATCAGCCGGTCCAGATCGGGCGCGCCGCCGCCGCCGAATGGGCCACCGCCACCGCCACCACCACCACCGCCACCGCCAAACGGGTTGCCGGGACGTTTTCCGCCCGGATTTCCGCTGCCGCCAGGACGGTCCGCCTCAGGGCCGGGCCGGCCGGCGCCGGGATTCGCACCTTTGTTGCCCCAAGGGCCTTGCGCCGGCTTTTTGTCGTCGCCGCCGTCTGACGGGTCGCCCCAGGGGCCGGGACCGCCGTTATTCCAAGGCATGAAGGGTGTGGCTCCTGTCGGACTGTGCGGTTGGCCGCCGCGTGCGCGAGCCGTTGGCGGAAACGGGATGAAGCGCCATATCGGGCTGGACAGGCGCATGCGGCGCGGTGCTTATCCGCCGGCCGTGTAAGCTTTGCAAGATAAGGGTTCAACAGCCATGGTCGATGCTACCCCGGAGTCTCTGCGTGCCGCGTTGCGCGCCATCGTGGACCCGGCGTCCGGACGCGATATCGTCGCCGCCGGACTGGTCGAGGCGATCGAAGTCCGCGGTGGTCTGGTGCAGGCGGCATTGCTGACCGACCGGGCGCATGCGGCGGCGATGGAGCCGGTGCGTCGTGCAGCCGAAGCATTATTGATGCGCCAGCCCGGGGTCACCAACGCTACCGCGATTCTGACCGCGCACAAAGCGCCTGCCGCATCGAAGCCGGCCGCGGGCCATGTGCCTGGCGGTAAGGCCGCGCTGTTGCTGCCGGACGTGAAGGCCATTGTCGCCGTGGCGTCGGGCAAGGGTGGCGTCGGCAAGTCCACCGTCGCGGTTAATCTCGCGGTTTCGCTGGCGCGGCAAGGCCGTAAGGTTGGGCTTCTCGATGCCGATATTTATGGGCCGAGCCTGCCCCGGATGATCGGGTTGAACCGGAAGCCGGAGGTGAGGAACGATAAGATGATCCCGCTTCAGGCCTGGGGCCTGTCGTGCATGTCGATCGGCTTTCTGGTGGATGAGGAAACCCCGATGATCTGGCGGGGTCCTATGGTGATGGGCGCACTGGAACAGATGATGGGTCAGGTCGAATGGGGCGCCTTGGACATCCTGATAGTCGATATGCCGCCGGGCACCGGAGACGCGCAACTGACCATGGCGCAGCGGGTCGCGCTGACCGGGGCCGTTATCGTCTCCACGCCGCAGGACATCGCGCTGATCGACGCTCGCCGCGGCGTGCGGATGTTCGAGAAAACCAAGGTGCCGGTGCTGGGGCTGGTTGAGAACATGAGTTTTTATTGCTGTCCGAACTGCGGCCATCGCGCCGATATCTTCGGCCATGGCGGCGCCCGGACCGAGGCGGCCCATCTGGGAGCGGAGTTTTTGGGCGAGATACCGTTGTTGCTGGATATTCGGGTGGCCGCCGACGTTGGCACCCCGATCGCCGCGTCGGCGCCGGACGGCGAGGCGGCCAAGGCCTACGCCGCGCTAGCCGTTCGGGTGTGGGATAAAGTGACCGGCGCGGTGGCGACCGGAAGCGCCGGCCCTCGGATTGTTATCGGCTGAGGGCAGCATCGGCAATCGGTGCGACGTTCCACAACCTTGTGTCCCCCGATACAAAGCGTCGTCGGCCTGGCCTTCGCCGCCGCGACAGGACACCGGTCAATCAGTCCGGTGAAAGTCGGGCGGGGACGCACAATATCGACGGTCAGGACGCTAGAGGAGAGAGCGCGTGTTCCTGGTACGTTCGATAACGTTTTTGGCGGCGCTGGGTTTGGCTGCAATGCTGAGCGGATGCGTAGCCTATCCCGCCTATCCGGTTTATGGCGGCTATCCGGTGTATGGAGGGTATCCCGCTTACGGCTATAGCTACGCGCCGGTTTACCCTGGCGGTTACTATGGGGGCTGGGGCGGCTGGTGGCGCCGTTAATCGGCGAACCCCCGCAATGGATCGCCGATTTATAGGGCCAAAGAAATTAGGTCGTTATTTCAGACCATATCAACGTTACCGGCTGGCTCAGGCTCAGGATTTCTTCGATGATTTCTTTCCGCCACCCGAAGCTTCTGTCATTATTGCGCGAACATCGCGCAAAAAAGCGGCTCCTTTGGGTGTGCGCTGCACCAGTACGCTGCGGCGATCCAGCGGATCGACCTTGCGGCGCGCCAGATCCAGTTCGCCCAACCGGTCCAGGGCGCGTGTGATCGCTGGTTTCGATACGTTCAGATCGGCTGCGAGGCCGCGAACGGTGTGACCGCCCTCATTTAAATAGCAGGTCAGGAAAACCCCTAACTGGCGCGCCGAAAGGTCGGCGCCGTCGCGGCGAACCAACGAAACGATGGTATCGCGGAGGAGTCCGACCTGGGCATCCGAAACCGGATTTGGAGGAGCTGCCACTGGAATGTCCTTTCTTAACCGACCACACAAAGGGTGCGATCCGTTGTCATTACATATACACAAAAGACGAATCGAGGTCAACCTTATTACATTTGGCGATTCTTCGTTCTGTCACGACTGCGTGACCGCGCTGCCGCGGCCGTTTTCTGCTCCCCGAAAGCCGTTCGTTGCCAGTGCGAAAAGCGCCCGCATGGCCATTGCCTCGCCGCCCTCTGGTCGCCCAGGCCGGTTTCGATCGTTCCAGGCGTAGAGATCGATATGCATCCAGGGAACCCCCGGGGCGACAAACCGCTGCAGAAATAATCCCGCCACGATCGATCCAGCCAGCGGCTGCGACGACACATTATTCATGTCCGCAACTGGGCTTTTTAGCCAGTCATCGTATCCGGACCATAACGGCAGCCGCCATAGCGGGTCGTTTACACGATCGCCAGACCGCATAACGGCGTCCGCCATCGCGTCGTTGTTGCAAAACAGTGCCGGCAGATCGGGGCCAAGAGCCACGCGGGCTGCCCCTGTCAGTGTCGCGCAGTCGATCAGCAGCGTCGGGTTTTCGGCCGATGCCTCATGCAGAAGATCGCACAACACCAGGCGGCCCTCGGCGTCGGTGTTGCCAACCTCGACCGTCAGACCGGATCGCGTCCGGATTACGTCGGATGGGCGCATCGCCGTCCCCGATACGGAATTCTCGACAGCCCCGATCCGTACCGTCAGGCGTATCGGCAGATCGGCTTCCATGATCAGGCGAGCCAATCCCAAAACGGTTGCCGCGCCGCCCATGTCCTTTTTCATTCGCAGCATGCCGGCCGATGGTTTCAGGTCGTAGCCGCCGGTATCGAAACAGACGCCCTTTCCGCACAAGGACAGCAACGGCGAATCGTCCGTTGCCGATCCGCCGCGCCAACGAAAGACAACCACGCGCGGCGTCCGTGCCGACCCGCGGCCGACCGCGGCAACCGCTGGATAGAGATCGTCCAGTTCCGCGCCGGCGAATGTTTCCGAAACCGCCCCGTAGCGATCAGACAGCGAGACAGCGAAGGCCGCCAGTTCGGCCGGCCCGAGTATATTGGCGGGCGTATTGATCAGATCGCGTACCATCCATGTCGCCGACGCCTGCGACAGACTTGTTGCATAACCGGACGGCACATAAAGCAAAGCAGCTTTGCGCCCGCCTGGAATAAACCGGCGGTAGCGGTAGGCGCCCAGGCAATAACCCAGGATGGCCGCTGACTGATCGTAATGCCCCGGTTCCAGGCGCCAGGGCGAACTATCCGGCAATTGCGCCGAAAGATCGCCGAACGTGAACATCGTGGGTTCGGCACCCAGGCCCAGCACCGCACCGGCCAGACCGTCCGAGCCTTGCAGCAACCGCACCGCCCCGGCATCTGCCTCGAAACCGGAATCGCGCAGAAAGGCTGCCTGTGCCGCGGGTAACGTTTCCAGGAAGGCCGTCAGTGCGGACGGACGGATCGCGTGGACAGGGCGTGTCCCGCGATCCGAACCGGTAATGCAATCGATGATCTGGTCCAGCACCGGCGCGATCCCCGTTCGTAGATAAAATTGGATGACCGGCCGAACATTCCGTCCGGCCGGATCGCACGTCCTATCCCAGAGTGCCCGCGAGAAGGCTGGTTACGCGCCGGGCGAAGGCCGATGCATCGGTGGGCAAATCGCCTTCCTGCACCCGCGCCAGGTCGAGCAGCGTCTCCGATGCGGCGGCAATCAGCGCCGTGTCTTCCAGTTTGGCGACCAGCGCCTCGATCAGTTTGTGCCGGGGATTGATCTCCAGCACTGGCTTCGTCGGCATCGTTGCCCGTCCGGCACGGCGCATCAGCCGCTGCATCGCCAGATCGGGCCCCTTGCCGTCGGATGCCAGCACGACCGCACTGTCGGTCAGCCTGGACGTGGCGCGCACGTCCGCTATCTGGTTGCCGAGCGCCGCTTTCATGGCCGCGAGCAGGGGCGAAATGTCTGGCAGATCGTCGTCCTTGCCCAGATCGTCCGCCGCCTGGGTCACGCTGCGCAGCTTTTTTTCCTCGAAGCGATCCAGCCGCTCTGGCCAGAACGCGTCGATCGAATCCGACATCAGCAGAACCTCGATTCCCTTTGCCCGGAACCCTTCCAACTGCGGCGAAGTCTTCAGCAGATCGGCATGATCGCCCGACAGGTAATAGATCGTGTCCTGACCGTCCTTCATACGGGACACATAATCGGGTAGAGACGTCCAGCCATCTTGCGTGGAGGAATGAAAGCGCAACAAAGGCGCGATCTCGGCGCGGTGGTCGTTATCCTCCCAGACGCCCTCCTTCAGGACAGGTCCGAAATTCTCGTAGAATTTATCGTAATCCCCGGCATCCTTGGCGCGCGTCTTCAGTTCCGCCAGCACGCGGCCGATCAGCGCCTTGCGGATCCGCGCCAGCACCGGCGTCGTTTGCAACATCTCGCGCGACACGTTCAGCGGCAGATCTTCGGTATCGACCACGCCGCTGACGAAGCGCAGCCAGTGCGGCAGAAGATCGGCCTTATCGGTGATGAACATCCGCCGGACATGCAGGCGCACATGGGCGTCGCGGTCGTTTTCCACCGGATCGAACGGTTTCATGCCGGGAATGAACAACAGGCAGAAATATTCCAGCGTCCCTTCGGCGCGCCAGTGCAGGGTCGCCCAGGGATCGTCGAAATAATGCCCCAGGTGGCGATAGAATTCCTTATAGGATTGTTCGTCCGTTTCGGATTTGGACTTACGCCAAAGCGCCGTCCCCTCATTGGCGGGCAGATCCTTGCCGTCATGCGCGACGGTGATCGGCAGCGTGATGTGATCGGCCCATTTCCGAATCACGGTCTCCAGCCGCATCGGTTCAAGATATTCCGATGCATCGGACTTCATGTGCAGCACGATATCGGTGCCGGGCTGTTCGCGCGCGGCTGGTGCCAGCGTGAACTGGCCGGCGCCTTCGGACGCCCAGGTGAACGCTTCCGCGGCACCCGCCTTCCGCGACGTGACCTCCACCCGATCCGCCACCATGAACGCGGAGTAAAATCCAACTCCGAACTGTCCGATCAGATTCGGACGATCTTCCGGTTTGGCACTGGCCAGGTTCTGCGCGAACGCTCGGGTGCCCGACCGGGCGATGGTGCCCAGATTGTCGATCATCTCCTGCCGGGTCATGCCAATGCCGTCGTCGGCGATCAGCAGAGTGCTGCCCGCCTTATCTGGCACGACCCGGATCTTCGCGTCGGGCGGGGGCGCCAGGCTTGAATCGGTCAATGCCTCGAAGCGCCGGCGGTCCACCGCATCGGCCGCATTCGCCACCAGTTCCCGTAAAAAAATTTCCCGCTCTGAATAGAGCGAATGTACCACCAGATCGAGCAACCGCCCAACCTCGGCGCCAAATGAATGTTGTTCCAAAACCGTGTCGTCCATTCGTGAACCTCCTTGCGCGGCGGATATGCGGCCGCATGCACCGTATTTCAATACGTGGCCGCATCTTCGGTGGGGTGCGGGGCCGGCAGTCGCCGCGATGCACCGCTTCCCTCCGGCTCGCTGGTTCGGCTACTGTGAATTGATTCGCCGTATAGGAGACACCGGCAGATGGGTTGGCGCCCAATCGCGATTCTGTTGCTGCTTATAGCCATTCAGGCCCGCGCCCAGCTCGTGGCCACGGCCGCGGACGTGCCTGTGCGCATCTTTGTGCCGCCGCCGGTGCAGTGGGATAATGCGATGCTGAGTTTTCGTCCGGCATTGCAACAGACGGCGACGGATTTCGCCAACCTGACAGGCGGCCTAGCCTTCGGTATGGCGCCGGCGCGGGCGAACGCCAGCCTGACCAATCCATATCCCGGGCTGTCCTGGGACGATCTTCCCCTGGCCAACGAATACCCTGGCGAGGTCCGCTATTTCGGCGTTCCCGTGGATCGCGCCGGATTATTGCGGATGAACATGACCGCCTGCGCCGGCACCGGCAGCTATCTCGCGCTGCTGTTTAGCACAAAGGGCCTGTTCCGGCTGTCCTATCGCCTGATCGCCGACAAGGCGTGCCCGGATACCAATGAGGCGGCGAGAGAAATATTCTCCAGATACGTGCAAATCGGCCAGTCGGTGGCTGACAGCAATCGCTACGTGACCGGCAAAACGCAGGTCGTGGACGTCACCGATCCAACGGCCAGGATTCTGAGTCCGATCCGCTGGCATCAGGTGGGCAACTGATGCGCTGGGCCTGGCTGATTCCGGCTTTCGCGGCGCTGCTGTGCGGCGCTGCTGTGCACGCGGGACCGATAGAATTCGATCTGCATCTGAATGTGCCGCCCGTTGTGGCCGACAGTCAGGCGCCGGCCGGATGCACCGTGACGTATCTGGTCGCCGATACGGCCAACAACGACCTGTTCGCCGCCCGCATGCGGATCGCCTCCGCCGAAACGGATACGCCAACCGGCAACCGGATGCCATGCCCGGCCAATGTTCCGGCACGGGTCGGCGTGCGGGCGCTGGATACGTGTCAGTCGCGGGAGGCCGATCCGAAATACTGTGTGTTCGCGGACATGAGCCGGGGGTTCGAGAGCGATACTGGAATTCATAATACGTCGGAAATTGCCTCTCGCTGCTCCTCCGATAAATTCTCCGACATCGGTGCGGCGTGCTGGATGGCCGGCACGAAGCAGGTTTGCGATGTCGCCTGCGGCGCATCGCCAGCGCAGGCCACCGCGCAGGCTCGTTTGCGCTGCGAGGGCAAACAGCAGCACAGTTGTCCGATTACGGCGACGGTGCCGGTAACGAGCCCATGACGGTTTGGCCCGCGAGCCGGATCAGGGCGTTCGCGACCGCGGCCGAATGGGCAATTTGTGTTGTCTCGTTCAGATGGTCCTGCGTGTCGAAGAACGCGGCGCGCGGATATCGGCTGCGGTTGGCCAGTTCCAGGAAACCCGCGCCGTTGGCGCGATAGATCGCGGCGATCGCTGCCAGGCTGTCCGCGCCGATCGGCGAATCTGCAAAACCCGTGGGAATGCCGCCGACCGCGCGCACGTCATGCGAGTCCGCCCAGCGCAGAAAGCCGATGACCAGGGCAGTGCCATAACCGGTGTCAATCTGTCCGGCGGTCGGATGGAATGGAACGATCGTTGCCAGGTTGGGCTGGTTGGCGGCAGCCAGCCCGGCGGTATGGCCGATATGGTCGCCCCAAACATTATAGCCGCCCATGGCCGCCGAACGTGGATCGTGGAACCCATCATCGGTCAGTGCGGTTTCGATCAGGCTCATGATTGCGCCACGCAGGTTGGCGGCGAACAATGCGGCGACCTCGCGCTGCCAGGGCATTGCCCGCAACGTTGTCCGGTCGTGCCGCAGCATGATGCTTGCGTCCGGCCCGAGATAGGCGGTGGACCGTGGCCTTGAGTATTGCGCTTCCTCCAGCGGCAGATAGACGATGTCGCCCGGATGCAGCAGCGGTTTCCAGCGATCGAACAGATAATCCAGCCCGATTCCGACCGCCACCCCGGCATTCACGCACGCTCGGCCGATAATCGGTTCCATGGTCTCGCAGCGGTGCGAGTATGGGCCGTTCGATCCGGCCAGGATAACCAGTTTCGGCCCCTGAATAGCGGCGCCGCGTAATAGATTAGCATCGATCCGGGCACGCAGAGCCCCCAGCGTCAGCGGCCTGTCCAGCAGGCAGGCGAACCCCACGATATACAGCACCACGGAGACGATGCACGCGAGCGCGATGCGCCACATCAGAACTGGAAATACAAAAACGGTGCGACATGCGGCGCGAAAAACAACGCCTGCACCGAAAAGGCAAAGCCGCCCGTCAGGGTCCAGTGGCGGGTCCGGCTGGTCATCCGGTGGATGTTGGGCACCGTCAGGACGATCAGCCAGCCCAGCAGCAGACAGGCGGACACCTCGGGAAAGCTCAGGGTCCGGCCATCGCCGAGCGATGGCATGACCGAAACCGGATCGGCGATGGCGGCCAGTGGCGGCAGGGCGGCCACGATCATGCGCGGCAAGGCGATGCCGTTCAGCCCGGCCATGCCGCGCACCATGCCCAGCGCGCAACCGAACGACGTTGCCCGGAACGGTACCCATGCGACGATCACGGCAAACAGGGTGATGGCCTGACCGATCGCGGCGGGCATGGGCGGGAACAGCTTGCGGTATTGAGTGTGTACGACCAGGAACAGCCCGTGCAGGCCGCCCCAGGCTACGAAAGTCCAGGCCGCGCCATGCCACAGGCCAACCAGCAGCATGGTCGCCATCAGGTTGCCCGTGCGGCGCCAGTGACCCACTCGGTTACCGCCAAGTGGAATGTAAAGATAATCCCGTAGAAAGCTGCCCAGGGTGATATGCCAGCGCCGCCAGAACGCCGCGATATCGCTTGCCTGGTATGGGCTGTCGAAGTTCATCGGAAAGCGGACGTTCAGCATCCGGGCAAGGCCCATGGCCATGTCGGAATAACCGGAAAAATCGAAATAGATTTGCAGTGCATAGGCCAGCGTGGCGTACCAGGCCTCGAAGAAGGTCAACTGGGTTCCCTGGGCGGCGGCGTTGAACCCGGTATCGGCGAATCCTCCGAACATATCCGCAAGCACCAGTTTCTTCCCCAGGCCGAGGAGGAAAATCAGCAGGCCCTCGGTCAGGTTTTCGATGCTGGGCCTGGCGAGGCGGGGCGCGGTAAGCTGAGGAACGATCTCGCCGGGCCGTACGATCGGGCCCGCGATCAGGTGCGGAAAAAACATGACGAATGCGGCGTACGGCAGAAATCGCTTTTCCCGGGCGGGAAATTTCGCCGAATCGGCCAGGAACATGATTTGCTGAAAGGTGAAAAAGCTGATCGCCAGCGGCAGGGCGACCGGCAATGCCGGGGCACCGGGGATCACGATATGCAGCAGGAAGTCGGCGTATTTGAACCATCCAAGCGTGGCCAGGTTCAGCACCACCCCCGTCGCGAGCCACGCCTTGGGGCGCCTGGACCACCGCATTCGCGCGGCGATGCCGTGGTTGACGACCACGGATCCGATCAACAGCGGCAAATGCCGCGGATTCCACCATCCGTAAAAAAACAGGCTACAGGCAATCAGCCACGCCAGGGTCCAGGGCGCGGTGCGGACGCGGCCAATGATGAAAAACCCCGCCATGCAGACTGGCAGAAACCCAAGAACAAAGGTGGTGGTGTGGAACATCATGGCGTGAAGGCGGCACTGTAGGACGAAGATGATAATGAAGCGTTAACGGCTTTGCTGTCGGATATCTTTACAGATTACACATGTATGCGACGATAAATCTCTGATTTCATGATATATATACAACTGGCACAATGTTTGCTGTCCGTTCCCTGTTCCGCTGTCGCCGCCGTGGCGATAAGACGAAAAAGGGTATCCCCGTGCTTTTGGCAGCGTGCCGCCCCATCGTTCTGGTTCTGATGTCGATCGCCGCGTTTTCATCCGGCGCGCGGGCCGCTCCGGCGTTGATCGAATTCACCGCCATGATCGGGCCGGGTAATGCCATCGACACCGGGAACGTGTTCGGCGAAGGCTATGGCGCGGACCTTGCCGGCCAGATCATCACCGGATCGATCGTGATCGACGCAGCATCGCTGCGGCAACGATGCGGCGTCGGGGGCGCCTGTTACACCGACCAGGGGGCCGGGGCGGTGTCGGTCGGTTTCACCCTGAACGGCGTCACGGTCACCGCGGTCTCGACCGGTACGCTGGGATATGCTGGCAACAGTTCGGGCGGGTTGGTGCAGATCAACGATCCCGCTCATGGCGGCGACAATTATCTTGCGGTCGGCGCCACCAGCACAAACGGGACGATGCAGGCATCGGTTGGCGCGCTGTTCTCCGCCGCGACTGTATTCTCCGCTTACGGCGGGGGTAGCCCAACGGTGGCGATCGACAGCCTTTCCAGCATAGCCGCCGGTTCGGGCCTGATTGCGGGCGGTATTACGCTACTGTCGCCGATCGAGCATCTGGACGCGACCATCCTGACGATCGAAGCGGCCGGCATTCCGGAACCGTTCGGCTTGGGGGTGCTGGGCGTCGCCCTTGCCGGGTTGGGATGGGTCCGCCGCAGGTCCGCCCGTTGAACAGGTGTTTCCCAGACCGGTTTTTGCTGATAGCACACAGCGGAAATGACCGACGATCTGCCCCCCAACCCGGCATTGTTACCGGCCGGCCTGCGCGACCTGTTACCGCCCGGCGCGGAGACCGAAGCATCCGCCGTCGAGGCGCTGATGACGGTGTTCGCCGCGCATGGCTATCAGCGCGTGAAACCGCCGTTGATGGAGTTCGAGGATAGTCTGCTGGCCGGGTCCGGGACCGCGGTGGCGGACCAGACCTTTCGTCTGATGGATCCGGACAGCCAGCGCATGATGGGGCTGCGGGCGGACACCACGCCTCAGATCGGGCGTATTGCCGCCACTCGGCTGGCCGGCGCCCCCCGGCCGTTGCGGCTGTCGTATGCGGGGCAGTGTCTGCGCGTGCGGGGTAGTCAATTGGCGCCGGATCGGCAGGTGGCCCAGGCGGGGATCGAACTGATTGGGCACGACAGCCCGGAAGCGGACGCCGAAACCGTGCTGGTCGCGGCCGAGGCTCTGGCGTCGGTCGGGCTGACCCGCGTCAGTTTCGATCTGACCTTGCCGATGCTGGTGCCGTCGTTGCTGGACGATGCCGGCATAACCGGATCGGATCGCATTGTTCTGGCCCGCGCGCTCGACCGCAAGGACGCGGCGGCCGTTGCGCGCCATGGTGGCACGCTGGCGCCGGTGCTGACCGATCTCTTGCTGGCCGCCGGTGCGGCGGATGGCGCGCTCGCCGCGCTGGCCGAGGCAAAGCTACCGAACATGGCCGGTATCCTTGCTAGGCGGGTGGCGGATACGGTGGCTGCGATCCGGGCGGCTGTGCCGGCTCTGCGCCTGACCGTCGATCCTGTAGAGTTTCGTGGCTTCCGTTACGAAACCGGCGTGTCGGTAACGGTGTATGCGCTCGGTCGGCATGAGGAACTGGGACGCGGAGGGCGATACGTCTGCGGCGATGGCGAACCGGCGACTGGGCTGACGCTATATCCGGATGCCATCTTACGGGTGGCGCCCGCCCGTCAGGCGCGTCCGCGCGTGTTCGTGCCATTCGGCGCCGATCGCGCGACCGTGGCCGGCCTGCGCGCCGATGGTTTCGCCACGGTAGCCGCCCTGGTGCATGCGGACGACGAGACCGCCGAGGCCAAGCGAATGGATTGCACTCATATCCTGCGCGCCGCGAAGGCCGCGCTTCTTCACATCGAGGGCTGAAAACTATGACCAATGTCGCCGTGATCGGCGCCCAGTGGGGCGACGAGGGCAAGGGAAAGGTCGTGGACTGGTTGGCGAGCCGAGCGGATGTGGTGGTGCGCTTCCAAGGGGGGCATAACGCGGGGCATACGCTGGTTGTGGGGAACCAGACATATAAACTCTCGTTGCTGCCGTCCGGTCTGGTGCGCGGCAAGCTGTGTATCATCGGCAACGGCGTGGTGGTCGATCCTGATGCACTGCTGGCCGAGATTGCCCGGGTGCGCGCCCAGGGCCTGACGGTGACTCCGGAAACGCTGCGCGTCGCCGACAATGCCACCTTGATTCTGCCGCTGCACCCGGCGCTTGACAATGCGCGCGAGGTTGCCCGCGGCGACCGGAAAATCGGCACCACCGGCCGCGGCATCGGTCCGGCATATGAGGACAAAGTGGCGCGCCGCGCCATCCGGATCGCCGATCTGGCAGAACCCGAGACGTTGTCGGCTAAATTAGACGAACTTTTACTACACTATAATACTTTGTTACAGGGGCTGGGCGTAGCGCCATTTGTCAAGGAAACGCTGTTACAAGGCCTGCTCGCGCTGGCGCCGCAAATTCTGCCCTTCGCCGAACCGGTCTGGGAACGGTTGGATGAGTTGAGGCGCGGTGGCAAACGCATCCTGTTCGAGGGTGCTCAGGCGGTCATGCTGGACGTGGATCATGGGACATACCCGTTCGTCACGTCGTCCAACACCGTGGCGGCGACCGCCGCGTCCGGCAGCGGCGTCGGACCCGCTGCGGTGGGTTTTGTGCTGGGGATTGCCAAAGCCTACACCACCAGGGTCGGCTCCGGTCCATTCCCGACCGAACTGCACGACGCCACCGGTCAGTTGCTGGGCGATCGCGGGCGGGAGTTCGGCACCGTAACCGGCCGTCGCCGCCGTTGCGGCTGGTTCGACGCGGCGCTGGTGCGCCAAGCGGTCAAGGTTGCCGGCGTGCAGGGCATCGCGTTGACCAAACTAGACATCCTGGACGGTCTGCCGGAACTGAAAATCTGTACCGGTTACCGGATTGACGGTGCGTTCTGTCGCCATTTGCCGGCCTCGCCAGGGGCGCAGGCGGCGGCGGTGCCGGAATACGAAACCGTCGAGGGTTGGTCCGGTTCGTCTCGCGGCGCTCGGTCGTGGGCCGATCTACCGGCGCAGGCGGTGAAATACGTGCGGCGGATCGAGGAACTGGTGGAAGCGCCGGTTACGCTGCTGTCCACCAGTCCGGAGCGGGACGACACCATCATGGTGAGAGATCCGTTCGAGGGGTAAACCGCCGCCGGCGGCGTTAACCATTGGTCAACCTTTCCGCCGGTACACTGCGCGGCCTGGCCAAATATGGTTCGCCCGCATGGTTGACGACCCGATTCTCGCACGCTCCAACACGCTGATCGCCGGGCGTTACGCGGTCGATACCGCGCAGTCGTTGCCCGATGCCGGCGGCGGCCTGCCGGCGTTCGTCGCCTGGGATCGCCAGGTGTCCGGCGCCAGGCTGGCCGCCCTGGCGGTGTCCCGCGATGCATCGCCCCGTGTGCTGGCACTGAGTGTCCTTGGCGAACCGGCCGAAAGCCTGATGGTGCCGCTGGCGCATGGGATCGCGCCCCTGGCCGCCGGTAAGGGCTACTTCGTCATCTGCTCGCCGCCGCCTGGGCCACCGATTTCCACGGGCTTGAATCTCTGGCCAGAGAAAGCGTTGCTCGATCTGGTGCTTCGGCCGGCGGCGCAGGTGCTCGATTACCTGTATCGCCGCAAACTGACCCACCGGGCGATCCGTCCGAACAATGTGTTTCAGCCGGCCCGGGGTCAGCCGGTGACGCTGGGGGCGGCCTGGGCGGCGCCGCCGGCGATGCATCAACCGGCCGTATTCGAATCGCCATACACCGCGATGTGCGAAGCTGCCGGACGCGGCGACGGCACGATCGCCGACGATGTCTATGCGCTTGGGGTCCTGTTGCTCGCTCTGTCATCGGGTCGGTTGCCCATGGCGAATATGGACGACGCCGCGGTCATTCGCTGGAAGCTCGATCTGGGCAGTTTTGCCGCGCTCACCCGCGACATGACCGTGCCCGTACAGCTGGCGGAACTGCTGCGAGGCATGCTGGCCGAGGATCCGGACCACCGTCCGCTGCCCGCCCAATTGCTGGACCTGGCGAAACTACGTGGCCGCCGCGTCGCAGCCCGACCGCCCCGGCGCAGCCAGACCGCATTGACACTGAACGATATGGCCGTGTTCGATTCCCGGACCCTGGCCTACGCGCTGTTCCGGGACGAAAAAAGAGCGATCCAGTTTCTCCGTAACGGCCTGATTAGCCAGTGGCTGCGGCGTGGCGTCGGCGATGCCGGGCTGGCGACAAGGATCGAGGATCTGGTCAGAAATCGCATTGCCGATACGAAATCCGGCCCGCTGGGCGACCCGCTGTTAGTGATGCATACGATCGCGGTGCTTAATCCGCGTATGCCGCTGTGCTGGCGAGGATTCGCTTTGTGGCCGGATGCGCTGGCGGCCGTTCTGGCCCAGGGGGTCGCCGCGAATGCCATCCTTTTGGCGGTGGCCGGTGAACTGCTGGCCGGCGAGATCGCCAATGCCTGGTCGGATCAGGAACCGTGGCGGCCGGTCCATCCTGACATGACGCAACACAGGCGTCTGTTTCAGGGCGAGGGGACCGGCGGTTTGTTGCGACTGTTCTATACGTTGAATCCGCTGCTGCCGAACCGGATCGCGGGGATGGCGATGGGTTGGGTGCTAGGTATGGCCGACCTGATGCACTTTCTTGAAAGCGCGGCGGAGAAGGCCGGCGACAGCGTCATCGACCCGCATACCCTGGCTTTTATCGTCGCGCGCTCCGATCGGAAGACCGAGACCTTTGCCAGTACTCTGGCCGGCGCGAAGGGGGCCGCGGCCATAAAGACCGCCGAACTGGTGTTGCTGGAAGACCTACAGACCCGTTATTACCCCGTGCCCATGCCGGCCCTGGCGAAATGGGCCGCCGCCCGGCTGCGGCCAGACCTGATTCGTTGGCATAACAGGCCGCGCCGGGAAGCAATGGACGTGCGGTTGGACGCCCTCGCGCAGACCGGGTTCATTTCCAGGCTGCTGGCCGTGACGGAGGACCTGACGGCGCGAGCGGCCGATATCGCCGGTGCGCGGCTGGCCAGTAACGAACTGTTGTGGATCGACGCGGAAATCGCGGCAATGGATCGGAATGGCACCGCGCGCAAGGCCGATTCCGAACGATCCGCTCAGGCGATTGCCGGCGGAATTGGCCTGTCGGTGTTTGTCCTGATGGCGATGTCGGTGCTGCTGCGATGAGTGCCGGTACGAAATTAGGGCGGGGGATGGGCGGATCGATCGTTCTGCTTCTGGGCCTGGCAGCCGGCGGACTCATCGCTCTATCGCCCGATATCGCGCTGCCGGCGACGATATTGCTGCTGCCGGGATTGCTCGCCTTAATTCTGGACCGCACTCCAGGATGCGGGGTGGCACGTGCGATCTTGCTGTTCCAGGGGGCGGCCTGCGTTCATCCGGTGATGAACGCCTGGTACCGATGCGCCGGGATCGATGGCTGCATGGGGTACCTGGCGGACTGGCCTACCGTGGCGCGTGTCTGGCTCGCGGCGGCGTGCGCCTGGGCGATGTCTCAGATTTTGCCGCTTGGCCTGATGGCACTATACGACTATCGCATGCGCTATCGGCGAATAGCGCTTATGGCCCGGCGTGAGACGTTGGCGGCGGAGTGGGGCCTGGAAGACGACGATCCGGCCGGTTAACCGGGACGGCGAACCGCCGCCATGGGCCATTGCTGGCCCTGACGGCGGAGCCGCACGATCAGACGTATTCCCCGGCGATCGCGGTTGGCCGCGTAGCGGCGTTCAGCCGCCGTTCCGCGATCTGCGCTTTCATCGCCTTTTGCAGCTTCTCAAACCCCCGGACCTCGATCTGACGGACCCGCTCGCGGGAGATGTTGTATTGCTGCGACAGGTCTTCCAGCGTGGTGGGGTTATCCTTCAGGCGACGCTCGATCAAGATGTGGCGTTCGCGTTCGTTCAGCGACCGCAGCGCCCCGGTCAGCAATGCCTTGCGGCCGGTCAGTTCCTCCCGATCCGCGATCGAGGTTTCCTGGCTGTCCGATTCATCGACCAGCCAATCCTGCCACTCGCCTTCGCTATCCTGTCGCACCGGGGCGTTCAGGCTGTTGTCCGGCGCGGCAAGGCGGCGGTTCATACTGACCACATCCTGTTCCGGCACATCCAGAATGCGGGCGATCTTGGCAACCTGTTCGGGCTGCAAATCGCCGTCGTCGATCGCCTGCATCTGGCCCTTGAGGCGACGCAGATTGAAGAAAAGCTTCTTCTGGGCGGCAGTGGTGCCCATTTTCACCAGCGACCAGGAATGCAGGATGTATTCCTGTATCGCCGCGCGTATCCACCACATGGCGTAAGTTGCCAGCCGGAACCCGCGATCCGGATCGAAGCGTTTGACCGCCTGCATCATGCCGACATTGCCTTCGCTGATCAGTTCCCCGACCGGCAGGCCATAGCCGCGATACCCCATGGCGATTTTAGCGACGAGCCGTAAATGGGAGGTGACAAGCTTGTGTGCGGACGCCATATCCTGGGTGTCGCGCCAGCGCTGAGCCAGCGACAATTCTTCTTCCGGACTAAGCATCGGAAATTTACGGATCTCTTGGAGATACCGCGACAGGTTGCCTTCTGGGGCAATGTTGAGGACGGCAGAGGCCACGGCGTAGGCTCCTTTCGTCAGGCCGGATTGACTTGCCCGAAGGGCGCAAGATCACGGCATGAGAGTGACTGTTACCAGCCCGGATGCAGGTTGGGACTTCACATCCCAGAGACCCGTCCCAGCATGGCGGCGGCATTTCCGGATGTCCCATCGAAGAAGGGCATCCGCCCGCTTTGATCTTTATCTTATACAGGACCGTTTTAGTACTGTCAATATTAACGTATAGTTAACAACCGGTCATGTTCATGTCGATTTCGGCAAGAAGCGCCCGCATATCGGCCGGAAGGGCCGCTTCAAAGCCGATCGGGCGACCGGTGCGCGGGTGCTTGAACCCAAGGCTGGCGGCGTGCAGGGCTTGCCGGGGAAAGTCAAGAATGCGGCCCCGGAGCGGCTGATCTATCGTTTTCGCAACCGTTGGAACCCGGCGTAAATACAACGGATCGCCGACAACCGGGTTTCCGGTCCCCGACAGGTGCACGCGTATTTGATGGGTACGTCCCGTTGCCAAGCGGCATTCCAGTAACGCGAGGCTGGCCTGCCAGGCGCGCATCGTGCTGTACCGCGTCAGCGCCAGCTTGCCGCCGCGGTCCACCATCGCCATGCGTTTGCGTTCGCGCGGGTCGCGGCCGATGGCGCCCTCGATTTCGCCTGTTGGCGTCCGTGGCAGGCCCCACACCAGCGCGATATAGGCTCGGTCCAGGTCGCGGGCGGCAAACGCCTTGGTCAGCACATCGCTGGCAAGCTGCGTTTTGGCCACCACCATGACCCCGGACGTGTCCTTATCCAGCCGATGCACGATGCCTGGACGGCGTTCGGCGCCGATGCCGGTGAAACCAGGACCGCAATGGGCCAGCAGCGCGTTGACCAGGGTGCCGTCGAGGTTGCCGGGGGCGGGATGGACGACCAACCCGGCAGGCTTGTCCAAGACGATCAAATCCTCGTCTTCATATAGGATAGGGAAGGGAATGGCCTGCGGCAGCGGAGTCGCCGCGACCGGAGCAGGCAGGTCCAGAATATATGTGGCACCCGCTTTCACCGCTTCGGCCGGCTGGGTCACCGCGCCGTTTGCTCCCGACAGCCGCCCCTCTTCGATCAGGGTTTTGATGCGGGAGCGGGACAGCGTGCCGAGACTGTCCGCGACAAACCTGTCGATTCGCTGGCCGGCCTGCGCCGGAGCGGCGACGATGCGGGTTGGCCCGGATGGTGGATCGCTGTTGGCTGGCATGCGGATATGGGATAACCCGATTTGGGTGTGAATGGGAGATGGCATGCGGGCGTTGAAGATCGCGGTGATTGTCATGGGCGTGTTGATCGTCGCCGGGACGATGGCGCTGGTCATCGGGGTGGCGCGCCGGGCGGCAGGGCCGGGGCCGGCCGGTTTGCCGCCGTCGGTGGCGGCCGTACTGGATGAACCGGCGGGAACCAGAATTGCCGGCATCGCGCCGGTTCGGGACCGGTTGGCAATACAGCTTCAAGGTGGCGGTGCGGACCGGGTGGTGCTGATCGACCCCGCGAGCGGGGCCGTGGCAGGGCGAATTTCGTTGGCGCGATAGAATTCCGGCGCTTGAGGTTCCGGGGGTTCCGGGCTAATAAACAGGCCCTGGCCAGTTGTCCCGTTCGTCTAGAGGCCCAGGACAGTGCCCTCTCACGGCACCAACAGGGGTTCGAATCCCCTACGGGACGCCAATAATACCAAAAATTTTCGGTTCTATAGACCGAAATGACTGTTCCGATCGCTCGGCTTCGTGGAATCCAAACCGGGGCGCCAGGATTCCACACTTGTTAGACTCCGGTCAGCCGGTCAGCACTCGACCGTCCGAAACCAGGACGCCGCAAGGCAAAGCGTTCGGGGCACACCCTTCGTTAGAACCCGGCAGTCCGCCCCTTTACGATCTGAACCGGAGCAAACTCACGTTGACTTTGCCGGATCGGGATATATCTAAATAGTTTCGATAGGACAGGAGGTCGAGATGAAAATCCGACGTTTTCAGCGCGCCGTTTTGTTCGCTACACTGGGGGTTGCTGCTGTTTGGGTTTCCATCCCGACTCCCGCACAGGCATGGTGGCGTGGTGGATATGGCGGCTGGCGTGGGGGCGACCGATGCTGGCGATGCGGTTATGGGCCTCGCTGGGGCGGAGGCTTCGGCCCCGGTTTCGGTTTGGGCCTCGGCCTTGGCGTGCTGGGCGGAGCGGCGCTTGCACCGCCAGTCATCTACGCTCCGCCTCCAGTGGTTTATGCACCGCCGCCGGTCTATTATTATGGAGCGCCGTCCGTGGTGTACCCAGCCTACCGATAGGGTGGCCTCCGCCTATCCGACGCCTGCCCGGCTGTCGGGACAGCGTGCCGGGCGAAGACCTGACACCTGTTCGGCTTAGGACACACTTGGACTAATCGGGCACATGGATGCCGGGCGTGTCT
The DNA here is from genome assembly GCA_021805565.1 of Pseudomonadota bacterium. Classification (GTDB taxonomy): domain Bacteria; phylum Pseudomonadota; class Alphaproteobacteria; order Acetobacterales; family Acetobacteraceae; genus Rhodopila. Next base: position 31,350 of record JAJZFA010000059.1, read on the forward strand.
GTTCTGGGCACACAGAGTTCGGCCACTACCGTTTGCGATGACGATGGACAGTTCAATGGCCGTTCATCGTCACGTTAAGATCGCGTACGGCCCAGCGATCGGCGCAGGTCCTATCGTTACGCGAATCGCGCGCTGCACGGCTTTGGATACCAAACAGGCGCACCACTGGGGGGCGCACCTGTAAGGATCCGGCGCGATCGACGAGCGACCAACACCTAAACATCGTCCCCGATCGTTCGATTCGGTGTCAACTGTTATTGACAATACGCACCGGGCAATCGGGCGAGTCCCGTCAGAATTGGCGTTTCATTGCGTCATCGCTGGGTTTGGTTCGGCCATCCGTGCCTTCGGGTTACGAATGCAAGACAGTCGGGGACGGGCGGTCCCGGCCCGATCATGAATCAGGACAAAAAATAGGCATCCGAGCACAATTTTAGAACGGGGCATTGTTTAACCGCCATCGAACACATGGGTCATACCCCGCTCAGCAAAGCGCCCGGCAAGACTGTCCAGCGAAGCACGCGAAGGGCCTCCGCCTGAAAACCTTCGCCTAATTCCCCTGCGCCGACGGGCTCCTTTCAGTGCCATCCCGCACATCGTCTTGACCGGGCACAGCCATGCTCTAGAAGCCCGATGAGCAAGGAGAGCCTGTGTTGAATATCGCATCCCCGATTCCAAACAGCCTGCGTACCGGCCCAAACGAGCGGGGCCGATTCGGCGAGTTCGGTGGCCGTTTCGTGGCGGAAACGCTGATGCCGCTGGTTTTGGCAGTCGAGCACGCTTACGCCGCCGCCAGAGCCGACCCCGCTTTCGATGCCGACCTTAGGCACCACCTAAAACATTACGTTGGCCGCCCAAGTCCCTTGTGGTTCGCCGAACGGCTGACCCGCCAACTCGGTGGGGCAAAAATCTATTTTAAGCGCGATGAACTAAACCACACCGGCAGCCATAAGGCCAATAACTGCATGGGGCAGATTCTGCTGGCTCGGCGCATGGGCAAGACGCGGATCATCGCCGAAACCGGCGCCGGGCAGCACGGTGTCGCCACCGCCACGATGTGTGCGTTGTTCGGCCTGCCCTGCACGATTTACATGGGTGCCACCGATGTCGAGCGGCAATCCCCCAACGTGTTCCGCATGAAGCTGCTGGGGGCGGAAGTGAAAGCGGTCACGTCTGGCGCCGGCACGCTGAAGGACGCGATGAACGAGGCAATGCGCGACTGGGTCGCCAATGTCGGCGATACCTATTACCTTATTGGCACAGTCGCCGGCCCGCATCCGTATCCGATGATGGTACGCGACTTCCAGTCGGTGATCGGCGAAGAAGCCAAGATGCAGCTTCAGGAAGCCGAGGGCCGTCTGCCCGACGCCGCCGTCGCCTGTATCGGTGGCGGATCGAATGCGATGGGCCTGTTCCATCCCTTCCTGGACGACGCTTCGGTACGCCTGATCGGAGTGGAGGCCGGCGGCCATGGCATCGCAACCGGCGAACACGCCGCCAGCCTGACCGGCGGACGGCCCGGCGTGCTGCATGGCAACCGCACCTACCTGCTGCAAGACGACGACGGCCAGATCATTGAGGGGCACAGCATCTCCGCCGGTCTCGATTACCCCGGCGTCGGCCCCGAACATTCCTGGCTGCACGATATCGGCCGCGTCGAATACGTGTCCGCCACCGACCAGGAGGCACTGGCGGCGTTCCAGCTTTGCACGCGCACAGAAGGCATCATTCCGGCGCTGGAGCCGGCGCACGCGCTGGCCCACGTCGCCAGACTGGCGCCCGCGATGAAACCCGATGAGATCATTCTGATGAACCTCTGCGGGCGCGGCGACAAAGACATCTTCGCCGTCGCCGACCATCTGGGGGTGAAGCTGTGAGCCGTATCGCCGCCAGGTTCGCCGAACTGAAACGCCAGGGCCGGGGCGCGCTGATCCCGTTCCTGGAAGCCTGGGATCCGGATCGCACAACCTCCATGGCGCTGTTGCGCGGCATGCCTGAAGCCGGCGCCGACCTGATCGAGATCGGCATGCCGTTCACGGACCCAATGGCGGATGGGCCGATTATCCAGGCGGCCGGAAAGCGCGGCCTGGCCGCCGGCGTCAAGGTCGCCGACGTGCTGACCATGGTGCGCGACTTCCGTATGGACGACCGGCAAACCCCTGTGATTCTGATGGGCTATCTGAACCCTATCCTGTCTTACGGCATCGAACGCTTTTGCACCGATGCCGGTCAGGCTGGCGTGGACGGGCTGATTATCGTGGACCTTCCCACCGAGGAAGCCGACATGCTGCTCCCTTACAGCAACGCCAATGGGATTGATTTCATTCGGTTGATCGCACCGACAACAGACGATGCGCGCCTGCCGCATGTGCTGAACGGCGGTTCCGGCTTCGTCTATTACGTCAGCATTACCGGCATCACCGGCACGAGAAGCGCTACAGCCGAGGATCTGGCGACGGCAATGCCGCGTCTTCGCCAGGCAACACAATTGCCGGTCGCCATCGGATTCGGGGTAAGGACGCCAGAACAGGCGGGGGCGGCGTCGCGGATCGCCGACGCCGCGGTGGTGGCATCGGCGTTGATCGATACGTTGTCGGCTCATTTGGATGCGGATGGGCAGGCTTTGCCGGGTGCGGTGGACGCGGTGCTGAACCAGGTTCGGGCACTGGCGGTTGCGGTGCGGCGCTAAGGCAACTTTGCCAGCGCTGCCATACGCCGTGCGCGGCAATTATCGCTTCGGATCGCGACGCCGAGCATACCCCAAGCCTTTATGTAAGCGGGCATCGTCAGCGGAGTGCCGACGCGCTTATGGCCGATGCTGCCCTTAGGGTGTAAAGCGTCCCGATGCCTCCTCCCCTTCTCGTTCTGCAAGATATCGCCCTGACGTTCGGCGCCGCGCCGCTATTGGCCGGCGCCGGGCTGTCGGTGTCGTCCGGCGACCGCATTTGCCTGGTCGGGCGCAACGGTTCCGGCAAATCGACCCTGCTGCGCATCGCCGCCGGCCTCGTGCCGCGGGATTCCGGCCGGCGGTTTGCCCAGCCCGGCGCGACCATTCGCTACCTTCCGCAGGAACCCGATTTTGCCGGCTTCGCCACCACGCTCGCCTATGTCGAGGCGGGGCTCGGCGATGCCGGCACGGACCGGTACCGAGCGGCTTATTTGCTGGAACAACTGGGGCTAACAGGCGAGGAGGATCCGGCAAAATTGTCCGGCGGCGAGGCCAGGCGCACCGCGCTGGCCCGTGTGCTCGCGCCCGAACCGGACATTCTGCTGCTGGACGAACCGACCAACCATCTCGATCTGCCCGGCATCGAATGGTTGGAACAGGAACTGTCCGGTATGCGGTCCGGCATCGTCACGATCAGCCATGACAGGCGCCTGCTGGAGCGGCTGTCGCGAGCCACCGTGTGGCTGGATCGCGGCGTCACGCGCGTTCTGGACCAGGGGTTCGCGCAGTTTGAGACGTGGCGCGACCAAATCCTGGAGCAGGAAGAACTCGACCGTCACAAGACCGGCCGCAAGATACTCATGGAGGAAGACTGGGTCCGCTATGGTGTGTCCGGCCGGCGCAAACGCAATCAAAAGCGTCTGGGCGATCTGCATGCCTTGCGGAAGAAGCACAAGGAACAGCGAGCTGCCGTCGGCAAGGTAAAGATGGCGGCAGCCGAAGCGGACCTGTCCGGCCGGCTGGTCATCGTGGCGGACGACATTTCCAAATCGTTCGGCGACCGCGCTGTCGTGCGGGATTTCTCGGCACGCGTCATCCGTGGCGACCGTGTTGGAATCGCCGGCCGGAACGGTGCAGGCAAGACGACGCTGCTGAATATGCTGACCGGTAAGCTGATCCCCGATACCGGCGATGTGAAGTTGGGCACCAATCTGGCCGAGGTGGAACTGGACCAGCGACGCGATACGCTGGATCCGAACCTGACTTTGTCGCAGACGCTGACCGGAGGAGCGGGACACACGGTCACGGTCGGCGGGCAGAATCGCCATGTCGTCAGCTACATGAAGGATTTCCTGTTCGGGCCGGAACAGGCGAACACCCCGGTCGGCGTGCTGTCGGGCGGGGAGCGCGGGCGGCTGACCCTGGCGCGCGCGTTCGCCACTCCGTCCAACTTGATGGTGCTGGACGAACCCACCAACGACCTGGATTTGGAAACGCTGGAATTGTTGCAGGAACGTCTGGCGGAATACGCGGGCACCGTGCTGCTGGTCAGCCACGACCGCGATTTCCTGGACCGCGTGGTAACGTCCGTCATCGCCACCGAGGGCGACGGCCGGTGGATCGAATATGCCGGCGGCTATTCCGACATGCTGCTGCAACGCGGGCCGGCCAAAACATTGGCCGATGCGCCCGGCGGCCGAACGCGCGGGTCGCGCAACGGCGGGGCCGCCAAATCCCGGAGTCGGAAAATGACCTTCAAGGATAAGCACGCCCTGGAAACGCTGCCCGTCCGCATGGCGGAACTGGAGCGGGAAATGGCCCGCCTCAACCGCACCTTGTCCGATCCCGGCCTCTATCTGCGCCAGCCCGCCCAATTCGCCGCGGCGACGCAGGCGCTGGACGCGGCCCAGACGGCGATGCAACGGGCCGAGGAGCAATGGCTGGAGTTGGAGATGCAGCGGGAGGCGCTGGAAGGAGCCTGAGCCGGATGCGGCACTGCGTTCGGATTCCCGATACCGCGCCATGCTCGGGAGTGCCCGGAGCGATGCGTCTGACAATGGCGGCGACGCCGGCGGCGACCGCGCGCTGGCGCCGGTGGGGCTTGCCTCCGCGGACGATGGAACGATTGCCGTCTGTGTTCGCCTGACGGCGGCACGGGCAATAAGGGTTTCGGCACACCGATGAAACCGCTCGAAAAGGCAAAATCCCAGGGCATGTTCCACGCCGCGATCCGGAGCGACGATCGTTGAACTTGCCTTACCGTTGAAACCGCAAATCCAACCCGCGCGCGATCCAGCCGGCCTCTATCGCATCCAGATCGGCCAATCCGGACGGGTTTGCCTTCGACGGCGCAGCGCTCTGGCGGGGTGCGGCTTCGGCTTTCCACAGCGACAGCAGGCGCCGCAACTCCCGCAGCGGTTCGGCGTGGTCGTCCACCCGCAGATCGAGATCGGGAAAGTCTTCGGTCGTCGCCATCGTCATGGCGGCGGATTGTTTGCCGCGCCGGTCGCCGCCCGCGGCTTCGCCCGCTTCCATCGCGGCCATCAGGCGATCCGGCATCGGGGTACCGCTGGCCGCGGTCCAGGCGGCGAGGGTTGCCGCGACCACCGGTTGCCCGGTCAGCATGTTGCCCGCGACACTGATTCCGCCGGCGGAGACGGCTCCGCACCATGTCACGCAGTTGCCGCCGGTCCACGCGGCGGTGCGTCCGTATCGGTCCACCGCATGGACCTGACGTATGCCGCGCCCCAGGTCCCCCGCCAGGGCCCCTTCGATCGCCGCCGCCGGGCCCAGGCCGCGCGCCATGGCGTCCAGGATTGCCGGCCCTAAATACCGGTTGGTCAGCGACTGGGTCGAAACCGCGCCAACGCCGGCCCGAACGAACGGGCACGAGGCGCCAACCGCGAACGCCCTGGTGGCGACCGCCACGGCGAAGGCGCCGGCATCCGGATCGTAAGCAACGATGGACCAGGTCATGGCGAGCTCCGTGAGGCAGTGTTAGCATAGCGGGGGAGTACACATCATGGACAGCCAGAAGTTTTTTTCGGGACTGTACGATCCATCGCCGAACCCGCGCCGTAAAGAAGACGCATCCAAATTGACGATGCTTTTTCCGGGAGACCCCAATGTCAACGCGTGTTGTTTCTTTCTTAATCGCCGGCCTCGCGATCGGCGGTCTGGCAACCCTTCCCGTCATGGCGCAAGGTGCGGCCGCCGATACTGTCATGGTCGGCGGTGCGCCGATGTATCCGTCAAAAAATATCGTTGAAAACGCGGTGAATTCGAAAGATCACACGACCCTTGTCGCCGCCGTGAAAGCCGGCGGTCTGGTCGATACCCTGGAAAGCGCGGGTCCGTTTACCGTGTTCGCCCCGACCAACGAAGCGTTCGACAAGTTGCCGCCCGGAACGGTCGCAACGCTGGTGAAGCCGGAAAACAAAGCGACACTGGTGAAGATCCTGACCTATCATGTGGTGTCTGGCAAATACACCGCGGCCGATCTGATGAAGATGGTGAAGGCCGGCGGCGGTAAGGCGATGCTGAAATCCGTCGAGGGCGAGCCGCTGACCATCAGCGAGAATGGATCGAAGCTGTTTATCAGCGGCGAGCAAAGCGGTGTCGGCGAAGTGACGATACCGAATGTCATGCAATCGAATGGCGTAATCCACGTGATTAATTCTGTCGTTCTTCCGAACTAACGATATGAAGGCGGACAGTTACCCGATGGCGTTGCCCGCCGGGTTTCTGTCCGTTTTCCGTCACGCTGCCAAGGGCGCCGGATTGGCGCTTTATGTATTTTTATGAAGTTTCAGTTCGGGGCGACCGGCGGCGGAACGCCCGCGCCGCGCCAGTGCGCCGCCGATCCCGTGTCTTACCCAAAACGCCTGCCGGCCGGATTATGGCGCTACACGAATTTCGACCAGTGCCTGGGTTCGGGTGACCGCGATGTGTTCGATCGCCGCCGCCAGCACGCCGGGCAGATCGCCGGACACGTCCACCCGCGCCGTCCATGCCCGGCTGGCCGCCGCGATCTTGGTAAAGTCGGGCGAGGGGTCCAGCGAAACCAGCGGCATTTGGTTGGTACGGGACGCATAGCCGTCGGGGTAGGTGCCCAGCACCGACTTACGCACCGCACCCCACTCGCAATTGTTCAACACCAACACCAGCACGGGCAGGTTCATTGCTTCCGCGATCTGGTGGCAGGCTACCGGGTTGGCAAACATATAGGATCCATCGCCCATGGTCGCGACGACAAGCCGGTTCGGCCGAGCGAGTTGGATGCCCAGGGCGGCGGGGAAGGACCAGCCGAGACCGCCGGAATGGGGCTCCTGAAACCAGCTTTGAGGACCGTACAAAGTCAGCGGATCGAACGGACAGCCAAGCTCGGACAGGATTGTCGCGTCGCGCCCCGGCAGGGCGCGGGACAGACACAGGCTGACCCAGGCCTTGGTCATTTGACTGCCATCGCCGTCCTGGCCGGCGGCTCGCTCGACCGTGGCGCGCAGGCGTTCGGCCGTGGTGGCCACGCGCGCATGTCGATCCGCCCGCTTCGCTGTGTGTTCGGCCAAATGCGGCCGCATGGCGGATGCAAGGCCTGGAATAATATCCTCCAACTCCCCCGCCAGCGACAGGTCGGCGGGGAAGTGCCGTACTGGAAAGCGACTGTACAGCGGGTCGGGACCGGCCTGGATCACCAGGCAATCCGGCGCAAGCCGGTGAATGTCCGGCGACCACGGGGCGAGACAATCCAGCACCAGAACCACGTCGGCTTCGCTGAGCCAGGGTGCGGGGTCCGATCCGGCCGCCATCGGGTGATCGGACGCGATCGCAAGCTGAATCGCCCAGTACTGCACGACGGGAATGCCCCATTCCTCCGCCAGGGCGGATAGGCTTGCAAACCCTTCCTCCGATCCGGCACCGCGTTGCGCCAGGATGAGGGGGTTGCGCGCACCCGCCAGCATCGCGGCGGCGCGATCCAGCTCCGCGGCCGGCGGGACGATTGAAACCGGGGCGATCCGGCTGGGTTCGGCCAGGGCGTCCGACGGGCAAGGACCGCACAATACCTCGCGCGGCAGGCTGACATAGACGGGACCGCGCGGCGTGGAGCAAGCGATGGCATAGGCCCTGTCCACGATGTCTGGCGCTTGTTCGGGGAATCGCAATTCGTAGTCCCATTTCACCGCCTCGCGGATCAATGCCGATTGGTCGCGCATTTCCTGGCCCCAGCCGATCGGAACCGTGCGCGCACCCAGGCGGCCCTGTTCCAGCGTGGGTGTGCGGCCCGAAAACAGCAGGACCGGAACATGTTCGGTCGCCATGTTAATGGCGCCGATGGCACAATTCGCCAGCCCGACATTGGTATGCGCCATGACAGCCTGGGCACGGCCGGTCGCCAGATAATAGCCATGCGCCATGCCCATCGCCGCGTGTTCGTGCGGGATTACAATGGCTTTCGGCAGGTCGATATCCTTGGCGCTTGCCTCTGCCAGCCCTTCGATGATCGGTGGAAAATCGGTTCCTGAATTGGCGAAAATATAATCGACGCCCACGGCCTTGAGGCGGGCCAGAAGGGCGCCGCCGGCGGTGATCGTTGCGGCGTGTCGCGGCATATCGGACTCCTCCGCCACAATGATCGCGTGTGGCTCCGGGATACCCTTAGCAGGTTGCGAAAAAGGACGAAACGATCCGCCGGACTACTGAATATAGAGGTCTGATAGGGTTAATTCCTCCACATTTGGTGCCTGACTGTCTTGCCGCGGGGATTTTTTAACAACCTGCCAGGGGGTAGCCGGCACTCATTCCAACGTCCATAAGAAGCGATCGCCGGTATCGTCTCTGTTTCGCCCGCCACCGCCCGCCAACCATGCCCGGAGCTTTTGTCTGGATTGCTACCAAGGCGCTTGCCCCCCATGAATGAAACCCATGGTATTGCTTTCCGGTTCGCGGCTGTGAGGCACAATTTCGCAACATGCGCTCATCCGATCGCCTTCTCGCGATTGCACGGCGTCTGTTTAGCGGGCAGCGTTATCGGCGTGCCAACGCAGTTACAGCCGCTGCTGCCCTGACCCGAGGTGTTCATGTCCATTGCCCGCACCCGTGCGAAGCGTATCGTCCACGTCGCGATACTGGCGGGGTTTGCCGTGCTTTCGCCCGCATGGGCGGCGCCGACGGCCAGGATTATCCTGGCGGAGGCAGCCGGTGTGACGGTGTCCGATGCCTGGGCCCGCGCGACCGCCGGGGCGTCGGCCAATGGCGCTGCCTATGTCATGCTGATGGGCGGCCCGCTACCGGATCGGCTGGTTGCCGTCAGCACACCGGTCGCGGCTGCCGCACAGGTGCATGATACGGTCGAGGATCACGGTGTAATGCGCATGCGGCCAGTCGCCGAGGTGCCCATTCCGCCTAACGGTATGGTGACATTCGCACCGGGAGGCCTGCATATCATGCTGACAGGTCTGAAACAGCCGCTGATCGCCGATCAGAGTTTCCCTTTGACATTGACATTCGCGCACGCGGCGACGGTGACGGTGGACGTGAAGATCAGGCCGCTGGGCAGCCGCCCGGGCCATGACGCGCCCGCCGATGGTTCTGGCGACATGAAAATGTAGAAAATCGCCGGTTTTAATCCAGGCGCCATTCGGCACCGGCACGGGTGTTTGGCCACCGATCGGGCCAGGGCGCGGAAAAAGTCCCCGCCAACCGAACAAGGGCACACCGTGGATAAACATAATCCGCAACGAATGGCGCCCGCTCGACGCTGGTAACCGGTTCATTTTGCGTGCCGATCGACACGTCTGACGACTTTGTTCTGCGCGTTCGCCATCCTGCCATCGTATGCAGACCGGACTGGTCTTTACAATCGACTGGCTTTTCCACTGGTGGGTTTTTGCATGGGCCGGTGGAATTTCCGCCCTGGTTAGGACCTCGTTAACGTTTTCCGGTCATCGTGCGGTTCTCCGGAGGGCAACGATGGCGGGCAAGACAGAGAGAAAGGGATCCAAGGGCGGGGTCATCGTCAAAAAATACGAAATCGTGGAGGGCGGTCATCACGGCGGCGCGTGGAAGGTCGCATACGCCGATTTTGTTACCGCGATGATGGCGTTCTTCCTTCTGATGTGGCTGCTGAACGCCACGACCGAGGATCAGCGTAAGGGTCTGGCGGATTATTTCAGCCCGAACAACCTGTTGTCGCATGCCTCGTCGGGCACCGGCCAGCCGTTCGGCGGCCATACCGCCTTCGATGAAGGTGCGTTGGTGTCCGATCGTGGCAGCGTGCAGATCACGTCCGGCAAGCGCCCGGTGATCGAGCGGACCGAGGATGGCGACGATCCGGTCTATACCGACTCGCATCGGGCGAAGTCCGGCGATGGCGTGGGTGCGGGTCCGATGGCGGACGACCAAAGTGCCGATGACGACACCGGCGACAAGCCGCTGGGCCAAAAAGCCTCCCGCCCAGCACCCGGCCCCGGCGGCGGATCCGATGTGCGCCGCGAAGGCCAGCCCGACACCCGGCCGATCACCGCGGCCGAAGTAGCCGCCCAGGCCGCCAAATCCGAAAAAGCAACATTCGAGAAGGCCGCCCGGCAAATCGAGGATGCGGTGCGCGGGGATCCGGCACTGGCCGGACTGTCGAAGCAATTGGCGGTGGATATGACTCCGCAGGGTCTGCGCATCCAAATTCTCGACGAGATCAAACTGCCGATGTTCCCGACCGGATCGGCAACGCCAAACGAACGGACCCGCCTGCTGATCCAGAAAGTCGTGCCGATTCTGATGAAGCTGAGCGAACCTGTTTCCATCGCGGGCAATACCGATGCGGCGCCGTTTCCAGGCCAGGATCGCACGAACTGGGAATTGTCGGCCGATCGCGCAAATGCCACCAGACGGCTATTGGTCGATGACGGTTTCCCCGAGGCGCGCGTCAAATCGGTGATCGGAAATGCCGACCATGATTTGTTATTGCCGGCCGATCCCCTGGCGGCGGCCAATCGCCGGATCGCTATCCTGGTGATGCGTCAGGCCCCGTCCGCCGCAGCCAGCGCCCCACACTGAGTCCGTCCCGTGCTGACGATTGGTGGCCTCGTTTTGTTGTTCGGATGCGTGCTGGGCAGCTACCTCACCTCCGGCGGCAGCATGGAGCCGCTGATCGAGGCGGTGCCGTTCGAAATGTGGACCATCGGCGGCGCCGCCATCGCGACGATGCTGATGGCGAACAGCATCCACGATGTGAAACACACTATGGGCGCCTTCGGCAAAATGATCAAAGGTGCGGCGTTCCATAAGCCGGACTATATCGAGTTGCTCAGTCTGCTATATTTCCTGGTGCGCCTTGCCAGCACCAAGGGCGCGATGGCGCTGGAAGCGCATATCGAAAAGCCCGACGACAGCCCTGCGTTTCAGAAATTTCCGAAAATACTGGCAAACCATCATGCCAGCACGATCATCTGCGATTACTTGCGCATGGTCGGCATGAACGCCGACGACCCGAACCAGATCGAAGACGTTATGGCGCGGGAGCTCAAGAAAGTGCTGACCGAGGAACTGCATCCGTCCCACATCATGCAAAACATGGCGGATGCGCTTCCCGCGCTTGGTATCGTCGCGGCCGTGCTGGGCGTTATCAAGACCATGTCGCACATCGATCAACCGCCGGCGGTGCTGGGTGCGATGATTGGCGGCGCGCTGGTCGGCACATTCCTGGGAATTTTGCTTGCGTATGGGATGGCCGGCCCGTTCGCGACCCGGATGAAAGGTATCGTGGAGGAGGAAGCGAAATATCTTGAAGTGATCCGAGCAGTACTGGTGACGCACCTGTATGGGAATGCGCCGCAAGTGAGCGTCGAATCGGGGCGGAAAATGGTGCCGTCCGAACACATGCCGACGTTTCAGGAACTGGAGGAAGCCGTGCAGGCGGTGCAAATGTGAACAAATGGCCTCGCATGGCGGTCATGCGCAGGTTTGAGCCTGGCCAGTTCAAAGACTGGCGAGAATCGCATGCTGGCTACAAGCCACGGGCATGGATCGCTTTCGTTGCGCAGTGGCGCCCGGTCGCGTCGTACCGGCCGATTGCATGTCCGGACGGATGCAAAGCATTGCGGTGGCGAAAGCGATTGCGGTATGCGGGATTGGGCCGGCGCCGCGGTCGCGCGGAATGCATGAGGCAGGTCTAGGTGAACCCTCCAACCCAACAATCCGGGAATGGCCATCGGGCACCGCTGGTCATGCACGTTTTTCCCACCTTCGCGGTCGGCGGCGCGCAGGTTCGGTTCGCCGCCATCGCCAACCATTTCGGATCGGCGTTCCGTCATATCGTGCTGTCCCTGGACGGGAACATGGCGTGCCGGGAACGGCTGGATCCAGGTCTGGACGCGGTGTTCCCTGCGATCAAAGTGGCCAAGAACGCCATGCTGGCGAACGCCTGGTCTTTCCGCCGCTTACTGCGGGACTGGCGCCCCGATGTGCTGGTTACCTGTAACTGGGGGGCGATCGAGTTTGCCCTGGCCAACATCCTGCCGGTAACGCGCCATATCCATGTCGTGGACGGATTTGGTCCCGAGGAACGCGACACCCAAATTTCCCGCCGTATATGGATGCGGCGGATCGTCCTGGGCCGGACACCGGTGGTGTTGCCGTCCCGCAACCTGGTGCGCATCGCGACCGATATCTGGCGGCTGCCGCCGGGTATGATCCGCTACATCCCGAATGGCATCGATCTGGCCCGCTTCGCGACCGATGGGTCCCAGCGTGGGACGGCAGGCCCGGTAATCGGTACCGTGGCCGCGCTGCGCGCCGAAAAGAATATTGCCCGGCTGCTGCGCGCCTTCGCCATGCTGCCGGCCGGACAGCTTGTCATCGTCGGCGATGGGCCGGAACGTCCTGCATTACAGGCGCTGGCCACGGCGCTAGGGATCGGGGATCGCGTCCGGTTCGCCGGCCATCATCGCGATACAGCCGCGTTTTACGCCCAGTTCGACATCTTCGCTCTGTCGTCGGATACCGAACAAATGCCGCTATCGGTCATCGAGGCGATGGCCAGCGGGCTGCCCATTGTCTCCACCGATGTCGGCGATGTGCGGCACATGGTGGCGGAACCGAATCGCACCCTGATCGCCGGACTGGACGACACCGCCTTTGCCGCCGCGCTGACCGCTCTGGCGACCAGCGGAGATACCCGTCAGGCGATCGGTCGCGCGAATCTGGCAAAAGCCCATCGGGATTTCGGTCAGGACTCGATGTTTGCCGCCTACGAAGCGTTATGGCTCGGGACATCGGCGTCGCCGTGACGGTCGTCCGGATATCCGGCGTTGCCGATTTCGCCGGGCTGGGTGTCCGCTGGCGCGATCTGGAACGGCGTTCCAAATGCTCGTTTTTCCAAAGCTGGACCTGGACCGGCTGCCTCGCCGCCGAACGCTTCCCCGATCCCGTTTTGGTCGAAGCCACCGAAGACGGACGAACGGTCGCGCTGGCCTTGTTCAACCGTACCAGCCGATGGATCGGCCCGGATCGGCTGTCCTTGGGCGAAAGCGGAATACCCGCGCTGGACTGTCCGTATATTGAGCAGAACGGCGTGCTGGCCGAGGCGGGACGGACGGCCGAACTGACCGGATTGTGTCTGCGCGAGGTGGCTTCGCGATTCGACGTCGTGCTGCCGGGCGTGGAGGACACTGTTCTTGCGGCGATCCGGCGGCCGGCAGTCCTGGTGCGGGTATTGCGATCGCAGGCCTCGCCTTACGCCGATCTGGCCGGTTTGCGGCAGGCGGGCGGCGACTATCTGGCGGGGCGGAGCGCCAATACGCGCCAGCAAATCCGCCGGTCTGGCCGGTTTTACGAACAGGCCGGGCTTGTCGTGGCCGAACCGGCGGGATCGGTGGCGGCGGCGCACGGGCTGCTGGACGATCTGGCGATCCTGCATCAGGCCGCGTGGACAGCCCGAGGCAAGCCCGGCAGTTTCGCACAGCCATTCTTCCGCCGGTTCCACAGGGAACTGATCGCGGCGGCCGTGCCGCGCGGGGAGGCATCTTTGATTCGGGTGTCGGGCGGGGGCGAGCCGATCGGAGTTCTCTATAACTTTGTCCATCGCGGCCGGATGCTGGCCTATCAAAGCGGTTTTGCGTACCGCGGCGATGAACCGCGCGCCAAACCCGGACTTACCTGCCATTACGAAGCGATCCGAATGGCGTTGGCGCAGGGTCTGGATCGATACGACTTTCTGGCGGGCGATCACCGCTATAAGCGCAGCCTTGCCGACGGGGCTTACCAGCAGCTTTGGGCGGAGTGCGGTCCATTTTACTCGCCACGCCTGCTCCTGCGCCGCGCGCTGGGAAAGTCGGCGTAACGATCTGGAGCGGAAGCGTCCGGGATAAACCGGTCGCGCGGCATGCCAATGGCGTAAGGCTGCCATCCTACGCTATGGTATCGTCCGCGCGCAGTCCTGGCATGGAGTGCGACGATCGACAGCGTTGGGGTTGAGCATGCGTTTAACCGGCCAAGGCCCGCAGGCAACTGACCGCACCGAGACCGGACGATCCTGTATTGGAATGCCCGGCGATGCCCGGCGCGATCCGATCGTATCCGCGCCACGGTGCGGGACCGGTCCTTTAAGGGCGTCGCTGACAGCGGCGGTCTCCGTTCTGGCGCTGTTGCTGCCGGGTGCCCACGGAGCGATGGCGACGCCCATTATCGAAACACCGTGGGCGGCACCATTAAACCATGTGCGCGGGGAAACGGTGCCCACCCGGACCAGACCGGGCGAACCCGCGGGCGCTTATATATTTGCACCGCTGACCGCGGGAGACGGGGCAATGTACGGTAATAACCAGGGCGCCAGTCCCTATGCGGCCGGTCAATCGGCGTTGATGCGCCTTGCCAGATCGCCCCCAGCCGAGGCGATCGGCGGTACCGGCGATTGGCGCGGGCAGGACAATTCGGGCGACTCGGTCTTTGTGGGGACGACCGGTACGTTTTTGCTTCTGGACAGTCCGGTCAGCACGCAATCGGTGGCCTCGGCATCGTTCGGTTTTACTTATTCGCCAAAGCCGGCGTCAGGCGAGGATCGCGCGTCCACGCTGGACGATACGGCGGTCCAGGCCGAACCCGCCCCGCCCGCTGGTTTCGCCGCTACGACGGCCCCGTCTCTTGCAAGCGACGCGCCTCCGCCGATCCTGACACCCGCATCCCAGGCGGGACGCACCTATGCGGTGTCGATTCCAGGAGCAAGTGCGCTCCGGACCGCTAAATCGTCAGGCGCGAATTCCGCACCCGCGAACATCCGTCCTGGAACCGCGAGCAAGGCCCTGATCGCGGAATTTCAACGGATTGTCCGTCAGGCGCCACATGATCCGGACAACGGCGACTGGCTGGCGTCGCTGGCATCGCGAGGCTTCAGGCCCACCCCGCCCGAGGTGGCGAAATTTACCGTTTCGGCTGGATCGGCGGATGACGGGCTGGCCCAGAACACCGCGGTCTCCGTTCCGATAAGGATCGTGAATACCGGGCCGGGCGAACTATCATCCAGCCTGATGGTCTTCGTCGATCAGTCGGTGGCGGCCGGCAATGGGGACGTGTTCAATTTCTTTTTCGATCGGGTCATTCTGCGCTAATCCCGGCATGGCAGCAGGCCTGGGGCTTGTTCGGCGGTCCCGCCTACCTGCCGTCGCGGAACCGTTCCACGGCCGCGATCAGCGCCCGCCGTATGCCCGGTTCCAATGCCGAATGGCCGGCGTCCGGCACGATCGTCATCCGGGCGTTGCGCCAGGCCGCCGCGAGATCGAACGCGGTGATGGCCGGGCAAATCATATCGTAACGGCCCTGCACGATCTCGGCCGGGATGTGGGCGATCCGGTCCATATGCCCGAGCAAGCCGTTTTCCGGCAGAAACAACCCGTGGGCGAAATAGAACGCCTCGATCCGGGCAAGGCCCAGCGCCGTGCGATCGCGGGCAAAGCCATGCACGGTATCCGGGCTCGGCAACAAGGTACTGCAGGTTCCTTCATACACCGACCACGCCCGCGCGGCCGGCAGGTGAACGGACGCGTCGGGATCGGTGAGCCGACGAAAATAGGCGCCCAGCAGGTCGCCGCGCTCAGGCTCTGGCAGAAAGCCCGAAAAGGCCGAATGGGCCTCTGGGAAAACCGCCTGCATGCCGTGCAGGAACCACGCGACCTCTTGCGGGCGTCCAAGGAAGACCCCGCGCAATACCGCCCCCGCCACCCGTT
Organism: Pseudomonadota bacterium; assembly: GCA_021805565.1. GTDB lineage: Bacteria > Pseudomonadota > Alphaproteobacteria > Acetobacterales > Acetobacteraceae > Rhodopila. The sequence goes on from JAJZFA010000059.1 coordinate 47,232, forward strand.
CGGGGTGCGCCTGGGCGTAGGCCAGCGCCAGCGTGGAACCCCAGGATCCACCGAACAGCAGAAAGCGTTCGATCGCCAGGTGGCGGCGCAGGACTTCGATGTCGGCTACGAGCCCCGGGGTGGTGTTATGGTCCAACGCGCCAAGCGGGCGGGACCGGCCAGCCCCGCGCTGGTCGAAAATCACGATCCGCCAGTAGTGCGGGTCGAAGAACCGGCGATGAACGGCGCCCGCGCCGGCGCCTGGACCGCCATGCAGAAACAGGACCGGCCGGCCGTTGGGATTGCCCGCCTGCTCCCAGTACATCGTGTGACCGCCGGACAGCGGCATATAGCCGGTCTCGTACGGGCCGATCTCGGGAAACAGGTCTCCGCGTGGCATGATGAGGCAATGCTATAGGCCGGCCCGCCGTCAAAAAACAGGGGTTGCGTCTGCCGCCGAACGATTGCGGCCGCTATCCGGGTGGCAGCAAACCGCGCAACACCTCGATCAGGGCATCCGGCCGGCAGGGTTTTTGCAGACAGGGCGCCCCCGCGAATTCGCGCGCCTGCTGCTGCGGCGAATAACCGGACACGACCACGAACGGAATGCCGCGTGCCGTCAGCGCCAAGGCAGCCGGGCCCGCACTGACCCCGGCGAGATTGGCATCCAGAATGACGGCATCGATAGCCCCGCCGGCGATCGATGCCAGCGCCGCGTCCAGCCGTCCGGCCACACCGGCGATGGTAAAACCGGCATCGGTCAGACATTCTTCCAGTACCAGCGCGATCATTGCCTCGTCCTCGACGATCAGGATGCGCGGGGATTTCATCGGCCGAACCCGTCTGCCGGCATCAGCGCATTCCCGGCCGGTGCGGTCAGGGTCCATGTAACCCCCGCTGGATGGAAGGCAATATCGGCGACGCCCTGCACGGCTGCCGCCGCCATCCGCCCGATCACCACCTGACCGAAGCCCTTTCGCGCCGGCATCGCCACCGCCGGGCCGCCCGCTTCCTTCCACGAGATCGAGAATTCCGGTTCGGTGCCCGTGCCGGGGGTCCAGTCTATCGTAACGTATCCGTAACCGTTCGACAGCGCACCATACTTGGCGCTGTTGGTGGCGAGTTCGTGCAGCGCCATGCCGATGCCCTGCGCCGCGGGCGCCGATAGCTGCGCCGGCTTGTGGCCAAGAAAAACCCGGCTACCGATCAAATCCTTGAAATGAGCAAGCTGAGACTCGACAAGATCCCGGACATCGACGCCTTGCCACTGGTTCCGGACCAGCAGATCCTGTCCCGCGGCCAGCGAGCCGATGCGATCGGACAATCGTGTCACGAACGTTGCTGGATCGCCATGATACGCGGTTTGATGGGCCACCGCCTGCACCACGGCAAGCAGGTTCTTGGCACGATGATTGATTTCGGCCATCAGCAGATTCACATGCTCCTCCGATCGTCGGCGTTCCGTAATATCCCTGATATTGCACTGAATAATCAGCCGGCCGTTCTCTTCGTACAAGTTGGCCACCACCTCCACGTCCTGAAGGCGACCCGTTTGGGTTACCAGCGGCAGATTGTCGTAGCGGACCTGCTTGTTTTTTTTCAGCTTCCGAAACATGGCCTGGCTGGCGGCTTCGTCTGCCAGCAATCCAATCTGGAACAACTCCTTCCCGATCAGCTTGTCATGCGGATAATCCAGGATCCGCGTCATGAACGGGTTGGCATCGATAATCTTCCGTGTGCGGGGATCGAGCAGAAGCACACCGTCATGGGCCGTTTCGAACAGCCGGCGGTAGCGGATTTCCGAAACCAGGATCTGATCGTCGCGACGCCGCCGTTCCGTCACGTCGCGGACAACAAGCAGTTGTCCGGCGGGTCTGTCGGCGGTTTCGCGCAGAATTGTTACTCCCAGATCGACATACATCTCCCGTCCGTCACGCCGGACATGAATAAGCTCGCCGCGCCATGCGCCGGTTTCGCGCAAAACCCCGGCTGCGGCCGGTTCGTCGGCCGGAAGCAACCATCGCGTTTCGTACAAAGCCGCTTGTTTGTGTCCCAGGATAGCGGAGGCAGAGAAATTATAAAGCCGTTCGGCCGCCGCGTTCAGATAGACGATACGGCCGGCGTCGTCCAAGGCGATGACGGCATCGCTGACCTGTTCGAGCATTTTGCCCCGGAACCGGCTCGTTTCGGCTTCCACGCCTTGCAGGGTATAGACCCGTGGACCGCTGGACCCCTCAACGACCAGCGCGTCCACTTCTCCGTTACGGATCGCGGACAGCGTGTCCTGCGCCTCGGCAAGCTGAAGCCGCAGGCTGGCGTTCTCCAGGAGAAGCGACGACGCAGAGCGTATCCCTGCCATGGGGCCAGTCAACAGCCGATGCCCGGCGGGAAACTTTCCGCCGCTATATGCAAATCCAGACCCGCCAGGAGACGCTCGGTTTGCGACATGTCGCCAATGAACCGGCGGAGCGGCAGCGGCGCCGTCTTGATCAGGGTCGGCGCGGCGATAATCTGCTCGCCCCTGGCGAGGGCCGGGTGTTGCGCGATGTCGATGACTTCCAGATCGTAGCGTCCTTCCAGGTGGGTCTCGCAGATCATCCGGATATTCGCGATGGCGCGCGAGGAACGTGGGGTCGTTCCCGTGACATAAAGCCGAAGGATGTATCGAGCAGACAAGAACAGCGGCGCCGTCGCGGCGTCAGGCGTATCCGTTGGTGGATTCCTGGTCATCGGGCGTCAGTGTCCAACCATACGAATGTCGAGGCCGACCAGAACGCGTTGTTCGTTGGAAAGATCGCCAATGATTTTCTTGATCGGTTCCGGCAGGCGGCGCACCAGCGTCGGTACAGCCAAAATCTGGTCTCCGGCGGCGAGTTGCGGCGACGTCGTCAGGTCGATAACCTCGATCGAGTATTGCCCGGCGAGGTGTGTTTCGCAAATACGGCGCAGATTGGTGACGGCCGCCAAGGATTTCGCGGTCTGGCCGGCCACGTAAAGGCGCAGTTCGAATGCCGCCGCCACGGATACGCTCATCGCCGATCCTTCGGGCCACCAACACCGTTAGCGAGGTCGCCGCGCTGGTGGGCCATCGCATCGATCGTTTGATAGGTAGCGGTTTCCCGCAGCGTCTCCTGGGACATGCCGAAGTGAACCTCTTCGGCTTCGGCTTCCGCCTGGGCCTGAAGGGCGGCAATCCGCGCATCGATGGCTTTGCGGTTACTGTCGAGCTGGCGCAGCTTTCGTTCGTGATCTTGTACGCGTAACGTGGCGGCGGCACGTTCCTGTGCTTCCTGCGCAACCCGCGCGCTGCCGGTCAGCATACGGTCGCCGCCGAGATATACGTCCACCAGGTCGATCCCTTTGCCGCTCAGCACGAATTCGCGCACCTGATTGGAATGAGGCATACCGCGCGACTTCCGGACGAAAATCGTACGGTTGCGTTCGCCGGTATTTTCCACGTTTCGTAGCAATAGCCATGTGTCGATCAGCGATGTGACACTCAGTTGCGAACCCTCAAGTGTGGAGTTCGAATCGCCATCGCCAGTCAGGCAGGTGAACACGGCGGTAATCTGTTCTTTCTTCAAAAAGTCGATCAGCCGCATCAGCGTCGGCTTCACTTCCACGTCGTCATGCGCCATCGTGAGATTGCTGATCGGATCCACGACGACAACGGTCGGCCGGAATGCCCGCACCAGATCGTGCATAACCACCAGATGCTGTTCCAAACCCAGCAATGTCGGCCTGGAGGCGTGGATTTCCAGCAACCCCTGTTCCTGCAATGGCGCCAGATCGATGCCGACGGATCGCATGTTGCGAACGATCTGCGCGGTGGATTCTTCGTAAGCGAAATACAGCGCGCGTTCGCCGCGCAGACAGGCGGTTTCGATCATCTTGGCGGCGATGGTGGTTTTGCCGGTGCCCGGCGAGCCGGAAATAAGCACGCTGCTGCCCCGGTAAACACCCAGCCCGCCCAGCATGTCATCGAGGCGCGGAATGCCGGTGCCGATGCGTTGGGTGGAAACGGCGTGGTCGAGCTGCAGCGACGTGATCGGCAGGACGGAGAATCCCTGCATGCCGATCAGGAACGGGTACTCGTTCATGCCATGCGCGGTGCCGCGATATTTCAGCACGCGCAGCCGGCGCGTGGAGATCTGATCCTGAATGCGCTGGTCGAGAACAATCACGCAGTCGGCGACATATTCCTCCAGGCCATACCGGGTGATGGCATTTCCATCGCCTTTTTCCCCCGTAATTATTGCGGTCACGCCGCGGTCCTTCAGCCTGCGGAACAGCCGGCGCAGTTCGGCGCGCAGCAGCCCGTGGTTGGGTAGCCCGGCGAATAGCGCCTCCACCGTGTCGAGCACGACGCGTTTCGCGCCGATGGAATCGATCGCATACCCCAGGCGGATAAACAGGCCTTCCAGGTCGTATTCGCCGGTTTCCTCGATTTCGCTGCGTTCGAGATGCACGTAATCGAGAACGATTTTTTTGTCCGCCACGAGCTTTTCCAGGTCGAAACCGAGCGACCGGACGTTGGCGGTGAGTTCCGCGGCATTTTCCTCGAACATCATGAAGACGCCCGGCTCGTTGAACTGCGCTGCGCCGCGCACGATGAATTCCATGGCGAGCATGGTTTTGCCGCAGCCGGCCGTACCCGATATCAAGGTGGGCCGGCCGGCCGGGAGACCCCCGCCGGTAATTTCATCGAGACCCGCGATCCCTGTCAGGGATTTTGGAAGCGAGGGAGTGCTATCGGCCGCGGGTATTTTCATCGGCCGGCCCAGGTGGACGCTTCGGGCCGCTGCACCGGAGCAGCGAACAGATTGCTTCGGCCGTATTGAGCAATTTTACATTGGGTCATGTCGTATTTCACCCCGCCGGACGAGATTAAGGCCTCGCGCGAGGCTCCCTCATAACATTTCGCGGGACGGGGCGTCAGGTTCGGAATCTACTCATGCCGGCTGGCGGGACGGGCGGGCCGCTTCGGGTTTCATGGGACCGGCGCGAGAGCAAGCTTAGGGTTTGTCCTGCAATGATTGCGTCGGGTTCCGGCCGTGCGCACGAGATTGGATTTCGCCGGTCCGGCAGACCGCTGCCTGCCCGGAATTCCGTCGAACTTGACGGAACGCCCGCGAGCGCTGACGTTCAATCCATCGTTTCCAGGGACTGTGCAGCCATGAACATCGCCACCTCTCCCGCCTCGATCGCCGGCATATCCGAAGCCGAATGGCAAATCCGGTGCGACCTGGCGGCGCTGTATCGCCTTGTGGCGCATCACCGCTGGACGGACTTCATCTACACGCATCTCAGTGCCCGTCTGCCAGGGCCGGATCACCATTTCCTGATCAATAAATTCGGCGTCAATTTCCAGCACATGCGCGCCTCCGATCTGGTGAAGATCGACATGCATGGCAACATCGCCGAGGAAGCCCGCGGCCTGAGCCAGCGCGACGTCAACGCCGCCGGCTTCACCATTCACTCCGCCATCCACATGGCCAGGGAGGATTTGATGTGCGTCGTGCATACCCACACTGCCGCCGGTATCGCGGTATCGGCGCAAAAGGATGGTTTGCTGCCGCTGTCGCAGCACGCCTGCAAGTTTTATGGGCGGATCGCCTATCACGGCTACGAAGGCATCGCGCTCGATTTGGATGAGCGGGAGCGGCTGGTTGCCGACCTTGGACAGCACAAGGCGATGATCCTGCGTAACCACGGCCTGCTGGTCGGTGGCACCTCTATCGCCGAGGCGTTCCTCAATATCTACATGCTGGAACGGGCCTGCGCCGCTCAGGTCGATGCGATGTCCAGCGGGCGCGAACCAATCCTGCCGCCGCCGGAGGTGTGCCAGCACACGTCCGACCAGTTCCGTGCCAGCGAAACCGAGCAGCACTACGCCATGGTGTGGGACGCGGCGCTGCGGCTCATCGAAGATGGAAAGCCGGACTACCGCGGTTAGACGTCCCCTCAGGAATTGCCCGACAATAATCGCTACAAGCGGCAGCGTCGGGCAATCCTTCAGCTCATGTTTTGCAAGGCGATTTTGTTGGCGTGCTGACGCATTTATTCGCCAGCCTTGCCTTATCGGGCCTTTGCCTCGAACCGGTAAGGCGACGCCCCCGCGGTCAGCGGATCCAGCGACAGCCGATGCTCCAGCGGCGGAAACGCTCGGCTGCCGCAGTCCGGCCGGTCGCACAAACGGCAGGACAGGCCGATCCCGACCCGCGCACGGTCAAGGTCCAGCCCGTCCGCATAGACAACGTCCGTCGCGTTCGCCAGCGCGCACCCCATTGCCACCACATGCACCGGCCGCGGCTCGCCCCATTTCAGCACCGGCTGGGCCACGGCCGACGCGAAGCACAGATACGCTGCCCCGTCGGGTAGTTCCGCTACCTGCACCTGCACGGTGTTCGGCTGGGAAAAGGCCGTATGCACGACCCAGCGCGGGCACGAACCGCCATAGCGCGCAAACGGGAACCCGGCGGCGGAGAACCGTTTCGACACGTTGCCGGCGGGATCGACCCGCAGGAAAAAAAACGGTACTCCCCGGGCGCCCACGCGCTGTAGCGTGGACAGCCGGTGACAGGCCTGCTCGAACGATACGCCGAACCGGGCGGCGATGGCTTCCATATCGTGACGCAATCCGGACGCCGCCGCGTGAAATGCGGCGTATGGCATCACCAATGCGCCGGCGACATAATTCAGCAGGCCGATCCGCAACAGCATCGCTGCTTCCGGCGTGGACGGCGAGGCATCCTTCAGCACGGTTTCGACCGCTTCGCGCGCTTCCAGCAAGGCAAGTTGAAACGCCATATGAAACCCACGGCTTTCGCGTGGCAGCGACTCCGACAACGCCAGGCTTCTGGTTGCCGGATCGTAGCGCCGTAAGGCCAGTTCCAGCGGCTGAACGGTAACCCGAACGCCGTGCATGGTCCGCAGGCGTTCGGCGATGGCGTGGTTCATTTCCGCCGGGGCACCGGGCGCCAGCTCGTTCGCCAGCACTTCGGCGGCGGCTTCCAGTGCGGGAAAATGATTGGCGTGGTCGTCGAAAAAATCGCGGACTTCCTCGTTTGGCAGCAAGATACGGCGACCCGACGGCAGAGCGATGCCGTTCGCGTCTTCCCGTGCCACCCGCCACGCCCGATACAGTGCCAGCACCGCGCGTGCGGCGTTCGGACTGCCGGCGGCCAGTGCTTCGACCTCGGTTTCCGCAATGTCGCCCGCACCCAACAAAGGGTCGGCGAAGGCTTCGCGCAGACCTGTTTCAAGCTGACGTTCCTGCATACCCGACAGTTCGCCGAGATCGACGCGCAATGTTTCCGCCAGTTTGATCAGCAGCGACGCGGTCACCGCACGCTGGTCGTGTTCGATCAGGTTTAAATAGCTGGCCGAAATACCCAGTTTGATGGCCAGCGCCTGCTGCGACAGGCCGCGATCGGTTCGCAGGCGGCGCACCGTTCGGCCAATCAGCGTGCGGCTCACACTTTACATCCTTTACAAATTTGCATCCTTGCCGGTGAATGCGGCACCAGGATTAGGGCGTTCGGCCAAGATTACGGCGTCTTATTCGCAACAGCAATGTCAATTGTTCACTCACGGCATGCCCGGCAATGCCCGGACAATTCCGCAAGGCGATTTGCGTTCAGACCTGCCGATGTGGCGGGAAACGCGGCGCAACGAAATCTGCCGGATCGAACGGCTGACCGGAAAGCATCGGGGTGGCGGACCATCCACGCCGTATTTGCCGGCAGGGGACGTATCGGTACTATCGGACCAAGGCTGGACGCGCCGCGACCGTGCGGCGGAACCTCCGATTGGTCCGGTTATCGTTCCGGCAATGATCCGATGGGACTTTTCGATGAGCAAAGTGTCACCAATCAGGCGATAACTGACTAACATTTGTTGTTCGAACCCGCGCCCATTGACAGACCCCGAACCCCGATAACAGCATGATCGTTAATGGCGAAGTGTCTGAATCATGCGATACGGGATGGCCTCAACGGTAAGCGCGATAGTCCGGCGCCGCCAATCCGCCCGCATGCCGCCCGACGGCACGGGCCGGCGTCCGTCTGGCCCAGCGGGCAGCGACCGATGATGGCCCGCACATCGTCCGCGAACGTCAACCTAACCCAGGACCCACACGCATGAGCGCCGCGCTGGAAATGGCCGCGAACCGGCCCAGCCTGACCGACGATCCGGTCGCGCGGGCGCACGCATTGGCACCGCTGTTGCGCGATGAAGGCGCCCGGATCGAGGCGTTGGGCCGATTGTCTCCGGCCGTGGTGAACGCGCTGCACGATAGTGGCCTTTACCGCACCTTGTTGCCCCGCCGGTTGAACGGATTCGGCGCCGGGCTGGAAACCGCCGGCAAGGTCCTGGAGATTATCGCCGCGGCCGACGCCTCCACGGCGTGGTGCCTCGGTCAGTCCATCGGCTGTTCCATGGCCGCGGCGTATGTCGCACCGGCGGTTGCCCGCGAAATCTGGGGCGACGATCCGCGCGGCGTGCTGTGCTGGGGTTTTCAGCTTGAAGGACGCGCCAGGGTCGTTCCGGGGGGATACAGGGTCACCGGCAAATGGGGCTTCGGCAGCGGCGGCCATCACGCGACCTGGATGGGCGCGCATTGCCATGTCGAACTGCCGGACGGATCGCTGCTGACGGATTCCGTTGGCGCCCCGATCGAACGCACCATGCTGGTCCGGCAGGATACGCTGAACTGGTCGGCAACGTGGGACGTGGTCGGCCTGCGCGGCACCGGCAGCGACAGCTACGCGCTGACCGACGTGTTCGTGCCGGACGCTTATACGGTGCGGCGCGATATCGACGCGGAACGGCGCATCGACGAACCGTTCTTCCGCTTCACGACCACCAGCGCCTATTCCTGCGGTTTCGCGTTCGTATCCATGGGCATCGCCCGGGGCATGCTGGACGAATTGAAAAGCCTCGCCGCGTCGAAAAAACCGTCCAATACCGCCCGGATGCTGCGCGATAATCCGGTCATGCATCACCTTGTCGCGGAAAACGAGGCCAAACTGCGATCGGCCCGAGCTTTCGTGCTGGAAACGATCCGCGAAGGGGAGGATTGCATCCGGCGCACCGGCGGGCTGACAACGGACAACCGGGTGCTGATGCGGCTGGCGACCACCACCGCGATCCGGCGGGCCAAGGAAGTCGCTGAGTTCGCCTACCATGAAGCCGGTGCCACCGCGATTTTCGCCAGCAACGCGTTCGAGCGGAAAATGCGGGACATTCACGCCTCGGCGCAGCAGGTGCAGGGGCGAACCGGACATATCGAAGTGTGCGGTCAGTATTTTCTGGGGTTCGACCCGGTCGCCCGTCATATCTAATCGGCGCCGGTTTACTGGAGTCATCGCGTATGAAAGTCGGGGTAATCGGCCTGGGCAACATGGGTATGGGCGCGGCCTTGAATCTGGTGCGGGCGGGCCACGAGGTCACCGGATGCGAATTGCGCGAAGATAGCCGCGCCGCGTTCGTGGCCGGTGGCGGCAAGGCGGTGGTGTCGCCGGACGCCCTGCCGGCCGGCCTGGAAGCGGTGGTCGTGTTCGTTATCGATGCGGCGCAAACCGATCAGGTTCTGTTCGGCGACAAGGGCTGCCTGGCGCGGATGGATAAGGGCGCTGTCGTTTTGTGCTGCGCCACCATCGCGCCGGAAGCCGCCAGGGCCCTGGGCCGGAAAATCGCGGACGCCCGATTTCTAATGCTGGACAGTCCGGTTTCCGGCGGGTCGGCCGGCGCGAAGGCCGGGACAATGACGGTGATGGCAGCGGGGTCGGAGGCGGCATTCGCCAAGGCGGGACCGGTTCTGGCAGCCATCTCTACCAAGGTTTGGCACCTCGGCGACGAGATCGGCGTCGGCAGTACCGTGAAGATGGTCAATCAGTTGTTGGCCGGCGTGCATATCGCCACGGCGGCCGAGGCACTCGCGCTGGGGATTCGCGCCGGGGCCGATCCGGAGACGCTGTATAAGGTGATCTCGGAATCCGCCGGCAGTTCCTGGATGTGGCAGAATCGTGTGCCGCATATTTTGGCAGGCGACGATACGCCATCCTCCGCGGTGAACATCTTCGTCAAGGATCTGGGGATCGTGTTGGATCAGGCCCGCGCGCTGACCTTTCCGCTGCCCATGGCCGCCGCGGCGCATCAGTTGTTCCTGGCTGCCGCGGCGAATGGGCAAGGCCTGAAGGACGATTCGTTCGTGATCAGGGTGTGGCAGCAACTGACCGGTATCGATCTGCCGGGCAAGACATAGACAGCGGCGACCGCCGCCCGATTGACCCGGCAGGCCGGCCTGTCTATTGCAAAGTCATGATGGAAAGCGGTGCGGAACGCGCCACGGGGGAAAGCTGGATGGAAACGCTTGAACAACGAACAATCGCGAAAATTTCCTGGCGCATCGTGCCGTTTCTGATCGTTTGCTATTTTGTTGCGTATCTGGACCGGGTGAATGTCGGCTTCGCCGCGCTGACCATGAACAAGGCGCTGGGCTTGACCAGCACCACGTTCGCGCTTGGGGCAGGGGTGTTCTTCCTGGCTTATTTCGTGTTCGAGGTGCCGTCCAATCTGCTGCTGGAACGTTTCGGTGCCCGCAAATGGATCGCCCGGATCATGCTGACATGGGGGCTGCTGTCAGGATTGATGGCCTTCATCCCGCCGATCGCGGCCTCGACCGGCGCGTCCACGACCTCGGTATTCTATACCATCCGTATCGTGCTGGGCGCGGCGGAAGCCGGGTTTTTTCCCGGTATCATCTTCTACCTGACGCTGTGGTTTCCCGCGGTCTATCGCGCACGCATCATCGGCTACTTCATGGCTGCTATCCCGCTGTCTTCGGTGATCGGCGCGCCGGTGTCCGGTATGTTGCTGAACCTGGATGGCTCCGCGGGGCTGGCCGGCTGGCAATGGCTGTTCATCCTGGAAGCGGTGCCCGCACTGTTGCTGTCGGTGGCGGTGTTCTTCTATCTGACCGACCGGCCCGCCGATGCCCGCTGGCTGGCACCCGAGGAACGCGCCTGGCTGTCGGCGCGGCTTGAGTCGGAGCGGGAGCAGCGGGAAACGGCGCGCCATTTCAGCGTGCTGCAAGCCCTCGGCGATACCCGCGTCCTGCTGTTGTCGAGCGTGTATTTCGGCATCGTCGCGTCGAATTATGGTTTGAGCTTCTTTCTGCCCCAAATCGTGCGCGACTTCGGCCTGAGCTTCACCGCGACCGGCTTTGTCACCGCCATACCCTATGTGGTCGGTACGCTCGGTATGGTCTGGTGGGGCCGCAAATCGGACCGTATGCGCGAACGCAAAGAACATGTGGGACTGGCGGCGCTGCTGGCCGGGGCGGGGATCGCGGCGTCCACGCTGATCGCCGATCCGACCGGGAAGATGATTGCCCTGTCCATCGCCGGGTTCGGCATCTTCGCCACTTTGCCCGTGTTCTGGACGCTTCCCACCGCTTTTTTGTCTGGCGCGGCGGCGGCTGGCGGGATCGCCATCATCAACTCCATCGGCAATCTGGCGGGTTTCGCGGGGCCGTATGTGATGGGAACGATCAAGGACTCGACCGGCAGCTTCACCATCGGGCTGCTGGTTATCGCCGGGCTGGTCCTGCTAGCAATGCTGATCGTGCTGTCGTTGCCGCACGACGAGGGATTGGAACTGCCGCCGGACACGTGAGTCGAACCGGCCGGTGCGGGGCGGCCGGTTGGCCGAAGCGGCTTGTGTGCTATTTCTCTAGGAGAGAGCGGCCAGTACGGCGTAGGATATCGGATGAATATGGTTCCATATCCGACGCCTCGGCCAATAACCGAAGCTGGGGATTCTGTTGCCGCGGTCGGCCGGATCGCGGCCGTTCCCACGATTCTGGAAGTCCTTTGCCGGACGACCGGAATGGGTTTCGCGGCGGTCGCCCGCGTCACGGAGGACCGTTGGATTGCCTGTAGCGTTCACGATGAGATTGCGTTCGGCCTGGTGCCGGGCAGCGAACTGAACCCGGCCGCGACGATCTGTAACGAGGTCCGCGAAACCCTGGAACCGGTGGCGATCGACAATGTCGCCGAGGACCGCCTGTACAGCGATCATCCGGTTCCGGCGCTTTATGCCTTTCAAAGCTATATATCCATGCCGATCCTGCTGCCGGACGGGCGATTTTTCGGCACCCTGTGCGCTATCGATCCCCGGCCCGCCCGCCTGAGGTCGCCCGAGAGGATCGGGATGTTCAAGCTGTTCGCCGAATTGATCGGCTTTCACCTTGGCGCTTTGGAGCAGGTAGCCGCCAGCGAGGTCCGGCTGTCAGACGAGCAAAAGTCCTCGGAACTGCGGGAACAGTTTATCGCGGTGCTGGGCCACGACCTCCGCAATCCGCTGACAGCGATCGCGATCGGGGCCGAATTGCTGGAGAAGGCCCCGCTGGGTGAAAAGGCGTCGCGAACCGTGCGGGTGATCCGCGCCAGTGCGAAGCGGATGTCGAGTTTGATCGACGATGTAATGGATTTCGCGCGTGGCCGGCTGGGTGCGGGCCTGACATTGGATCTGACCGCGACGGCTCCGTTGGAGCCGGTTCTGGCGCAGGTGATCGCCGAACTACAGTCCAGCTTTCCGGATCGTGCAATCGATGTGACGATGGCATTGAAGCGGCCGGTTGTGTGCGACCAGGGACGCGTCGGGCAACTGTTGTCCAATCTTTTGGGAAACGCACTGGCATACGGCGTGGCGGCCGAACCAATTCGGATCACCGCCGCGTCGGACGCGGCCAGCTTCGAACTGTCGGTCGCCAATGGCGGCGACGCGATCCCGGCAGAGGTCTTGGGGCGGATGTTTCAACCGTTTGTCCGCGGGGCGGTGCGGCCCCGGCAGCAAGGCCTGGGGCTGGGTTTGTTCATCGCGTCGGAGATTGCCAGGGCCCATGGGGGGACACTGACGGCTCTGTCGTCGGCACAAGAGACCCGATTTACTTTCACGATGCCGGTCGAGGGACCGCGGACGGCATGACAATCCTTCGCCGCGCTTAACCGTCATAGCCGCGGGCATCGTCTATAATCCCATGCGCCCCGCCTTATCCCTGATTTTCCACCGAAGCGGCCGCTCGGGTAAACCGGATCGTAACGCGCATGCCTTTGCCTGGACTGGACTCTACGTTCAGGCTTGCCTTGGCGTTTTCCCGCAGCGATTGAACGATCAGTGCGCTGAGTTTGCCTGGCCTGGGCCAGACCGCGCCATCGGGTAGGCCGGCGCCGTCGTCCGCGATGACAATGCGGCACCCATTGCCGTCGGACACGCTGTGCACCGTGATCGTGCCGCCATCGCGCCCCGTGAAAGCGTGTTTCAGCGCGTTGATCAGCAATTCGTTGACGACCAGCCCTGTCGGCATCGCCACATTGACCGACACGGGGTATGCATCGACCTTGAGGTCCAGCCTGATGCCCTCGACGGCGTGAGATCGCAGGACGCCGGTGGCGATCTCGGTCAGATACACGCCAAGATCGACCTCATCTTGCTTCCCATGGTCCGAAAGTTGCTTGTAAACGAATCCAATGGCTTCGATCCGCCCGGCCAGGCGGTCGAACGGTGCTGTGTCGATCCGTCCGCGCGCGTTGCGCGCCTCGATGCGAATCAGGGCGGTGATCATTTGCAGGTTGTTTTTGACGCGGTGCTGGATCTCCAGCAGCAACGTGTCCTTCTCGCGGATTTGCTTCTCGAAGTCCGCCCGCTGGGACTGCTCGTGCGTGCTGACATCGACCAGCGCGGCCAGCCGGAAACACGGCACGTCGTGCTCGTTTTCGATAACGTTCGAATATACATCGACGATCGTGGGTTCCGCGGCGCCGCGATCGAGGCGGAAGGTGCCGGCGAAATCGCTGCCCCCGGCGATCGTGGCGCCGATCGTGCGTTCCCCGTCCATGTCTTCGCCGCGCAAAGCGTCCCAGGCGCGGCCCACGATGTCCGCCGCCATTTGGCCGGACAGCCGTTCGAACTCCGGGTTGGCATACACAATCCGCTCCCCGGCCTTCATCTCCGAGACCACGATGGCGATGGGCATTTGATCGAGAAAGTGCCTGAATTGCTCGCTCTCCAGCGCATCGGCCAGATCCGGCGAGGCCATCAGCGTGCAGAGCTGCTCATTTTTCTTCGCGTCGTCGGACATGTCGGGTACTTTCGATGAAGGGGGCCGGCCCGCGGATCAGTCGTCAACCCGGTGGATGTCATGGACGCTGAGGCCGGCGTCGCTTTCCGATACTTCCAGCCAGTCGCGGTGCCGAAGTGTGCGCTGCGTGTCCAGATAGCCGCTGTTCCAGTGTTCGTGCATCGAAGCGGTGCTGAATTCGTAGTCCTTGGCCTGAGTTTCATAGGCGGCCTGCTGGTAGATCAATTCCAGGATGGTTGCTTCCGGCATACGCGCCAAGCTGGCCTTGAGCGCACGCTCGTCTGCATCGAGCCTGTCGTCGGGGATTTTCGCCAGCAACTTCTTCGTCAGAAGATCGCGATCGTGACGTTCTCGGAAGTAATCGGTAACCAGCCGGGTCCGGCTGGAATACTGGATATCCTTCTGGCGCGCCAGCACGTCGTCCATATCGCGCGGCAGCGGACCGCGGGCGCTGAACAGATCGACCTGAAAGACCAGCATGTGGTGGCTCCCCGCGTTGTCCAGCACGTGCTGTAGCGGGGTGTTGGAGACAAGGCCGCCGTCCCAATAATGGTCCGTACCGATTTCGACCGACGGAAACGCCGGGGGCAAAGCGCCGCTGGCCATCACATGTTCGGGCAATATTTCGATTTGCGTGCTGTCGAAATAAGCGAAATTGCCGTCCAGAACGTTGACCGCGCCAGCGGCGAAGCGCACGGCGCCGCTGTTCAGCAGATCGAAGTCCACTAGCCGGAGCAGCGTGTCCCGCAGCGGTTCGGTGTCGTAGAACGCGGTCGCGGTCCTGGCTCCGCGCGGACTGAGCCAGGGGCTGACCGCGTTCGGCTTAAAGAATCCCGGCTGTCCCAGCGTCGTGGTGAGGAAGGCAGACCAGGTATTGACGGCGCGATGAAAAGCGTCGCCGCCGGGGATACCCAGGCTTACGGGCCGCGATGTAATGCCTTCCCAGAACGCGCGCAGCCGTTCGACGCGGCGTTCCGGCGGATTGCCGGCGATAATCGCTGCGTTGATGCCGCCGATGGACACGCCGGCAATGGTGTCGGGCCGTAATCCTGCTTCATGCAGAGCCTGGAATATCCCGGCCTGATAGGCACCCAATGCGCCGCCGCCTTGAAGTACAAGGGCGATGTTATCGCACCCGCGCGGACGCCAGGGAGGTTTGGCCCGTCGAATGGGGGGAAGCGGGCGCGGGATGGTGAACGGAACCATACTGCCAGATAAGAGGTCCTATCCCGCCCGGCAATGCTGGATCATGATGCGGTGCGGCATACGCTGCGGATTTTATCGCGTGGAAGGAAGAAGCCATGAGTCTGAAGGGAAAAGTCGCTCTGGTTACCGGTTCGACCAGCGGCATCGGGTTGGGCATCGCCCGGGCGCTGGCCGGGGCCGGAGCGGACATCATGCTGAACGGTTTCGGCGATACGGCACAAATCGAGGCGTTACGATCCGGCATCGCCGCGTCGTTTGGCGTGAAGGTTGGATACAGCGGCGCCGATATCGGCAAGCCGGACCAGATCGCCGCGATGGTGGCGGACGCGGCGAAGACGCTGGGAGCGGTCGATATCCTGGTGAACAACGCCGGCATCCAGTTTACCGCCAATGTCGAGGATTTTCCGGAAGAGCGTTGGGACCAGATTATCGCCATCAACCTGTCGGGCGTGTTCTTCGGCATGAAGGCGGCGATTCCGGGCATGAAGGCAAAGGGCTGGGGGCGGATTATCAACATCGCGTCGGCGCACGGACTGGTCGCCAGCGCGCAAAAGGTTGCGTATGTCGCCGCCAAGCACGGGGTGCTGGGTATGACGAAGGTGGCGGCGATCGAACTGGCGAACGCCGGTGTCACGGTCAATGCGATCTGTCCGGGTTGGGTGCTGACGCCGTTGGTGGAAAAGCAGTTGCGCGACCGAGCGGAAAAGGATGGCAAGACGGTGGAGCAGGAGACCCACGATCTGGTGGCGGAGAAGCAGCCAATGGTGAAATTCACCACGCCAGAGCAGATTGGTGGCTTGGCGGTGTTCCTGTGTTCGGAAGCGGCGAGCACGATGACCGGGATTCCGGTGTCGATCGATGGCGGATGGGTGGCACAATAACAGGCGGATCGTGTAGGACTCTGTTGTTCCAACCCGGCGGAGTTCGCATGCAGAGTTCTGAAACGGCCCGCTTCGCGGCGATGATGACGAAGTCGGCCGATCTGAAGCGGCGGATCGCCACCGAACTGGCCGATACCGTTATTCAGGTGGTCGATGCCTGTGAGACCAGCCTGCGTGGCGGCGGGAAGGTCATGTTTTGCGGGAATGGCGGATCGGCGGCGGACAGCCAGCATTTGGCGACGGAAATGCTGATCCGTCTGCGCGGTAGCCATGAGCGGCCGTCTTACGCCGCGCTGGCGCTGACGCTGGATCCGGCGATGTTGACCGCGTGCGGCAACGATTATGGGTACGATCGTGTGTTCGAACGGCCGTTGCGCGGGTTAGGCCGGCGCGGCGATGTGCTGTTCGGTATTACCACATCGGGCCGCTCCGCCAACGTGATCAAGGCGCTGGAGGCAGCGCGGGAAATGGGGATCGTGACCGTCGGGATGCTTGGCGGCAGCGGCGAACCGGCGCGGGGCCTGTGCGATGTCGCTTTAGCGGTGCCGGACACGGATACCGCCCGCATCCAGGAGTGCCATATTTGCCTGGGCCATGCGGTCATGGAGTTGCTGGAAGACCGGCTTGTTGCGCGGCCGTTGTCGTGAAGATTCTGGTCACGGGCTGCGCGGGGTTTATCGGGTATCACGTTTCCGAAGCGCTGCTGGCGCGCGGCGACACCGTGACTGGTCTCGACAATCTGAACGATTATTATGATGTACGATTGAAGCATGCGCGCCTGGACCGGTTGCGCGCGCATGCCGGGTTTGCGTTCCATCGCCTGGATGTTTCGGATAAGGACGCGATGGCCGGACTGGTCGCGAACCACGCCGATATAGCCGGTATCGTGCATCTGGCGGCGCAGGCCGGCGTCAGACATTCGTTGGTCGATCCATACGCCTATATCCAGTCTAACGTGATGGGCCATCTGGTCGTGCTGGAAGCCGCTCGGCGTCTGCCGGCGCTGCGGCACCTGGTCTATGCCAGTTCGTCTTCGGTTTATGGGGCCAATACCGATATGCCGTTCCGGGAGACGGATCGCGTGGACTGCCCGGTGTCGCTGTATGCCGCGACCAAACGGGCGGATGAGTTAATGAGCCACGCGTACGCTCACCTGTTCAGTCTGCCGCAGACAGGGCTTCGCTTCTTCACGGTTTACGGGCCGTGGGGCCGTCCGGATATGGCATATTTCGGTTTTGCCCAGGCAATTGCGAATGGGGAACCGATCACGCTGTACGACGAGGGGCGGCTGAGGCGGGATTTCACCTATATCGACGATATCGTCGCCGGCGTGGCTGGTTGCCTGGATCATCCGCCGGCGGATGCGCATTCGCCGCGGCTGCTGAACATCGGCAATCATCGGGCCGAGGAGGTGCGGGAACTGGTGCGTCTGCTGGAGGCGGCACTCGGGCGGAAGGCGATTATCCGATCGGCGCCACGGCCGATGGTCGATGTGGAGGCGACCTATGCGTCCGTGGATGCGATCGGGGCATTGACTGGATTTGCGCCGTTAACCCCGCTTTCCGTTGGAATTCCGCGCTTCGCGGCGTGGTTCGAGGGATGGCATTCTGGGAAAATGACGATTTGACGAAAAACCTGCTTGACGGTGCGGCGGACGGGGCCTACACCCCCGCTCACCGAGACGGACGGTTTTTCTTGCTTTGGTTCGTCTCTTAGATTACCTTCTTCGGTCTGCCCACTGCTTGGGTATAAGCCGGGTCGGTGTTCAGCAAAGCAACCTCGGCCGGGCAGCCCGCAGTGTGTGGGCAATTTGGTATGGGTTGCGTTGGTTCTTTGACAATTGCATAGGCTAGGAAGGGATACGTTGGCGGCGTCCTTGCGTGTTCGGCTTTTAGGAGTTGGGCATGGGTTGGTTTTATTAAGGTGATGAACTGGATTAAGATTGTGTTCGATC
>JAJZFA010000045.1 GCA_021805565.1 Pseudomonadota bacterium
GCATCGGGTTGTCCGTGGCTTGAATCGAGGTGGACGGCTAAATGAAAGTGTCGTCGAGACGAAAGACAGATTTGCAATCCCGGATGGCAGATTTGGATTCTTTTCAGAATCCCAGATGGCTGGCTCCAATTTTTTTATGGCGCAACGGGTTCAAGAGGAAATGAGGGGAGGTTTGAGGGTGTATATGGTAACAGCCGTGAAAAGTGACCGCGTTGGATACCATTGCCATGAGCCGCTGTGCCCCGCATCAGGCTGCCGTTCGATTCAGTCCAATGGGCTGGGTCCGCCTGATCGTTTGCCTCTCTGTCCTGTCCATCCTGGCGGCCTGCGGCGGCCATCCCGCACAACATGCGCGTGTCGAATATAATCCGTCCCGATATTACCCTCCGCCGGGTCCACGCAACGATCCGTGGGGACCTTACATCCGCGAGGCATCGAGCCGGTTCGGCATCCCGGAAGCCTGGGTGCGTGGCGTCATGCATCAGGAATCCGGTGGCCAGGAAGACGTTATCTCGTGGGCGGGTGCCATGGGTTTGATGCAGGTCATGCCTGACACATATAGCGGCCTGCGGGAGCGGTACAGCCTCGGCGACGACCCGTTCGATCCGCATAACAATATCCTGGCCGGCACCGCGTATCTGCGGGAAATGTACGACCGGTTTGGGTCTCCCGGTTTCCTTGCCGCGTACAATGCAGGTCCCAACCGGCTGGACAGCTACCTCGCGAACGGCCGTCCGCTGCCCGCGGAAACGGTCAATTACGTTGCGTCGATCGCCCCGCATCTTGGTTCGGACGTGCCAATGTCGGGCCCGCTGGCGGTTTATGGCAGCCCAGCCACCCGTTTTGCCGCACGGCCCACGCCGGCAGGATGCGATCCAGATGCCGCGTATAATCCCAGCGGGCCGTGTACACCGATGCGTCCGGCCACCATCGTGGACGCCGGTCCTCCGCCCGCATATTCGGCACCCTATGCACAACAGGACGCCTGCGATCCTGATGCGGCCTACGATCCGAACCGTCCGTGCCAGCCGGTGCTAAAAGTCGCCGCGTCCGTACCGGTTTACGACCGGGCAGCCTGCGACCCCGATGCGGCTTTCGACCCGGCCCGCCGATGCCCGCCGACCGCGGCCGGAGCGATGCCGTCTTCCGAACCGGTGCAATCCGTCCGCGTCGCCGCGATCCGGCGGCCCATTCAGGAAGGCATGAAGCTGCCCGTGGCCTTTGCACCCGGCCCGCCGCCCGGACGTTGGGCAATACAGGTCGGCGCATTCGCAAATCTGGCGACGGCGCAGGCCGCGGCCGAAAACGCTCGTTCGATTCTGCCGGATATGTTGCGCACCGCGAAGGTAGAACTTCCCGCGACGACGCCGTTCGGCGGCAAGGTGGCTTTCCGGGCGCGGTTGCTCGGTCTGTCCGAAACATCGGCCGCCGACGCCTGTTCGCGGCTGGGTGGCCGCGGCATTGCCTGCATAACCGTGCCGCCGAACCGGGATTCGTTCTGATCCGGACGCTATGCCGCTGCCATCGATTCCAATGGAGCAGAGCATATCGTATTAGCCGGATTCGGACATAGCAGGTTGCCTCAGACGGCGATGATTCTGGGAATAACCCGTCATTGTAATTACGATCATAAAATAAATTTGCGGCGCTGGCTTGCCAGACGCCACGATAGCTCCGAATATCTTGACCGGCCGCGTCTGTGCAGCCGATGGACAGCGACAAACGCTGCCGCATACGTTGCTTATCACGTGCGCGGATTATCGGCGGCCTGACCGTCCAAGCCGCGAAAACGCGAGCAGATACGCTTATGCGAAGGCGAAAGAACCGCCCATGGCCATTGCTACCGGTAACCGTCCGCCGATCGGCGCCATCGACTGCGACATCCATCCGGCTGTGCCGTCCACCCGCGTTCTGCTGCCCTATTTTGACGATTACTGGCGGGAGCATGTGCTGCGGCGGGGTCTGGAGCGCGAGAATCTGGAACCCAGCAGCTACCCCGCCAACGCCCCGATCAACGGACGGCCCGACTGGCATTTGTCGTCCGGCCCGCCCGGAAGCAGCCTGGCCGCGATGCAGTCCCACTTGCTCGACAGGCTCCGGCCAAGCTGGGCGATCTGCAATGTGATTCACGGGGCGCAGATGATGCTGAGCGAGGATCTGTCCGCCGCGTTCTGCAGAGCGATCAATAACTGGATAAGGGCGGAGTGGCTGGACCGCGACCCTCGACTGCGCGCGTCCATCGTCGTTCCGCCGCACAGCGCGGACCTCGCGGCCGAAGAGATCGCACGCCTCGCCCCCGACCATGGCTTCGTCCAGGTTCTCTTGCTCGCGATGACCGAACTGCCGCTTGGGCGCCGCCAGAACTGGCCAATGTACAAGGCGGCCCAGGCGCACGGACTGCCCATTGGCATTCATGCCGGCAGCAGCTTCCGCCATCCACCCAGCGCGTTGGGCTGGCCATCGTATTATCTGGAAGACTACGTGTCCCAGGCCCAGGGTTTTCAGGCCGCGCTGAACAGTTTGGTGACCGAGGGTGTGTTCGTAAAATTTCCGGACCTGAAGGTCGTCCTGATCGAATCCGGCGCGACCTGGTTGCCGGCCTCGCTGTGGCGGCTGGACAAAACATGGCGCGGAGTCCGGGCGGAAGTCCCCTGGCTGGAACAACAGCCAACCGAAACAGTGCGCCAGCACGTCCGGCTGACGCTGCAACCGTTCGACGCGCCGCCCACCGAACCCCAGCTTCGGACGCTGCTGGACCAATTTGGATCGGACCGGATGCTGTTGTTCTCGTCCGATTATCCGCACTGGCACTACGATGGCGACGATGCGTTACCCGTTGGCCTTTCGCCCGAACTGATCCAAAAAATCTGTGTCGATAATCCGCTGGAGACCTATTCCCGCCTGAAGGAAACATTGCGATGAATGTGACCGTCCTGGATCGCAAGCCTGATCGTTCCGCCCAGACCCATATGGGCTTCATCGACTGCGACGTGCATCCTTACGTGAAAGGGCCGAACGATTTCGACCCGTTTTTGTCGAAGCGCTGGCTTGAGCATAAGCGGACAATCGGGGGACGCTCGCGCCAGGGTCTGGCGAAGACACCGATGTATCCCCGCATGTCCCCCGGTTCGGGCATGCGGATGGATGGGTGGCCGAAGGGCGGCGGCCACCCTGGGTCCGATCTGCCGTTGATGCGCGAGCAATTGCTGGACCTGTTCGATGTCGCGTATGGGCTGCTCGCGCCGCTCGTGGGTGGGGCCGGCGGCGAACGCAATCTGGAATTCGGCGCCGCAATGGCGACGGCGGTGAACGAATGGCAGTTGGCGCATTCGTGCGATCCAGATCCGCGCCTGCTTGGCGCGGTTCAGATCAATGCCGAATATACCGAGGCCGCGATCGCCGAGATCGAAAAACGCGCCGGCGACCGGCGTTTCGCCCAGGTGAACATTCCGCCGCGCGGGCTGGAACCGCTGGGGCGACGCCGGTACTGGCCGATCCTTCAAGCCTGTGCGGCCAATGGTTTCCCGGTATCGCTGCACCTGGGCGGTACCAGCGGCCATGCATCGACCGGCGGTGGGTGGCCATCGTTTTACCACGAGGAACACCCGTCCTATGTGCAGACGATGCAGACCCTGGTCACCAGCCTGGTCTGCGAAGGTGTGTTCGAACAAATCCCCAACCTGAAGATCGTGCTGGTGGAAGGCGGTTTTGCGTGGTTGCCCGCGTTGTGCTGGCGCTTGGACAAGCACTGGAAGCAACTCAAGGCGGAAGTGCCGCACCTGAAGCGCGCGCCGTCCGAATACGTGCATGAACACATCTGGGTAACAACCCAGCCGATCGAGGAGCCCGAGCGTCCGGAGGATATGCTGTCCACGCTGGAATGGATCGGACCCGACCGGGTGATGTTCTCCACCGACTATCCCCACTGGGACCAGGACGACCCGCGTTACGCTTTCAAGATTCCGTTGCCGGACGACTGGAAACGCAAGATTTATCGCGACAACGCCCGCGCCTTGTACACGCTGGACTGATACATGGACCGTCACGTTGTTGGCAGTGTCACCGATATTCCGCCCGGAGGCCGCAAGATCGTCACCGTAAAAGGGCGCCAGATCGGTATTTTCCGGATCGGCGATGAATTCTTCGGCTTGATCAACCGCTGCCCGCACCAGGGCGCGCCACTGTGCAGCGGCGAAGTCGTCAGCCGGTTGGTTGCACCCAGCCCCGGCGACTACCGCCTGACGCGGGCCGGGGAAATGATCCGCTGCCCATGGCATTGCTGGGAATTCGATATTCGCTCCGGCCAGTCCCTGTGCGATCCAGACAGCGTCCAGGTTCGGTCCTTCGATGTCGCGGTCGAGGCGGGCAACGCCGTGGCGGAAGGCCGGTTCATCGCCGAAAGGGTGGAGGTGTCGGTCGAGGAACGTTATATCGTCGTCACCGTTTGATACCGGGTTATCATATCGGGTTATTCTGGCCATCGCCGTTTCGTGTTGCTGCTCGCGCTTCCGTGTGACCCGGGTTTATTGCGATCCGCCATATTTCCGCCTGCCCCGTATGATGCAACGGGGTCCCATCAGATCGGAGCCGATGCGTGATCAAAAAACTGCGCAAAGCCGTCCTTCCCGTCGCCGGCCTTGGCACCCGCTTTCTGCCCGCCACCAAGGCGATGGCCAAGGAAATGCTGCCAGTCGTGGATAAGCCGCTGATTCAATACGCGGTGGAGGAAGCGCGCGCCGCCGGGATCGAGCAGTTCTGTCTGGTCACCGGCCGCGGCAAGACCGCGCTGGTGGAGCATTTCGACGTTGCATTCGAGCTGGAAGCAACGCTGCGGGACCGCGACAAGAAAGAGGCTCTCGCGTCGCTCAGCGGTTCGCACAGCGAGCCTGGCTCGATCACCACGGTACGGCAACAGACACCGCTCGGTCTTGGCCACGCGATCTGGTGCGCCCGAGCGTTTATTGGCGACGATCCGTTCGCCATCCTGCTGCCGGACGACCTGGTTCTGTCGGACAAGCCATGCCTCCAACAACTGGCCGAGGCCTATTATGAAACGGGTGGCAACATCGTTGCCGTCACCGAAGTTCCTCGTGAGCAAACCAACCGATATGGCATTCTGAAAACCGGTTCGGACGACGGGCGTTTGGTCGAAGTCACCGGACTGGTGGAAAAGCCCGCCCCCAAGGACGCGCCGTCCAATCTGTCCATCATCGGCCGCTATATTCTGATGCCGGAAGTCCTCGGCCATCTCGCCCGGATGGAGCGCGGGACCGGCAATGAGGTGCAGTTGACCGATGGCATGGCGCGACTTATCGGCGAGCAACCGTTTCACGGACTCCGCTACGAAGGCCGTCGCTTCGATTGCGGCAACAAGATCGGATTCCTGGAGGCGCAGATCGCGTTCGCCCTCAAGCGGCCCGATCTGGCCGATGCCGTGCGTGCGTTCCTGAAGAATTATACCTGACCCGCGAGTGATCCCGCCGATGGCATTTTCCCATGAGTTCGACCCGACCATCCTGCGCGAATACGACATTCGCGGTATTGTCGGCCGTACGCTGCATTCCGCCGATGCCTTTGCAATCGGGCGCGTCTTCGGTTCCATGGTTGCGCGCGACGGCGGCAGCCGGGTCGCTGTTGGCTATGATGGCCGCCTGACCAGCCCCGAATTGGAACAGTCGCTGACCGATGGCCTGCGCGCCAGCGGCATGCAGGTGCTGCGCGCCGGCCTCGGTCCGACACCGATGCTGTATTATACGGCGACCACGCTGAAGACCGACGGCGCCATCATGGTGACCGGATCGCATAATCCGCCGGACTACAACGGCTTTAAGATGATGTGGGGCCGCAAGCCGTTCTTCGGCGAGCAAATTCTCCGGATTGGCGCGCTGGCCCAGGCCGGGGATGTCATCCCGGAAGCGCAAGGCAGCGAACAGGCGATCGATATCGCCGGCGATTATGTCGCCAGATTGCTGGCCGATTGGGACGGCGGCGACCGGATGCTGAAAGTCGTTTGGGATAACGGCAATGGCGCCGCCGGCGACGTACTGGAAAAACTGGTCGCGTCGCTGCCCGGCGAGCATTTTGTGCTGAACGGCCCCATCGACGGCCACTTTCCAGCCCATCATCCGGACCCGACAGTACCCGCCAATCTTGTGGAACTGATCGCCGAGGTGCGCGCCCGCGAGGCCGATATCGGCATCGCGTTCGATGGCGACGCGGACCGCATCGGTCTGGTCGATGACACGGGCGCCATCATGTTCGGCGACCAACTGATGGTGCTGCTGTCGCGCGATGTGCTGAGGTCGAACCCCGGCGCCACGATTATCGCGGACGTGAAGGCCAGCCAGGTATTATTCGACGAGATCGCTAAAGCGGGCGGTGTTCCGCTGATGTGGAAGACCGGACACTCGCTGATCAAGTCGAAAATGGCTGAAACCGGTAGCCCGCTGGCCGGGGAGATGTCGGGTCATATTTTCTTCGCCGACCGTTGGTACGGCTTCGATGACGCGTTGTACGCCGCCGTCCGGACGTTAGGCATTATTGCCCGGATGGACGGGACGTTGTCGGACGTGCGCAAAGCCTTGCCCCATGTGGTCAACACGCCGGAAGTCCGCTTCGACTGCGACGACCGCCGCAAGTTCGCGGTGATCGCGGAAGTCGCCGAACGGCTGCGCATTCAGGGTGCGACAGTGTCGGCAACCGATGGCGTACGCGTGCAAACGCCGGATGGCTGGTGGCTGCTGCGGGCATCGAATACCCAGGCGGTGCTAGTCGCCCGCTGCGAGGCCTCGACCGAAACGGGGTTGAAACGACTGAAAGCCGCATTGGTGGATCAGCTCGCGGCGTCCGGGCTGAATCAACCCGATTTTTCCGGAAGTCATGCCGGCTGATCCTTGTGGCTCGGGCAGCGCACGTCCCTTGGTAACCTGTCGCGGCGGACGGTTGCCGCCGCCGATCTTGTCCGGCCGCCGGCCGCGCCTTGTGGTTATCGCGTGCCAAGGCGTGGGCGGCGAACAGGGCGTCTGTTGTCAGGCGCGCACATCCTCGTTGAGCGCGGTTTCGTAAACCCGCATTATCGCCGCCGAGTCCGACGACCCCAGCCCCATGCCGCGCGCCATGCGCATCAGGCTCATGACCTGAGGCGCGATCATCCCAGGCACGCCAAGTTCGTCCGCCATCTGTAACGCCAGACGCATGTCCTTGTGAGCCAGATCGAGCGCGAATGTCGCTGTGAAATCTCCCGCCAGAACCTTGGCCGACAGATTGGCATACCCTGCCGACATGCCGCTGGCGTTGCGGATCACAGCGTCCAGTTTCGTCAGGTCGATGCCGGAACGCTTCCCGATCATCAACGCCTCGGCCGCCGCGGCCGAATTGCAGAAAGCCAGCATATTGTTGATCAGTTTCGCGGTGGAGCCATAGCCGATCCCGCCCATATGGATCACCTCACCGCTGAAGGATTTCAGTAGCGGCAGGTTTTGCTCGAACACCGTTTCGTCGCCGCCGACCATGATGACGATGGTACCGGCCGCCGCGCGGGCGGTACCGCCCGAAACCGGTGCTTCCAGCATTCGGATGCCCTTCGCGGCCATGCCCTCGGCGACGTGTTTGGCGGTCGCGGGCGAATTCGTCGAAAGGTCGATGAACACCGTCCCCGGTTTGGCACTGTCCGCGATGCCGCCGGCACCCAAGGTAACCTCTTCCACAATCCGTGGAATCGGTAACGAAGTAATCACCACATCGCACCGTGACGCCACATCGGCCACGGACGCGGCCGATGAGGCCCCGAGATCGGTGCAGGCCTTCACCGCACCGGGGCTGAGGTCGAAAACCACGACCTCATGGTTGGTGTTGCGAATGATGTTGCGGCACATGGGTCCGCCCATGTTGCCCACGCCGATAAAGCCGATTTTCATGTACCGATTCCCCTTGGTTTCGCCGGATCGTCCAGCCGTGCGGACAGCATGGCGGAAGTCCGGAGCGATGTCAGGGGCCAGGGGCGGAACGATCGCCGCATCGCCCACGACGGCGAACCTGACAGGCCTCGCAATTCAAGGCGATCGGGTGAACGCGGTGAAATGATTGCCGGTTCCTTAAGCATGCATAGACGGCAACTTTTGCCCCGCGGCATGACCGGACCACGTCGGCCAAGGCCGGTCACCCGGTTGCCGCGCCGCTGAAATGCGGTTCGGTTGACAACGGGCGCGGCGCGACCCCTACAAACCATTATGACCTTGCGTTCCACGCCGCCGATCCCCGCCCACCCCGATGTGGTCATCGAATCCGAACGGCGTGTCTGGTCCGGCCGGTTTCCGCTGGATGTCGTGAAATTCCGCCACCGCCGGTTCGATGGCGCGATGTCGGACACCCGCACGTGGGAGCTGTGGCGGCGCGGACATGCGTCTGCGCTGCTGCCGTACGATCCGCTGAACGATACCGTGGTGCTGATCGAGCAGTTTCGCTTTCCCGCGCTGGCCTCGGGCGCCGATCCGGTGCTGACCGAACTTCCGGCGGGTCTGTGCGAGGAGGGCGAGGACCCGGTGGCGACGATCCGCCGCGAGATGCGGGAGGAGATGAATCTCGAAGCAGACCGCATTGAACGCATCGGCGGGTTTTTGCTGACCGCCGGGGGCGCCGACGAGTTCTGCCATTTGTATGCAGGCCGCGTGACGGCACCCGCCGCCGACGGTGAGGGCATAGCCGGATACGGCGGGGAAGCATCCGAAGGCGAAGATATCCGCGTACGGGTGTGGGATGCCGGCGACGCGATCCAGGCCGCGTTTGCCGGTCTGTTCGCCAATTCCATCACCGTGATCGGATTGTTCTGGCTGGCGTCGCGGCGCGACTGGTTGAAACGGCAGTGGACGGCACAATGACCCAGCGACTTTTCCTTGACGACCCGGCCCTGGCCACGACGGCGGCGACGGTTTTGACGGCCGGACCCGGCGGCATCGTTCTCGACCGCACCGTGTTCTACGCCCGTGGCGGTGGCCAGCCCGGCGATAGCGGTGTCATACGCTGGGATGGTGGCGAGATAATCATCGCCGAGGCGGTCAAAGGGGATGGCGACGCGATCCTGCACATTCCTGCCCCGGACGCGCGCCTGCCCCCGGCCGGTGCTACCGTGGAGGCAGCGATCGACTGGGGGCGCCGTTATGCTCACATGCGGATGCACACTGCGATGCACCTGTTGTGCAGCCTGATCAAGGGCGCGGCGGTGACCGGCGGCGCCGTCGGCGCGGAGAAGTCCCGGCTCGATTTCGACCTGCCCGCTCCGCCGCCGAAGGAGGAAATCGAAGCTGGGCTCAACGCCCTGATCGCGGCCGACCTGCCAGTTCGCTTCGAGTGGGTGGATGAATCCGTGCTCGATACCGATCCCGGCCTGGTTCGCACCCTGTCGGTGCAGCCACCGCGCGGGACCGGCCGCCTGCGGCTGATGCGGATCGGGGCGGGGGACGGGCTGGTCGATCTACAGCCATGCGGTGGCACGCATGTCGGGCGGACGGGCGAAATCGGCCCGATGCGTGTGCTGAAAATCGAGAACAAGGGCAAACAGAACCGCCGCATCGTCATCGGGTTCGCCGATTAGGGAAGCATCGACGATGGATGCGTCAGCACGCCGATAACGCTGCCTGCCTTTAACCGGGGCTGGGGCCACGATGGTTGTCGGACCAGTCCTCAGGCGCCTCTACACGTTAAAGCGGAACAGTAGAACGTCGCCGTCCTTCACCACGTATGTCTTGCCCTCGATCCGCATCTTGCCCGCTTCCTTGGCGCCCGGTTCGCCACGTCCGGCGACGAAATCGGCGTAGGCGATGGTTTCGCACGCAATGAAACCGCGTTCGAAATCCTTATGGATAACCGACGCGGCCTGCGGGGCTTTCGTGCCCTTGGTAATGGTCCAGGCTCGGGTTTCCTTCGGGCCGCAGGTAAAATAGGTCAGCAATTCCAGCAGATCGTAGCCCGCCCGGATCACCTGATCCAGGCCGCTTTGGGTGAGACCGAGCGTGGCGAGGAATTCGGTGCGGTCGGTCTGGGGAAGCTGGGAGACTTCCGCCTCGATTGCCGCCGAAACGACAATGGCGGGCGCGCCTTGCGCCGCGGCCCAGTCGCGCACCCGGGCGGAGAAGGCATTGCCGGTCGCGGCCGATGCCTCTTCCACGTTGCAGACGTACAGCACGGGCTTGGAGGTCAGCAGTTGCAGGCGGCGCACCGCGTCTTCCTCGCCGGGGGGAATGGCGGTTCGGGCGGGTTTGCCGTCCTGCAGCGCGGCGACAATCGGTTCCATGATCGCGACAGCGGCGATGCTTTCCTTGTCGCCGCCTTTGGCCCGCTTTTGCGCCTGGATCAGCCGCCGTTCCAGGCTGTCCAGGTCGGACAGCATCAATTCGGTTTCCACGACCTCGATATCGCGCAGCGGGTCGATGGAGCCTTCGACATGGACGATATCGGTGTCCTCGAAGCAGCGCAGCACATGGATGATGGCATCGACTTCGCGAATATTGGCCAGGAACTGGTTGCCCAGGCCCTCGCCCTTGGATGCGCCGCGCACCAGCCCTGCGATATCGACGAACTCCAGGCTGGTGGGGATAATTTTGATGGATTTGCCGATGTCCGCCAGTACGCCGAGGCGCGGGTCGGGTACGCCGACGCGGCCGATATTGGGTTCGATGGTGCAGAACGGATAATTCGCGGCCTGCGCCGCGGCCGTGGCGGTCAGGGCGTTAAACAGGGTCGATTTGCCGACATTGGGCAGGCCGACGATGCCGCAGTTGAAACCCATTACCTTAAATCCTGTGTGTGCAACGCGACGTTGGTCATGAAATCCGGGCGTTTGCCCTGCGCCAACAGGCCGGCGGCGTCAGCCAACGCGTCCAGCAGCGCGATCAGCCACGGCTTGTCGTCCTTATCGAAGTTGCCGAGGACGTAGCCGAGCACGCGGTCTTTGGAGCCGGGATGACCGATACCGAGGCGGACGCGCCAGTAATCCTGGCTGCCCAGCATCTTGTCCATGCTGCGCAAACCGTTGTGGCCGGCCGCTCCGCCGCCCTGTTTGACGCGCATCTTGCCGGGGGCGAGATCGAGTTCGTCGTGGAAAGCGGTGATCGAGTCAGGCGGCAGTTTGTAGAAGGCGGCGGCTTCCTGCACCGACTCGCCGGAACTGTTCATATAGGTCAGCGGCTTCAGCGCCAGGATTTTGTCCCCGGCGACGGTGCCCTCGGCGAACGCGCCCTTGAACCGGCGCCGCCACGGCGAGAAGCCGTGGCGGGTGGCGATGGTATCCAACGCCATGAAGCCGATGTTGTGGCGGTTGGCCGCCATGGCTGGCTCCGGATTGCCTAAGCCGACCCAGAGCTGGGTCATGAATGCTAGCCCTTCTTGGCGGGCGCCTTGGCGGGGGCCTTGCCCGGTGCCTTGGTGCCGCCCTTGGCGGGCGCGGCGGCCGGCGCACCGGGGGCAGCCGCTTCGGCGACCACTTCGATCTTGGTTGGCGGCACGACGGTGGCCACCACGAAATCGCGGTCGATCACCGGCTTGACGTTCTCGGTGCCCTTAAGGTCGTGCCAGCGGACATTGTCGTTGAAGTCCAGCGGACCGAGGTCGGCGGTGAACTGTTCGGGAATGTGGTCCGCGTCGCAATACACTTCCACGGCGTGACGGACGACGTTCAGCACGGCGCCGCGCTTGATGCCGGGGCTGATGCCGTCATTCTCGAAATGGACGGGAACGGCGACCTTGATACGCTGCCCGGCGACGAGGCGCTGAAAATCGACGTGTTCCGGCGTATCGGACACTGGGTGGAACTGCACGCCGCGGATCAGCGCCCGGACCGGTTCGGCGCCGCCGGTAATTTCATACAGACGGGACTGCCAGCCGGCTTTGTGGAGTTCGCGGATCACGACGCGGGGGTCGAGCGCGATCAGGTTGGGTTCCTGCTTTCCGCCATAGATAACCGCAGGCACTTTGCCTGCGCGCCGAGTCGCCCGCGCCGCCCCCTTACCGCTTCGCGCACGAACCTCGGCCTCGATTGTAACAACGTTGGCCATGGTATGCTCCTAAATGACGTGCGCCGGCCTCCAGGGGTGCCGACGCGGAGGGGCGTTTAGCGCAGGGTTAGGCCGGGGGCAAGGGATTTGGCGGGGCGACGGAGCTTGCCGCGTATCCACATTCTTTACACAGGTTTTGAAAGCGAGTATCGATTTGGGATGAACAGCCGTGATATCGTTCGCGCTATTAAAAAGGCCGGATGGGTTCATGCCGTCACCATAAGGCGATCATTGGCAGTTCACGCACCCCACGGTGCCGGGCCGTGTCACGGTGCCACATCCTAAGCGAGACCTTCCAATCGGGACGGTTCGCAGCATCGAAAAGCAGTCCGGCGTGAAACTCAGGTGATGCCATGACGGCCTACATCGCATTGTTGCGCAAGGAACCAGGTTCCGACTTCGGGGTCGATTTTCCTGATTTCCCTGGCTGCGCGACGGCGGGTGAGACACTGGACGAGGCTCGGAAGATGGCGACCGAGGCACTGGAACTGCACATTGAAGGCATGCTGACCGACCGGGCGCCAATTCCCGAACCATCGTCGCTCGATACGATCATGAACGATCTGGAAAACCGCGATGCGGTCGCGTTCCTGGTTGAATCCGCGACACGGCCGGCGCAGTCGGTCCGGATCAATGTGATGCTGCCGAAGGACGTTGTTGCGGCGATCGATCGGGTGACGGCCAACCGGTCCCGGTTTTTGGCAGAGGCGGCGAAGGCGAAGCTGGTCGCAAAGGCCTGACGGGGCGGCTCGGTGCCGCCCCGAATACGATCAGCCGAACACCTCTGGATTGATCGCATTCGCCTTGTTCGGGGTACCGTCCAGCACTCCCAGTATGTTTTGCGCCGTGGCGACTGCCATGGCTGCCATGGATTCGACCGTGACCCCCGCCATGTGCGGCGATGCGATTACCGTATCAAGGGTCAGCAAATCGTTGTTGACCGGCGTCGGCTCCATGTCGAACACGTCCAGCCCCGCCCCGCCAAGATGGCCGGATTTCAACGCATCGTAGAGCGCTGGTTCGTCGATAATGCCGCCGCGGGCGGTGTTCACCAGAAATGCGCCGGGTTTCATCAGCGCCAGCCTTGCCACACCAATCAACCCGATGGTGGCCGGGCTTTTCGGACAGTGGACGGAAACAAAATCGGCGCGCGGCAGGGCTGCGTCCAGATCGGCCACGGCCTCGCAGCCGGCGGCAACGATCGACGCCGGGTCCACATATGGATCGAAGACCAGCACGTTCATGTCGAAGCCGAGGCAGCGACGGGCGGAACGGGTGCCGATCCGGCCGAAACCGACGATCAGGACGGTTTTGCCCGCGATCTCCATCGGCAAATGGCTGTGACGGTCGGTCCATTTGCCGTCCTTCACCAGCCTGTCCATCGCGCGGTTCTTCTTCGCCAGCGCGATCATCATGTGGAATGCCTGCTCCGCGACGCTCGTTGAATTGGCGGTTCCCGCGACCATCAGTGGAACCTGCCGGACGGTCAGGGCGGGGACTTCGACGGCGTCGTAGCCGACGCCGATGCGGGCCACGACGCGCATGGCCGGGGATGCGTCCATCTCGGTCTGTTTGAACGGCGTGCCGGACAGGGCGATGCCGGCGCAGTCGGCCAGTTGCGGCAGCAGATCGGCCTGCCCGATGCCAGCGGGGTAGATGACCATGTGGATGTCGTCGCGGGCGCGGATAATGGCGATGCCCTGCTGGTCCATGACGTGGGGCAGCAGCACTTTGCGTTTGTTGGTGGCCATGGTGAATTCCTTGGGTGCGTTCCGGTATCGCGGCATACCCCGGCATCCGCGTCGGCGCCAGTGCCAGCCCCTGCCCGACACCTATGGCCGATGCTGTCCTTTGCGTTTCCCTTTCGGCGCAACATGCAGTATAATGCATAAAAATCGGATGGCGGGATCATGAACGATCTGGGAGCAGCGTAGCGGAATGAGTTCGGGCAATGCGGTCGAATGGTTCGTGGACCGGCACGTGGCCCTCGGCGATGGAGCGCGCCTGGCGTTCCGCGATCCGTGGCGGTCGTTGACCTATGGCGAACTGGCGACCGCGGTTTCCCGCTTTTCCAACGGCTTGCGGAACGCTGGGGTTGGCCGGGAACGACGGGTTGTGCTGTTGTTGGAAGACACGATCGATTTTCCTGTCGCGTTTTGGGGCACGATGCACGCTGGCGCCGTGCCGGTACCGATCAACACGCTGCTGACGCCGGAAACGGTTGGTTACATCCTGACGGATTGCCGCGCCGATGCCGTGGCAATGTCGGCGGGTCTGATGGCAACGCTGGGGGCGGCGGTGCGGAACACTGGCGTGCGTCAGGTTATTGTATCGTCCGCGGAACAGGGATTCGGCGATTTCCTGGCGGACGGCGATACGCCGGCTACCCCGGCGTCGCCGGACGAAGTCGCGTTCTGGCTGTATTCGTCGGGGTCCACTGGCGCGCCCAAGGGTGTCCGGCATATTCATTCCAGCCTTCGCTTCACGGCGGAATCGTATGGCGCGAAAGTGCTGGGAATCCGCCCGGACGATACGATGTTCTCCGCCGCCAAGGCGTTTCATGCGTATGGGCTGGGCAACAGCCTGACGTTTCCGCAGTCCGCCGGGGCCTGTTCCGTGCTGCTTCCCGGGCGGCCCACGCCCGATGCGGTGCTGGAGACGATGCGGACGCATAACCCAACGCTGTTCGGCGGTGTGCCAACGCTGTACGCCGGGCTGCTGGCCAATCCATTCATCGGGCCAGGTGCCGGATCATCGAGGCTGCGACGCTGCATTTCCGCCGGCGAGGCGCTGCCGGCCGATATCGGCACGCGGTGGAAGTCGATCGTCGGGATCGATATCCTCGATGGCATCGGGTCCACCGAGTTGTTGCATATTTTCCTTAGCAACCATCCCGACGATATCCGGTACGGCAGCAGCGGCAAACCGGTGCCCGGTTACGACGCGCGTATCGTCGATGAGCACGACCGGCCGGTGCCGCATGGGGAAGCCGGGGAACTCGTGGTCCGGGGCGACAGCGCGGCCGAGGGATACTGGAACCAGCGTGCCAAGACGCGACGGACGTTCCAGGGCGAATGGACCTATACCGGCGACACCTACACACGCGACGCGGATGGTTATTTCCGATTTCAGGGCCGCGGCGATGAAATGTTGAAGGTTAGCGGCGTCTGGGTATCTCCGTTCGAGGTCGAGGAGGCGTTGATCGCTCATCCCGCGGTTCTGGAAGCCGCCGTGATCGGCAAGCGCGACAGGGATGGGCTGGTAAAGCCGAAAGCGTTTGTCATCCTGCGCGACGGCGGTGCGGGCGTCGATGGGCTGGCCGCGGCTTTGCAAGCCCATGTGAAGGGCCGGATCGGCGTGTGGAAGTATCCGCGCTGGATCGATTTCGTGGACAGCCTCCCCAAGACGGCGACAGGAAAAATCCAGCGTTTCCGACTGCGGGACGTGTGATGCGGGACGGATTTATTCAGGTGGATGGCGGTATGTTGGAAGCCGCCTGGTGGGGCCCGGACCCGGCCGTGGCGCCGACGCTTGTGCTGCTGCACGAAGGGTTGGGCTGTGTGGCCCTGTGGCGCGACGTGCCGGAACAGCTGGCGGCGGCGACAGGCTGGGGGGTGTTCGCCTATTCGCGGTTTGGCTACGGGCAGTCCGCCGGAACGGCGCTGCCCCGGCCGATGACGTATATGCACGACGAAGCGCTTACGGTGCTGCCGCGGGTGCTGGCGGCCGCCGGTATCCGTCAGGCAGTGCTGGCCGGGCATTCCGATGGCGCGTCGATCGCGGCGATCAATGCCGGGTCGGGGGGAACGGGTCTTCTCGGCCTTATCACCATCGCGGCGCATTTTATTGTCGAAGACATGAACATCGACAGTATCCGCAGGATAAAGCAGGATTACGACACCGGCGCGCTGCGTCCGCGTTTGGCACGATACCATCGTGACGTGGACACTGCGTTCCGGGGTTGGAACGATGCCTGGCTGGACCCGCGCTTCCGGGCCTTCGATATCACCGGCTTCCTGCCGCATATCCGCGTGCCCATCCTGGCGCTGCAAGGCTCGGACGATCCATACGGTTCGGACGAACAGCTTCGCATCTTCCAAGCCAATGCCGGTGTTCCCATAACGACATTGTCGATCGCCGGGGCCCGGCATTCGCCGCATCTGGAGGCCAGGGAGGCAACCCTGACCGCCATCGCCAGCTTCATCGCCACTCTGCCGCGGGGTGCTTCAACGTGATCGATTTCCAGACCGACCCGGCCCGCTATCGCCATTGGAAACTGTCCTTTGACGGGCCGGTGGCAACCCTGACAATGGATGTCGATCCCGCCGGCGGATTGATGGAGGGGTATGAGCTGAAACTGAATTCGTACGACCTGGGGGTGGATATAGAACTAGCCGATGCGGTGCAGCGGCTGCGGTTCGAGCATCCGGAAGTCAAAACCGTGGTGCTGCGATCCGGCAAGGAGGGCGTCTTCTGCGCCGGTGCCAATATTCGCATGCTCGGCAAGTCCTCGCACGGCCACAAGGTCAATTTCTGTAAATTCACCAATGAAACCAGGTTATCGATCGAGGATGCATCCGAAAATTCCGGTCAGATCTATCTGGCGGCGATTGCCGGCAGCGCGGCCGGAGGCGGGTACGAACTCGCGGTGACGGCCGACCACATTATGCTGATCGACGACCGGCGCTCATCTGTTTCGTTGCCAGAATTGCCCTTGCTTGCGGTTTTGCCGGGAACCGGCGGTCTGACGCGGCTGACGGACAAGCGCCGCGTGCGCCGCGACCGGGCGGATATTTTCTGCACGGCCGAGGAAGGCGTGCGCGGCAAGCGAGCGGTAGAATGGCGGCTGGTGGATGAGGTCGTTCCGCCGTCGGCATGGGAGGCGAAAGTGACGGAACGCGCCCTGGAACTGGCGGCCCGGTCGGATCGGGCTGGCACCAGGGGCGTCGCTCTAACACCGCTCGGTCGCACGATTGGCACCGATAAGATTGCTTATCGGCACGTCCATGCCGTGCTGGATCGTGCAGGCCGTTCGGTTACCATTACGATCCGCGGGCCGTCCGACCTGCCGGGCGACCTGCGCGGTGTCCATGACCAGGGTGCGGCATTCTGGCCGCTAGCGATGGCACGCGAACTGGATGACGTGCTGCTGCATTTGCGATTGAATGAGCCGTCGATCGGGCTGATCGTTTTTCGTTCCGTGGGCGATCCGGCATTGGTTCTGGCGGCCGACAGCCTGCTGGAACAGTACCAGACCGATTGGTTGGTGCGCGAAATCCGACTGCTGCTGAAGCGGGTGTTCAAGCGCACCGATATGATGGCACGCAGCCTGATCGCGCTGATCGATCCGGGAAGCTGCTTCGCCGGAACCCTGGCCGAACTGGTGTTCGCGGCGGATCGTTCGGCGATGTTCGCCGGGCACCTCGCGGGCGATAATCGCGGGCCGGCGACGCTGCATCTGTCGGCGCTGAATTTCTCGGCGTTTCCGATGGGCAACGGCATGTCCCGCCTCGCCAACCGATTTTACGGGGAACCGGAGTCGCTGACGACCGCTGCCGGACTGATCGGCGATACGCTGGACGCGGCCGCCGCCGAAGATCATGGCCTGGTCACGTTCGCCTACGACCAAACCGACTGGGACGACGAGGTGCGGCTGATCCTGGAAGAACGCGCATCGTTCTCCCCCGATGCGTTGACCGGCTTGGAAGCCAATTTGCGGTTTTCCGGACCAGAAACGATGGAAACCCGCATCTTCGGACGCCTGACAGCATGGCAGAACTGGATATTCCAGCGGCCGAACGCCGTGGGCGAAACCGGCTCGCTGAAACGCTATGGGTCCGGCATACGGCCGGACTTCAACACAGAACGCGTCTGAAAGGATTATCCCAATGCCCGACGGCGGCCAGATCGACTACGACGGACTGATCCCCAACAATGTCGGGCTTGCCGGCGATTTGCGTGTTCGCAAGGCGCTTGAAACCTGGCACCCCGGCTATATCGACTGGTGGAAATCGATGGGACCGGAAGGCTTTCAGGATTCCGCCGTGTATCTGCGCACGGCGGTGGGCGTGGGCAGCGAGGGATGGGCGAAATTCGGCTTCGTGCGGATGCCGGAATATCGCTGGGGCATTCTGCTGGCGCCGGCGGTCGAGGGCCGCACCATCCCGTTCGGCGCGCATAAGGGCGAACCGGCCTGGCAGGAAGTCCCTGGCGAATATCGCGCCATGCTGCGCCGCCTGCTGGTTATTCAAGGCGACACCGAACCCGCCTCGGTCGAGCAGCAACGCCACCTGGGCGCCACCGCGCCATCGCTGTACGACATGCGGAATCTGTTTCAGGTGAATGTGGAGGAAGGTCGCCATCTGTGGGCGATGGTGTACCTGCTACAGAAATACTTCGGTCGCGACGGACGGGAGGAAGCCGACGACCTGCTGCGTCGCCGCTCCGGCCATCAGGACACGCCGCGCATGCTGGGGGCGTTCAACGAACAGACGCCCGATTGGCTGTCGTTCTTCATGTTCACGTTCTTCACCGACCGCGACGGCAAGATGCAGTTGGCGGCACTGGCACAATCTGGCTTCGATCCGCTGTCGCGCACCTGCCGCTTCATGCTGACGGAAGAAGCCCATCACATGTTCGTCGGTGAAACCGGCGTCGCCCGGGTGATCCAGCGCACCGCCGAAGCGATGAAGCAGGCAGGGATAGAAGATCCGTACGATATCGAACGGGTGCGCGCGCTGGGCGTGATCGATCTGCCGACAATTCAGAAAAAGGCCAATTTGCACTTTTCCCTGACGCTGGATTTGTTTGGTAACGAAATCAGCACCAATGCCGCCAATGCTTTCAATTCCGGTTTGAAAGGACGGTACCGGGAAGACAAGTTGACCGACGATCACCTGCTGACGTCGTCGGTTTATCCGGTGCTCCGGCCGCGCAACGGGATGATCGTCAACGAGGACGTTCCAGCGCTTTCGGCACTGAATATGCGGTTGCGCGACGATTATGTGGACGACGCAGCGGCCGGGGTTGCCCGCTGGAACCGGGTACTGGAACGCGAGGGCATGGCATTCCGCATAGACTTGCCGCATGTGGCGTTCAACCGGCGTATCGGGGAATTCAGCGCGATCCATACCGACACGGCGGGGCGGATTTTAAGCAGCGAGGACTGGCAGGCGCGCCGGGAAACGATGCTGCCATCGCTGGCCGACAATCTTTTCATTGCCAGCCTGATGCACGCCGCGTTGCTGCCCGGTCAGTATGCCGGCTGGATCGCCCCGCCCCGGCAGGGTATCGACAATATGCCGGGGGACTTCGAATACGTCCGCCTGGCAAGCTGAAGCCAGTTTGGAGCGGTTTGAACGTTCCTGCAAGAAGACGATGCCGGTAATCGCCGAACTGGCGCATGCCTGGATGGCGAATTAGGTGACGGGCCGGATTTATCTCGCGGGGCCGATGGTCTTCGCACCCGACCCGGGTGCGATCTTCGGCCGGATGAAAACGCTCTGCCAAATGCAAGGCGTGGTGGGCGTCGCGCCGTTGGACAACCAAGTCGGCCTCGAAGGCCTCGCGCCCGGCAAGGATTTACTGGAACGGATCGTCCGAGCCGACATCGCGCTTATGGACAGCCTGGATGCCGCGGTGTTCTGCCTCGATGGGTTTCGCCGAACCCCCGAAATGGACCCCGGCACGGCGTTCGAGGTGGGGTATATGAAAGCCCTGGGCAAGCCGCTCGCCGGTTGGACTAGCGATGTGCGTCCCTATCCACGGCGGGTCGCCGATTTCTTCCAGTCTGTGTTCGGGCAAGGACTGACGCGGACAGAAGCCGGCCCGGTTGGCGGCACATCCGGCGGCCTGCGCGATCCGGACGGCATTCTGGTGCATTCAGACGGTTGCATGCAAAACGCGATGATTCATACCGGAATTGAATTGTCAGGTGGAATCGTTTCAGTCGATCCAGACTGGGAGAAAGCGTTCAACCGAGCAGTTGCGGCGGTGGCGGAACGGCTTCGGAGATGAGTAGCGTTGCTTCCATGACCTCGGGATCGTCCGGCATGCGATGTACCGTAAAGCCCAGGTGCCGAACGAATGCCAGCATCGGCCGGTTATCTGCCAGAATTTGCCCGGCGATAGTGGTCAGGCCGCGCATTCGCGCCCAGGCGATCAGCGGTTGCATCAGCAGCGATGCAATGCCGCGTCCCTTTTTGTCCGCCTGCACGATGATCGCGAATTCCCCGGAACGCCGGTCGGAATCGCAGGCCAGCCTGGAAACGCCGATCGTGTCGCCGGTTGCGTCGTCGATGGCGATGAACGCCATTTCCCGGTCGTAATCGACCTGGGTCAGCCGCGCGGTCTGTTCGGCGGACAAGGCGCGCATCGCACTGAAGAAGCGATAGCGGACGTCTTCGGGAGACAGCCGGCCGAAGAATGCGATGTGGGCGGCGGCGTCTTCTGGCCGGATCGGGCGGATGGTCAAACGATCCGCGCCCGCCGCCACGTATTCGGTCAATTCCACCGGATATGGCGCGATGGCCAGCGGCATGACAGACTCTTCCGGCGCGCGCAGCCGCAGCCAGGCATCGACGGCCAGCACCCCGATCGGACCGGCGAACAACGACGGCACTTCCAGCACCGCGATGTCCGGGAAATCGATAATGGCTTGACTGATCCGCACCAGCGCCTGTGCCACGGCCTCGCTATCGGCCGGGGCGTGGTCGCGCAGCTTGTGTTCCAGCATTGCGCCGGTGCGGGAGCGCCGGATCAGGGCCTGTGCCAGCGGCAGGTTCAGCGGCGGCAGATCGGCCGCCCGGTCTTCGGGGCTGGCCGCCGTTCCCCCGCCGCCGAATACGATCGTTGGACCAAATGTCGCGTCGTCGGCGACCCGTATCGCGACTTCCCGTGCGCGGGCGGCATGGCGCTGCACCAGTACCTCCCCGCTCAGGCCGTGGCGGCGCGCCCGGGCGGACAACAAGGCGGTTGCTCCCGCGACCTGCGCGGAGTCGTACAGGTCGAACATAACACTGCCGAACAGTCGGTCTGTCGGAGCGGCGGTGTCGCGAATCTTTAACACCGTTGGGAAGCTCAGCGACTCCGCCGCCGCTGCCGCATCCGCCGCACTGGCCGCGACGCGGGCCGGCGTGGTAGGGATCCCGCAGGCGGACAGAACGCCCAATGCCTCGTCCTGGGTCAAGGAAAGGCGTCCGCTCGCCCGTACACGGGCGAAACACCGGCGTATCCAATCCCGGTCGGGGTGCTGATCCAATACGGTGCTGGGCGGAAGTTCGCGTGCGGCTTCGCGATTGCGGCTGTCGCGCACCAAATGCTCGAAGCCCTGAACGGCCTGATCGGGCGTGGCGAAGACCGGCAAACCGGCGCGCGCCAGTGTCCGGCGGTGAATCGCGCCAGTGGTTTCGCCCATTGCGCA
The DNA here is from genome assembly GCA_021805565.1 of Pseudomonadota bacterium. Classification (GTDB taxonomy): domain Bacteria; phylum Pseudomonadota; class Alphaproteobacteria; order Acetobacterales; family Acetobacteraceae; genus Rhodopila. The sequence goes on from JAJZFA010000045.1 coordinate 21,469, forward strand.
CACCAGCAGCGGGGCGCGCAACCCGTGCGGCGGCTGGCACAGCCTAGCGATGGCCGCGTCATCCTGCCGGCCGTGCGGGGCGTGGACCGCCAGCACTCCGCCGGCATCCGCCAGCGCGGCGAGGGCAAAGGCAGTGGACGCAAGATCGGCAGGTGTAACCACCGTTATCGCCTCATCCGCCCGCAGGCGCAGGCCATGGCGCAGCACGCTGTCCGCGGCAAGGCGACCGGGGCCGATGGCGGTGCTGACGATCGCAAGCGTGTCGCGGAACGGGCCCGAACGCACGGCTGTCGCGCGGGACAAGGTTTCGGCGGCCGCCAGAAGGTCTTCCCACCGTTCGACGAACAGCACGCCGGCTCGGCGCAACGCGGCCTCGAACGACAACGCCGCGGCGCCGTCCCCGTCCAGAAGGCGCAGCCCGGCCCGGATGGCGACCACGGGGCGTAGCTTAGCGGCGGCGCGCGCGGCGGACAGAAATACGCGGTGGTTCTTGATGCGGCGAATGTCCAGCAGGATGGTGCCGGTGCCCGGGCCGCGCGACAGCCAGTCCAGGGCGATGCCGAATCCGATATCGGCGTTGCGGCCTAGGCCAACGATGTGGCTGAAGCCAACGCCGTTCGGCTCCGCCCAGTCGATCGCCGTCCGGGCCAGGGACGACGATTGGCAGACCAGCGCCAGCCGGCCCGGCGGCGGCGGAAGATGGGACCGGCTGGCATTCAGGTTCAGGCGGGGGATGGCGATGCCGAACGCGTGCGGCCCAAGGGCGCGAACACCGGTGCGCGCTGTGTGTTCGTGCAGGTCTTCGCATGGCCCCGGGACGATCGCGGCGAAGCAGCCACGCGCCGCCAACTGCGCCATGGACTGCCCGATCCGGTCCGTCGGGACGGCCACGACGGCAAGCTGGGGGCCGGACGCCAGGTCCGCGGCATCCCGCACCGCCTGCAAATCGCCAGTGAAACCCGACAGCGCGAGATTGGCGGCGAAATGGGCGCCGGTTTCGGTTTCCGCGCCGATTACGGCAACCGATGCCGGGCGAAACAAGCAGGCCGGATCGAAGCGGCCGGAGGAGTTGAAACGCGGAACAGTCATGGGTGTCTATCGATGTTGCATCGCAGCATAACGGATCGCCAGGGACCGGAGGCAAGTTGCAATCTCATGCGGCCTGACGTTGCATAGCAGGCTCACGCTGGGAGAGGAGACGCAAGAATGCCGGATCGATCGCGCTGGGACCCGGAAATGGCCGCGTTCACCGCCGAACAAGAGAAAGCAGCGGCCGCCTATCCGGCCGTTAAGGTGGAACTGCCCCTGGCGCCGCATCGTCGGATCAACGACCTGCTGGGGATGCGAACCGCGTCCGGCGGGCCGGCCATGGCGGAAACCGCCGACCGGTACGTGGACGCGCGCGGGCGGCGGATATTCTGCCGGGTGTTCCGGCCGGTCACGGATCGACTTGTCCCCACGCTGGTCTATTTCCATGGCGGCGGCTGGGTGTGGGCGAATGTGGACACGCATGACCGGATGACGCGGGAATATGCGGCGTCGGGCCCGGTCGCGGTGGTCAGCGTGGATTATGCGTTGTCGCCGGAGGCAAAATTCCCCCAGGCGCTGGAGGAATGTGCCGCCGTGGTACGGTTTGTGTCGGAACACGGTTCGGATTGGGGTCTGGATCCGACCCGGATTTTCGTTGGCGGCGATTCGGCGGGCGGCAATCTGGCCCTGGCGACGGCACTGCTGCTGCGCGATACCGGCGGTCCTGTTCTGGCCGGGATACTGGCGAATTATCCGGTCAGCGATTCGCGGTTCGACACGCCCAGCTACCGCGAATTCGGCGCGGGCGGGTTCGGGCTGAATACCGAACGGATGGCGTTTTACTGGAGCGTATATGTGCCGCACGACATCGACCGACTGCACCCGCTGGCGGCGCCGCTGCGCGCCGATCTGACCGGTTTGCCGCCTGTCATGGTGCTGCTGGCGGAACTGGATGTGCTGCGATCGGAAGGCGAGGCGCTGGTGGCGAAGCTGCGCGCATCCGGGGTGGCGGTGGAAACAGCGACGTTCGCCGGCACGGTACATGGCTTCCTGCGTGCCACCGGAGCGGTGCGGAAAGCCAGGGACGCCGTGGCGATGGCGGGGGCCTGGATGGTCCGGGTGGCTGGCTAAGGCCGCGGTTCGGCTAGGCAATCCGCGCTGGTTGTTTGCCTTGGCGCGCCGGCCATGGCCATATGCGCTCCCTTTTCCACGGAACCGGCCGCCTTACGCATGAATTCCATCTTCGACGGCGATCTCAGTACGCGCAAAGGCCGTCTTGTCGCCTGGATCGACTCGCTGTTCATCGACCATGCGGTGTTCCGGCTGATCTGGGGCAACCTCGCGCCCGTGCTTCCGGGCAAGGTTTATCGCTGTAACCATCCAACCCCGGTCCGGCTGCGCCGGATGGCGCGGCGTCTGGGGGTGCGGACCCTGATCAACCTGCGCGGCAAGACCCAAAGCGGATCCGACGCCCTATCGCGCGAAGCCGCCCTGGCGCTCGGCCTGGACTTCCACGACATGGCGTTTGAAAGCCGCGGCGCGCCGCAACGGGACCGGATCATGCGCTTGTATGGCATCTATGCATCGATGCGGACGCCCGCCGTGATGCACTGTAAGTCCGGCGCGGACAGGGCGGGGCTGGCCTCCGGATTGATGACGATGTTCGCGGGCGGCACGGCGGCCGATGCGTTGCGCCACTTGTCCTGGCGGTTCGGACACATCCGGCAGGCCCGGACGGGTATTCTGGATGCTTTCTTCTTGCGGTACCAGCGGGACGCCGAGGGACGCAAGCCGTTTCTGGACTGGGTACGCGACGATTACGATGAAGCCGCCCTGCGCCGGGATTTCCACGCGAACGGGCTGGCCAGCTTTATCGACGACTGGATTCTGGCCCACGAATGACGGGCCTATTGCGCTTGCGAGGCCTGCTTCTGCTTTTTCGCCGCCATATGATGCCCCACCGCGCAACCGCCGGCCGCGCCCAGAACCCCGTGATGCGCCATATGACCGGCAACACCGCCGACAACGGCACCCTTGATGCAGCCCTTTGCCATCGCTGGTGCCGCACCGGCGACGAACAGGCCGAAGCCGGCGATCACCGGAAGAATTAAGGTTTTCATCATTGTATGACTCCGCGTTTGCTCCGCGCTGTAACGCCAGAAGCTATAGCGGGTTGCCGGCCTCGGACGCTCAATCGCCAGAGAAACGCGTTGAAGGGGGACGATCGCTCCCACGGACACGTAGAGCGATCGCACAAAGCCGGAGGGTTATTGCAGGGGCCGCCGATCCCAACTCCCGCGGGAACGGACGTGTGAGCAGTATCCTGCGAAAGTCCGGCATTATGCTGCGGAAATACCGCGGCAAGCGGCTTAAATGGCCTACTTTGCTTATCGGGTCGGACGAGGCGGAGTCTGTGTATAATCGTAAAATCCCCGGCCGGTTTTGCGGCCGTACCAACCAGCTTCGACATATTTTACCAGCAGTGGGCACGGCCGATATTTGCTGTCGGCAAGGCCTTCGTGCAGCACTTGCATGATCGACAGACACGTATCCAGCCCAATGAAATCAGCGAGTTCCAGCGGACCCATCGGGTGGTTGGCGCCCAGCTTCATAGACGTATCGATCGCCGAAACAGATCCGACGCCTTCGTACAGGGCGTAAACCGCCTCATTAATCATCGGTACCAGAATACGGTTCACGATGAAGGCCGGAAAATCCTCCGACACCGCACTGACCTTGCCGAGCTTTTGCGCCAGATTGCGCACGGCCTGAAAGGTTGGTTCGTCCGTCGCGATGCCACGGATGATTTCGACCAGCTTCATGACCGGAACGGGATTCATGAAGTGCATGCCGATAAATTTTTCCGGTCGGTCGGTCGCCGCGCCGAGCCGGGTAATGGAGATGGATGAGGTATTGGACGCTACCAGGCAAGACGGCTTTAGGTTCGGGATCAGCGCCTTAAATACAATGCGCTTCACGTCTTCTTTTTCAGTCGCCGCCTCGATCACCAGATCCACGGTGCCCAACGCTGCATATTCGGTGGAGGTACTGACCAAAGCCAGCGCTTCGTCCCGCTGATCCGACGAGATGATAGACCGGTTGACCTGCCGGGCCAGGTTGCGGCCCATAATCGTCATAGCCTTGCTGAGCGCATCCTGCTTGATATCGACGATCGTCACGGGCAAGCCCGCCAGGGCGCACACATGGGCGATACCGTTGCCCATCTGCCCAGCACCGATAATCCCAACCGACCGAATGTTGGGCGGTTCGGTGGCTAAGGGCGCCATGCTTCCACTCGGCTGGCCCGTAACGAGATTGACGTCGATATTCATTCAGGAGCGCTCCAGTTCGGCCGCCAGTTCCGGCAGCGCGGTGAACAGATCGGCTACCAGGCCGTAATCGGCGACCTGGAAGATGGGCGCTTCCTCATCCTTGTTGATCGCTACGATGACCTTGCTGTCCTTCATGCCGGCCAGATGCTGGATGGCACCCGAAATACCGACAGCGATATAAAGGTCTGGCGCGACGATTTTTCCGGTCTGTCCGACCTGGAACTCATTGGGCACGAAGCCTGCATCCACGGCGGCTCGCGATGCACCGACCGCCGCGCCAAGCTTATCGGCGATCGGCTCGATAAGCTTAAAGTTATCGCCATTCTGCATACCGCGTCCGCCAGAAATCACCACCCTCGCCGCGGTTAGTTCTGGCCGTTCGCTTTTGGATAGCTCGGCCGATACAAATCTTGACAGGCCGGGCATGGCGCCAACCGTCACGTTCTCGATCGTGGCATTGCCGCCTTCGGCGGCGATCGGGTCAAAGCTCGCGGCACGAACCGTGATGATTTTTTTGGTGTCGGACGATTTCACCGTCGCCAGTCCGTTGCCGGCATAGATCGGCCGGATGAACGTGTCGGCGTTCTCCACACCTGCTATGTCGCTGATCGGCTGCACGTCCAACAGCGCGGCAACCCGTGGCATCACATTTTTGCCCACCGCTGTCGTGGCCGCCAGCAGATGCGAATAGGCCGGTGCCAGCGACAACAGCAGCGCCGCCGCCGGTTCTGCCAGAAGATGATCCAGCACGGGATGATCCGCCACCAATACCTTTGTCACACCGGGCAGTTTCGCCGCTGCCGCCACGGCATCTCCCAGGCCGGCGCCAGCCACCAGAACATGGACCTCGCCCAGGGCGGAAGCGGCGGCCACGGCGCTGCGGGACGGTTGCTTGATGCCCGATGCGTCGAACTCAAGAAGAACCAGGCTCGTCATCGTCAGATCACCTTCGCTTCGGTTTTCAGTTTGCTCACCAATTCCGCCACCGATCCAACCTTCTGTCCGGCCTTGCGTTTCGGCGGTTCGGAAACCTTGATGACGGTCAGGCGCGGCGTCACATCGATGCCCAGATCGGCCGGCTTCATGGTGGCGATCGGCTTTTTACGCGCCTTCATGATGTTCGGCAGCGACGCGTAGCGCGGTTCGTTCAACCGCAAATCCGTCGTCACTATGGATGGCAGGGTCAGCGCGACCGTTTCCAGCCCGCCATCGACCTCGCGGGTTACGATCAATGTATCGCCCTCGACCGCCAGTTTCGACGCGAAGGTACCCTGCGACCAGCCGAGCAGCGCCGCCAGCATCTGGCCCGTGGCGCTCATGTCGTCGTCGATCGCCTGTTTTCCAAGGATCACGAGCTGCGGTTGTTCCTGATCAACGATTGCCTTCAACAACTTGGCTACGGCCAGTGGCTGCAGCTCGGCATCGCTTTCTACCAGGATCCCGCGATCGGCACCCATCGCCAGCGCGGTACGGATGGTTTCCGCGCATTGCGCGACACCCATGGACACCGCGATAATTTCGGTTGCCACACCCTTTTCCTTCAGGCGCACGGCTTCCTCGACGGCGATTTCGTCGAACGGATTCATCGACATTTTTACGCCGGCGGTCTCGATCCCGGTCCCGTCGGACTTCACGCGGACCTTGACGTTATAGTCGACAACCCGTTTGACGGGGACAATTATCTTCATGGGAAACCGTACCGCTTCCTAAGGACGTTGATGAACACGCAGCCATCGCGATTGGTACACGCTTTGTTCCGACCGCCATTTCGCACCTGCGAGAGGATGGCGGACCATATTGACCGGGTTTCCGTATGTCAAACGTGGGCGGCAACACGCCATCGATACGCGGATCAGGAGCGCAAAAGGCTCATAAGGATCACGAACAACAGGACCGTCGCGCCTTGAAGAATAACCCGCCACTGCATCAGTTTGTTAGACCGTCGCGGATCGGTTTCGCGTGCCATCCCTACCATGCCAGCAACCAGGACGCCCAGGGTGGCCAACATGAGGATTCCGATCAGGGCGATCATGACATTGTGCATTAGCGGATAATAGTATGTTCCATGACTTTGTGCAGGTCGCACCGCGCGCGATGCCCGCGCCGATGATCGATTTCCGGAATTACATTGACCGGCCCGCGGCAATTGTGGTCGTACCCGCCGGATGATACGCGCTATCCTTATCCTTCTTGCCTTTGCCTTATCCTGGGTGCCGGACCCCGTTTCGGCACAGAAAGCCGGAGCCGCGCCGCCCGCGATCTCGGCCGAACAAGCGCGCACGGCGCTGGAGGTCTTGTCCGATCCCGCCAAACGCGCGGAGTTCGCGGCGACCCTGAGCGCGATCGTCAAGGCGCAGCCGGCGGCGCCGACCGGGACAGCGGCACTCAAACCGGCCACCCCCGCCGCCGTAACCGGCGTCGAGGGCCTGAAAATCCAACTCCCGCCCAATAGTCTTGGCGCACAGGTGCTGTTTCGGGCATCCGAATTTGTCAGCCAGATGGGCGACCGGGCGATGGATGCCCTCAACGCCGCGCAAAGCCTGGCCTTGTTGTACGGCTGGGTGGTCGTGATGACGACCAACCAAACCGCGCGTTCGCTTCTGGCCGATACGATCTGGCGCATTGCCCTGGTCCTGGCCTGTGCCGCCGCTGTCGAATATGGCCTGCGCTGGATCATGCGCCACCCAATCGAACGGCTGGAGGGCCTGGCCCCCTTCGTCCGGCCAGTCGCTGCCGGCGATAGTCCCTCCGAACCCGTGGCCCCGGCGACCGACGATGCGGAGGACGCGCTGGCGCGTGCCGAGGCCGGCAACACAGAAGCGCCTGCCCTCAAGCGATCCGGCCCCACACCATGGATCCTGCTCAAGCGCATTCCGCTCATGTTCTCGCGGCTGCTGCTGGAATTGGTGCCGGTTATCGCTATTCTGCTGATCGGCCACCTGATCGCTGGGACCAGCCTGGGAGGGCACCCCGAAAGCCGGCTGATTGTTCTGGCCGCGATCGATTCATACGCACTCTGCGCGGCGTTGCTCTGCGTTGTACACATGCTGCTGTCGCCAAACGCCTCCCGCCTGCGGCTGTTTCAGTTGCGCGATACAAACGCGATCTACCTCATGCGCTGGAGCCGCCGGCTCATTCTAATCGGCGTGATCGGCTATGCGATCGGCGAAGCCGGACTTTTGCTTGGCCTTTCGGATCTCGCTCACGATGCGCTGGACAAAGCCGTTAGTCTGGTTCTGCATATCTGTGTGGCGATCATGGTCGTCCAGAAGCGTCGGGCCGTGCGTCACTGGCTGCGCGCCGAAGCGGAGGCGACAGGACCGGTTGCAACCGTGCGTAATCGCTTCGCCGGATCGTGGCACTGGATCGCGCTGTTCTTTTTGACCGCGTCCTGGCTGATATCGGCGATCGAGGTCCGCGATGGATATGTAGTGGTCCTGCATTATTTCATAATCACCGCACTTGTGATGATCGGTGCGCGGCTGGCGCTGGTGGTTTTACTGGGAGTAGCGGATCGAATCCTGCTGCCGGCCGTCTCCGAAACCGCCATGCTGTCGCCTGGCCTGCAAACAAGACTGCGCCGCTACCATCCGGTGGTGACGCTTGCCTTGCGGGCGATGATCTATCTGTTGGCCATACTTGGTTTGCTGCAACTTTACGGGCTCAACACCTTCCTCTGGCTGATCGATAGCAACCTTGGCCAACGCATTCTGTCGGCCAGCGGATCGCTGATGCTGACGATCGTTATGGCGTTCGGCGTTTGGGAGGCGATCAACGGCGGGTTTCAGCAATATCTGGACCGGCTACAGCGAGAAGCTCAGCTAGCCAAGTCCGCTCGGTTACGAACTTTGCTGCCGCTATTGCGTACAACGGTGCTGATCGCGATTGCCGTGGTTGCCGGCCTGATGATCCTGGGAGAAGTCGGAATCAACATTGCGCCTTTGCTGGCCGGTGCGGGCATCGTCGGCGTTGCTATCGGCTTCGGTTCGCAGAAATTGGTGCAAGACCTGATCACAGGGATTTTTCTTCTGCTGGAAAATGCCATGCAGGTCGGCGATTTCGTTTCCGTCTCTGGCCTTTCCGGTGTTGTGGAAGCGCTGTCGGTTCGTACCATCCGTCTTCGCGCGGGCGACGGATCGGTCCACATCATTCCGTTCAGTTCGGTGACCAGCGTGACCAACAGCAATCGTGGACTGGGCAACGCAGCAGTTTCGGTCAGCGTCGGCTATGACGAAGATACCGACCGGGTCGCTGGAGAACTCAAGGAAATCGTGGCCGGTATGCGGGCCGAGTCCGATTTTTCGGCCAGGATGCTGAGCGACTTCCAGCTTTGGGGAATCGATAAGGTCGATGGAGCACAGGCGACGATCGTCGGACAGATAGTATGTACGGATTCCGGCCGATGGAGCGTGCAACGCGAATTCAACCGGCGCATGAAGCGACGGTTTCAGGAGCTGGGGATCAGGATTTACAACCCGGCACAGTCGGTCGCTGTGACAATGCCGGTCCAGACCCCTGCCGCGAAGGGGGAAGACCATGCACACGCTCAAGCAGCTAACTGATTTGCTCCGGATCGATGGTTACACCTTCGTTCGGGGTGAGGCGATGCGCGGTTTGCTGGGACAAGCGGGCTCCCTGACCGATTGGGACGTGTTTGCCGCCAGTTGGGACGATCTGGGATCCGATACTTACATGGCCGATGGCGGACGATACCGGAAACGGCGCCACGCCGTGTTCGCGGTCGGCGCCGCGGGCGTGGCGCGCCAACCCGCCCAGCCGCACTACCAAAGCCGCGATTACAATACGCTGAACGGAGGCATCGAACGCTGGTTCGAGCCGGTGACGGAGGTCGTGGGCGCCGGGCCCACGATGACCACGATCCTGGTCTTCTGCCGGGACTTATTCGGCATGATCGGCCCAGCCCCTGTCTGGCATGTGGAAATCCACCAGTTCCGCATCGAGGCAAGGTTCGGCCTGGAGGGCCGCCCGACCCCCGAGGGCCTGCATCGCGATGGCGTGGATTACGTGCTCGTGCTGATGGTGAACCGCCGCAATATCGCCAGCGGTATGACCTCGGTACATGATCTGGCGGGGACCGCACTAGGCCACTTCACCCTGACCGCGCCGTTCGACGCGGCCCTGGTGGACGATGCACGGGTGTTGCACGGGGTAACGCCGGTGGAGCCGCTCGATCCGGCGGAACCCGGCTATCGCGATGTGCTGGTGGTGACGTTCCGTCGCGGCTAAGCCATTGCGGCAAACGGTTGCCGATCCGGTCCTCTCTCTCATTACGACATCCACCCGCCGGTGCAGGCTGTTTTCCATGCCGAACCACAGTCCGGCACCGCAATCCGAAGCGATCGTTGCTCGGCGTATTCTCAGGCGAACAGATCGGCGGGGCTGTTGCCGCGCAGCATCGCGCCGAGTTCCTCGCCCATGCGCTTTGCGTCGGTCGCAGCGCCATCCAGCGTGCGTTTCAGCAGGAACGATCCGTCGGCACGGGCGACCAGGCCCGTCAGCGACAGACGTCCATCCGGCAACAGGCGGGCGTGGGCGCCGATCGGGGTGCGGCACGACCCGTCCAGGCTGGCCAGCAATCCCCGTTCCGCCGTGGCGGCGATGCGGGCAGCGGAGTCCTCCATTGCCGCCAGCGTCGCGCGCAGCCTTGTATCCCCGGCGCGCACTGTCACGCCGACAATGCCCTGCGCAGCCGCGGGGACCATGATATCCGGGTTCAGGACGACCATGCCTGGCACGTCGATTTCCAGTCTGCGCAGGCCGGCCAGTGCCAGCAGGCTGGCCTGGAACTCGCCAGCGTTCAGCTTACGCAGCCGGGTTTGCACATTGCCTCGGATGGACGCGACCCGCAGATCGGGCCGGCGGTGCAGCAACTGCGCCTGGCGGCGAACCGACGACGTGCCGACCAGTGCCGCATTCGGAAGGGCATCGAACGGATCGGGGGCCTCCGCCGCTGATCGCGGATCGCTTATTATAAGAACATCGCGCGGGTCTTCGCGCCGCAGCACGCAGCCAAGCTCGATCCCCGGCGGCAATGCCGTTTCCAGGTCCTTCAGGCTGTGAACCGCGCAGTCGATGCGGTTGTCCAGCAGCGCCTCATGAATTTCCTTGGCGAACAATCCCTTGCCGCCGATATCGGCCAGCGGCCGGTCCAGAATCGCGTCGCCGGTGGTGGCGATAACGATTTCTTCCCCTGCGTCCGCGCCGGGAATGGCGGCGAGAAGTCGCAGAAAGGTGCGGGTTTGCACCAGCGCCAGCGGGGAACCCCGGGTGCCGGTGCGGATGGATGGGGCGGTGTTCATGCCGCCTGTTTAGCAGTTCGGTGCGGCGCCGGAAGGGGCGATCAGGGCCCTTCCGCCGCAAACAGCCGCGAAACGGCGTCCTGCGCCTCATGCTGGATGCGTCGCAGTTGGTCTTCGCCGTGGAAACTCTCGGCGTAGATTTTATAGACGTCTTCGGTTCCGGACGGCCGAGCGGCGAACCAGCCGTTTTCTGTGACAACCTTGATGCCGCCGAACGCGGCGTTGTTTCCGGGCGCGGTCGTCATTGCCGCGACGACCGGATCCCCAGCCAGGGTTTTCAGGCCAAGGCGGTCCGGTGTCGCCCGTTTCAGCACATCCTTCTGCCGAACCGTTGCCGGCGCGTCGATCCGTTCGTAAAACGGCACGCCCAGCGATCCGGTTAGCTTATTGAACATTTCGTTCGGGTCGCGTCCGCTAACGGCGGTTATTTCGGCGGCCAGCAGTCCGGCGATCAGGCCGTCCTTGTCCGTGCTCCATACCGATCCGTCGCGGGCGGAGAACGACGCGCCAGCGCTTTCCTCCCCAGCGAAACCCAGCGACCCATCGATCAGGCCATCGACGAACCATTTGAAGCCGACAGGGACCTCGAGGACCGGGACGCCTAGGCTGGCCGCCACCCGGTCGATGATGCCGCTGCTGACGATGGTTTTGCCGACGGCGCGCCCGCTGCCCCAGCCGGGGCGGTTGGCGAACAAATAAGCGATGGCCGCGGCAAGGTAATGGTTCGGGTTCATCAGACCGCCCGACCGGGTGACGATCCCGTGCCGGTCGGCATCGGTATCGTTGGCGAACGCCACGTCGAACGAGTCGCGCATGCCGATCAGCCGCGCCATGGCATAGGGGGAGGAGCAATCCATGCGGATTTTTCCGTCCCAGTCGGCGGTCATGAAGCCGAACGCCGGATCGACCGTGTCGCTGACGACCGCCGCGGCGATGCCGTAGCGCTCGATGATGGGTTGCCAGTATTGCACGCTGGCGCCACCCAGCGGATCGATTCCGATCTTCACGCCGGACGCCCGGATCGCCGCCATATCCACAACGCCGCCGAGGCCGGCGACGTAGGGTCCGATATAGTCGTGACGATGGACGTTGGGCGCGGTCAGTGCCCGGTTTAGCGGGATGCGGCGCACCCCGTTCAGGCTGTTTTCCAGCAGCGCGTTGGCGGCGCGTTCGATGGCGCCGGTAATCGCGGTATCCGCGGGTCCCCCATTGGGCGGGTTGTATTTGAAGCCGCCGTCTTCCGGCGGGTTATGCGACGGGGTGATCACGACCCCGTCGGCCAGGTTATGCGTGCGGTTCCGGTTGTAGGTCAGGATGGCATGAGAGATGACGGGCGTGGGCGTAAAGCCGCCTTGCGCGTCGATCATGGTTTCAACGCCGTTGGCGGCGAACACCTCCAGCGCGCTGGCAAAGGCCGGTTCCGACAAAGCGTGGGTGTCGATGCCGACGAACAGCGGACCGCCGATGCCGGCCTGAATCCGGTGCTGACAGATGGCTTGGGCGATCGCCAGGATATGGGCTTCGTTGAACGCATTGGCGAAGGCCGATCCGCGATGGCCGGACGTGCCGAAGGCGACACGTTGCGCTGCGATTCCCGGGTCGGGCCGGCCGGCGAAGTAGGCGGTAACGAGCCGCGGCGTGTTGACCCGCGCCGCCGGAGCGAGCGTTTTCCCTGCGTATGGACTGATTGTGTGCGCCATTGCCGTTTTCCTTCCAAACTGCCGGTATTAAGCCAATGCGCCATCCGGGCGGCGACGGAAAACTGGGGGCGCGACTGGCATCTGTGACAAAAATACTACAGCCCGTGTCTCTTACACCATCGCAGGCGTTCCAGCGGTTGACGCTATCGGCTCAACGCGCATAACGTGTTTTTAACAAAACGCCATCCCTGTCGTCACGGCAGTCGAATATGTCGACACGGCGTAGCGATCGGGAGCGGTATAAAAATAGTTGCGCGTAACGGGTCAGGCACACGAAATCGGCGTATTGCCTGTGGCCTCAATCCAAACCTGCCTGCTTCGGTCGCCCATTGGGAAGCCGGCGACAGTCAGTCTGTTTCGGAGGAATGTTCGTTGTGATATCGGTTCTCAATAGTAATTTCCTGGTCCGTGCGTTGCGTGAAATGCCACGTATGGCTGCGATTCCATCGGCTTCGGTGGCTGCTGTTGTGCTGCTTCTGTCAGGCTGCGCCAATCCTGGCGCCACGGCACTGGACACAAACGTTCCCCTGAAAGCCGCGCCCGATCTGGCTGGGGCGGCGACCCCCGGTGCGCGGGTTTGGCGGTCGCCGGACATTGCGTCTTATGATCGTTCGATCAAGGCTTACATGATTCCGGCTGCCACGGTGTTTCGTGGTCAGGGTTCTTCATTTGCCGATTTGACTCCGGAACAGGCCGATTCGGTGGCGGCTAACCTGACCAAGGAAGTCCGGGCCGAAATGGGCCACCGGTTCAAGATCGTGAACGCCGCCGGTCCTGGGGTTGCCACAATCGATCTGGTTGTGGCGAAAATTTCGCCGCCGCAGCCGAATTACAATCAAAGCGGCATCTATCCGGAACCTTTGCCGGGCATGCCCAACAGAAACGTGTTTTTGCCGGGCACAGTGACGATTTCCGGTAAGATTGTCGATTCTACGTCCGGCAATCTGGTAGCGGCTTTCGTGGCGCCGGTCAGCCCAACCGTGATGGATCTGCCAAATCCTGGACAACCGGCCCGGGCGCTGGATTACGCGATGGCGGCAAACAGTCAGTTTGCGGCCGATCTGACCCGGTCGATTGTTCGCGAACGTCAGGCCAGCTCGGCGATGACACCGAAATAAGTTTACGAATCGTCCGGTGCGACCCGATGTCCGGGCGCGCCGGGTGGCCGATGTCCTAAACCGTTGCATCGGCAACGTCCTTAGACACTCTAAACAGGAGACTTAAATGAGTAAGAAACGTGGTGTCACTTACACCAGCCGGGCGGTGGTAGCCTGTGCCTTGGCAGCAGTCGGAGCGCCGGCTTTTGCTCAAAGTGCAGCGCCTGCCGCGGCTCCCACAAACGGGTTCGATTCCATTGTCGCGCTTGGCCAAAATCTGGCGGCGAAGGGCGTGTTTATCGACCTGGGTTACAACGAAACCGTCTCGGCACTCGTTTCGGGTGGCCTTGGGCAGAAGGGTGTCATGCCCGCGGGAAACGCGGCTGCCTTTATCACTCTCGATCTTCAAACGATGCTGGGTATTCCAAGCGCATCGTTGCACATTGCGTTTAACGAACGTAGCGGCATCGGCCTTGGCTACGGCGGACTGGGTGGGACAAGCGCCCTGCTGCAGGCTGACCAGGAGCCGCTGAACTGGAATATGTCGCAGTTCTTCTGGGAACAGGGTTTCCTGAACGACCGTATTGACATCGTTGCCGGCCGCACTCAGCCGACATTCGACTTCATGTTCTCCGACGTGTCGTGTGCGTTCGTCAGTTCCATTATTTGTGCGCAGCCGGGTTCGTTCTACTTCATGCAGGACAGTTCCCCGTTCGGTTGGTCACAGTGGGGCGGTCGCATCAACATCCAGGCGACGCCGGAGATTTACATCCGCGCGGGTTTGTATAACGAGGATCCGAGCCAGGCTGGATATATGTCCACCGGTTTCAACTGGAACGCAGAGCACTCGGTCGGTGTGTTTGCCCCAGTTGAGGTCGGCTATCAGACAAGCTTCAGATCCGCCGCCCTTCCCTCGAAATACGATGTTGGCTTCTACGTGGACACCGCTGCCTATGCTCCTGTCGGTGGCGGGGCGGAAAAGCGGGATCGTACGTCGTTCTGGGCGCAGGCCGAGCAGACAATCTGGCGTCCGAATCGGGAAACCAATCAGAGTGTGACACTGTTCGCCGGTGCGGTTACTTATAGCGGCGGCGGCCCGTTCTGGGGGCAGTATGACGTTGGTCTGTACGACCGGGCACCGTTTGGTGCGGTCAGGCCGCGCGACACCTTGGGGTTCATTGCTACCAAGTATATCGAAAATACGGCGTACAGCAGCCCCGCTTACAGGGCTAACCCGAACAACCAGTATGCGTTCGAACTGAACTACGCCCTGAGCATCATCCCAGGGCTGACGCTGACGCCGTTCGTCCAATATGTGATCAATCCTGACAACCCGTTCAATCAGGTAAACACGTCCGGATCGACACACCTGGCAAACGACACCGTCGTCGGTTTTCAGGTGATTATCAGCCCCACGGCTATCTTCCAGTTCCCGCACTTCATTCCGCACTAACCACTGCGGCTAAAGCCTGACGGCCTCAGCCAATATGTAAGGGCGGCGGAGCAATCCGCCGCCCTTATTCGTTTGTGTTCGGTGCCAGGCATATTCCCGGCACGCAATTCAAAGCGCGGACACCGGCGTCCGCCGGTTTGTCGGGCGGAATCGAAGTCCCGGCTCTGGGCTGGCCGGTGCGAGAAACCTATGGTACTTCCTCATGCCACGTCCGCCCGTCACGTTCGATCAGTGCGATCGCCGCGGTCGGACCCCAGCTTCCCGCCGGATAGGGGCGAGGATGATCCGGCCTTGCGGCCCAGGCTTCCAGGATCGGCTCGACCCAGGTCCAGGCGGCTTCCACTTCGTCGTGGCGCATGAACAGGGTCGGGTTGCCGCGCACGGTGTCCATCAGCAGGCGCTCATACGCATCGGGGAAGCGCTTGCCGAAAGTCTTTTCGAAGCTGATATCCAGGCCGGTGGGCGATAGCCGCAACCCGCCGGGACCGGGGTCCTTGGTCATCATCTCCAGCCGCATGCCTTCCTCGGGTTGCAGCCGGATAATCAGCGTGTTGGGGCGCCAATCGGCCGTTTCGGGGGGGAAGATGGAGAATGGCGGCGAACGAAACTGGATGACGATCTCGGATCCTTTCGCCGGCAGCCGCTTGCCGGTGCGGAGGTAGAACGGCACGCCGGCCCAGCGCCAGGTGCGAATTTCCGCCTTCAGCGCGACGAAGCTTTCGGTGGAAGACGGGTCTTCCGCGCCCAGGTCTTCCAGGTAACCGGGCACCGGCTTGCCGTCGATGGCGCCCCTCGTGTACTGGCCGCGCACCGTCAGGGCGGCGACCTCATGCGGTTCCATCGGTTTCAGCGCGCGCAGCACCTTCAGCTTTTCGTCGCGCACCCGGTCGGCATCCAGCGACACCGGCGGGTCCATCGCGATCAGGCACAGCAGTTGCAGCATGTGGTTCTGCAGCATGTCGCGCATGGCGCCGGATTTGTCGTAATAGCCGCCGCGGCCTTCCAGCCCAACGGTTTCGGATACCGTGATTTGCACATGGTCGATGACATCGGCGGTCCACAGGCGCTCGAAGATCGTGTTGGCGAAACGCAGCGCCATCAGGTTCTGCACGGTTTCCTTGCCAAGATAGTGATCGATGCGGAACGTCTGCGATTCGGTAAAGACCTTGCCCACGTCGTCGATGATCGTCCGGGCGGAGGCGAGATCGTGGCCGATCGGCTTTTCCAGTACGACGCGGGACAGGTCGGTGACCAGCCCGTTGGCGCCCAACGCCTGACAGACCGGGCCATAAAGATCGGGCGAGGTGGCGAGGTAAAATACGCGCACGCGGCCTTTATCGAGTACCCGGTCGAACAGGGTCCAGTCCGCGTCCGGGGCGGTGGCGTCGATCGCCACGTAATGGAGTTGCCCGGCGAAGGCGCGTATCGCGTCCTGGTCCTGGTCGCCGGCGGCGACGTGCTGTTCCAGCGCCCTGATGGCCCGGGCGCGAAAATCGTCATCCGTCAGTCTAGACCGAGCGGCGCCGACGATGCGGGATCCGGCCTGCATCTGGCCATCGCGAAAGCGGTAGTACAATGCAGGTAGCAATTTCCTCAGTGTCAGGTCGCCGGTGGCGCCGAAGACGACGCAATCGAAAACGGCGACGGGAATGATCTTTGGCATGCGGCGGTCTCCTGGCCGGCGGACTTCGCGGGTGCAATATTACCTGTAGCTCAAGTGTGAGGATCCGGCCACGGGGGCCTGTTATTCCGGTTCGGCGGCGGTGCCGGCTGGCAGGGTGGTAATGCGATCCGGTGCCGCGTGCGGCAATGCCGGTTAAGCGGTGCTCTGGCCGAGCGCTGGGTGTTGGCTTAAAAGGCAGCGAACTGTTTCAATCAGGAGCGCATCATGAGCAAGATCATCCGTACCGAACCCGGTTCGATTCTGTCCAAGGCCGTTGAATATCACGGTTTTGTCTATCTTCCGGGCATTGTCGCGCGCGACACGAAACTGGATATCAAGGGCCAGACCGCCGACGTGCTGGATCAGATCGATGCGATGCTGGAGCTTCACGGCACCGACAAGACCCGCTTGCTGCAAGCAACGATCTGGGTGAAGGACATCGCACAGCGCGGCGCGATGAACGAGATATGGGCGCCCTGGCTGCCGAAGGACGGCGCCCCGGTGCGTGCCTGCGTCCAGGCCGAGATGGCCGCGCCCGATGTGCTGGTTGAGATCATGATCACCGCCTGCAAATAGCGCGGTTACCGTATGTTCGGCGCCGCAATCCGAAGCGATAATTGTTAGGCGTTGCCTAAGCCGTGGCGCCGCCGTCCACCGGCAGGGCAACGCCGTTCACGAACGATGCCTCATCCGACAGCAGGAACAGCGCCGCGTTGGCGATTTCGGCCGGCTGGGCCACGCGGCCCATCGGGTTCAGACCGCCGCGCTTGACCACCAGGGTTTCGGGGGTTTCGCCCGGCGGTAACTGGCTATCCGGCCGGGCAACGAACACCCGCAGCATCGGTGTGTCGGTGGTGCCCGGACAGACCGCGTTGACCCGGATATTTTCGTGTCCGTATCGTTTCGCCAGACCCTTGACCAAGCCCACGACCCCGAATTTCGCGATATTATAGACCGGGCTGTAGGGCGATCCTTGCAAGCCCGATGTGGATGCGGTGAACAGCAGCGATCCACCGCCCCGGGCGCGCAGTTCGGGCAGTGCGGCCTCGGTCGTGACCAGCACCGACCGGACGTTCAGGTTCATCGCGAAGTCGAAGTCCTTCCAGTCCAGGCCCTCGATCAATGCGGGTCCGGGTGTGCCGACATGGTTCCACACGAAATCGAGGCCGCCGAAATGGCTGGCGGTCCGCCGCACGATATCGCGGGCGAAGTCGTCGCTGGTCAGGTCGCCGGACAGGCCGATCGCCTTGCCGCCCGCGGCGGTAATCCGATGAACGACCGCGGCGGCGGCGTACCCGTCCAGATCCACCACGGCCACCGATGCTCCTTCGGCCGCGAAACGAATGGCGCCTTCGCGGCCCATGCCGGATGCCGCCGCGGTTACGATGCCGATCTTGTTGGCCAGGCGCATTGCCGTTTCCTCCAGGTTATTGGTTTAGTCGCCGGTTTCCATTGGAAGGCTGTCATCCTTTGCCCATTCCGACAGCGATGCGTCGTAGATTTTCACGTCGCGATGGCCCAGCATCGTCAGCACGAACGCATCCGCGCTGGCGGCGATGCCGCCTCCGCAATACGCGATAACCGGGCGGTCGAGCGCGCCGACCGCATCCAGGCGGCGGCGGAGTTCATCGGGCGGGAGAAAGGTATTCGTTGCTGGATCGAGCAAATGAGCGGCGGGCAGATTGACGCTGCCGGCGATGCGGCCGGGACGGCCATAGCTGTTGCCGCCCGAACCGGAATGCTGCGCGGGCAACAGTGCGTTCAACGTGCAGATGGACGCATCGCCGATGGCGGCTTGCACCGCGTCCTTGCCTGCCATCAGGTTGCGGACGTCGCGCACCACGAAATCCCCGGCGGCCCGTTGTATGGCCGGCCCGGTTTCCACGGCAAGGTGTTCGGCCGTCCATTTCTGCCAGCCACCGTTCAGAACCGCCGCATTGTCGTGGCCGAATTCCCGCAACAGCCACCAGACTCGCGTCGCCCACCATGCGTTGCCGGTGCTATAAGTCACCACGCGGGTACCGTTGCCAATACCGAAACGGCGCATGGCCGCGGCGAAATCGTCCGGTGCCGAACGCATGAAATTGAGTTTTTGCGTCGTATCCGAAACGTCCCGCGACACGTCGCAGAATTGCGCGCCCGGTATGTGGCCGCGTTCGAAATCCTCGCGTCCGGGTTTCACGATGTAAGTCGTTTCCGGATCGGGGATCAGATGCGTGGTACAATCCAGCAGGATTACGTCGTTGAGATGTTCGGCGAGCCAGTCTGTCTCGGTCAGGTATTCGGGGTGCACAAAGCCGGTCATGTCTCGCTGTCCTTTCGCGCAATCGGCGGGTTCGGTCGCGATCTTTCGCTGCGGTCGATCAGGAAACCGTGACGCCGCTGTCCACCGGATAAATATGTCCGGTTACCTTACTGGACTCGCCGGATGCCAGAAACAGCGCCATGTTGGCGATATCCGAGGGGTCGATCAGTCCCACCAGATGGGAACTGGCCATTTTGTCGAGTGCCGCGTTGCCGGCGACGAGTTGCTTCGCTCGGTCGGTCAGCGTCACCGACGGTGCGATGGCATTGACGCGGACTTCCGGGGCGAATTCCACGGCCATGGAGCGGGTTATCGCGGCGACGGCGCCTTTCGCCGCGGTGTAGCAATCCCGCCCGGCGATCCCCATCAACGCGACGGTGGACGACATGTTGATCACCGATCCGCCACCGGATGCGGCGATTGCGGGAATGCCGAACCTGCAACCCAGGACTGTGCCGAACAGATCCAGTTTGATGACGCGCCAGAATTCGTCTAGCGGCACGTCGGTGACGTTGCTGTCGCGCGATGTGGACCCGCCGGCGTTGTTGTGCAGCACATGCAGCCCGCCAAAGTGGCGAACCGCCGTGTCGATGGCGCGCTGGATACTGTCGGGTTCGGTGACGTCGGTGGTGACGGCGATGGCCTGTCCGCCGGCCTGCGCGATCAGGTGTGCGGTTTGTTCCCCGGAGGTGGCGTTCAGTTCCGCGATGACAACCCGAGCGCCTTCCCGGGCGAACAGTTGGGCGGTCGCTTGGCCGATTCCTGTCCCCGCGCCGGTTATGAGGGCGACTTTACCTTGCAGGCGCGGCATGTGCGATGTCCTCCCCGTGACGTCGATTCATCGTCCCCCGTCGCGCGCCGGGGATCAAGGGGGACGCCGGTAGCGTAAGCAGGTCTTTATAGATCGATCCACGACAAATGACCGCCCTTGCCGGCGCCGGTGTCCAGGAAAACGGCTGTGCCCCCGGCCTGGCCGTTGCGCACGTAGGGGCGACCGTCGTTGCTGCGGCGATCGTGGCCGCAATACACGGTGATGCCCGCCGGTATCCGGTCCACCCAGCGCAGGCTGCGTTCGGGGTAACCGTCGGGTTGAATGCGGCCGGTCGGCTCGCCGTACAAGGCCCGCGCCACGGGGCCGAACGGACGTTCCAGGCCGTGATCGGGCGATGGCTGTTCCAGCATGACGGTGTGAAATCCGCCGTGAACGAACAGGGCCGATCCGTATCGCAGCCAGGCGGGGGCGTCGGCCACCCGCCGCGGCGTTTGTGCCTTCAAGGTGTCGTCGAGCTGATCGATGGAGGTCTGTACCACCGGATCGATGCGCACCTGATCGCCAGACAGCGTGCGAGCCAGCTTCAGGTCATGATTGCCCAGGATGAACAGGCCGCGTTCGGCATCCTGCAGATCGAACATCATGCGCAAAGTGCCGGCGCTGTCCGGGCCGTGATCGACCAGATCTCCGAGTTGCACGATAAAACGATCGGTGGCGATGGCATAGGCGAAGGCGGCGGCGTCGCCGTGGACATCGCCGACAACGCGGATTCTGGCGTCGGGAGGAATCTGGGGAATGGTCATCGGCGTTGCTTGACAGGTTGGTATTCCGGACCGCCCTGGCAACGGGCGAACGACAGAATCTCACGCATTCCGGCGGATTTCGGCATAGGCATCGAGCGCTCGGGCCCGGCCGGCGGCCAAATCCACGATCGGTTTGGGATAGGATTTGCCAAGCGTCACGCCGGCCCTGGCCAGGGCATCCGGGGGTGCCTGCCAGGGCGCGTGAATGTGCCTGGCGTCCAGCCTTGCCAGTTCCGGGACGAACCCGCGGACGTAATCGCCCTGGGGGTCGAACTTTTCGCCCTGCAAAACCGGGTTGAAGATGCGGAAATACGGCGCGGCGTCGGCGCCGCAGCCGGCGACCCATTGCCAGTTGCCGGCGTTGCTCGCCAGATCGGCATCCACCAGCGTGTCCCAGAACCAGGCCTCGCCGTCCTGCCACGGGATCATCAGGTGCTTGATAAGAAAACTGGCGACGATCATGCGGACGCGGTTGTGCATCCAACCGGTTTGCCAAAGCTGGCGCATGCCGGCATCGACGACCGGTACGCCGGTCTGACCCTTTTGCCAGGCCGCCAGTGCCGGCCTGTCATCGCGCCAGGGCATCCGGGCAAACTCGGGCTTGAGCGGCGATTCCGGCAAGCCTTGGTTATGCCACAGCAGGTTGGCGCAGAATTCGCGCCACAACAGTTCCTTGATGAAGATATCGCGGCCCTTTCCGGCGGGCCGAACCAGCGCCTTGTGCCAGAGCTGGGCGGCGGAAATCTCGCCGAAATGGAGATGCGGCGACAGCATGGACGTTCCGTCGCCCGCCGGGCGGTCCCTGGCGTCCGCGTACCCGGAAAGCCCGTGTGTCAGAAAGCTATCCGCGCGATCCATGGCGCCGGTTTCGCCTGGTTCCCAGGTTTCGCGCAGCCCGGCGGCCCAATCCGGTTTGGTGGGCAGCAAATTCCAGTCTTCCAGCCGATCGGACGGAATAGTGGCCAGGTCTCGGGCGGGCACGGCCGGGATAGTGCCTGGCGCGCTGTCCGGTTGCCTGGGGCCGCCGAGGGCAAGGCAGGCGTTAGCGAATGGCGTATAGACACTATACGGACCACCGGTTTTCGTAAGGATCGAGTCCGGATGGAACAGCGTTGCGGTGCGCATCCGGTGGACCCGTCCGGGCAGGGCGTCCGACACGGATTTGTCCAGGCGGCGCGCCCAGGGATCCGGTGAGCCGCCCGTGAAGACCTCGGCGCCGCCGGCGGCCAGTGTGGCGATGATTGTCAAGCTGTCGCCCCGGCGCAACGTCAGGTGGCTGCCGCGCTGTTCCAGCGATCGTTGCAGGGCGGTCAGGCTGCGATGCAGCCACCAGCGGGACGCGCCGCCCGGCGACCATTGGCCGGCGGCTGCGTCATCCAGGATGAAAAGGGGAAGCACGGGGCGCCCGGTTTCCATCGCGGCCCGCAGGGCGGCATGGTCGGACAGGCGCAGATCGTTGCGGAACCACAGAATTGCGGGGGGGATTGTCATCGGCGGGTGCGGGTGCGTCCATGCAGCGGGTTGGAGTGCGGTGCGCCAGGCGGCACACGCGCCTGCCCTTATCACGGAGGATATAGCGGATGCACGGAGAGGTTCGGACGGGACAAGTCGGGTGTCGCGGCTGGATGACAGCCGGCCGGGGAGCTCCGGGATGACGGACGCCCATAGCGCGGACTTCCTGGCCGGATGGGCCGCGGCCCTTCTGGCCGCCCGGTCCTGGCATGAGGGACAGGCGAAGCAGGCGCTGGTTCAGGCCAGACGGTCGCGGTTTCCGAAGAACCTGGAACGGGAGTCGGC
Source organism: Pseudomonadota bacterium (assembly GCA_021805565.1). Taxonomy (GTDB): domain Bacteria; phylum Pseudomonadota; class Alphaproteobacteria; order Acetobacterales; family Acetobacteraceae; genus Rhodopila. The sequence continues at coordinate 43,740 of JAJZFA010000045.1, forward strand.
GGTGCATACGCACTCGGCCGAGATGATCGTGACGTTAAGCCCGGAGGACGTTTAATCGTCAGGCTTGCCGGGGGCTGGTGTGGCTGCATCCGGCCGTTCAGGGCGCCGGACACGGATCTCGATAGAAGGGCGACGAATTATACCGGTACGCCGCACGGGTCCGGGGTAATGGGCTTGTTCGTGGCACCGGACTTTAGCGACGGGACGCTGGGCAGGCTTGCCGCGGTGTCTTATGCCGGCCGGAAGCGCGCGATCTGGCATGGGATTTCCAGACCGGTCCGTCGGCGAGACGCGCTGGCTTACCCAATCCTTTGCCGGCGGTGCGGGTGCGGCCGGTGTGCGATGCGGGGTTGTCCGGGGCGGGCGGCGATGTGCTTGCATGACCGGCCGAATTTGCTTGAAAGCGGGATGAAACGTGGCTACACGTAGGGATAGATATGCCTTTACAGTCACACAAGGTGTGTAATGTCCCTGAATATTCGCAGCGAAGCGGTGGACCGTTTGGCCGAATCTCTCGCCGCCCGCACCGGCACCACCAAGACGGATGCGGTCGCACGGGCGCTGCGCAATGAACTGCAACGTCTGGACGATGCAACGCCGTTGCGCGAACGGTTGCGTCCAATCCAGACGCGCGTCATGTCTCGCCCCGCCACGGGGCTGGAAGCCGACAAGGCCTTTTACGACGACCTTGACGGCGCGTTTTAATGTTTGTCGATGCGTCCGCCATCGTCGCCATCCTGACCAATGAGCCGGAGGCGGATGCGCTGATCGATCGCCTGGAACGCGCGGTCCGCCCCATCGTCTCCGCCATCGCCATTTTCGAAGCCACGCTCGGCCTGTGCCGCAAGACCCACGTCACTGTCGCGGAGGCCGAGGCCGACATCGCCGACTTCATGACCCAGGCGCGGATAACGCTGGTTCCCATCGCCGCGCCGGAGGCTTCGCTCGCTTTGCGGGCATTCGATCGCTATGGCAAGGGCCGTGGGCATCCCGCCCAGCTCAACATGGGCGACTGTTTTTCGTATGCCGTGGCCAGCAATCACCGGGCATCGCTGCTGTATAAGGGCAACGACTTCAGCCAGACGGATATAAAGGACGGTTAGAGCAGTCCCTGCCCGATCATGCGTCCGATGGCTGAACTACGGAGTTTTTGCCTCGGCCGGAGCGGAGCGGGATGAAAAGATCGACAGGCGGCAACACATCTGCAATCCGTGCTTGCCCGCCACGCCTGGACGGTTGACAATCCTCGGATGATTCAGGCGCAGGCCTTAACCGAGCTTGATACCGCCGTGCGGTGCGACGATGTGCGGGTCGATGAATCGCGTGCCGATCCGGTTCGCCGGGTGTTCGGGCCGGCTTTCGCGGCGTTGGACCTGGGGACCAACAATTGCCGCATGCTGATTGGCACGCCGTCGGGCGATGGATTCCGAGTTCTGGATAGTTTCTCCCGCATCGTCCGCCTTGGCGAGGGGCTGCATGGCGCCGGGTGTTTGAACGAAGCGGCGATGGACCGGACGATCGAGGCGCTGCAGGCCTGCGCCGTCCGGCTGGCGCGCCGGCAGATTCGCGGGGTGCGGGCGATCGCCACCGAAGCATGCCGGCGCGCCACCAACGGCCCTGCGTTTCTGTCGCGCGTCAGGCAGGAAACCGGTTTCGATTTCGGGATCATCAGCAGCCGCGAGGAAGCCGAACTGGCGCTGGAATCCTGCACGCCGCTGCTGCCCTGCGACGGGCGGCGTGCGCTGCTGTTCGACATTGGGGGCGGGTCCACCGAACTGGCCTGGGTGCGCCTGACCGACGGTAAACCGCAGCTGATAGGTTATGAATCGTTGCCGGTTGGTGTCGTAACGCTGGCGGAGCGTTGGGGCGGGGCCGGTTTCACGGCCGAAGGTTTCGACGCGATGGTCGCGGACGTGGTGGAACGGCTGCGGCCGTTCGAAACGGTCCATTGCATTGCCCGCGAAATTCGCGACGGCGGCGTCCGTCTTCTGGGCACCAGCGGAACCGTCACGACGCTGGCCGGTGTCGCGCTCAATCTGGAACGCTATCGCCGCTTCGCGGTCGATGGGGTCGAGCTATGCGGGCTTGAGGCCGCCGACGCGCTGGCCCAATTACGGGCGCTCGGGCGGGACGGCCTTATGCAGCACCCGTGCGTCGGACCGGATCGCGTGGAGTTCGTACTGCCTGGCTGCGCGGTGTTCGCCGCGATTACCCAGATGTGGCCTGCGTCGCACGTGATCGTCGCCGACCGCGGGCTGCGGGAAGGCATCCTTTTGCGCCTGATCCGCGCTGACCGCTTGCGCCAGGGGCGGCGACGTGATCCTTGCCGGTAAATGAGCCGTCCGCCTGTCAAATCGCCGTCGCGAAGCCTGTCGGTCTTCGTTAAAACCGCCAAAAGTCGCAGTCAGGCCTCTTCGCGATGGCTGGCGCGCCAACTCAACGACCCATACGTAGTGGCGGCGAAACAGCAAGGCTGGCGATCCCGGGCCGCGTTCAAGCTGCTGGAACTCGACGATAAGTTCAAACTGATCCGCAAGGGCATCCGAGTGCTCGACCTGGGCGCGGCGCCGGGCGGGTGGACGCAGGTGGCGGTGAAGCGCGGCGCTGCGTTCGTGCTGGCGGTGGATCTGCTGCCGATCGATCCGATCCATGGCGCGGCGATCGTGCAAGGCGATTTCGCCGATCCGGACATGCCGGTTCGGCTGGCCGCGGAACTTGGCGGCGGCGCGGATTTGGTATTGTCGGACATGGCGCCGAACACCACCGGGCATGCGTCCACCGACCATATCCGGATCGTTGCGCTGGCGGAAATGGCGCTGGACTTCGCGATCGGCGTTCTGTCGCCTGGGGGCGCTTTTATTGCGAAAGTGTTCCAGGGTGGATCGGAGAAGCCGTTACTGGATGCCCTAAAGCAGAATTTTGCTAGCGTCCGCCACGCAAAACCGCCGTCGAGCCGTAAGGAATCCAGCGAGTTGTATGTCGTGGCAACAGGTTTCAAAGGGCGGCCGTCCTCCGTCTGACGGCGTCGCATAAACACTGCACGTCGCGGCGGGCGCGGATCGCCGGGGTGCCCGCGATTGGCTTGGCGGCGAGCAACCGCTAGATATTCGGAAACCATGCAAGGCAGGACGATGGCCGATCCGAACGATGGCGCCGGCGAAATGCTGCGGGAAACCGCGGATCGGCTGTTCCAGTCCCATTGCGATACCGCGACGCAACGAACCGTCGATGCGGGCGTTTGGCCGGCGGCGCTTTGGGCGGCGGTGGAAGACGCCGGCCTTCATCGCGCCCTGGTGCCAGAAATATCCGGAGGCTTCGGAGTCGCGGTGCCCGATGCCCTGTCGCTGCTGATGGTGGCTGGCGCCCATGCCGCGCCGGTTCCGCTGGCGGAAACGATGCTGGCAAGCTGGCTGCTGGCGGGCGCCGGCCTGGACATTCCCGGCGGGCCGCTGACGGCTGGGCCGGTGCGGGACACCGAGTCCGTGCGGCTGCAACAAGGGCCGGACGGCTGGCATGTGACCGGAACATTGACGCGGATTCCCTGGGGACGAAACGCCGATCGGCTGGTGGTGCTGGCGGACGGCCATGTCGCCCTGATCGGCAAGGACGCGTGGTCCATCGACCCTGGCGAGAACATCGCGCGGGAGCCGCGCGATACGATACGATTGGATGGTCCACCCATCGCTTGCGGCCGCACCGCGACCTCGGCAGCGGATCTGATCGCCGTGGGCGCCGCGATGCGCACTCAACAAATGGCCGGTGCGCTAACACGGTTGGTGGAAATCGCGACGCAATACGCCACGGATCGGGTCCAGTTCGGCCGCCCGATTGGCAAGTTTCAAGCGGTGCAGCAGAACCTCGCGATAATGGCTGGACAGGCCGCCGCCGCGGTGGCCGCCGCGGGCATGGCTGCCCAAGCCGTGGCGGATGGCGTGAGGATATTGCCGGTCGCGGCGGCCAAGGCGCGGGCGGGCGAAGCCGCGGGCATCGCCGCCGGGATCGCGCATCAGATTCACGGCGCGATCGGCTTCACGCTGGAACACAGGCTGAATTTCCTGACGCGCCGCCTGTGGTCCTGGCGGGACGAATTTGGCAAGGACGCGGTTTGGAACCGCCTACTGGGCATGCACATGGCCGCGGCGGGGGCCGACCGCCTGTGGGCGGAGATCGTGGAGGCCTGATTTCCGGCATCGGCGCGGTTCGGGAGTTGTTACTTATGATTATCGATAGCCGGACGGGAGAACTGCGATGAAGGCAATGATTTGCGAGCGTTTCGGTGGCCCGGAGGTATTGGCGGAACGCGACGTCAATGACCCGGCGCCGCCCGGTCCGGGTGAGATTCAGGTCCGTATCGCGGCGCGTGGCGTGCAGTATGTCGATGTATTGATGCTTGCTGGCACATACCAGTTTCGTCCGGAACCGCCGTTTATTCCGGGCGGGGAGGCCGCCGGGTATGTCGTCGCCGCCGGGCCAGGCGTGACCGGTTTCGCCATCGGCGATGCGGTTATGTCGCGGCATGGGCTCGGTGCGTTTGCGGAACTGGCCAATGCGAAGGCAGTGTTGTGCGACAAAATGCCAACGGGCCTGACCATGGCGCAGGCCGGGGTGTTTCGCGGCGCCTACACCACCGCGTACCACGCCCTGCTGCAACGCGGGCGGCTGAAGGCCGGCGAATGGGTGCTGATTCACGGCGCCGCCGGCGGTATCGGCATTGCCGCGATCCAGGTGGCGAAGGCGTTCGGCGCCAAGGTCATCGCCACCGCGGGCAGCGACTTAAAACGCTCGGCCTGTTTGGAGGAAGGCGCCGATCACGCGATCGATTACCGGTCCGGGTTTGTCGATGCGGTCAAGGCGCTAACCGGCGGGCGCGGCGTCGATATCGTCTACGATCCCATCGGCGACAAGGTCGCGGAGGAATCGTTGCGCTGCCTGGCATGGGGTGGGCGGCTGCTGATCCTGGGATTTCTGGGGGGCGGGCCAACTAATATCAGAAGCAACTATCTGTTGATCAAGGGAATCGATGTGGTCGGCGTGCGTATCGGCGGGCTGAACGAGGCCGATCCCACGCTTGCCGGCGCCAATATGAGGGCACTGCTGGCGTTGGCGGAACAAGGCAAGCTGAAACCCCGGATTTCCCACTCGTTCCGGTTGAATCGGGCGGCCAATGCCTTGCAAGCGGTGATCGATCGGGCCGTGATCGGCAAGGCAGTGCTGTTAAGCGACGCCGGCGCGCCGGCCCCGGCGGTTGCCCGATAGGCGATCGACGGCTAACGTCGGCATCATCGGACAGGAGGATAACGAATCATGGCGACACCCGGACGCGCATTGCCGCAGCCGACCCCGGAAACCCAGCATTTTTGGGACGGCACCAAGGTGAACGAACTGCTGCTTCAGCGTTGCGACGAATGCAGCAAGGTGTATTTTCCGCCGCGCCCGTTCTGCCCGGTTTGCGCATCCCGGAACGTGTCGGTCACCAAGGCGAGCGGCAAGGCGAAGCTGTACAGCTATGTAATTCATCACCGGCCCGCGCCCGGGTTTACGCCGCCGTATGCCATCGCGGTGGTGGAACTGGACGAAGGCCCGCGCATGATGACCAACATCGTCGAATGCCCGCAAACGCCGGAGGCGCTGGTGCTGGACATGCCGGTGGAGGTGGTCTTCGAACCGCAAACCGATACCATTACGCTTCCCGTGTTCCGTCCGGCGAAAGGCTGATCCGATGCCGCACAATACAGTCGCCGTTGTCGGCGCCGCCGAAACGACCCGCCTGGGCGTTATCCCCGAACTGTCGCAACTCGGGCTGCACGCCGACGCGGCGTTGAACGCGATGGCCGAATGCGGCCTGAAGCCGAAGGACATCGACGGGATCGCCACCGCCGGTGAAACGCCGGTGCAGTTGGCGCATTACCTCGGCATCACCCCAACCTGGGTCGATGGCACGTCCGTCGGCGGTTGCAGCTTCATGATCCACGTCCGCCATGCGGCGGCGGCGATCCAAGCCGGGCTGGCGAAAACCATCCTGATCACGCACGGCGAATCGGGAAAATCCCGCGTCGGCAACCCGATGCGTTCGATTCACCCGCAGTCGCTGAACGGTCAGTTCGAACAGCCGTTCGGGCCGATGGGGCCGCCGTCGATGTTCACCATCCCGGTGCTGCGGTACATGAAGACCTATGGTGTGACGGTGGAGCAGATCGCTCAGGTCGCCGTGGTGCAGCGCGAGTGGGCGGCAATGAATCCACGGGCAACGTTCCGCACCCCGATCACCACGGAAGACGTGCTGAACAGCCGGATGATTGCCTATCCGTTTCGCTTGCTAATGTGCTGTCTAGTGACCGACGGCGGTGGCGCGCTGATCCTGACATCCGTCGAACGTGCCAAGGATTTTCCCACCAAGCCAGTTTATATCCTGGGCACGGGGGAAAGCGCGGAAACCCCGATGGTGAGCCAGATGGAGGATTTCACGTCCTCGCGCGCGTTCCGGGTGGCCGGACCGACGGCGTTCAAGGAGGCCGGGATTACGCATAAGGATGTCGATCACCTGATGATCTACGATGCGTTCGCGCATCTGCCGGTCTATGGCCTGGAAGACCTCGGGTTCCTGCCGAAGGGGGAGGCGGCGGGCTTCATCGCCGCCCGCAACACCGCACCCGGCGGGTCGTTGCCGATGAATACCAACGGCGGCGGTCTGTCGTATATGCATTCGGGCATGTACGGGATGTACGCGTTGCAGGAAAGCGTGCGGCAGATGCGCGGCGTGGCGCCGGCGCAGATTCCGGGCGCGAAAATTTCGGTCTGCCACGGCGTTGGCGGAATGTTCGCTGCATCCGGAACGATTATCTTCAGTAATCAGGCGCCGTGATACCATGACGGAAAGCCTGTTCACCGGCCTGAAAGTGATCGATTGCGCGAGCTGGATCGCCGGACCCGCGGCAGCCACCATGCTGTCCGATTTCGGCGCCGACGTGATTAAGATCGAACCGCTCGGTGCGGGCGACCCATGGCGGGCGGCGCAGCCCGTTCCGGGCAAATCCGCCGATTATTACTGGCAACTGACGTCGCGGAACAAGCGCAGTCTGGCGCTCGATCTGAAACACCCGGACGGTCAGGCGGTGTTGCACCGCCTGGTCGCCTCGGCCGATGTTTTCATTACCAACTTTCCGCTGCCGGTGCGCGATCGCCTGAAGCTTGCGGCGGCCGATCTGACACGGTTGAATCCGCGGCTGATCTATGCGTCGTTCACGGCGTACGGGGAGGAAGGCGAGGAAGCGGCAAAGACCGGCTTCGATTCGACCGCATACTGGGCGCGCACCGGCCTGATGGATATGGTGCGTTCGGACGCCGGCACGGTGCCGTCGCGGTCGATGCCCGGCATGGGCGATTTTCCCAGCGCCACGGGGGTCTATTCCGCTGTCGTTACGGCATTGTACCGGCGGGAAAAGACAGGGCTGGGCGGCGTGGTCCGATCGTCGCTACTGCAAAACGGATTGTGGGCGAACGGCTGCGCGGTGCAGGTGCGCCTGTTCGGCGAGGATGTGGCGCTGCGTCCGCATCGCGACGACGCGCCAAACGCGCTGGCCAATCATTACCGGTCGCGCGATGGTCGCTGGTTCATCATGGCGCTGTTCAATGAACAGCGGCAGTTGCGGTCGTTTTTGGGTGCGATCGGACGCGAGGAACTGACAGACGATCCCCGATTCGCCACGACCGAGGCCCGCAAGCAACATGCCCGCGAGCTGGTCGTTATTCTGGATGAGGTGTTTGCCGGCAAGGACCTGGCCGAATGGCGAACCATCCTGGACGGGGTGGGCCTGACGTTCGGCATAGTCGCCACGGTCAATGAGGCGCTGGACGATCCGCAGATGCGCCATGCGGGCGCGCTGGTGCCGTTTGCGGACGGGCAAGGCCTGACCGTGATGACGCCGTTCCATATCGACGGTATAGACAAAGTGTCGGCGGCACGCGCCCCGTCGGTCGGCCAGCACAACGAAGCGGTACTGCGCGAAGCCGGCTACTCCGCGTCCGATGTGGAGCGTCTGCGCGGCCTGGGCGTGGTGGCTTAAATCGCGCTGCTGTCCATCGCCGTCTGGGTTTTGACGCTGGCGGTGGCGGCAGGCACCGTTCTGGCGCTGTGGCATTTGCGCGCCACGGAAGGTGCGTCGCGACCGCCGCTTGCCGCGGGCATTGCCCATGGGGTGGCCGGTGCCGTGGGGCTGGCGGTTTTGTGGTTTGCGGTGCGCGGCCCCGAACGTGGTGTGGCGGCGGGGGTTGGGTCGTTTGGCGTAATGGCGGCGGCGTTGTTCGCGGGTGCCCTGGTAACCGGGATCGCGATACTGGCGCTCCGCCGGAAGGCGATTGCCATGACAATCCACGCCGGAATCGCGATCGCCGGTTACGTTCTGCTGCTAGCCTGGAATGCGCTGGGTTAGTTAGCCAACCGCAATGGAATAGATGTCTTTCACCCCGGCCGGCAACGGCAGGGACTCCCAGGTCGCCCCGCCATCCTCGGTGCCGTAAATCTCCCCATCGTAACGCGCGCCGAAATAAACCCGGTCAGGATCGTTGGCATGGAGCGCCACCGACATGATCGTTCCATGCACCTGCACCTTATCGAAACGTTTCCATGTCGCGCCCTTATCCTGGCTGCGATAGATCGCGCCGTCCTTGCTGGATGCGGCCACGCTCAGCGCCGCGTACAGCGTGTTGCCGTCCCGCGGTGACACCCGGATATCCCGCCCGTACGTGATGGGCGAGAACCGCCCCACCTCCATATCCCGCCAGGTCCGGCCTTCATCTCCGGATTCGAACAAACCCATCCGCACCGCCAGGATCACCTTATCCGGATCGGCCGGGCTGATAGCGATGGCATGTCCGTCCAGCATGCCTTCATTATACGTATCGCTGACGATCTTGCTTTTCAGATGCGGCTGCTGCGCCAGCCGGATCAGATCGGCGCTGCAATCGGTCCAGCTTTCGCCGGAATCGTCCGTCCGCATCGCCCCGTTGACCTCCAGCGCCGCGAACATCGTGTGCGGCTTTCGCGGATGCTGCGTCATCCGCATCACACGGCAGGCGAACGGCATCGCCGCGCGGTTGGGCATGCCGGGATCGGGCAGCTTCCGCCATGTTTCGCCGGTATCTTCGCTGCGATACAGGCCGACCGGCGAGGCGCCCGCATAGATCGACGTCCGGTCGGCCGCATCGACCAGGAACGACCAGATCTGCACGCCTTTGCCGGGGAAATTCGTCCGCTGGAACGTCTTGCCGCGATCGGTGCTGCGATAGACGCCATCCGCGGTACCGGCGAACACCACATCCGGGTCGGTTGGGTGAACCGAGACGGTGTAGGCTTCATGATCGGTCAGCACGTGTTCCCACCGTCCGGTGCCGGCAGCGCGCGCAAAAACCCCTACCGCACCGGTCTGATCCGCCCGTCCGACATAGCCCGCGACACCGGCATAGACATTGGATTTGCTCGCCATGACCCGCTCCCTTGGTTCTTGCCGACAGGCTACGCCGGTTCCGCCGTTCTGGCCAACAGCGCCGCACCGGGCTAGCCTGCCCGCGAGGAAAAAGTGGAGAGAGACCATGCCTACTGTGTCAGCCGAAAAACTGATCGAGATCGCCAAGGGCCTGTTGATCGCGGCCGGCGCTTCGGAAGATGAGGCGGCCGTGGTTGCCAGGTATAACATCGGCGCCAATCTGGTTGGGCACGACAGCCATGGTATTATCCTGATCCCGACGTACATCGACCGGATCAAGGCCGGCCACATCGTGCCAGGGGCGCCGTGGGTCATTACGCAAGAGACCGATACCACAACAGTTATCGACGGAAACTGGGGTTTTGGCTATGCCGTGACCGATCGGGCAATGCGCTATACGATCGAAAAGGCGAAGACGCAGAATGTCGCCGCCACAACCGTCTTCCGGCAAAGTCACATCGGGCGCCTCGCCGGCTATCCGCTGATTGCCGCCGGCGAAGGCATGATCGCAATGATCACGGCGGATTCCGGCCGCGGTCCCAAGCACGTCGCGCCATTCGGCGGCGCCAAGGCCCGGCTCGGCACCAACCCTATTTGTTTTGCGGTTCCTTCCAACCTGGACGGCCCGCTGGTGTTCGATATGGCGACGTCCGCCGCGGCCGCCGGCAAGATCAATGTGGCGACCGCACGTGGCGATCAGGTCCCCGGCGGGTGGCTGATCGATGCGGATGGTAAACCGTCGAACGATCCGCGCGTGCTGAAAGCCGGCGGGGCGTTGTTACCGCTGGGCGGCACCGAAGGCTACAAAGGGACCGGACTTGCCGCGATCGTCGAAATATTGTCGGGACTGCTGACTGGCCTGGGATACGGTGTCGAGCCGACCGGCCGTCACAACGACGGCTGTTTCATCGCCGTCTTCAAGGTCGCGGCCTTCCGGTCGCTGGCAACGTTCCGGCAGGAAGTGACCGACTTCGCGCAGTACCTGAAAGCGACCCCGCCGGCCGAGGGCTTCACCGAAGTCTTCTACCCCGGGGAAATAGAATTCCGTAAGGAGCAGGATCGACGCAAGAACGGCGTGCCGGTCGAAGACGCGACCTGGACCAAAATCCGCGAATTGGCTGAAGAATACGGCCTGACGGGTAAACTCGGACTTTGACGTTCATCGGCCAATCTACTCGAAGGCTGGAAGATGCCCGGTTTCTGACCGGAACCGGCGTGTTCGTCGAAGATGTGAACGTGCCGGGGCAGGCCATCGCCCAGGTCGTCCGATCGCCGCATGCGCACGCGGCGATCGGACGGATCGATACCGGGGTCGCCCGGGCGATGCCGAGTGTACTGGGTATCTACACGTATAAAGACATCGCCGGTCTGGGCGATCTGCCCTGCGCGACCCGGGTTGCCACCGTCGCGCCGATGATCGTGCCGCCGCGTCCGGCGCTTGCGAACGGGAAAGTGCGCCATGTTGGCGATCCGGTCGCCTTCGTGGTCGCCGAAACCGCAAGCGCCGCGCGAGACGCGGCGGAACGTGTAACGGTAGAGTACACGCCGCTGTCCTGTGTCGTCGATACCGCCGCCGCCCTCGCCCCGAACGCACCCGCGCTGTGGGAAACCGGTAACGAATCCTACCGCTTTCAGCTTGGCGACAAGGCCGCGGTACAAGCCGCCTTCGCCGCCGCCGCCCATGTCGTGGAAATCGTCGTCGTCAACAATCGCCTTGTCGCCGCGCCGATCGAAAGCCGGGCGGCGATCGGGACCTTCAGCGACGGCAAATTCGATCTGTTCGTTACCGCCGCCAGCGTGCATGCGATCCGCGACCAACTCGCCAACGACGTGTTTCGCTGCGCACGCGAACAGATCCGGGTGTCGGCGCCCGATGTTGGCGGCGGCTTTGGAATCAAGAATTGTCTGTATCCCGAATGGGTCATGCTGCTGTGGTGCGCGCGCCACCTGGGCCGTCCGGTGAAATGGACCGGAGATCGCTCCGAGGACTTCGTGTCCACCGCGCACGGGCGCGACAATCGCTCCGTGGCCCGGTTGGCACTGGACGAAGACGGCCGGTTTCTGGCGCTGGATGTCGATACCGTCGCGGGCCTCGGCGCTTACATGTCCGGCGGCGGTCCGGGCAGTTCCACCAACGCCCCGGCCGCGGCGATGGGCGGCGGTTATGTCATTCCAGCGATTTTCATGGATGTGCGGGCCGCCTTTACCAACACCGCCCCGATCGACGCCTATCGCGGGGCCGGCAAACCGGAAGCGAACTATCTGATCGAACGCCTGATCGATGCGGCCTCGCGCCAATGCGGTTTCGGCCGGATCGATCTGCGCCGTCGCAACGCGATCGCGTCCTTCCCATACCGCAAGGCGCTCGGTACCACCGTCGATTGCGGCCGTTTCGCCGCCAATATCGACGGCGTGCTGGCATTGTCCGGCCATACCGGTTTTGCCGCTCGCCGAACCGCCAGCGAGGCTGACGGCATGCTGCGCGGCCTTGGCATCGCCTGCTTTTTGGAAACCGCCCGTGGCGCGCCGGATGAGGGCGCCGAACTGCGCTTTGGCGACGATGGGCTGGTCAGGATCCTGGTGGGAACGCAAAGCAACGGCCAGGGGCATGAAACATCCTATCCGCAGATCGCCGCCGACCTGCTGGGACTGCCGATCCAGCAGTTCCGTTACATTCAGGCCGACACCGCGGAAATCGCGGAGGGAAACGGTCATGGCGGTGCGCGATCCATGCACATGGGCGGCGCCGCGCTGTTCGCCGCCGTGCGGCAGGCGATCGAGAAAGCCAAACCAGTCGCGGCGCGGCTGCTGCAAACGTCGCCAGATCGGGTTGTGTTCGCGAACGGGTGTTTCGCCGCCGGCGATCGTTCGGTCGATCTGCCGACCGTCGCACGCGATACATCGCTGGACACCCAGGTCTGGAACCTGCTCGGCGTCGTTACTTTCCCCAACGGCTGCCACGTCGCCGAGGTTGAGATCGATCCGGAGACCGGCCTGGTGACGCTGGATCGCTATACCGGGGTGGACGATTACGGCACCGTTATCAACCCGATGCTGACCATCGGGCAGGTTCAAGGCGGCGTCGCCCAGGGCATCGGGCAGGCGCTGACGGAACACACTATTTACGACCCGGTGTCCGGCCAGATGCTGAGCGCGTCGTTCATGGACTATCAGTTGCCGCGCGCGGCCGATCTGCCGGACCTGACCATCGCGCTGTCCGGTGTCCCGACCGAAGCCAACCCGCTGGGTGTAAAAGGGTGCGGGCAAGCCGGTGCGATCGCCGCCCCGCAAACCATCGTCAGTGCCATATTGGACGCCCTGGCGCCGCTGGGCGTTACCCATATCGACATGCCGGCCACGCCGGAGCGAGTCTGGCAGGCAATCACGCAGGCGCGGAAACGGCTGTGATCCTCGACGCCCGCAGCCGCTTGCCCGGCGCATTAAAACCGTCGCGGAAACGTCGCAACGCTTCATTTACCTGTGGGCAAGCCTTATAGTGGCTACATGCCCTTCGACGTTTTAGAATTCCCCGATGCTTCCCGCATGGATCGCGCCGCGACGCGGCAAAGCCGCAGGCTGGTGGCTATCTGGCTATTCTCCGTTGCGGCCATGATCATGGTTATGATCGTGCTGGGCGGTGCTACCCGTTTGACCGGATCCGGCCTGTCGATCATGGAATGGGCGCCATTGATGGGCACCGTGCCGCCGCTCGGAGATGCGGAATGGCAACGCCTGTATACGCTTTATCAAAAAATTCCTCAGTATGCGCTGGTTAATCAGGGGTTTGGGCTCGACGGCTTCAAGCACATATTCTGGCTGGAATGGACCCACCGTCTTTGGGGCCGCCTCATCGGTGCCGTGTTCCTTCTGCCGATGCTGTGGTTATGGGCGACAGCGCGGCTCGAACGTAAGTTGCTGCCACGTCTGGCGCTGCTGTTCGGTATCGGCGGTCTGCAGGGCGCGGTTGGCTGGTTCATGGTCGCCTCCGGCTTTTTGCCCGATGCGACCTCGGTATCGCCCTATCGTCTGGTCGTTCATCTTGCGCTGGCGCTAACGCTGTATGCCGCGATCGTCTGGACCGGACTTTCGGTGCTGCATTCCGCACCCTTCCGACCGGCGACGCCGCCCGCGATGCGCCGGTTGGCATTACTGTGTCTGGCGATGGTCAGCCTGACGATCGTGGCTGGCGGCTTCACAGCCGGGCTGCATGCCGGCCTCGGTTACAATACATTCCCGTTGATGGACGGTCGCCTGGTGCCGGACGGCTATGCGATGCTGCACCCGTTACTCCGCAATCTGACTGAAAACGTTGCGGCGGTGCAGTTCGATCATCGCGTGCTGGCGACGGCGACCCTGGTTCTGGTCTCAGCCCTGGCCGTGCTGGGTTGGCGGGACGGTCTGCCCCATCCGCTTGCGGTTTGCCTCGCCGCGGCGGTCGCTGCTCAGTATCTTCTTGGTGTCGTCACGCTTCTGCTGGTGGTTCCGGTTCCGGTGGCGGCTTTGCACCAAGCGGGTGCCGCTGTGTTGCTGACCGTCGTTCTGGCGGTGGTGCATCGTCTATCCGGCCCTGGCCGCCGTGTCGCCGGATTGCCGTCGTCACCGGCCGAGACATTGATGGCATGAGCAACCGTGTCACGGTTTCGCTGGAAACCGTATTCGATGCGATTCCGGTCGGATTGGGTTTGGTCGATCCCGGACGCCGGATCGTGTTGATGAACCGGTCGTTCCGGGAATCGCTGGATCTTCCGCTCGATGCGTTTCCGCCGGGCACGCCTGTGGAAGACGCGGTTCGCGCTTCGGCTCTGCGCGGTGTGTATGGTCCCGGCGATCCGGACGCCCAGGTCGCGGCAGTCATGGCACCCGACCGCACCCGTGCGGGACGGCTGCGCCGCCGCACCTTCGGCGGCCGCACGTTCGATTTGCACAACACGCCGCTGCCGGACGGCAGTTATATCGTCAGTGCGGTCGAAACCACCGCGCTGCTCGCCGCCCGGGCCGATGCCGAGAATGCGCTGGGTCAAACCGCGAGCGCGCTTTCGGCGCTGCGGATCGGGCTTGCGGTGTTCGATTCCCAGCGGCGCCTGCTGCTGGTCAATCCACGCTTTTCGTCGTTGTTGATGTTACCGCCGGATCGCCCGGCAGCGGGAACGGATTTCGGCGCGATGCTTGACCTGATGGCAACGCGCGAGGAATACGCCAATTCAGAAGGGGTCGCATTCATTGCCGCCCTGCGCGGCGCCGCACCCGGCGTTGGTCTGACGCAGAGCAGGTTGCGATCCGATGGGCGGACAGTCGAGGCACTGTTCGATCCTTTGCCGAACGGCGGCTGCGCGATCTCTATCAGCGACATCACGCCGCAAGTCAGGTCGGAGGACGATGCCCGCCGCCGAGCCTTGTTGCTGGACATGGTGCTGCTGAATATTCCGCACGGCATCTGCGTGTATGGCCCCGATCGCCGGGTGACGATGGTCAACGACACTTATCACACAGTGATGGACGGTGCGCCGTTGCGGATCGGCGAAGTCCGGGCGGAGATCGTGCAACGCCGCTTCGCGGCTGGCGAATACGGCCAAGGCGCAGCGGCCGAGGCAGTAAGATCGGAGGAAATGACGCAAATCTTCGACGCGCCGCACGTGCGCCGGCGCGTTCGCCCGAACGGCACCGTAATCGATGTTCGCACCGCGCCGCTGCCGGACGGTGGCCATATCCGGGTCGTGACGGATGTTTCGGCGCTGGTTCAGGCCGAGGCGGAACTGTCCCGCCGGGCAGCAGAAATGAGCACGATGCTGGGCAATATTCGTCAGGGCATCTTGCTTTGGGATGGCGACCGCCGCCTTGTGGCAAGCAACGCGGCGGTAGCCGATCTGCTCGGGCTGCCGGACGGACTGTTGGTTCCCGGCAAGCCGGAGTCCGACCTTACCGGTGTTATGGCCGGCCTTGGCCTTTTCGGCCCACCCGAAGACGCGGCCGAAATGGTTAACATATTAAAGCATCTTGACCGGTCTGTCCCATTCGACCGCGAACTAAAAATTTTATCCGGGCGCACTCTGCATGCGCAGTCCAATCCGGCACCGGCCGGAGGCTGGATCACCACCTTCACCGACATCACGCTGACGCGGGAAACCGAAGCTGAATTGCGCCGGTCGAAAGACCGGGCAGAGGCGGCAAACCAAGCGAAATCCCGGTTTCTGGCGACCATGAGCCATGAATTCCGCACCCCGCTGAACGCCATCATCGGCTTTTCGGAATCGATGATGCAGGATAACGGCGCGGTGCCGGCCGACGTGGTCGCGGACTACAGCGGCCAAATCAACGCGGCCGGCAAGCAGCTATTGTCGCTGATCAATGTCGTCCTGGATGTTGCCCGGATCGAGAGCGGGCGGTTTCAGCCGGCTGCCGAGAGTGTCGATATAGCCACAGCGCTGCGAAACGCGGTGCGACAATGCGGCAGCGTGGCGCGGGCTGGGGAGGTTTCGGTTGTGCTGGACATTCCCGGCGATCTGCCTTTGGTTCGCGGCGATGAGCGTCGCATCGCGCAGACCTTGTCAGACCTGCTGTCGAATGCGGTGAAATTCACCGACGCCGGCGGGGCGGTTACAGCGCGTGCCGGGTTGACGGACGATGGGGATTTGCTTGTATCCCTCACCGATACCGGCATTGGGATTCCCGGCGAGGATTTGGAAAGGGTCTTCGAACCGTTCACTCAGTTGGATGAAACCTTGGCGCGGCGGTATTCCGGCGCCGGGCTAGGCCTGTTCACCGCCCGGGCGGTCGTCGTCG
This sequence comes from Pseudomonadota bacterium, assembly GCA_021805565.1. Taxonomy (GTDB): domain Bacteria; phylum Pseudomonadota; class Alphaproteobacteria; order Acetobacterales; family Acetobacteraceae; genus Rhodopila. Next base: position 60,002 of record JAJZFA010000045.1, read on the forward strand.
CGCATGGCGGCCAGTTGACGCTGACGAGTCGGGTGGGTGTGGGAACCACGGTGCGGATCGTGCTGCCCAGGTCTCGTATCTTGCCTCCGGCCGATCCGTAGTTGCCGTGTGGGTGGTCAAACCCGGCCGGACATACCATCTATCTGTTTACACGATTTGAAGGTCCCCCGCATGAGTGCCATCGCCGCCACCGACGCGCTGTTTTTCGAACGGGCGGACGCCGCGCTCGATCGGGCTGCCGCCGAACGCATCGTCGGTTCGGCGCTGGCCGGCAGCGACGACGGGGAATTGTTCCTGGAATATCGGGAAAGCGAATCCATCGGCCTGGACGATGGCAACATCCGGTCGGCGAATTTCGATTCTGGCCTGGGATTCGGCCTCCGGGCGGTAGCGGGCGAGGCGACCGGCTACGCGCATTCGGGTGAAATCTCCGAGGAAGCGCTGCGCCGGGCGGCTTCGACGGTGTCGGCGATTGCGGCGGGGCATTCCGGAACGGCGGCCGAACCGCCGCGATCGACCAATTCCCGGCTTTACTCCGATGCCAGTCCGCTGCGGCTGATGGATTTTTCGGCGCGCACGTCGTTGCTGGGCGAAATCGACGCCTATGCGCGCGGCAAGGATGCCAGGGTAAAGCAGGTGATGGCGTCGATTTCCGGGGAATGGCAGGCGGTGCAGATCATGCGCCCCGATGGCACGCGGGTCGCCGATCTTCGTCCGCTGGTCCGGCTGAATGTGTCGCTGGTGGTGGAACAGGGCGGCCGGCGGGAAACCGGCGGTCATGGTACGGGTGGGCGGTTTTCCTATGACTTCGTCACGCAAGAGGCAACATGGCGGGGCGCCGTGGATGAGGCGTTGCGTCAGGCGCTGGTCAACCTGGACAGTATTCCCGCGCCTGCCGGCGAGATGCCGGTGGTGTTAGGGGCCGGCTGGCCGGGCATTCTGCTGCATGAGGCGATCGGCCACGGACTGGAAGGCGATTTCAACCGCAAAAAGACCTCGGCTTTCGCGGGGTTGATGGGCCAGCGTATCGCGTCGCCGGGGGTTACGGTGGTCGATGACGGCACGATGCCGGATCGCCGGGGCAGCCTGACGGTCGATGACGAGGGCACGCCGACCAGCCGGACGGTGTTGATAGAGGACGGCATTCTGGTCGGATATTTGCAGGACCGGTTAAATGCTCGGCTGATGGGCATGCGGGCTACGGGCAACGGCCGCCGGCAATCCTATGCGCACGCGCCGATGCCGCGCATGACCAATACCGTGATGCTGGGCGGATCGCATACGCCGGAGGAAATGATCGCGTCGGTTAAGCGCGGGCTGTACGCGGTGAATTTCGGCGGTGGGCAAGTGGATATTACCTCCGGGAAGTTCGTCTTTTCCGCCAGCGAAGCCTATATGATCGAGGACGGAAAAATCGGTGCGCCGGTCAAAGGGGCTACGTTGATCGGCAACGGGCCGGACTCGCTGACCAAGGTGCAAATGATCGGGAACGACATGGCGCTGGATCCTGGGATTGGGACGTGCGGGAAGAATGGTCAGGGGGTACCGGTGGGTGTGGGCCAGCCGACGCTTAAACTTTCTGGACTGACAATTGGCGGGACTGCATCTTGAATTAACGGTTTGTAACCATCTAATTCTGAGACCCAGCTATGATTAAGTGGCTGGGTCTTTTTTATCGCTATAATTCTGGTCATTTCGGACGACGGTCATCCCATTAAGCAATTACGCGCGCACAAGACGATATAAATTTAAGTATTAAAATTACGTCGCAAGTGCAGTTGTAATAAAGCGTCAACCAAGAAATTCAAACTATTTCGTATTTGTAGTCGAAACGCAGACGATTTGACGTTAACTTAACGTCAAAAAAACGACAATAAATTCTCATTCTGTAAACATGTCTCCATCGACGGATCGCAAACGGTTTCCTGAGCGGTTCGTGATGTTGAAACATAATCACAGAAGGGTCACGCCAATGTCTGCTTTCGCCACTGTCTCCGCTCTGATTTCCGTCAGCGACGCATCGAAGGTCCGCATGGGCGGGTTCGCACCCACGCTGGCAACGGCCGACGCATCGAAGGTCCGCATGGGCGGGTTCGCCCCCACACTGGCAACGACCGACGCGTCCAAGGTTCGCATGGGCGGGTTCGCCCCCACACTGGCAACGACCGACGCGTCCAAGGTTCGCATGGGCGGGTTCGCCCCCACCCTGGCAACGGCCGACGCATCGAAGGTCCGCATGGGCGGGTTCGCCCCCACGCTGGCAACGGCCGACGCATCGAAGGTCCGCATGGGCGGGTTCGCCCCCACCCTGGCGACGGCCGACGCGTCCAAGGTCCGCATGGGCGGGTTCGCCCCCACCCTGGCGACGGCCGACGCGTCCAAGGTCCGCATGGGCGGGTTCGCCCCCGCCCTGGCGACGGCCGACGCATCGAAGGTCCGCATGGGCGGGTTCGCCCCCACGCTGGCGACGGCCGACGCATCGAAGGTCCGCATGGGCGGGTTCGCCCCCACACTGGCGACGGCCGACGCGTCCAAGGTCCGCATGGGCGGGTTCGCCCCCACACTGGCAACGGCCGACGCATCGAAGGTCCGCATGGGCGGGTTCGCCCCCACGCTGGCGACGGCCGACGCATCGAAGGTCCGCATGGGCGGGTTCGCACCCACGCTGGCGACGGCCGACGCGTCGAAGGTTCGCATGGGCGGGTTCGCCCCGGCGCTTGCAACCAAAAGATGAACCCGGCATTCACAGGCGTATGATATCTGGCGCCTTATGCGATAACGTGACAGGCCGAACCCACGGGAACGGTCTGTCTTCGCGTTTGCACCCTTCAAGGACGATGCCATCGTGAATATACCTCCACCCGCCGCCACCCCGGCCGCCAAGCCCAAGCTCGTAACCTTTCATCGTATGATCTCGACCGCGCGCATGCCGCAACGCGCCGACCGATCGGCGGCCGGATCGCTGCCGACACGCGCGTTTCGGTATTGCGAGGCGGCAACCTCCGCCGCCGCGTTCGGGTACTACCTGTTTCCGCCGATCGGCTTTTCCGTCCAATGGGATGGCCACGACATTATATGGACGTTCGAGGGTGCGGGCGACTGGTTCCCGCTGAATTCCGCCGTCCAGTTCCCTGGATTCCGCGACCAGTTCGACGCGGTCGCGCCGGATGAGATCAAGGAATTCTCCCCGCCGTTTCTCGGAGCGTTGCAGGAACCGGGGCTGATCCAGCTCTGGATGGGCCTTGTTGTCCGGACTGCTCCTGGCTGGAGCCTGCTAGTCCGAGCGCCCGCCAATCTGCCGCGTAGCGGCGGGTGGGAGCCGTTCGAGGGAATCATCGAAACCGACCGTTGGTTCGGACCGCTGATCACCAATCTGCGGCTGACCAAAACGAACGTGCCGATCGACTTCAAGCCCGACTTTCCCCTGTTGCAGGTTCAACCGATTCCGCGCCATGTCTATGAAGACGCGACCCTCAACAACTATGAGATCGTGCCGGAACTGACCCAACTGACTCCGGAAGACTGGGACGATTATTATGATACGGTCGTCCGCCCCAATTCGCAGGTTGTTCGCCCGCGCGGTCAATATGCCGCCGCCGCGCGCAAACGGCGGAATGCCGAAGACGGCGGATAGGCCGATGGTTTCCCTTTAGAGCGATTTCGCGCTATGGCCGACCGCCGCCGTCCGGAGTAACCGGAACCGGAATGGCCAGTCGGTTCGAATGCGGGTTGCCCCGCGGAGGGAAAGCAATGTCAACAACCACGGGTTCGGTGCCAACTGGCACCGCCGGACCAACCGCATCCGCCATCCTGGCACGGCTCGATCGCCTGCCCGCCAGCCGTCACATATGGACGATGGTGACGCTGTTGTCGCTGGGCGGCATGTTCGAGTTCTACGACCTGTTCATGACTGGCTATGTCGTTCCCGGCCTGGTCAAGGCTGGGTTGTTGACCGGTATCTCCATCGGCATGTTTTCCGGCCCGGCGCTGTTCGTTGCCGCCACGTTCTTCGGGTTGTTCATCGGAACATTCGTCTTCGGGTTCGTCGCGGATAAATACGGGCGGCGCGCGATCTTTACCTTTTCTATGCTGGCCTATTGCGCGGCCACGCTGATCATGGCGTTCCAGACCAGCGGAGTGGGCGTGTGCCTGTGGCGTATGATCGCCGGCATCGGCATCGGTGTGGAACTGGTCACCATCGACACATATGTCGCCGAACTGGTGCCGAAACATATGCGCGGCCGAGCGTTCGCGTTCAATCAGTGCGTGCAGTTCAGCGTTGTGCCGGTGGTGGCGTTTCTATCCTACATGCTGGTGCCGAACCGCCCGCTGGGGATCGATGGCTGGCGCTGGGTGGTGGCGATCGGGGCGATCGGCGCACTGTTCGTGTGGTTTCTGCGGCGTGCCATTCCGGAAAGCCCGCGCTGGCTGCTGAACCACGGCCGGCTGGCCGAAGCCGAAACGGTGACGGCGCACATCGAGGCAGCGGTGCTCGCGGATCGCGGCGGCGTGGCGTTGCCGCCGCCCAGCTCGCACGATGTGGAGGATCTGTCGGCGCGCGGCTCGTTCGCCGAAATCTGGCAACCGCCCTATCGCACCCGCACCATCATGCTGATGGTGTTCCAGTTCTTCCAGACATTCGGGTTCTATGGCTTTGCCGCATGGGTGCCGACGCTGATCGCCAGGCAGCTTGGCATCAATCTGGGCGCCAGCCTGCAATATGGCTTCATCATCGCGCTGGCGAATCCGTTCGGGCCGCTGCTGGCGATGAGCTTCGCCGACCGGATCGAGCGTAAATGGCAGCTTGTCGGATCGGCCGTGTGCATCGCGATTTTCGGTGTACTGTTCTCGCAACAATCGACAATGCCGTTGTTGATTTTGTTCGGGGTGCTGATCACGCTGGCCAATAACGTGCTGTCTTATTCGTTCCACAGCTATCAGAGCGAACTGTTCCCCACGCGGGTGCGGGCGCGCGCGGTCGGTTTCACCTACTCGTTCAGCCGGATCAGCACAGTGTTCGCCAGCTTCATCATCGCGTGGTTTTTCGCGCACTTCAACGGAACCACGGGGGTGTTTGGGCTGATCGCATTCGCCATGCTGATGGTGGTGCTGTCGATCGGCATTTTCGGGCCGCGCACCCGCAATCTGGAACTGGAGAAGATTTCGCATTGAGGCGGGGACTCTGATCGCCAGCCTCAGAGGCTGACCCGGAATGGAACCGGAACGGACTCCTCAGCTTACTCACTCCGTTGGGGGCGCCGGCCGGACGGCGCAGTTGGATAGCGAAAATTGTTGCGTGACTTCAGCGGCTACGATTCTCTCGT
>JAJZFA010000061.1 GCA_021805565.1 Pseudomonadota bacterium
CGAAAATGCGGGTGCGATCGCAAGAAGGCCAAAAGCGCTTCGTCGCTGACTTTCACCGTCGCCATGGGTCGGAGTTCCGCGATTGCCGAATCCTCAGCTTACTCCACACAACGTAGAATCGCACCTGGTCGTGATGACCACCGTCTCATTCTATGCCATTACGGTTTACACGCCGACCTTCGGCAGGACCGTGCTGAAACTAACGACCGCCGACAGCCTGATCGTGACGTTTTGCGTCGGACTTTCCAACTTCATCTGGCTGCCGGTGATGGGGGCGCTGTCGGATCGGGTGCGGCGCAAGCCACTGTTGATCGTGTTCTCGACACTGACTTTCCTCACCGCCTATCCGGCATTGGCCTGGCTGGTCAACCCACCCAGTTTCGCGAACATGCTGATCGTGCTGCTGTGACTGTCATTTCTGTATGGCAGCTATAACGGCGCGATGGTGGTGGCGCTGACGGAAATCGTTCCGGTGGAAGTTCGCACGGCCGGCTTTTCCCTGGTCTATGCGCTGGCGACGGCACTGTTCGGCGGTTTTACGCCGCTGATCTCCACTTGGCTGATCCAGGCGACGGGCAACCGAGCGGCGCCCGGCCTATGGATGGGGTTTGCAGACGCGTGCGGTTTGGTGGCGACACTGGCGATTTACAGCGGCAACGCGGTGCGGACGCGCGCGGATCGGCGAGGCCAGATCGCATAGCGAACCGTCAGTTCGGCTGCATCGGTTCCAGCCCCGTGGCGGCAACGGCGGCGCGGGAGGCGGGCGACGCCAGGAAGCGCAGCAGGTCGGCGGCTTCCCCGGGGTGCGCCGAACCGGCGATCACGCCGCCGGAAAACACTGTGTATTTTTGAAGATCGGGCGGCAGCGGCCCCAGCAGATCGATTCCCGCGATGGGCTTCAGTTCGCTGATCTGCTGAAAGCCGATCTCCGCCTCCCCGCGCGCCACCGCTTCGCCCACGGGTTCGGCGGGGATCATCCGGGCCTTACCGGCGACATCCGCGACAATTCCCAGCTTCACGAACATATCGTTGGCGATATAGACTCCGCTGGCACTGTCGGAATAGGCGATCGACCGGGCGGCGAGCAGCGCGGCCTTCAGGGCCGCAGAGGTGGCGATGTCGGGATGCGGCGCGCCATGGCGGACCACCACGCCGATGCCGGAACGGGCAAGGTCCACCCGGCTGCCGGCGACGACCTTGCCTTCGTCGATCAGCTTCCCAAGGGCGTAACCGACCATGATGACGACATCGGGCTTTTCCCCCCGTTGAAGCCGCATTGGCACCGCGTTCGGGGTGTTGCCCATGCTGGGGCCCCAGGCAATCGCCAGCGAAGCGCCGGTCTGCTGTTCGAACACCGGCGCCAACGCCTTGTACGCGGCCGCGAAACCGCCAGAACTGACAACCTGAATCTCCGCCGCGCCGGCGACGGTCATCGGCGCCAGCAAGCCTGCCAGAACGATCAGCGGACGAAGCAGACGATGCATTGGACGGACCTCATCGCGAAAAACCGGCAAATTTGCCGGACCCACGCCGGACTAATTGCCAGCGCGGCCCAGCAGCAAAGGCAAATACCGTGTCAGCATGCCGTCCTGATCGCGCAATTCATGCACGATGGTGAAGTGATCGGCATGCGGCACCGGAATCAGCGCGCCCGGCAGATGCGCCGCCGAACGCAGGGCGTGCAAATCCTGGCTGTCCGAGATCAGCGGCGGCAGTTCAGCCGTGCCGAAGGCGAACGCCAGCGGCTTGTTCACTTGCGGTAGCCGCATCGGCGACAACGCAACAATCTCGTGTTCCGTCAGGCGCAGCTTGTCGTTGAGGTAGGTGTCGCGCACCGGCCCCAGTTCGAAAATGCCGGAAATGGCCAGCCCGGCCTTCACAAGCGGATGGCCCAGACACATCGCCGTCAGGTGCCCGCCGGCCGACCAGCCCGACAGCACGACAGGCCCGTTGATGCCGTGCGCCGGGCCATGCGCGGCCAGCCAATCCAGCGCCGCATGGATCTCGGCCACGATCTCGGTCAGCGACGCATCGGGCGCCAGGGTATAACCCGGCAGTGCCGCCGCCCAGCCCCTGGCATGCGGGCCGGCGATCAGGTTGGCGAACTGGTCCTTGCTGTTGCGCTGCCAATAACCGCCATGAATGAACACGATGCACGGCGCATCCGGATCGGCCACCGGAAACAGATCCCATGTGTTGCGCGCCCGCTCGCCATAGCGAAGGTCCAAATGCAGCCCGTTGGTCGCGCGAAATACCGCGGAGGCGATTTCCCGAGCGGTGTTGAGAACCGGGCTGTCGGCGACGGCGGCGGAATTGTTGTAGGCTGCGTCGCGTTCGGCCTGATTCAGCAGGCCCCAGCGATCCGTGACTCTCATGCGATCGCCTTTTCATACCAGTCCATGATCTGCCGCCCCTGCCAGAACAGCGTGCCCGGACGGCTGGCCATATGGGTCAGAGCGCGCTCGAACCAGCCGATCCGGTGCGGCACGCCGCTTATGTAGGGATGGACCGCCAGACCCATGACCTTGGCGCCCTGCTCGCCCGCTTCCTCATAGAGCCGCTCGAACTGCGCGACGGTACGGTCGAACAGTTCCTCCGCGCGGTGATGCTGAATTGCCATGATCGGAATATCGTTCAGTTCCACGCTGTAGGGCATCGTCAACAGCGGCCCGTGTGCGGTACGCAGCGTGGCGGGCAGGTCATCGACCACCCAGTCGGCGCAATATCGGATGCCGGCTTCGGCGAGCAGATCGGGGGTATCCAGGGTTTCGGTCAGGCCGGGCGCAAGCCAGCCAACCGGTTCATGGCCGCCGGCCGTCCGCAAGGCGGCGATGGCGTCGCGGATCATGGCACGCTGGTCGTCGATCATATGCGTGGCCATCTGATGGTAGCCATGCACCATGAACTCCCATCCCGCGTCGCGGCACGCATCGGTCACACGCGGATAGGCCGCGGGAACCGAACCGTTGATCGCCAGCGTGGGTGCGATGCCGTGCAGATCCAGGGCGGCTTTCAGGCGCCAGAAACCGACGCGCATCCCATATTCATGCCACGCCCAGTTGGGCAGGTCCGGCACCACCGAAGCGCCCTGCGGCGGCGTCAACGTCTGACGCGGCATGGCGCGATCGATATCCCACCGCTCGATATTCACCACCAGAAACACCGCGACGCGCTTGCCGCCGGGCAGCGCGAGTTTCGGGCGGTCGATGGAGGCCAGATAGTCCAGCCGCTGGAATGGCATTCGCGGGTCTGTCATCGGGCGATGATGACCGGGGACGGCCGACGGTTCAAGCCGCGATCTGGCTTGCGTCGCCCTACCGGTTGGCCCACAGCCCCGGCGTGGCAACCTCGATCGAGTGACCATCCGGGTCGCGGAAATACAGGCTGGTTCCGCCCCTGGGCCAAACGATCCGGCTTTCCACCCCAATACCGGCCTGACACAGATGGTCTTCCCAGGCCGCCAGTTCGCCGAACGGGATCGCGAACGCCAGATGCAGGTGGCCCGTCCCATGATGCGGCGGGATAGTGCCGTCAGCCAGCGGCGCAGGCCGATGTGTCATGCCATGGCGAAACAGCAGCAACACCTGCTCACCGGGAACTTCCATCGCGCACATCCGCTCATCGTGAAACACGCCGGCAAACCCGAAGACCCGCTCATAGAACCCACGCGAACGATCCAGGTCATCGACGTAAAGCGATGTTTCCAGAATCTTGCTGACACGCGGAACTGTTCGCTGCATCGGCCCCCCTTGGATGGCGACGGATCATGTTCCTCCGGCCGGGGGCGGATCAAATCACACGCGGGTCCGGGCCACCGACTTGATCGTGCCTCGCGGCCGTCCGGAGGCCAACCCGATTTCCCGGTCTTGCGCCTCGATCGCCGGCTTGGCGGCCTCATCGCCATCCAACCCACGCAGCACGGACCCCAGCACCTTGCGATTGGACGTCACGGTACCGTCGACATAGGTCACGTCGAACAGCACGAAGGTGCTTTCGTTCCGCCTCTTCATCGCCATCGCGCTAATCCCGGCCTGGCATACGCACGATCATGCGCCGCCCGCTTCGCTGGATTCCGGCCCGGCAGGCGCGGTGCCATCCTGTTCGGCCTTACGCCGCTCCGCCGCGGCGTCTTCCTTCTCGCGCAGCTTCGCTTCTTTTTTCGCCTGCTTCGCGCGATCGCGTTCCGCGCGCTGCTGATTGTAGTTCGGCTTGAATACCATGCTTTCCTCTTGCATCCCCCACGGCGGGCTTCCAGCAGAAACCACACCCCAGCGCGGTCACATTGCCGCTTCTATACCGGTTCGGACGCCAGCGATACCGTGCTTTCGGGCGACGTCTCGCCCGCCTCGTCGCGAACACGGGCGGCACGGGCGGTATCGGCCGTTCGCCCATCGGCCAGTTTCTGAGTCAGTTGGACAATCGCCTCTGCCTTGTCGATGCCATTCACACCGGCAAACTCCCCGGCAAGGCGATCGATCGCCAGTTCGAACAGGTTCCGCTGGCTGTAACTGGGCGCCGATCCATTGGCCGCGCTTTGTAGATCGCGGCACACCTCGGCCACGCTTTTCAGGTCGCCGGAATTGATCTTCGCCTGAAACTCCTGCGCGCGCTTGGCCCACATCAGCCGGCTGACTTTCGGGCGTCCGGCCAGAATCGTCATCGCCTGCGCCATGGCTTCCTTGCTCGCCAGCTTGCGCAGCCCGGTCACCCTGGCCTGCGCCACGGGCACCCGCAGCGTCATTTTGTTCTCATCGAACGAGATATAGATCAGGTCCAGCTTGTGGCCGCCGATCTCCTCCGATCCGACCTTATCGATCTTGCCAACGCCATGGGTTGGATAGACGACGAAGTCGCCCTTCCGGAACGGATCGTCGTCCCGCTGCCTGGGCTGCGCCGCTGTCGCGCCATACGCCGCCGATACCATCGCCTTCGTGATTTCCGCTGCCGCCAATTTGCCCACCTGCATCCAAAGCCAACCCTTATATAGGAATTTTCGGCGCAGATACACTGGCCCCATCGCACATCGCGAACCGTCCCGGCCGGAGGTGCCGCGAACCGGCCTGGGCCATGAACCGGCCGGGTCCAGACGAGCGCCGCACAGCGCACCGATCTGCCGGCCGGCAAGGCGCGGCCCCGCCGAACGGCCATTGATCCAAATCAAATACATATCCTGACCGGATGCCTAGAGAGGCTGCAACTCGGGTCGTTGCACTCGAAGCTGGAACGATGCCCGCGGCGGCATCCTTCCATGTAAAAGGATTGACAATGGCCTATTCGACCGACGGCATTGCTTTCTCCAGCTTTCGCGGATCGTCCGGAAGCACCGAACATTACATCGCCATCGAAGCACCCGCCGATCTTAGCCTGCAACGGCAGATCGATGCGGTCGCTCGGCGCTACGCCGAGGCATTGCAGACTCTCCGTCTGGCTCCGGAAAGCGCGATCTTCCGACGCATTTATCTCAGCGATGCCGCGAATCAGGCCGCTGTATTGCGCGAGAGCAGCCTGTTCCTTCAGCCGCCGCACAGTCCGGTCGCGGTCGCGATGGTGCAGCAGCAGCCGCTGCCCGATAGCAAGATCGCTCTGCTTGCCTATCACGTGGACAGCCCGGAACCGGTGATCAAGCGGCACCTGTCTCCCGGACACACGATCGCCGAATCCGGCGGCCTCCGCCACCTGTGGAGTACCGGCCTGTGTGCGGCCGACAGCAGCCAGCCCGGCTCCACCGCCGCACAAACACACGAGATATTCGGCCAACTGATCGAAACCTTGGACGGACAGGGCGCGACGCTGGCCGATAACTGCGTGCGCACCTGGATTTACGTCAAGGATGTCGATGTATTTTACCAGGACATGGTCAGCGCCCGCACCGCATTGTTCGGCCGGCACGGCCTGACGCGCGATACCCACTATATTGCCAGCACCGGAATCGAGGGAAGCTGCCAGCACCGCTACGACACGGTTCTGATGGATTCCTACTCCATTCTTGGGTTGAAGCCCGCACAGGTGTTCTATCTGAATGACTTCGACCGCCTCTGCGCGACAAAGGACTACAACGTAACGTTCGAGCGCGGGACGCGGATCGCCTATGCCGACCGGGCCCATCATTTCATTTCAGGTACAGCAAGCATCGATGCCTCCGGACAGGTAGTGCATCCAGGCGACGTGCAACGCCAGCTCGATCGGGCGCTCGTCAATGTCGATTCATTGCTGAAATCGGGCGGAGCCCGGCTTGAAGACATGACGCATCTCTTGGTCTATCTGCGCGATCCTAGCGATTACGCAGTCATCGAGCGGCGGCTCGCGGAACGATACCCCGCAATTCCACGGTTGATTTTGCGTGGGGCGGTGTGCCGCCCCGAATGGCTGGTGGAAGTCGAAGGCATCGCCATAGCCCGGCACGACGCACCCGCACTCCCGCGATTTTAAAATCTTGCCGGCGGTAGAAAGCAACAAGGAAACCCCCCGATGAGCGATACCGGCGAACCACTGTCGATGATCGACGAAGCCGCGGTTATGGCAGCCGAACTCCGGCACGATCCGTATGATTTCACTTACATAGAACAAGCACTACCCGCCCGGCTGAAGGACGATGTACTTGCCGATGCGCCACATATTCCGGATCGCGGAAGTTACGGTCTGCCCAGCTTGGTGCGCGGGCCGCACTTCGATGCGGTGATCGGAGACCTGCTGAGCACGCGCTTCCGGCACCTGGTCGAACAAAAATTCGATACCGACCTGAGCAACCGGCCACCCTGTATCGTTATGATGGGTAATACCACGGGAAACTATAACGAAGGCTACGCCCACCCCGACAGCAAGCACAAAATCATCACCGTCCTGCTCGGTTTTTCCCGCGAGTGGCCTTATGAACGCGGCCGGCTGCGTGTGCTGCGCAGCGAGAATCGCGACGATTATGCCTTCGAATTCGCGCCCGAATTCGGCCGGATGCTGATGTTTCGCGTGTGCGATCGTTCCTGGCACGGATTCTTGCCGCAGAAGGGACAGCGCATGAGCCTGCAGCTCTGCTACGTCGATTCGGCGGCCTATGTGCGCAAGGAATACTGGCGACATAGCGCCAGCGCCTATGCCAAATCGATACCGCTGCTGCGCAAAGCCATCGATTGGGCGCCCCGCCGTCTGCCAGGAGCAAAGTAATGCAGTACCCACCCATCGTGTCCGCCGACGATATCGAACGGCATTTTCTTCGATCCGTCCGGGCCGCTCTGCGTTGGGACAGCCCCTATCGTCACTGGGCCCTGACAGATGTCTTTCCGATCGATCTATGCACCGGGATTTTGTCGCTGCCGGTCTGCCCGCCCAACCTTGGCCAGACCGACGGGACGCGAAACAGCTATAACGCCGCACGGTGCTTCATCACGCCGGCCATGCGGGCGAAATTTCCATGCTGCCAGGCACTGTCGGACGCGCTGCAACGCCCGGACGTGGCGCGACTGATGGCGGAAACCTGCGACATTCCGGCGACAGGCGGCTATTTGCGGATGGAATACATTCAGGACATCGATGGCGCGTGGCTGGAACCGCATCGCGACATACCGGAAAAGCTGTTCTCCATGGTGATCTATCTTGTCACCGGACCGGACGCGGCGGACTGGGGCACCGATATCTACGACGCCAACCGCCAGTGGGCCGGCCGTTCGCCGGCCGATTTCAATTCAGGCGTGATCTTCGTTCCCGGACCGGCCACATGGCATGGCTTCGAACCGCGCCCGATCGAGGGCGTGCGCCGGTTGATGGAAATCAACTACGTACGGTCTGACTGGCGGGATCGCGGGCAACTCGCATTCCCCGATCGACCGGCCGGATTGGGCTAAGCAGCCCTCCGGCGCCGCGCGATACGGGCATCCACGACGATTGTCGTTAAGACCGTGGATGCCCGCGCATGCCGGTATTACTTATAATATCCGACGCCGCAGACCTGATCGGCCACCTTGGTAAAGAACGTGACTTTCTCCACCGGCGTACGCGAGGCCGGCTCCGGCCATTCGTAATTGATTGCCTTGACCTGGCCGTCCTGCGCGATGGCCAGCATTTCCTGCCCGAACGCGACACCGTTGATATCGTAGATGTCCTTGATGTTCCGGCCGATCTGAACCGGATCGATATGCGCGTCCACCGTCCCATCCAGCCGGGCACAGAAGACATACAGATCGTGATCGCGAAACCCTTGCGAACCGGCCGTGAATTCGGCAAGCGCCTTGGGCTCGTTCGCCTTCACCGCCCCGACAGCGCGCTCCAACATCGCCCGCGCTTCGGCCGCCGAACCCCTGCCGCTGGAACCAGCGGCCCGCCCGACCAGCCCTCCGACCAGCACCAGGGCGGCAAGAATGCCAAACATCGCGAAACTAAGTGATTTTTTCATTGTAGGCTCTCCTGTATGGCGACGCCGCGGTTCAGAAAATCAGCCACGCGAACACATAGAGAGTGTTGTTGTCGCTCGCATTGCGGCCATTACCATCGTAGTTGGTGGTGCCACCGTTAAACTGCGTGTAAACCGTGTATTGTACGCCCAGTTTAAGATTGACCCAGGGACCATACTTGGAATCCGACTTCCCAAACGGCACGTAATCGGCCTCCAGGATAAACGCATTGCTGTCTGGCTTGCCGTTCGCGCTGCCGGTCAGCGGCGCCGGTGCATACAGCGTCGGGTCGGCCGTCCCCCAGGTCTTGATCCAGCCGATCGTCGCGCCGTACGTCTGTTGGTAGTAATACGTGCCGCTCAAGCGGACCTGATTCAACGCACCGTTCGGCTGATTGGCCGCGCCCGTTGCATACGAACTGGACAGAGTCCGGGCCTCGTGGTCGAAAATACCAAGTACCGAGAAGATGTTCTTACCGTCGCCGATCCACTGGTATCCGCCATCCAGCGCCATGTCGGTATAGCTGTCATGTCCGTTAGCCCCGTTGACCGAGAATGTCGCGACCGTGGGGTTGAAATCGGAATGCATGAAAATGCCGCCGACCTCGGCCGATTGTCCGTTCCAGTTCCATTCATACGCAACCCGAGCATAGGGCGCTGGGGCGGACGTGGACCCCGGACCATACCCGTTGCCGGTGTAGCTCAGCAGGCTGGGGCCGAACGTATTGTAAAGCCCGGCTTCTACATACAATGACCGGTCGTACCAGGCGTAAACCGTCGCACCCAGCGAATTGCCCGACAACGCGCCCGCCAGGATCGGCTGTGCGGTCGGCACCAGCGAAAGCGCTGACTGGACATAGGGATAACCCCAGGCATAGGTCGAATTATACGGATCCTGCACCGTTGGGCCGTTGTTGACATCCAGGCCGATCCGCAACTCGCTGTTGCCTACGTTCAACGGCGTGGTCAGGCGGAGATCGGTATTGTCGAGATGCGAGGCGCTGGTGATACCGTTAAACGTCCCTTGGATCATGCCACCGGCATAGTCGTTGACCCGTCCGGCGAGGAAAATGCTGATCTGGTCCATGGCGAAATTGCCGTTGGACCCATAGTTATTGGCGGCGGGCTGGCCCTGCCCCTTCGTCGTATTCGTATAGGATCCGAGCAGCATCACCGACAACGGAATTGGCGTCGATCCGTCGCCGCCGGTCTGGGTATAGCCGCCGATCTTGAAGGCCCGCCCGAACGCGGTCAGTTGCGGCCCGAACGCGCCGATATGGCAGGTGGTGCAAGGCTGGCCCGTCTGCTGCGCAAACGCGGGGACAGCGCGTGCCCGAGCCGGCAGCAGTAATAGTGGCGTCAGCGCCGCAAGCAGACTTACGCGCCGGCATGTCATCGTGTGAAACATGGTGGTTCCTTCGGAAGGTCCGGCGGGGCGATCGCCCCGCCGCCTTGTCTCCGCGGCCTTGTGTCCGCGGCTATCGATCCGAACCGGACAATCAGTGCAGCGTCTCGAGGTACGCAATCACGTTCGCGCGCTTGTCCGCATCCTTCAGACCAGCGTACGTCATCAGCGTATGCGGCACGACTGCCTGCGGGTTCGTCAGATAACGATCCAGCGTCGCGGCGTCCCACGTTTCGCCGGAGGCCTTATTGGCCGCCGAATAATGGAAACCCGGCTCTTGCCCGGCCTTGCGCCCCACGACGCCCGCCAGACTCGGCCCAATCATATTGCGGCCCGGCTCCACCGAATGGCAGATGCCGCACTGGGACTTGAAGACCGCCTGACCGGCCGTCGCATCTGCAGCCCAGGCCGCGCCGCCGCCCGCGATTACCGCGGCGAGGGTGGCCAGAAACAAACGTCTATTTTGCATGAAGACCTCTACGGATTATTGGGCGTCCGATTGTCTGACCCAACGAACGCATGTTGGCCGTATATCCGGAATTTAATTTGATTTTAATCAAACCACGAGTAGCGGATTGATTTTTCCATCTGCTTCCAACGTATTGTTCAGCCGTGAATCTTACCCCTGGCACTCTCAGGGGAAGAGTGCTAACACCCTCCAACCGGCAGAATACGTTTTGGCTGGCGCTCGTTCAGTTGTGCCTCAGCCCATTGCGGAGCCTGTTTGGCACCCTGCATTGGCTAACGGCCAAAACCCTCGTTACCGGCAATCGTCGGTGACGGCCGGTGATGCATTCGATTTTCGGGAAGGATACGCAAATGGCTGCCAAGGACGTTCGGTTCGGTGGCGATGCACGCCAGCGCATGATGCGCGGTGTGGATACACTCGCCGAAGCCGTTAAAGTCACGCTGGGTCCCAAGGGACGCAACGTGCTGCTCGATAAAAGCTATGGTTCTCCGCGCATTACCAAAGACGGTGTGTCGGTCGCCAAGGAAATCGAGCTTGCCGACAAGTTCGAGAACATGGGCGCCCAACTGGTGCGCGAAGTGGCCTCGAAGACCAACGATATCGCTGGCGACGGCACCACCACGGCGATCGTGCTGGCCCAGGCGATCATCCGGGAGGGGTCCAAGGCGGTGTCCGCCGGCATGAACCCGATGGATCTGAAGCGCGGTGTCGATAAGGCCGTCACGGCCCTGATCGACGAACTGAAGAAGCGCTCCAAGAAGATCACGTCGCAGGCGGAAACCGCTCAGGTCGGCACGATTTCGTCGAACGGCGACACCGATGTCGGCAAGATGATTGCCGAAGCCATGCAGAAGGTCGGTAACGAGGGTGTCATCACCG
This sequence comes from Pseudomonadota bacterium, assembly GCA_021805565.1. Taxonomy (GTDB): domain Bacteria; phylum Pseudomonadota; class Alphaproteobacteria; order Acetobacterales; family Acetobacteraceae; genus Rhodopila. The sequence continues at coordinate 11,134 of JAJZFA010000061.1, forward strand.
TCGAGGAAGCCAAGGGCATGGTTACGGAACTCGATGTCGTGGAGGGCATGAAGTTCGACCGCGGCTATATGTCGCCGTACTTCATCACCAACGCCGAGAAGATGACGGTCGAGCTGGAAAATCCCTACATCCTGCTCAACGAGAAGAAGCTGTCGAACCTGCAGTCCATGCTGCCGGTGCTGGAAGCCGTCGCTCAATCCGGGCGTCCGCTGCTGATCATTGCCGAGGATGTCGAAGGCGAAGCCCTCGCGACCCTGGTTGTGAACAAGCTGCGTGGCGGCCTGAAGGTCGCGGCCGTCAAGGCGCCCGGCTTCGGCGATCGCCGCAAGGCGATGCTGGAAGATCTCGCCGTCCTGACAAAGGGCGAAGTGATCAGCGAAGACCTCGGCATCAAGCTTGAAAACGTCACACTTGCCATGCTTGGCACCGCGAAGAAGGTGCTGATCGACAAGGAAAACACCACGGTCGTCGAAGGTGCCGGCAAGAAGGCCGACATCCAGGCCCGTTGCAGCCAGATCCGAGCGCAGATCGAGGAAACCACCTCGGACTACGACAAGGAAAAGCTGCAGGAGCGTCTGGCGAAACTAGCCGGGGGCGTTGCTATCATCCGCGTCGGCGGTTCGTCCGAAACCGAAGTGAAGGAGCGTAAGGACCGCGTCGATGACGCCCTGCACGCCACCCGTGCGGCGGTCGAGGAAGGTATCGTTCCGGGCGGCGGCGTCGCCCTGGCACGTGCCTCGCAAATCCTGCTGAAGCTGAAGGCCGAAAACGACGACCAGCGCGTCGGGATCGAGATCGTCCGCAAGGCCGCATTGACCCCGCTGCGTCAGATTTCCGCTAACGGCGGCGAAGATGGCGCGGTCATTTCTGGCAAGACGCTGGAAAATGACTCCTACAACTACGGCTTCGACGCCCAGACCGGGGAATTCAAGGACCTGGTCAAGGCCGGAATCATCGACCCGACGAAGGTTGTGCGCTGCGCCTTGCAGAACGCGGCCTCCATCGGTGGCCTGATGATTACCACCGAAGCAATGGTCGGCGACCACGTGGAACCGCCCGCTAACGCCGACACCTGACCGGTTGAAGTCTGTCGCCTGCCACGCCAGATCGGGCGTGGCAGGCGCCACCGGAGACTGCGATGACCGAACAGAACACCGCTACACCCGAAACGTTTTCGGCGCGCCTCATCCGGCGCGAAGCCGAACGGCGCGCGGCCATGGAACTGGCCACCACCACCCCGGCAGGGCTGGAAAGCGCATTGGCGCGCCTGTCCGCCGAAGTTACCGCCGACGCCGCGGCGGCAAAATCAGCCCCTGATCGATAGCGGCAGTCCGATCGTTCCGACTCGTTGTGCCGAAGCCGTTGGCTGACCGACGTCAGCGAACCGCGTTGGGTTGCGTTGGCGCGGCATCGGGCCCGCTGCCTGATGGGGCTGCCGGCTTGGCTGGTTCGGGCGGTTGCGATCCAGCAGCGGAGGGCGTGTAGGGCTGGGTTGCGCCCTGCACGGCCGCGGGTTGCGCCGGCGCACCCGTCTGTGCAGCCTGCACCTGGCGCGTCAGGTCGCGAATGCAGCGTGCGAATGTGGCATTGATGGCTGTCGATCCGGATAGCGGGACGCTCCACGGTGGCTCATTCCCATCCGGAAATGTCAGCGTCATCGACAAGGCGCCGGCGAATTGACGGTCGAACACCGGGGCGGCGCTTCTGTCCAGAACCCAGGACACGCTGTGGCCATGGCCGTTACCCGCCTCGATCCAGGGCGTGTTCAAGCCGAGTTGCATCACCACGCTCACCCGGGTGCCGTCGGGAATTGCCCATTCCGGTTTGGTCGCGGTTGCCACTGTGTTGGTGCCGCCGATATCGAAAATAAGCGAAACCCGGCGGTTGTTCGCCGGGTTTGTGGTGCCGATGCCGCACATGGCACTGCCTTTTTCGTTCCGCCCGCTGAATGCGTCCCATACGCCCGCGTGATAGTATGTTTGAATTTGCGCCATGGCAGCGGCGGGCGCCAGGACAGCCGCGCAGGTAGCGAGACCGAGCGCCGTCAGGGCGGGAAGGTGTTTCATGCATGACTCCGGTTGGATCGCTTGGAAACTAGGCCAGGGACCGCTGCAAGGAAACAATTGCGTTTACAAATCAGGGTGATTATTTGCCCTCATTCCTCCGGGGTGGCAACATCCGGTCCAAGGTGGTAGGCACGCGCCGTTCCCAGGACCGGAGACCCTACCATGGCCGCGATCGCCGACATCACCGCCCGCGAAATTCTCGACAGCCGCGGCAATCCCACCATCGAGGTCGATGTCATCCTCGAATCCGGTGCCTTGGGCCGGGCGGCGGTGCCATCCGGCGCCTCGACCGGTGCGCATGAGGCAGTGGAATTGCGCGACGGCGACAAATCCCGGTTCGGCGGGAAGGGCGTTTTGAACGCCGTCGCCAACGTGGAAGGCGAGATCCTGGAAGCGATCGGCGGCATCGACGCCACCGAACAGGTCGCGATCGACAACGTCATGATCGATCTGGACGGCACGCCGAACAAGTCCCGACTGGGTGCCAATGCCATCCTGGGCGTATCCCTGGCCGTGGCGAAGGCGGCGGCGTCCGATCAGGGCCAGCCGTTATATCGCTATATCGGCGGCGCCTATGCCCGCACACTGCCGGTGCCAATGATGAATATCATCAACGGCGGAAAGCACGCCGACAATCCGATCGACATTCAGGAGTTCATGATCCAGCCGATTTCCGCCCCCACGCTGGCCGATGCCGTACGGATGGGATCGGAAGTCTTTCACGCGCTGAAAGCCGGACTGCACGACGCGGGGCATAACACCAATGTCGGCGATGAGGGCGGGTTCGCACCCAATCTGAAATCCGCCGGCGAAGCGTTGGAGTTTATCGCCCGAGCGGTCGAAAAGGCCGGATATCGCGTCGGCGAGGATATCGTGTTCGCGCTGGATCCGGCGTCCACCGAATTCTTCAAGGATGGTATGTATCATCTGGAGGGCGAGGGCAAAATTCTCGATTCCGCCGGTATCGTCCGCTATTACGCCGATCTGGTCAGCCGGTTTCCCATTATGTCGATCGAGGACGGATGCGCCGAGGACGACTGGGAAACCTGGAAACTGCTGACCGAAACACTCGGCGCGAAGGTGCAACTGGTCGGCGACGATTTGTTCGTCACCAACCCCGAACGCCTGCGCCGCGGCATCGCGGCAGGATCGGCAAACGCCATCCTGGTTAAAGTCAATCAGATCGGCACGCTGTCGGAAACGCTGGAAACCGTCGAACTTGCCCATCGCGCGGGCTGGAAAGCCGTGATGAGCCACCGGTCGGGGGAGACCGAGGATTCCACCATCGCCGATCTGGCGGTGGCCACCAACTGCGGTCAGATCAAGACCGGCAGCCTGGCGCGCAGCGACCGGACGGCGAAATACAACCAGTTGATCCGCATCGAGCAGCAACTGGGCGACGCCGCCCGCTATGCCGGATCGGCGATCCTGCGGCGCTAAGGCGACGCTGGCAGGACGTGCGGCGGCACGCCCTTATAGTTGCCCGCATCAGCAAAAATCGAGGCGATCCGCCAACCGGATTGCGTGACCAGACCGGCGGGCGGTGGAACCGATCGCGGGTTGGCCCGTTTCTGTAGGGTGGCCGTTGTGGCCGCGCGGAACGCAGGAGCGAACAATGGACAAGGACAGGGCCGAAGGGATCGCGCATCAGGTCAAGGGCGGCGTCAAGGAAGTCGCCGGCAAAGTGACTGGCGACAAGAAAACCGAGGCCGCGGGTGCGGCCGAGAAAGCGGCCGGTAAGGTGCAAAACGCCGTCGGCGGCGCGAAGGATACCGTGAAGGACTGGACAAACCGCTAGGGCCTTCGGGCAGCATCGGCCGTAAGCGAGACATCGCTCCGCTAAAGCCGCCAGCTCAGATTACGGCTAAGGGCATGATCGGCGCGGCGATCCAAAGCGGTACGCGCCGGACATGCTCTTACGCGGCAGAAAAGCCGAAGGGGGCCGCACCAAGCGGCCCTCTGCCCGGTTCAGGCCTTTGGGTGCGCGCGTCGCAGGTGCTATTTCGCGTCGTTCGCGGCCACCGGTTTGACCACGCTGGCGATCGTTTCCCGCAACACGGTCACGCGCAGATTAGGAGCGATCTCGACCTCGATTTCGTTGGACGCGATCTGCTTGCCGTCCTTGTCCTGCACCATCGGCACTTTCTGCACGGTGCCCAGGACTCCGCCCCCGGTTACCACCCGGTCGCCGCGCTTCAGGGCCGACAGCATACCGCGCATTTCTTTCTGCTTTTGCTGCTGCGGGCGAATCAACAGAAAATAAAACACCGCGAATATCAGCACCAGCGGCGCGAACTGCGTCGCGCTGCCAAGTATGCCCGACACATCCTGCGCATAGGCCGGAGAAATAAGCGTAAACGAATTCATAGCTGCGCGGGTCCTTGCGATTGGCGAGGGCGGACCATAGTTTGCCCCCTTCTTTCGTCAAGCCGTCCTGGAATCCCGCCGTATGGAACAAACGACCATCGACTTGCTGACCCGCATCGCCGATGCGCTGGAACGGCTGGCCCCCGCTCCGCCGGCCGCGCTGGACCTGACCTTGGCGGATGCCTTCGTGTGGCATCCCCTGCCGGCGCATCTGGAGCCGGTGCGACGGGTCTCGCGCGTCGAAATCGGTTTGTTGAAGGGCGTGGAACGGCAAAAATCCATCCTGGCGGAGAACACGATGCGCTTCGCGCGCGGGTTGCCCGCCAACAACGCCATGCTGTGGGGCGCCCGAGGCATGGGCAAATCGTCCCTGGTGAAAGCAATCCACGCCGTCGCGAACCAGGACCGCCCCGGCAGTCTGGTGCTGATCGAAATCCATCGCGAAGACATTCGTACGCTGCCGGACCTGCTGAACCTGCTGCGCGCCGAAAGCCGCCGCTGCCTGATCCTGTGCGACGATTTGTCGTTCGAGAAAGAGGACGCCGACTACAAGGCACTGAAATCGGTCCTGGACGGCGGGATCGAGGGCCGGCCCGATAACGTGCTGTTCTACGCCACGTCGAACCGCCGGCATCTGATGCCGCGCGACATGATCGAGAACGAACGGTCGACCGCGATCAACCCGAACGAGTCGATCGAGGAGAAAGTGTCGCTGTCCGACCGGTTCGGCCTGTGGCTGGGATTTCACAATTGCGATCAGCCGACGTTTCTGGCGATGGTGGACGGGTATGCGGCCGATCTCGGGTTGCCGGTCACGGCCGAGGTTCTGCACGCCGAAGCGATCGAGTGGTCGGTCGGCCGAGGCGCCCGGTCGGGCCGGGTGGCGTGGCAGTTTATCCAGGAACTCGCGGGACGGTTGGGCGTGGGCATGAAAGCCGCATAGGCGGCGGGTCCGGGGGTCCACGGCCGGAGCGGCGAACCCCTTCATCCGCGATGTTTATGGTTCGACTCATCGCGCCCGACCCCTGACGGTTCGGAACGATGGCGAGTGGCGGGCCGTGACGATAACGGCCGACGTATTGAAATCGTTGTCGAACCGATATTTCCGGCTATGTTGGTTTTAGTTACAATTATACGGGTCGGCTGAGGCGAAACCTCCGCTTGCTCATCCAGATACACCTGACAACTTTTGAAAGTTCATGATGGCTGCTCAAGTGCTGGAGCACCACGAGGAAATTCGGATGGGACTTCCGTACCCCGTCGTATTGCTCGACGATTAACCACACGCGGCATCTACCGAGCCGCAATACCGGCGAACTCCGTGATTTCAATGTCAAAATTCGATTATCGCGCCGGCAGAATAAGATGTTGCCGGAGCGGGAAGGTTTGCCCGTAAAGCGGTAATCGCACCGCCGCACAGTTTCCTCGGTCAGGGTGGCATCGCGTCGCGATCGCGGAAACGGCAAACGTGCGACGTTTTCGTTAAAATACACTTTCAGTCTTGATACGCCCGGCGTTGGCCACATTTAGCATCTAACCGATCCGGGCCCCTCTGGCGAAGACGGCGACATGGTGTCGTCAAACTTCGCGATGTCGGATCGCCGCGTTCCACGCCAGTTTGCGGTGGGAAACGGTCGATCTGTAGCCCTACGATCCATCTGGCCCTTACCGATTGACTGATCCGGCATCCGGCGTGCGTCGCGGTTCTTTTGAAAAGGAGCCGTTTTTTGTCTTTTCAGACGCCTTGCCCAGACCAGGACCGCGAGCGTCGGCTGGCCCTGCTGATACAGCGGCTGCCAGCCCGCCTTCAGGCTATTGTCCGTTTGTTACGACGATCTTCCTCAAAATGGCTACGTATTCCGGCTGGATTCTTTCTGGTGTTTGGCGGGATATTCAGCATCCTTCCGATCCTCGGCATCTGGATGCTGCCGCTCGGTCTTATCCTCCTTGCCGAGGATATCCCAGTCGTGCGGCTCCTTACTGACCGCGCTCTCGCTTGGATCGAGTATCGCCGGCCCAACTGGATGGGCCTTCCGAGCCGCTCGCCATCCTCACCTCCGATCCTTTGACAGGAGACACCCGTGAATCGTGACGCTTACATCCCAACGGACCAGTCCGGCGGTACCGCCATCGACGCCGGGCTTCGCGGATACATGCTGTCCGTCTATAACTACATGATATTAGGTCTCGGATTGACTGGACTGGTTGCTTATATCGCCTCGGCCACCGGCTTATATCGGCAAATCGAGGGAACACCCCTGATGTGGCTGGTCATGCTGGCCCCATTGGCCGTGGTCCTGTTCCTCAGCTCTCGCATCGACCGGGTCAGTTTTGCCAAGGCGCAAACGATCTTCTGGGTCTATGCCGCGCTGATGGGATTATCGTTGACTGGTATCCTGCTTGTCTATACTGGAGATAGTATTGCTCGTGTATTCTTTATCGGTGCCGGCACTTTCGCAGCCATGAGCCTGTATGGCTACACCACCGGTCGCGACCTATCGCGTTTCCGATCATTTCTGTTCATGGGATTGATCGGGATCGTGCTGGCCAGCATCGTTAACATAGCTGTTGCATCTACTACGTTCCAATTCGTGATTTCCGCCGTCGGCGTGTCGGTGTTCACTGTCCTGACAGCGTACGACACGCAGCGCATTAAGGCCATCTACATGACGGGCGGCGCAGGTAACGACCTAGCCAAAACCGCACTGATCGGAGCACTGACATTATACCTCAACTTTATCAATCTGTTCGTCATGCTTTTACAATTGACGGGAGATCGTCGTGGACGCTGACCGACCTTCAGGCGGCAGATAAAGGTTAACCGCGATGGACTGGATGCACGACCCTCATATCTGGGCGAGTTTTATCGCGTTGTTGTCGCTGGAGATCGTTCTGGGCGTCGATAACCTGGTGTTTATTGCGTTACTGGCAGGACGTTTGCCACAAGACCAACAGAGTAAGGCTCGCACAACCGGCCTTGTCCTGGCGCTTGGAACGCGGCTTGCCCTACTGTGGTTCATCGCTTTTCTAGTTCATCTGACCGAACCAGTGGTATCGTTAGGCAACTGGCAGTTCTCCTGGCGCGATCTAATTCTTCTGCTGGGCGGCGGCTTTTTACTGTTCAAGGGTACGCGCGAGATTCATTTTCGTGTCGAAGGCAATGAGGACAAGGAAGCGGCAACGCGCGGCAAGATACCCGGCTTTGTTGGCACGATCGTTCAGATCGTGTTGTTCGATATAGTATTTTCGCTCGACAGCGTCATCACGGCAATCGGGACAGCCGACGATGTTCCGGTCATGATAGCGGCGATCGTAGGTGCCATGATATTGATGCTCGCTGCCTCGAAGCCGCTATCGGCGTTTATCGACCGGCATGCATCTGTCAAAATGCTGGCTTTGTCGTTTCTTCTACTGATCGGCGTTATGCTGGTAGCCGACGGCTGTGGGTTCCATGTGCCGCGCGGTTACGTCTATGCGGCCATGGGCTTCTCCGTCGCCGTCGAGTGTCTAAACCTGATGGCCGCACGAAGGCGGCGAACAAAGAGGATTACCATGAACGAAAATACACACCCAACCGCGTCGAAAGGCCCGGGACAATGACAGCTACCGCGCCGCAAACGCCGCATCCGTTGATCGAACGCATTATCGAACAGATAATTTTCAGCAGCCGGTGGCTTCTGGCACCAATTTATATAGGGCTGGTCGCCGGACTTGCCGTCCTACTGGCAAAGTTCGTGCAGCATACAATCGATTTGCTGACCCACGCGCTGACCAACGATGGGGACAACACGATCGTTGGCATTCTGTCGCTTATCGATCTGGCTCTGATGGGTAGCCTCGTTGTGATGGTGATGTTTGCAGGATACGAGAATTTTGTTTCGAAACTCGATCTTGAGGGACATAAGGACAAGCCGGACTGGATGGGACACGTCGATTTTGGCGACCTTAAGCTAAAACTGATGGCTTCGATCGTCGCGATTTCCGGCATTCATGTATTGGGAAGCTTCATGAACATAGCGAGCCTGAGCAACCGGGAACTCGGTTGGAGTGTCGGCATCCACATGGCGTTCGTCATATCGGGTGTCCTGCTCGCCGTTATGGATCGCCTGAATGGAAAGATACAGCACTGACCCAGCCGACAATGTTCTGGACAAAGCGTTCAACCGTCGTCGTGGTCGATGGCGAACGTGCGCACCGCCCGATACCGGCAGAATGTATCGAACTCAAACCGATAAATCCAGGTCGAGAATTCACGCGATCAGGCCAGCCGCCATACCGGGTCCTTGATCCGCGTCAGAAACGCATCATGCGCCGCGCGTTCCGCTTCGGTCGGTTCGATCGGGCGCGGCGTGCGCGGGCCGGCATGCAGATAAACCGCCACCGGCCCCCGCCCATCCCGAGCCGCCAGCGACAGGCCGCGCTGGCGGCCGCCGGTCAGTTCCACATAGACCTCGGCCAGCAGCTTGCAGTCCAGCAGCGCGTTGTGAGTCGTGCGCGCCGACAAGTCGATCGCGAACCGTCGGCACAACGCGTCCAGGCTGTTCGGCATCCCCGGAAACCGGATCTTCGCCAACGCCAGCGAATCGATCATCCGGTCGCGCGCCAGACCCGGCAGTCGCGCCCGGCCAAACTCCATGTCCAGAAAGCCGAAATCGAACGGCGCGTTGTGCGCGATCAACTTGCTATCGGCGAAAAATGCCGCCAGCCCCCCGGCGATTTCGGCAAACAGCGGCTTTCCCGCCAGGTCGCCGTTGCTAATGCCGTGAATTCGCGTCGCTTCCGCCGGAATGTCGCGCTGCGGATCGACCAGCGCGTGGAAATGCTTCCCCGTCGGCAAATCGTTCACCAGTTCCAGCGCGGCAACCTCGATTACCCGGTCGCCGTTCAACGGGTCCAGGCCGGTGGTTTCGGTATCGAACAAGACGGTACGGATCATGCGCGCAGTGTCTGGATGAAGCGGGTCAGGATGCGCAAGGTGTGATTGCGCGACAACCCGGTCTTCACCACCAAATCGGCTCGGTGGCGCTTGTCCGCGTCCGGCATCTGACGTGCGATGATGGCCTCCACATCGGCCTTGCTCATGCCCCGGCGTCTGGCCACACGCTGAACCTGGATGGCGCGCGGGGCGGACACCACAACGATGGTATCGGCCCGCTTGTCGCCCGCGGTTTCGAACAGCAGCGGAATGTCCAGCACCACGGCGCGCTGTCCCGCCCGCCGGGCGCGGCCGACGAAGATTCGTTCCTCGGCTTCCACCATGGGGTGCAGGATGTGTTCCAGCCGGGTCAGCGCGTGGCGGTCCGCCAGCACCGCCCGGCGCAGCGCAGCGCGGTCGATGGCGCCGTCGCGGGTCGTGCCGGGAAAAGCCGCCTCGATCGGCATCACCGCCCGGCCGCCCTTCGCCTGCAACCGGTGCACCGCCAGATCGGCGTCGAACACCGGCAGGCGGGCGCGGCGAAAGGCGGCGGCGGCGGTGGATTTGCCCATCCCGATCCCGCCGGTCAGGCCGACGATCCTCATGCCGGCAGAAGATCGGCGGCGACGAAGCGGCGCAAGGCGTCGTCCACGGTTGGATCGGTGCCGAACCACGCCCGGAAACCGGGCACGGCCTGATGCAGCAGCATGCCCAGGCCCTCGGCGCAAGAAAGCCCGCGGGCGCGCGCGGCAGCCAGCAGCGGTGTTTCCAGCGGCACATAGACGATATCGGCCACCGTCAGGCCGCGCGCGGCGCGATCCAGATCGATATCCAGCGGCGGATGGCCCGCCATGCCCAGCGACGTGGTATTCACCAGCAGGGCGTGGTCCGGCAGGGCGTCGTTGCGCTGGTCCCAGCCGGCGATCGTCAGTCCCGGCAGATCGCGCGCCAGGCGTTCGCCATGGGCGCGCGTGCGGTTCGCCAGCGTGACCCGAACGCCGCGTTCCAGCAGGACGGCAGCGATCGCGCGGGCCGACCCGCCTGCCCCCAAAATTAAAGCAGGACCGGCATCGGGATCGGCGCCATGCGCGCGCAGGTTTTCCAGAAAGCCCCAGCCGTCGGTGTTACTGCCGGCGATCCGGCCGTTCGTAAATGTTAGCGTGTTCACCGCACCGGCCCGGCGGGCGGACTCGTCCACCGTGTCGCAGACCGCGAAGGCGGCCACCTTATGCGGAATGGTGACATTCACCCCGGCGAACCCAGCCAGCATCAGCCCCCGAATGGCGGCGGGAAAATCCGCCGGTTCGATCGGCAGCGGTACATAGGCGCCGTCGATCCCGTACCGATCCAGCCAGAATCCGTGCAGCCGGGGGGACCGGGAATGCCCGACCGGCCACCCTGTTATGCCGGCAAGCCGGGCCTTACCCGTCAGGATCGTCATGCGCCGCAACGCCTTGTCCGGCTCCTCATCGGCTCAAAAACCGCTCGGTCCAGTTTTTATAGTCGCCTTCCCGCGTGACCCTGGCCATGAGCTCGGCGGATGCGATACCGGTCAGGTCCGACGGTCTGGTGCCGTCGCGCAAGGCTTTCAACGTGTCATAGGTTGCCTTCACCGCGGCGGAAAACGGCTGGTGACCTTGCAGCGCGACGCGCACGCCCCGGCTGGCCAGATAGGCGTTGTCCTGCAACTCGGCCGGTATCCCACCGAGCATCAGGGGAATTCCGACCTCGGCGGCGATGGCATCGAGACCGATCCGGGTCAGGCCGCCGGCGATGAACAGCGCATCGACGCCCGCGTTTTGATAAGCTTTCAGGCGCTTGATCCCATCGGCCAGGCCGCTGATGGACGGCGCGCTGGTGCGGCCGATGATGGTCAGCGCCTTGTCTTCGCGGGCGGCCAGCGCCGCACGCATCTTGCCAACGCCTTCCTCGATGGAAATCACCGCCGGCTGGGTTTCCCCGAAGGCGCGCGGCAGCACGGTATCCTCGATCATCAGCGCGGCGACGCCGGCGGTTTCCAGTTCCTGCACGGTACGCATGACGTTCAGCGCATTGCCATACCCATGATCGGCATCGACCATGACCGGTAGTTTCCCCGCCCGGTCGATGCGGTAGGCCTGGGCGGCGAATTCGGTCAACGTCAGCACGATCAGGTCGGGCGCGCCGAGGACGGTAAATGACGCGATAGACCCGGCGAACATGCCGATCTCGAAGCCGAGGTCCTCGGCGATACGGGCGGAAATCGCATCGTGGACCGAAGCGGGGTGAATGCAGGCAGTGCCGGCGATGGTGGCGCGGTAGCGCTCGCGGCGATCGGTCCAGTGCATGGTTTCCCCCGTTTCGATATCGCGGCATGGTAAGGGCGATGCGCGCAATGGGGAAGGGAGACGGACATCGATGACCGGGGTTGAACATCGTCATGCCGATCTGGGCGACGTGCGGCTGCATTACGTGACGGCGGGGGCCGGCTTTCCGGTGGTGCTGCTGCATGGCTGGCCGCAAAGCTGGTATGAATGGCGGCACATCATCCCCGATCTGGCGGAACGGTTCCGGGTGATCGCACCCGATTTACGCGGGCTGGGGGATTCATCGCGGCCGGCAGGCGGTTACGACAAAAAGACGGTCGGCAACGATGTCTGGCGGCTGGTTCGCGATGTGCTGGGACTGCCGGAATTCCATCTTGTCGGGCACGACTGGGGCGGCCCCACGGCCTATGCGGTGGCCGCGGCCCATCCGGATGCGGTGCGGCGGCTGGCGGTGCTGGATGTGACCATTCCAGGCGATGGAAGTCCCGGTATCAGCCAGGGTGGCCGGCGCTGGCACCACGCTTTTCACCAGACGCTGGACCTGCCGGAGGCGTTGATCGCCGGCCGGGAAGAGATCTATTTCGGCTGGTTTTACCGGAATTATGGCGCCCGTCCGGACGCGCTGTCCGATGCCGATATCGCGGAATATCTGCGGGTTTACCGCCAGCCGGGCGCGCTGCGGGCAGGATTTTCCTATTATCGCGCGATCCCGGCGGACATCGCCGACAACGCGGCAACGGCGGCGGCGTTCAAGCTGCCGATGCCGGTGCTGGCGCTGGGCGGCGACCGGTCCTGGGGGCGCGGCATGGAGGTCGTGGAGTCCTTGCGGCGCATGGCTGTCAATGTTCAGGGCGGCGTGGTGGAGAACTGCGGCCACTGGATGCCGGAAGAACAGCCGGCCGAATTGCTGCGGCAGTTGCTCGCATTCCTGGCCTGATGCCGCTGAACGCCGCCTCGATTGCCCCGGTAAGGCCCGCGACTTCGGGTTCAGTCACCCGCGAGAAAGCGGGCGACGGCGGGGATAGCGCGCAGGCGCGCCAGATCCGCATCGTCCGGCAATTGCGGCCTGTCGCGCGAGACGTTGACCATACACAAAAAACCGAGCGGCTCTGACCGAACCGCGCGGAACTGGTGCCATGTCCAGGCCGGGATCGTCAACAGATCGAACGGCTTGACGGGCAGGACCTCGCTGCCCAGCAGGCATTCGCCATGGCCCCGCAAAATCATCACCGCATGCGCATGCTCGTGACGCTCCAGCGTGGAAAAGCCGGCCGCGTCCATCTCGAAATACCGCAGTTCGCAGGCGAGCGAATCTTCGTGGAACAACACCTGGCGGGAGATGTCCTTGAACGGCGCGGACCCGTCCTGCTTGTATGGCTGATGGGCCACGCCCTGCCAGCGGAAGTCTTGCCGCGCCGGGCGAAACAGCGGCGGCTGTTGAGTGTCCATGGGGGGTGTCCGTTCGGTCTGGGCCATGCCGTGTTCTACCCCAAATGTGGCGCGGTTCAACCGTGCGGACGACGGCGATCCCGGTTGCCGCGAGCCGGACAGGCGCCCCTGCCCCGATACCCCTGCCGGCAGTGAAATGACAGGATCGATCCGTCTCAACCCTCGGCCGGACGCGGCTGCACGATATCCAGCGTATGCCGGGCGATCATCGCCTCCTCGTCGGTTGGGATGACGCGAACCGCGACACGGCTCTCCGGCAGGCTGACGACCGCCGCGCCACGGGCATTCGCAGCCGGATCGAAAGCGATCCCCAGCCATCGGAGGCGTGCGCACACCATTTCGCGGATCGCCGGGGCATGTTCGCCAATCCCCGCCGTAAACACGATCCCATCCAGACCGCCGAGCACACTCGTCAGGGCGCCGATTTCGCGCGCGATCCGGTAAACGAACAGATCGACGGCCTCTTTCGCCTGGACATCGGCACTGGCCAGAAGCACGCGCATATCGCTGGCGAGTCCGCCCGATACGCCGAGCAGACCTGACTTGTGGTAGAGCAGGTCTTCGATCGCCTCCGCGGTCAGCCCCCGCGCGCGCTGCAAATAAAGGATCGCGCCTGGATCGATGTTTCCGCAGCGCGTTCCCATCACGAGACCATCGAGCGCGGTCAATCCCATCGTGGTATCGATGCTGCGGCCAGCCAGCATGGCGCAAAGGCTCGCGCCATTACCGAGGTGGGCGGCGATGACACGGCCCTTGGCCAGGTCCGGGGCGGTTTCGCGCAGCCGCTCGGCGATATACTCGTAAGAGATGCCGTGAAAGCCATATCGCCGGACCCCCGAATTTTCGTACTCGCGCGGCAATGCGAAGCGGGTTGCAACCGCCGGCATGCCCCGGTGAAAGGCCGTGTCGAAGCAAACGACCTGCGGCAAACCCGGTCTGGCGGCGGCGATCGCCGTAATGGGTGCGATGGTGTGGGGTTGATGCAAAGGCGCAAGCGGCGTCAAGGCGCCAAGCGCGGCCAGAAGGCCGGGCGTCACCCGTTCGGGCCGGTCGTAGTCCGGCCCGCCATGTACGACACGATGCCCGGCGGCCAACAGGGTGCCGGCGCCAAGGTGGCGTTCGGCCCAGCCGATCGCCGTCTCCAGCAGCGATTGAAAGTCCGCATGAGAGTCGGGCCAGCGCCTTTCCTCCAGCAGGGCTCCGGCCGGATCGAAGGCCGCGAAATGCGGTTCGGAACCTATTCCTTCAACCTCTCCGCGCGAGGCGAGAACCGGATGATCCGGGTTGTCCACGCGGAAGAGCGAGAACTTGATACTGGACGAGCCGGCGTTGATGGTCAGGATCGAGGCGGACATGGTCAGGCGTTTGCCGGAGAAAGAAACGGCAAGGGCGGGGCGGCTTTAACGGTTGCCATGGCACAGTTCATTTTTTTGCCTCGCGTCTATCGTTATCGGGCACGCCGGCCATGGCGGGGTCGCCTGTTCCGAACGCCTGTTCAGAGGGAATAATAGCACCGCCCGAGTGGTCGTTCCGCCCGGTTATCCCGGCGCGCGATACGATAATGGCGGTGCGGGTATCCCGGTTCGCTGACGATCCCCGCATTGTGACCGCCCAATCCTACAACAGACGGCAACGTTCACCGGCCGGACGTAAGCCAGCCCCGCGACGCGGGGGTGTGGAGAAAGTCCGAACGGCTAAGGCAACGCTGGCAAGTAAGTGCGTCAGCACGCCAGCAAAGTTGCCGCACAAAACATGAGGTTAGGGATTGCCCGACGCCGCCGCTTGTAGCGATTATTGTCGGGTGATTCCTAACGCCCCACAAACCGCGGTGCGCGCTTTTCCATGAAGGCGGTGCGGCCTTCCTTGTAATCGGCGCTGTTGAAACACGTATCGATCGCTGCCTGGATCGCCGCCATGTCCCGCTGACTGGCATCCTTCAGCATCTCATCGATCGTCAGCTTCGATGCCGCCACCGACAGCGGCGCATTTTCCGCGATCGACCGGGCGATATCCAGCACCGTGTCGTCCAGGGCCTGTTCGGTCGTCATCCGATTGATCAGGCCAATCCGTTCCGCCTCCGCCGCGTCGATCCGCTTGGCGGTGTAAAGAATCATCCGGGCATGGGCGGGTCCGACCAGATCGATCAGGCGTCGCACCGCGTCCGGTGCATAGGCGATCGACAGGCGCGCCGCCGGAATGCCGAACAGGCTGCCGGCGGATGCGATGCGGATATCTGCTGCCATGGCGATGGCCAGGCCGCCGCCCATGCAGAAACCCCGAACCCTGGCGATCACCGGCTTGGCGAAGCCGGTCAGCTTGTTGCGACCGATACTGTTGGCTCGGTCGTACTCCGCCTGGGCATCGGCGCTGTTGCGATTCTTCTCGAACTGGCTGATATCGGCACCCGAAACGAACGCCTTGTCGCCCGCACCGGTCAGGATAACGACGGCAACGCCGCTGTCTTCGGCGAATTCGTCCAGGATATCGCCCAGCCCGGTCCACATCTGCATCGAAATCGCATTGCGCTTTTCCGGCTGGTTGAAGGTAATCAGGCCGACGCCCCCGTCCTTCGCCGCCAGCATTTTTCCGCCCGCGAAGGGCCGGGTTTCCACGTTGTCCGGCAGCATTCAAATCACTCCTTTTAGCCGCATGTCGTTCAATTCGGCATCGGTATAGCCAACGCTTTTCAGAATTTCGGCGGTGTGTTCCCCGGCATCGGGGGTATGCGCGCGAATGTCCTTGGAAAAGCCGGAAATATTGATCGCGGATGCAACGACTTCCGCGTCGCCCACATGCGGGCTGGCCATTTTCGTTGCCATGCCGAGGTGTTTCACCTGCGGATCGGCGAACACCTGGTCGATGCTGTAGATCGGGCCGCAAGGGATGCCGTTCGCCTCGAACAGGTCGATCCAGTGGGCGGATGGCTGTGCTTGCGTGATCGCGGCAATCGCGGCGTTGATCGCCTTGCGATCCGCGCTGCGGCCGGCCTGGGTTTTCCAGTCTTCCTTGTCCAGCCAGTCCGGGCGACCGATCGCCTCGCAAAAACGGGCGAACACGCGGGACGAACTGGCGGCAATGTTGATGTGGCCGTCGCTGGTGGGGAAAACGCCGGTGGGGATACCGGTGGGATGGTCGTTGCCGGCCTGTCCGGCGATCTGTTGTCCCATCAGCCAGCGGCTGGCCTGGAAATCCAGCATGAAAATCTGCGATTCCAGCAGCGATGTGGTCACCCAGCGCCCGATGCCGGTGCGTTCGCGATCGAACAGCGCCATCATGCAGCCCATGGCCAGCAGATTGCCGGCGGTCAGGTCGTCGATGGGAATGCCGACGCGCATCGGGCCGCGGCCGGGCTCGCCGGTAATCGACATCAGCCCGCCCATGCCCTGGGCGATCTGATCGACGCCCGCGCGCGGGCCATACGGACCGTCCTGGCCGAAGCCGGAAATGCTGCCGTAGACGATCCGCGGATTGATCGCCTTTACGTCCTCATAAGATACTTTCAGGCGGTGCTTCGCGTTCGCGCGCATGTTCTCCAAAATCACGTCGGCCTTGGCCGCGAGGCGCATGAACGCCTCATGTCCCTCCCGCGATTTCAGATTCAGGGTCACCGCACGCTTATTACGGTGCAGGTTCTGAAAGTCGAAGCCGTGGCGCCGTCCGGCGACATCCTCGCCCTCTCCGGCCGGCGGTTCGATACGGATCACATCGGCGCCCCAGTCGGCGAAATGGCGGACTGCGGTGGGGCCGGCCCGAGCGAGTGTCAGGTCCAGCACGGTCAGGCCGTTCAGCGGCAGGCGCGGCTGAGTGGACGAAGTTTGGGGCATCGGGCGGCTCCTGCCTGGACAACGCCGTTCATAGTCCGCCTGTCCCGCGGTTTGCTCAAGAGGCGGTGGCGGACGGCTTCACGCCAGGGCGAATTTCGGCAGCGTTATCTCGTTGTCCGTCGCTTCGAACACGACTTTGACCAGGGCACCGAGCCGCGGGTTCCCGGCCGGACCCACCAGGTTGCTGACCAGCAACGGCCCCTCCCGCAGCCGCACCAGGCACACGCGATACGGCAGATCGTTCTTGAAACCGTCCCAGTAGGCGCGGTGCATGTCGATCCAGGATTCCAGCGTTCCCTGCCCCGCGGACTCGATCCACGTCTGATCCCCCGCGAGGCATTGCGGGCAGACCGGGCCGGGCGGGAAGCGCGTATCGCCGCATGCCGGACAGTGTTGCAGCAGCAGTTTCCCCAAACGGGCAGCGTCCCAGAAGGGTTTGTTGAGCGTGTCGATACGCGGCAGCGGCTTTGTGTCGCTCATGGAATCGTTTCCCTTCTAGTGTCCCGTTTCAGAAATTCGCAAGCGAATTTCCGGGACACTAATCGTTTGTTTTCAGTGGCCTGCTTGTCCCTAAAATGCAAGGGCATTTCAGGGGCAGGACACTAGCCGCGCGTGTAAACAATAGACCGGGTGCAAGGCGTGGCCTGGACATATTGCACGACCTGGCAGTCCGGAACCTGCCGCGCACCGCATTCGCCGCGCAGTTGGCGCACCGCTTCCACGTTCAAAGCCCAGCCTTGCATGTAGGAATTCGACAGATGGCCGCCATCGGTGTTCACCGGCAGGCGACCGCCCAGGCTGAGCGCGCCGTTTTCGACGAAGGCGCCAGATTCGCCCTGTTTGCAAAATCCCAGGCCTTCCAGGCTGAACAGCACGGTGGGCGAGAAATTGTCGTAGCACATCAGGGCGTCCACATCCTGGTGTGTAATACCCGCCATTTCATACGCTTGCCGGCCGGCCGAACCGAGCGCGGGGTACCAGAAGTCTATGTCGAAGTTGGCGATGGAGGATGGGCTGAACGTATCTTGAGCGCCCCAGCCGGAGATCAGGACCGGCGGTTTGGCGAAGTCCCTCGCGCGTTCGGCGGATGTCAGGATCAGGCAGACCGCGCCGTCGTTGATCAGGCAGTAATCCAGCAACCGCAGCGGATCGGCGATGAAACGGGCGCTTTCGTGATCCTCGATCGTAATCGGGGTGCGCATGACCGCATCGGGATTCAGGCCGGCGTGATAGCGAATCGAGACCGGAACCTCGGCGAGTTGCCGTGTGGTCGTGCCGAACAGTTCCATGTGCCTGCGGAAGGCCAGCGCGTGGGCCGCGCCGGGCGAGGTGAAGCCCCATGGGTCCCACGTGCCGGGGCTTTCGTCGCCGCCGTAATTGACCCGGCGGGACCGGCCGATATTGGCATACAGCAAGGCGGCAACCTCGCACTGGCCGGCGGCGATGGCGGTGGCGGCTTCGATAATGCCCATACCGGACATGCGGCCGTGGGCGGGTAGCGGGATGGTCCAACGTGGGTTCAGTCCCAGGACCTCACCCATGCGGACGTATGACGGGATGCGGGAAACGAGCATGCCGTCGATTTGGTTCTTGCCGATACCGCAATCGGTCAGCGCGTTGCCGAACGCCTGCGCGGCGAGACCATATTCGTCGGTCCCGGGAAAATTGCCGTATTGGGTGTTGCCGACGCCGATGACGGCGATTTTATCTTTGAGCGCGTTCAGGCCGGACATGTGGTTCCTCCGTTACCAGAATGATACAGCGGAGCGTGCAAGGGACAAATGGGCGACGGCGGCGCGGCGATCGTCGCGCCTGGCCGTCAAAAGGCGCGGCACAACAGCCGGCATTCATTGGGGTCTTTGCTTTTGTCGAACCGTACCCAATTTCATGGCTGAACCGCCCCGCTCTGCTCAATCGGTCTCTTTTTCGGCGAAGTGCCCTCTTGCGGCAGCGGCCCTTCGGCGCAATCGTCTTTGCGTAAGGATAGACATGCCCCTTTCATCGGGGGACGCCAATCCGATATGGTCATCTGAAATGGTCAGGGACGGGTTGGCGAAAGCCGGTTCGGTCTGGTGCGGGACGACGAATGGATGCGAGCAGGATGAGCGATACCGATAAGCGCGGCGGCGGCACAACGGATAATCCAAACACCGGGGTTGTCGTCAAGACCCGGCCGAAAACCCGCAAGCCGGCGATGTACAAAGTCTTGATGCTAAACGACGACTACACCCCGATGGAGTTCGTGGTGCACGTTCTGGAACGGTTTTTCCAAAAAAACCGCGAAGAGGCCACGCGCATCATGTTGCATGTCCACCGTCGCGGCGTTGGGGTCTGCGGCGTATTTACCTATGAGGTTGCTGAAACAAAAGTGACCCAGGTCATGGATCTGGCTCGGCAGAATCAGCACCCTTTGCAGTGCACGATTGAAAAGGAATGATGGCAATATCGG
This sequence comes from Pseudomonadota bacterium, assembly GCA_021805565.1. Taxonomy (GTDB): domain Bacteria; phylum Pseudomonadota; class Alphaproteobacteria; order Acetobacterales; family Acetobacteraceae; genus Rhodopila. Next base: position 30,510 of record JAJZFA010000061.1, read on the forward strand.
TTGCGGTAGCGCCAATATTACCAGCGTGACGGGCGGGGCGAATTCTCCTCCTGGGGATGATCGGGTCCTTTTAGGGACCATATGCGTTTAGGAGCGTCGAAAATGCTGTCACGGAACCTCGAACAGACGCTTCATCGCGCCCTTTCGCTCGCCAGCGAACGGCGGCACGAGTATGCGACCTTGGAACACCTCCTCCTCGGGTTGGCGGACGATACCGATGCCGCCACCGTCCTGAAGGCGTGCGGAGTCGATCTGGACAAACTGCGCACCGACCTGACCGAATTTCTGGATAAGGATCTGGCCGGCCTCGCCACCGATCGTCCGGGCGACCCGAAACCAACGGCCGGCTTTCAGCGTGTGGTGCAGCGGGCCGCGATCCATGTGCAGTCCTCCGGGCGCGATGAGGTCAGCGGCGCCAACGTCCTGGTCGCGCTGTTCAGCGAGCGCGAGAGCCACGCCGTCTATTTCCTGCAACTTCAGGACATGACGCGCCTGGACGCGGTGAATTTCATCAGCCATGGCATCGCCAAGGCGCCCGGCCGGTCGGCACAACGGCCCGTCGCCGGGGCCAATACCCCCACGCCCGAAGGCAACCCGCCGGAGCAGGAACGCGAGGAAAAGCCGAACCGCCGCGGGCAGGATGCGCTGACGAATTATTGCGTGAACCTGAATAAGAAGGCGATGGCCGGAAAGATCGACCCGCTGATCGGCCGCGATTCGGAAGTCGAGCGGACCATCCAGATCCTCTGCCGCCGCACCAAGAACAACCCGCTGTATGTCGGCGATCCGGGCGTCGGCAAGACCGCCATCGCCGAGGGCCTGGCAAAGCGCATCGTCGAGGGCGACGTGCCCGAGGTCCTGGCCAAGTCCACCATCTATGCGCTGGACATGGGATCGCTGCTCGCCGGCACCCGCTATCGCGGCGACTTCGAGGAACGGCTGAAGGCGGTGGTGAACGAGTTGGAGGCGCAGCCCGCCGCCATACTGTTCATCGACGAAATCCACACCGTGATCGGGGCCGGCGCGACCAGCGGCGGTGCGATGGATGCGTCCAACCTGCTGAAACCGGCTTTGGCGTCGGGCAATCTGCGCTGCATCGGCAGCACCACCTATAAGGAATTCCGCAACTACTTCGAGAAGGACCGGGCGCTGGTCCGGCGCTTTCAGAAAATCGATGTGAATGAGCCGTCAATCGAAGACAGCGTGAAAATCCTGCGCGGACTGAAGCTGAACTACGAAAAACATCACAAGGTTCGCTATACCGATGAGGCGATCCGCGCGGCGGTGGAACTGTCGGCGAAATACATCCATGACCGGAAATTGCCGGATAAAGCGATCGACGTGATCGACGAAGTCGGCGCATCCCGCATGCTGTTGCCGGAGAACAAGCGTCGCAAGACCGTGACGCTGAAGGACGTGGAGGAGATCGTGGCCAAGATCGCCCGAATCCCACCCAAATCCGTCTCGGCCGACGACAAGGAAACCCTGCGGAATCTGGAGCGCGACCTGAAATCGATGGTGTTCGGTCAGGACAAGGCCATTGAGGCTCTGGCCGCCGCGATCAAGCTGGCTCGGGCCGGGCTGCGCGAACCGGAAAAGCCGATCGGCAACTATCTGTTTTCCGGCCCCACCGGCGTCGGCAAGACCGAGGTCGCCCGTCAGTTGGCATCCACCATGGGCATCGAACTGATCCGCTTCGATATGTCCGAATACATGGAGCGGCACAGCGTATCGCGGCTGATCGGGGCGCCGCCGGGCTATGTCGGCTTCGATCAGGGCGGTATGCTGACCGATGCGATCGATCAGCACCCGCACGCCGTGCTGTTGCTGGATGAGATCGAGAAGGCTCACCCGGATCTGTTCAACATCCTGTTGCAGGTGATGGACCACGGGAAGCTGACCGATCACAACGGCAAGACGGTCGATTTCCGCAACATCATCCTGATTATGACCACAAACGCGGGCGCGTCCGATATGGCCAAGGAAGCCATCGGGTTCGGCCGGGAAGTCCGCCAGGGCGAGGATGACGATGCTATCAAGCGTTTGTTCACGCCGGAATTTCGCAACCGCCTGGACGCGACGATCACCTTCGCCGGCCTGACTCAGGAAATCGTAGGACGGGTCGTCGAAAAATTCGTGATGCAATTGGAAGCGCAGTTGGCCGACCGGAACGTCACCATCGAACTGTCATCGGCCGCCAAGGAGTGGCTCGCCGAACGCGGTTACGACCGGCTGAACGGTGCCCGCCCCCTCGGCCGGGTGATCCAGGAATACATCAAGAAGCCGCTGGCGGAGGAATTGCTGTTCGGCAAGCTGGTCAAGGGCGGCGCGGTCAAGGTGACGCTGAAAGACAAGAAACTGGATTTCGAGATCACCGAAGCATCGCTGCAGGCGTTGCCAAAACCGGAAATCGACGACGACGGCGGCGCGAACCGGGAGCAGGAGGTCGAGGTCTAACGGGCATTTTGGATTTGGCGAAAGCAAGGGCCGGCGGCTTGCACCGTCGGCCTGTCGCGACCTGCTACCAGGGTAGCTCCGCCCCGGTATAGTCCAGGAACCGGTGCTGGTGTGCACCGTTTGCTTTTTCGATCACCGCCACCATCCCAGTCGCGCTATCCTCCACCGACACCGCCGCCGACGGTCCGCCCATATCCGTTCGTACCCAACCGGGATGTAGCGATATCAGGGTCAGTTTCCGCGCGTTCAGTTCGCCCCACAGCCCCCGCGCCAGCGAGTTCAAAGCCGCCTTGCTGGCCCTGTAGAGTTCATGGCCGCCGGGGTTGACCGCGACGCTGCCCATAACCGAGGAGGTAAACGCCACCACACCCGAACCCGGCCGGACATGATCCGCGAGCAAACGTGCCAGACGCACCGGCGCGATGGCGTTGGTGAACATCAGCGCGCCGGTCTCTGCCATCGTCGCCACGCTGGCACTGCGATGGTCCGGTCCGGATACACCGGCATTGATCAGCACCGCATCCAGCATTTTACCGCCCAATGTCGCGGCAAATCCGTCCAGCGCGTTCGTATCGCTGGTATCCAAAGGCTGGATCGATACGCGTCCGGGATGCGATGAGTCCAGCGCATGCAAGGCGGTTGCCTTATCCGGCTGGCGCGCCGTCGCGACAACATCCCAGCCCCGGGCCAGGAATTCCTTGGTCACCCCCAGACCAATGCCCCGATTGGCGCCGACGATAAGAGCCAGCCAATGTTCCGCCATGAGTATGTCCTTCAGAAAATTGCAGATCGGTCACGTAAACACTCTATTATGGAGTGCCAACCAAGGCAGGGCAACAATGAGCGCGCCATACAGTCCGGCCGAAGACGGCGTGAACAAAGGGGTCATTGTCCAGCGTCCGGCGGCGACCGGTGCGGATCGCGGTGGCAGAACTTTTATCGTCACGGGCCTTGAACGGTCTGGAACCAGCCTTGTCGCCGCGATCTTGCGGAAGGTCGGCATCTTCATGGGGAGCGATATCAACGAGATCGTTCATGAGGACGAGGCCATCGCGAACATCCTGTTGCGGCGCGATTTGGCGTCGCTGGTTCGGCTGATCCGTCAGCGGGATACCGACTATGGCACATGGGGGTTCAAGTTTCCGCTTCTCTGGCAATCGCTCGCGCATGACGATATCGGACGGTTCACCGCACCGCACATCATCGTTACTTTCCGCGATCCGGTGGCGATGGCGGTGCGGACGTCGCTCTCCGAATATCGGGATCCCGTCCGAGCCTTGCGGGCAGCGGTGGACGAACAAGCCGAACTGGGAAGGTTCGCCGAACGCCTGGACTGCCCCGCGCTATTGGTCAGCTATGAAAAGGCACTGGTATTCCCGCACGAGTTCGTCGGCGCGATCATGACGTTCTGCGGCTTGCCGGCCACGGCCATCTTGCGGGAAAGCCTGGTTCGTTCGATCGAGCCGCACCGGCGTTCCTATATCGCGCAAGCACGCCGCCGATACGATGGGGTCATCGACGGGATTATCGATGGATGCCTCCAGGGCTGGTGCCGCCTGACGGGTATCGATGACCCCGTGGCGCTCGATCTGCTGGTCAACGACCGGCCGGTCGCGGCAATCCGGGCGGACGTGTTCCGCCAGGATTTGAAAGACGCCGGATTTGGCGATGGCAGGCATGGGTTCCGCGTCGCGCTGGGTCATCCGAACCCAGGGCCGGATGCGATCGTCCGTGTCAGGGTGGCAGGACAGGACATCGATCTGGACAACAGCGGCCATCGCCTCGCGGCGTATGCGATTACCCCGAAATAGCGTCCCCAAACGGCACCCAGGTGCGGCCGTCGAATTTCACCAGCCGCATCTGCTTCATCGGATAGTAATCCTCCGGCCCGGTTTTGAGGCGAACACCGGGCTGCTGCATCGGCAGGACCATATCCAGATTGGCGGCCTGGCGCATGATATTCTCCCGCGACAGATCGTTGCCGCATTGTCGTAGAACCTGAACCATTGTCTGCGCGGTGCTATAGCCATAGACGTTATTGACGTCGGTGCGATCCGCGCCGGGATAGTATTTTTCCAGCCACGCGCGCCATTCCAGGAACCCGGGGTCGTTCGCCCATTGGCTGTCTGTCGGATCCTTCAAATAGCTCGCGGTGATCACGCCGATGGCCTTATCCACCCCCGCCGGCACGATCGCCGTGGCAACCGACGATCCGGTCGATGAGATAAAGAACAGCCGGGGCTTCCAGCCGATATCGAAAGCCTTCCGGATCGCCATGGCATTGAATTTCGGAATGCCGGTCATGAACAGCACGTCCGCGCCTTTATCCCGCAGGGTCAGTATCTGCGAATCCACGGTCGGGTCCGATACCTCGTACGTCGCTGTCGCGACGATGGTTTTGTCCGCCGCATCGCCCAGCCCGTCCTTGAAGCCCTTGAAGTAATCCCGCCCTGAATCGTCGCCCTGATACAGCACGGCCACCTTGGCATCGGACGCCTGCGCCAGGGTATATTTCGCGAAAATGCGGCCCTCGGTCTGATAGGTCGGTGCCCAGCCCATGCTCCATGGAAAATGGACATAATCGCCGAATTGGGTGGCACCCGATGCGATGAACAGTTGCGGCACCTTTTTCAGGTTTACGTATTTTCGCGTCGCGTTCGTCGTGGGCGTGCCCAGCGAATTGAACAGGAAGGCGACCTTGTCGTCCTCGATCATCCGGCGCGTCAGTTCCACGGTCTTCGGCGGTTGATAACCGTCATCGAGCGACAGAAACCGCAGCTTCCGGCCACCGATACCGCCTTGGTCGTTGATCATGCGGAAATAAGCGTCCGACGCCTTGCCGATTGTTCCGTACGATGAGGCAGGACCGCTATACGGGATCGTCTGGCCGAACAGAATTTCCGAATCCGTGACGCCAGGCGCGTTTTCCGCGCGGGCCGGCAGTGTGGTCAGCGCGGCGGCGGCACCGAGCAGGGTGCGCCGGGTCAGGCGTGTCATGGCGGTTCCCCGGACGTGTTGTTGATCTGTATCGGAAACAGCCGGACGAATTCTGTCAACTGGCGACGCGGGGCCTTGTGCGCCGTGATTCGCCGTCCGGCCGTCCACAGAACAATATATATGTATTGTTCGGCCGTGTCTGACCTGTATTAATGTGTCTTCGGAGGGGCAGGCGTGACGGCACGGGAAGTGGCAAACCGCCTTTCACGGGAAGGTTGGATTTCCCGGCCGGGAAAAGGATCCCACACCATTTACAACAAACCTGGCAATCCCATTGTGGTTCTACCGAATCACCGCGGCGATCTGGCACCGGGTACGTTACGCAGTGTGTGTGCCGCCGCAGGATGGGACTATCCGCCGCAACGCTAACAGGAAGGCGCCGATGCCGACACGCCATTATCTAGGTATCGCGGAGCCCCTGCCGGACAACTGGTCCATAAGCTTTCCGGTATTCCCCGGAACTGTCACGACGGGCCGCGATTTCGCGGAACTTCTGGCCAATGCCAGCGATGCTTTGGCGTCCGTCGTGGGCGCCATGGAGCACGACGGCGAGCCGGTTCCCGAAAGCTTCGATGCGTCGCCCCATGCGCCGGGTTACAATCCTTCCGATTACAAAGATCCGCGCGTCGTCGTTTTATCCGTGGAGACCGGCAGCCGGTCCATCCGCATAAACGTGACCATGGACGAGGGGCTGGTCGCCCGTTTGGATTCTCTGGCCGGCAAGGCGCATGCAAGCCGTTCGGCTTTACTGGCACGCGGCGCCCGGATGGTGCTTGCGGCCGAAGCGACCGAATAGCCGGACGACCGCTTTCCGTTCGTGCGCCGAGCGACGGGCTGTCGAAGAGGCGTAGCCGGCACTTACCGCCCGCAGGCCACCACCACCGTGCCAGTCTTGCCGCCGGCCTCCACCGCCAGATGCGCGGCCACGGTTTCATACAGCGGAAATTCCCCCGCCACTGAAAGCATGCGGCCCGGCGTCCGGACGAACGCGGCGATATCCGCCTGAGCCCTTTTGCGGTTCGCATGCGGACTAGTCGGCAGCACGAAGCCGCGCACCGTCAGATTGCGCCCCATCAGCGCCCGTAAATCGATCTTCGGTTCCCGGGCGCCGTTGGTCGCGTAATAGGCGATGCTGCCATTCTCCCGCACCGACGCCAGTACTGCCGCCAGATTTCCGCCCAGATCGACATCGACCACGTGATCGGCGCCGACCCCGTTTGTGATCGCGGCCACGCGGGCGCCGACATCCTCGGTCCGGTAGTTTACGACATGCGCCGCACCGCCGGCCCGGGCGCGTTGCGCTTTTTCCTCCGAACTGACGGTCGCGATCACCTCCGCCCCCGCCCAGGCGGCGAGTTGCACCGCATAATGCCCGACCGCCCCCGCTCCGCCGGTAATCAACAACGTCTTGCCCTGCACCGGACCGGCCGCGAATACGCAGCCATGCGCGGTCATCGCCGGAATGCCCAGCGTCGCGCCTTCGGCGAACGAAACATGATCCGGCAATTCGGTGACAAGGTCCACGTCCAGGGCGATATATTCGGCCGCCGTGCCCATCCAGCGACCGTTGCGCTGACCATTATACAGCCAAACACGCTTGCCAACCCAGCGAGCAGGCACCCCTTCGCCCACCTTGTCCACCACACCGGCGCCGTCGCTGTTAGGAATTACCCGCGGATATTCGGCCGGCACCTCTCCGCCCCTGCGGTATGTATCCGACGGATTGACGCCCGATGCCTCCAGCCGCACACGCACCTCCCCGCTACCCGGTTCCGGCGTGGGCAACGTCCCGGTAACGATGACTTCGCCTGCCGGTCCCTGCCGGTCGTACCAGACAGCGCGCATGGCTTGCCCTTCCTTGGTGCGGCTGGGACTGACGGACGCCGTTCACGACCTGTGCGCCATCCCCATGCCCGATAACCCACTTGTGGGTGTTCAGCGGCGCCGCCTTGAACAGTCGCAGGGTCCGGACGCGGTCGATAAAACCGTGCCCGGACCCGTTTCCAGCTAGGCCAGATCGAAGCGATCCAGGTTCATCACCTTCGTCCATGCCGCCACGAAGTCGCTCACGAACGCTGCTTTCGAGTCGTCGCACGCATAGACTTCCGCCAGGGCCCGCAGTTGCGAGTCCGCACCGAAGATGAGGTCCACACGGCTGCCGGTCCATTTGATCGCGTTGGTCGTCCGGTCGCGCCCCTCGAACACATCGCCGGACGTGGACGAAGCCTGCCACTCGGTGCTCATGTCCAGCAGGTTGACGAAGAAATCGTTCGTCAGCGTACCCGGATGCTTGGTGAACACGCCATGACTGGATTGCCCGGTGTTGGCATTCAGCACGCGCAGGCCACCCACCAGAACCGTCATCTCGGGGGCGGTCAACGTCAGCAACTGCGCTCGGTCAACCAACTGCTCCTCAGCCGACCAGCGATGTCCGGCCCGCAAGTAGTTGCGGAAACCATCTGCCGCCGGTTCCAGAACAGCGAACGACTCCGCGTCGGTTTGCGCCTGCGACGCATCCGTCCGGCCCGGCGTGAACGGCACCGTCGTGGCATGTCCGGCGCTCCTGGCCGCCGCCTCGACCGCCGCGCATCCACCCAAAACGATCAGGTCGGCCAGCGAAATCTTCTTCCCGCCTGTCTGCGACGCATTGAACGCCTGCTGGATGTCCTCCAGCTTGCGAAGCACGGTTGCCAGTTGGGCCGGCTGGTTCACCTCCCAATCCTTCTGCGGCGCAAGACGCACCCGAGCGCCATTCGCCCCACCGCGCTTATCGGATCCGCGGAACGTCGAAGCCGACGCCCACGCTGTCGAGACCAGATCGGAAACCGACAGTCCCGACGCCATGATCTTGGATTTCAGTGCCGCGACATCGTGTTCGCCAACCAGCTCATGATCCACATCCGGAACGGGGTCCTGCCACAGCAGCGTCTCCGCCGGGACCAGCGAACCGAGATACCGGGCGCGCGGCCCCATATCGCGATGCGTTAGTTTGTACCACGCCCTGGCGAAAGCATCCGCGAACGCCCGCGGATTTTCATGGAAGTGCTTCGCGATGCGGGCATACGCGGGGTCCACTTTCAGCGCGAGGTCCGCCGTGGACATCATCGGGGCATGCCGCCGGGACGGATCGTGCGCGTCGGGCACGGTATTCGCGGCGGATGCGTTCTTCGGGGTCCACTGCTGCGCGCCGGCCGGGCTTTTTGTCAGTTCCCAGTCGTAACCGAACAGATTGTCCAGATAGTTGTTGTCCCATTTCACCGGATCGGTGGTCCATGCACCTTCCAGCCCGCTGCTGATGGTATGCACGCCTTTACCGCTGCCGAACGTGTTCTTCCAGCCCAGGCCTTGCTGTTCCAGCGGCGCGCCTTCCGGCTCCGGACCGACGTACTGGCCGGGATCGGCCGCACCGTGACATTTGCCGAACGTATGTCCGCCGGCCACCAGCGCAACCGTCTCCTCATCGTTCATCGCCATCCGGGCGAACGTCTCGCGAATATCGCGGGCCGAGGCCAGCGGATCCGGCTTGCCGTTCGGCCCTTCCGGATTGACGTAGATCAGGCCCATTTGAACAGCGGCGAGCGGGTTGTCGAGTTCGCGATCGCCGGTATAGCGCTCGTCTCCGAGCCATGTGTCCTCGGGACCCCAGTCGATGTCGGCTTCGGGTTCCCAGATGTCCTCGCGCCCGCCGCCGAAGCCGAAGGTCTTGAAGCCCATCGAATCCAGGGCGCAGTTACCCGCCAGAACCATCAAATCGGCCCAGGAGATTTTCCGGCCGTATTTCTGTTTGATCGGCCACAGCAGCCGGCGGGCCTTGTCCAGGCTGACGTTGTCCGGCCAACTGTTCAGCGGCGCGAACCGTTGTGTGCCGGCCCCCGCGCCGCCGCGGCCGTCGCCGATGCGGTATGTGCCGGCGCTATGCCACGCCATCCGGATAAAGAACGGCCCATAATGGCCATAATCCGCCGGCCACCACGCCTGCGAGTCGGTCATCAGCGCGTGAAGATCCTTGATCACGGCGTTCAGATCGAGGCTTTTGAAGGCCTTGGCATAGTCGAACGACTTGCCCATCGGATTGGCCAGCGGGGAATTCTGGTGAAGCACATGCACGTTGAGCTGCTTCGGCCACCAGTCCCGATTCACTCTTGCCAGAACGGTTTTGCGCCCCGGCTGGCCACCCGACACCGGGCACTTGCTTTCAGTTGACATCGGTCCTCATTTCTCGGTCTGCAACGCTGTTTTGACGGATCGCGACCCGGTGCTTTCCACCCTGATCAAGAGCACCATGCTAATCCATAGGGCGACCCGTTACAAGATCGCCCGACGGCGCGCCCGAACCGGTTTCAGCCGCCCGGAACGTCCTGCGTCAGATGCGCCGGATAATTCACATCGTGACGCCCGGTCATGATTTTTTCCTCGTCGCCCATCGGCTCGTCGTCGTGCGGCGGAACCAGCGCATTTTTTTCCGGTTCGGCCGGTGTTTTGTCGTCGGCAGGATCGGGCATAATCGATCTCCCGGTAAACGCACAGGCGGGCGCCAAAGCCCGTCCGTTGCAATGAAGAATTATGAAATGCTAGACAGAATTTCTTGCGCCGCACAATACTTATCTGACAGCGCGTCGGGGAAACCGTGCCTGAACGGTCCATCCGGCGCCCATTGCGTTGACCGCCGGGCGGTCTTGCGGTTGACGGCGCGCGGATCGATCCGGTCATGACCCCCGATGCTCACGACCCAGGCGGCAAGGTCCGTCAACGACTGCCCACGGACGTTGTCGCCAGCGCGCTGTTCGGCGGCGCGGCGAACGAATATCGCTACCGGCTGACCCGGCACTGGGGAACCGGCGCGCATGTGCTGTTCATCATGATGAACCCCAGCACGGCAGACCTGCGGGTGGACGATCCGACGGTCGCCAAATGCGGTCGGCTCGCCCGGCGATGGGGGTATGCGGGGGTCGCCGTCGGCAACACATTCGCCTATCGCGCAACCGAACAGGCCAGGCTGGCGCAGGTTGCGGATCCGGTCGGACCGGACAACGACCGGCATCTTCTGCTGATGGCCCAGGAGGCCGCGATGACGATTTTCGCTTACGGCACGCCCAGACATAAGGCGCTGCGGTCGCGCGGCCCCGACGTGGCGCGCATGATCCGTTCGGCGGGGATCGTGGCGCATGTGCTGAAACTGTCGAAGGACGGGGTACCGTTCCACCCGCTGTATCTCAGCGAGGCGGTGCGTCCGGTTCCCTGGGCGGTGTGACCCCGGCGCCGGGTTCGCCCGGCAGGTCGTGCAGCAGGTCGTCCGGGTCGGCCCGCAGCAGCCGGTCCAGGTCGAACGGGTTGGTATCGGGCCAGGGACGCGGGTCTTTATTGCGCCGGTCCCCCATGCGCAGCCGCCTGAGCGCCCTGCCATATACTCCCGTAAGATCGATCCTTTGGCGCATGGACGGCGTGAATCGCGACACCGCGTTGTCCTGGAACGCCGCGATTTCAGAATACCAGTGGTCCGCCGCTGTATCATCCGGCCATGCCTGGGTTTTGAGAAGATGGACCATGATCAGGACCAGATAGCTTTCGACCGCATGCAGTTCGGACAGGCCCACGTCTTCGATCTCCTCGGCGACGTTCGCCCAGTCCACGTCGTTCACCCGCTCCCCCCGGCCAAAACGGCGGAGCAGATCGGCCTGATGCTGCGACCAGGCCAGGACATCGCGTTCGTACAGACCATCCGGCATAGAGTCGTGATTATCGTAAAAGCCGCGCGGTGTCACTCGATGGCACAGTCACAGAAAAGGACGAACGGCACCCGTTGCGTCAACCGGACGGTGCGTCCGTTTCCCTGGACGGTGCGCCCCGCAGGTCGCACAACAGATCGTCTGGGTCGGCCTGTAGCAACCGGTCCAGGGCGAACGGGTTGGCATCGGGCCAGGGACGCGTGTCTTTATTTCGCCGATCCCCCATTCGCACCTGCCTGCTAGCATCCGCATACAAAGCATCGAGATCGATTCTTTGCCGCATAGACGGTGCAAACCGGCGTTGCGCATTTCCCTGGAAGGCCCCAATTTCGGCCTGCCAATGATCGACAGCCCGGTCTTCCGGCCAGGCCTGGATCTTGAGCAGATGAACCATGATCAGGACCAGATAGCTTTCGACCGCATGCAGTTCGGACAGGCCCACGTCTTCGATCTCCTCGGCGACGTTCGCCCAGTCCACGTCGTTCACCCGCTCCCCCCGGCCAAAACGGCGGAGCAGATCGGCCTGATGCTGCGACCAGGCCAGGACATCGCGTTCGTAAAGACCGTCCGGCATAGACAATCGCGTACCACAAAAGCCGCGCCGTGTCAGCACGCACATACCCAGCGGCGGGGCACTTTGCGCCCCCCGGCGGATACGATACGGTCTGCCATCGTGCGGTCCGGACGCGCCAAACAGCCCCGGAGACACAGCGCCAAGGATCGGAAAACGCCACCGCATGGGACTGCACCCTGACTTTCCACTCTCGCCTTACGACGAACTGGCCCCCGACGTGCGCTGGTTCCCCGCCGCCGAGGAACTGCGCACCACCGCCTATCGCAAGCTGTTACCGCCGCTGGTCGCGCAAATCCGTGAAGCGGTCGCCCTGTGGCGGGACGCCGCGTATGCTGGCGCATCCCCGACCTCCAAGGCCCTGCTGGCATGGTGGTTCGAAACCGATCACCTGACCGAACAGGCCGACGGTTCCCTGAACCCGTTCCGCTACTATTTCGCCCAGCGCGAAGCGGTGGAAACCGTCATCTGGCTGTATGACGTGCGCGGCGCCCGCGACAAGCACGACCTGATGCGGTTCGACTCATCGGGCGCCGTCTCGGCCAATATGTTCGACGAAAGTTGGCCGCGATTCGTCGTGAAGATGGCCACCGGCGCCGGCAAAACCAAGGTCCTGTCGCTGCTGATGGCCTGGAGCTACTTCCACCGCCTGTACGAACCCGGCTCCACCCTCGCCCGCAACTTCCTGATGATCGCACCCAACATCATCGTGCTGGACCGCCTGCGCACCGACTTCGACGGACTGCGCATCTTCTTCAACGACCCCATCCTGCCCGGCAACGGCCACGCCGGCCGCAACTGGCGGGAGGATTTCCAGATTGCCCTGCACATCCAGGACGACGTGCGCATCGTCCGCCCCACCGGCAACCTGTTCCTGACCAACATCCACCGCGTCTATCTGGGCGAGGTTCCCGAACCCTCCCTGCAAGACGACGACCTGCGCGATTACTTCCTGTCCCCCTTCGGCCCCAAACCCGTCGGCAAAACCACCGACAGCAAGGTCGATCTGGGGGAGATCGTGCGGGAGATCGACGAACTCGCCGTGTTCAACGACGAAGCGCACCACATCCACGACCCGAAAATGGCGTGGTTCAAGTCCATCCAGGACATCCATCACCGGATGCTGCAAAAAGACCTGAAGCTGGCCTTGCAACTGGACGTGACAGCCACCCCGCGCCACGACAACGGCGCTATCTTCGTCCAGACCGTCAGCGACTACCCGCTGGTGGAAGCCATCGCCCAAAACGTGGTGAAACACCCCGTCCTGCCCGACGCGCCCAGCCGCGCCCGGTTGATCGAACACAAAAGCCCGCTGATCGCCGAAAAATACGCCGACTTCCTAAAACTCGGCATTGAGGAATGGCGCAAAAGCTACGCCGAACACAAAAAGCTCGGGAAAAAAGCCGTGCTGTTCGTGATGGTCGATGACACCAAAAACTGCGACGAAGTCGGCGAATACCTGCAAAAAATCTGCCCGGAACTGGAAAACGCGGTCCTGGTCATCCACACCAAGGCCAACGGTGAAATCTCCGAGGCGGCATCCAGCAAGAACACGGACGAACTGGGCCGGCTGCGGGAGGAATCGAACAAGATCGACTCCTGGGACTCGCCGAACAAAGCCATCGTGTCCGTGCTGATGCTGAAAGAAGGCTGGGACGTGCGCAACGTCACCGTCATCGTCGGGCTGCGCGCCTACACGGCCGAAAGCAACATCCTGCCCGAACAAACCCTGGGGCGGGGCCTGCGGCGAATGTATTTCGGCACCGATCAGCGGGAAACCGTCTCTGTCATGGGCACCCCCGCCTTCATGGAATTCGTCGAATCCATCCAGAATGAGGGCGTGACGTTCGAGCATGTGCCGATGGGCGGCGCGGCCGGGCGCGACCGCAAGGACTCGCTGGTGGTCGAAGTCGATACCGGCAACACCGACAAGGACATCGACGCGCTGGATATCGCCCTGCCCCGACTGACCCGCCGCTTCAACCGCGAATACAAGGATCTGGCCGAACTGGACCCCGCGTCGTTCGGCAACGACCGACTACCGGTGAAGCCATTCACCCCGGCGCAAACACGGGAAATCGTCTTCAAGACGATGCTGGCAGGCGAGGTCGATCATACCATCAACCTGGATTCCAGCGGCCCCGGCGACTACCGCTCCGTCGTCGCCTTCTTCGCTCGGCAACTGCTGAAAGACCTGCGACTGGTGGGCGGCTACGACCTGCTGTATCCGAAAGTCCGCGACTTCATCCGCGATCACCTGTTCGTTGGCCCGGTCGATCTGGAAGACCCGGTGATCCTGCGGAACCTGTCGGAACCGGACGTCAACAAGCTGCTGTTCGACCGCTTCCGGACGGCGATCAACGCGCTGACCGTGCATGATAGCGGCGCCTCACGGATCGAGGGCCATATCAGGTTGCGCGACACCCGCCCGTTCAGCACCGAACCGCGCGGCTTCGTGCAGGCGAAACGATCCGTGTTCAACCGCATCGTGGGGGAAGCCAACGCCGGCCGGCTGGAACTGGCCTTCGCCGCGTTCCTGGACAGCGCCCCCGATGTGCAGGCATTCGGCAAGAACTACATGGCGGTGGGGTTCCGGCTGGATTACGTGCGCGCCAATGGGGAACTTTCCAACTACGTGCCGGATTTCATCGTGCGCGACAGTGCCGGCGCGGTGTGGATCGTCGAAACCAAGGGGCGGGAAGAACTGGACCTGCCGCAAAAAATGGTTCGGTTGCGCGTGTGGTGCGCCGACGCGACCGCGGCCAGCGCGGGGGAGGACGGGGTGCGCTACGGCTTCGTCTATGTCGATCAGGATAGTTTCGAACAGCATAGGCCTGTGTCGTTCGCCGGTCTGGTGACGGCGTTTCGCGAATACCAGGAGGGTTGACTTTGGCGCGCCAGGAGAAAGGGTCTTACGAACTGAGCGAGGCCGACCAGCGGGATGTGTTCGCGCTGATCCAGCAGGGACGGCCGCTGCCGGAGAAATACCGGTTCATTCTGTTCGAGGATAAGCGCGAGGTCGAACTGGTCTGGAACGGCAAGACGCGCGATGTCTGCACGACGGTGCTGCCGTTTCAGACGTTAGAGCATATCGACGAGCCCAGGACCGAAACGAAGGCCATGGAGGATCTGTTCGATAGTCGTGGGCGGCAGTTACGGGGTTGGACGAATAAGCTGATTTGGGGCGATAACAAGCTGATCTTGTCGTCGCTGAAGTCGGGGGCGTTACGGCAGCAGATCGAGGATGCTGGCGGACTGAAGTTGATTTATATTGATCCGCCATTTGATGTTGGCGCGGATTTTAGCGTTGACATCGAGATCGGTGGCGAGACCTTTCACAAGGAGCCGAATTTACTTGAGCAAATTGCTTATCGTGATACATGGGGGCGTGGAGCAGATAGTTTCATATCAATGATATATGAACGCCTTATTCTCATGCGCGACCTGTTGTCCGCCGACGGAAGTTTGTACGTTCATTGCGATTGGCGCGTTAGCACCTATATGCGCCTAGCAATTGAGGAAGTATTTGGCCGAGATGCCTACCGGAATGAAATCATATGGCAGCGGACAAATGCACATAATGAGACTGGTCAGTATGGTCGTGTCCATGATACGATTCATTTTGCAACAAAATGTCCCGACGGTTATATTTGGCATCCTGATTCCATTCCTTTTTCTGAGGAACAAATTGGGCGATATAAGAAAGATCAGGCCGGGCGATATTTCACAACTCAGGATTTGACGGCACCACGTCCGAATAGTGCTTCAGGTAAATTCGAATGGCGTGGAACGATGCCATCACCTAGCCGTGGTTGGGGATATACGCTCGAACAATTAGAATCATGGTGGGCCGATGGGCGCATTGCAACTAAACGGGACGGGACGCCCCGGATGGATGGACTGATAGTCTACTTGGATAGAAAGAATGGACAGGCGCCACAAACGATTTGGCAAGACGTGTCGCGCGTTACTAATACCGGCAGTGAACGGCTTGGTTACCCAACGCAGAAACCAGAGGCTCTTCTGGAGCGAATAATAAAAGCGAGCAGTAATGAGGGCGACCTAATCGCGGATTTTTTTGTAGGTTCCGGAACCGCATCGGCTGTCGCTGAGAAGCTTGGCCGTAGATGGATCGCTTCCGACCTCGGGAAATTTGGCATCCATACGACGCGAAAGCGCCTAATCGGCGTCCAGCGTCAGAAGAAAGCCGCCGAACAGGATTTCCGCGCCTTCGAAGTCCTCAACCTCGGCCGCTACGAACGCCAAGCCTACCTCAACATCAGCGGTCGCCTAACCGAGAAGCAAAAATCCCAAGCCCTTGCCCAAAAGGAAAGCGACTTCCGCGAACTGATCTTGCGCGCCTACAAAGCCACCGGCTTCGGCGGAACCGAGGGCACCCAACCCCAGGACGGCTTCTTCCACGGCGCCCGCAATGGCCGCCTCGTCGTCATCGGCCCGATCAACCTGCCCGTCGGACGCCTGTTCGTCGAGGAAGTCATCACCGAATGTCGCAAGCGCGGTGCCTCCCGCGTCGATATCCTGGCGTTCGAGTTTGAAATGGGGTTGTTCCCCGCCGTGCTGGAAGAAGCCCGCGGCAAGGGCATCGACCTGACGCCCAAATACATCCCCGCCGAGGTGTTCGACAAACGCGCCGTGGACAAGGGCCAGGTCGTCTTCCACGACATCAGCTTCGTCGAGGCCACCGCGCGCTACGATCAGAAGAACAAGCAAGCCGTCAGCATCGAACTGACCGACTTTTCGGTCTATTACACCCAAGGCGCCGCCGAGGCCGCGATCGCCGCCATGAAAATCGGCAAATCCGAGGTCGTGTGCAAGCAAGGCCAGCTCTACAAAGTGACCAAATCCAGGGACAGCGTCGTCAACGAAACCCGCCTGACCAAACACTGGACCGACTGGGTGGACTAATGGGCGGTCGATTTCGACTACCTCCAACGCCGGGAGATGATCAGGGTTCCGGTCGGATCGGGCCTGGGCGGCGTAACCTCCCTGCCCGGCCTGGAACCGCCGCAAGGCGAATTGCCGGCGTTCGAGGACCGTTGGACCGGCGGCTATATTTTCGAAAATGAATGGCAAAGTTTCCGCACGCGCCAGAACCGGACCCTGGAATTGAAAACCCCGCCGCACCTGTATGACCGGCCCGGCCGCTACACCGTCGCGGTGAAGGTTATCGACATTTTCGGCAACGACACGATGACACTGGTGCCGATCAACGTGGGGTAAGGGTTGAAGGGATACCGTTGGAAGCACGCCGCCGATGAGCAACCGGCGATTTCACGGTAACCGGCGCGAAAATCACGGAGCAAGTCCAGCGCCGGACATCATCTATTAACCTTTCGACGCTAATATATGTTTGCCGTCCACGGTGTTGCCCACGGGCATCGAACCAACCTCTCAGGCATGCGCCCCCTCCAGGCGTGCCTGTTTGGCGTTTGGGGAATGAGGCGGGTATGGCAGGGCGTTGGAAACATTCGCGCGATCCGGCGTTGACAAATTGGCCCTTAATTGACCATGGCGGTTCACGATTCGGCGTGACCGGGTTGGAAATCAGGACCACTATCGGATATCGGCTCCGCCGGAAGGTACAGTTCATGGCACTGATCGGGACTCACAAGCGAACCCTCTCGCGCGCTGGCAAACCGATGGCATCGGGGAACGGCGTAAGGAGTTTTACGTCCGGGCTACTGTTTGGCCTGAGTTCGGTGAGTCTCTTTTTCGCGGGGGAAATTCGGCCGCCGAAAGCGCCTGCCGACGGCATCGCTTCCGATTGGAAATCGGTAGGGGCCGACATGGCGGCGGCAATGGGCAAGCGTGTCGGATAAGAATGGCGGAACCGTCCCGGTCTCCACGGGACAGCCGGAAAAACAGGGCGACAACCCTCTGTCGCAGCTGACTCCGGCAGAAGCGGACTATGTCGGAAAAGCCGCCGATATTCTGCGCCCGCTCCTGAAAAACCCATCGGAAGCGCCCAAAGCGGCGGCGGCCATTGTCGCAAGCGTGGAGATGTTCAGCGGCCCGCTGCCGCACCCGGAGCATCTGGAACGATATGAGACATTAGCCCCGGGCATTGCGCGCGATATCTTCGATATGACAGCCAAGGAGCAAGTGCATCGGCACGCAATACAGCGCCTTGAGATGAGATATCCCTATTTCGGCTGGTTTTCCGGTACGGTGGGATTTTTGGCGTGTATCGGCGCGGCGGTTTATCTGGCGATATTGGGCAATCGCGACGCGCTGGCGGCAGGAGTACTGGGCGTTCCTGTCGTAGGGGTCGTTGGCTGGTTCATCAATGCTCGGATCAGCCAAACGTTTCAGCCACCGAGCGAGGTAGAAACATCCCAAAGGGCTGCTGGCAGCGGGACAGCATCCAAAAGGGCGCGCTGATCGATAAATTCCTAGGCGGAGCCGCGTCGAGAGCAGTATCCGCCGCCGCGTGTGTTACACAAAGCCCAATCCGCTGCGGAATCAATCTCAATATCATATTAAAATCTTGCATCGCGGCTATTGAGACGCCCGTTAGACGGACAGTCGCGCTTTGGCAGGCCCGCCAGCGCAGCCCCAGAAACCATACGGCAGCACCCCCCACAAATCCAACAGCACCTTCCGTGACGCTCGCTGGCACCCGTCGAACGCGGCTGGCAAAACGGCACGATCCACCCTGCCGCGAACCTGCCAGGGCAGCAGCCCCGCATACCTCGCACCAGTGGCACCGCGATTGTGCATAGCAACACACCTTGCGAACCGACGATAAGAAGCTAGCTTACGATCAGCACCCTATATGATCGGACTCGCGCTGATGTCTCAAGCCACGACCACGTTCCGAGACGACATTGCCGGCCATCCGGCAACCCGCACACGCAGCCGCAAGAACCTGCTGCGCTGGGGCCTGATGGCCGGCGGCGTCGTGGCGGCCGTCATCGGCGGCGGCTTCTACTGGCTGTCAAGCGGCCGGTGGGTCGATACCGACGACGCCTACGTCCAGGCCGACAGCATGATGTTGTCCACCGACGTATCGGGCATCGTCGAAGCCATTCCGGTGCACGAAGGCCAGACCGTGACCAAGGGCCAGGTACTGTTCAGCCTGGACCCGCAAAAATTCCAGATCGCGCTCGACAACGCGCGGGCAAATCTCGCGCAGGTGCGGCTGAACGTCGAAGCCGCCAAAGCCGACTATCAGGCCGCGTTGCGCGACACCGACGTCAAACGCCAGCAGGTGAACGCCGATCAGGGCACCTATGACCGCTATGCCGCGCTGGTAAAGACGCACGCCGTGACCCAGCAGGAAACCGACGATGCCCGCTTTAAGCTGGCCGCGGACCAGCAAGCCGTCAGCGCCTCGCAAAGCCAGGCCCGGGCGCTGTTGGCGAAGCTCGCGGGCAACCCCGACATCGCGATCGAGGACACGCCGTCGTTCAAACAGGCCCAGGCCCAGGTGTCGGAGGCTGAACGCGAAATGAACCACGCGGTGGTCAAAGCGCCGTACGACGGCGTGGTCACGCGGGTCAACGCATTGCAAATCGGCATGTATCTGGGCGCCAGCACCGCGGCGTTCGGTCTGGTCTCCACCGACCGGGTGTGGGTCGAAGCACAGCCCAAGGAAACCCAACTGACCTTCGCCAAAAACGGCGATCCGGTCGATGTCAGCTTCGATCTGTATCCCGGACGCACCTGGAAGGGTTCGGTGCAAAGCGTCTCCCCGGCGACCGATCAGAATTTCTCCCTGCTGCCGGCCGAAAATTCATCGGGTAACTGGGTGAAGGTGGTGCAGCGTATTCCGGTTCGTATCCAGATCGATCGCAAGCCCGGCGATCCGCCGTTGCGCGCGGGCATGAGCGCGGATATCGACATCGACACCGGTCACGTCCGCACCCTTTCGGACCTGTTCTAGGACCAAAACCATGCAGCCCGGACAGGACCAGGTGGTTCCGCATCGCGCGCTGATTACCGTGTGCGCGATGCTGGCGACGCTGATGCAGTCGCTGGATTCGACGATCGCGAACGTTGCTTTGCCGTATATGCAGGGCAGCCTGTCCGCGAGTTACGATCAGGTCACCTGGGTTCTGACATCCTACATCACCGCCGCCGCCATCATGACCGCCCCCGTCGGCTGGTTATCCGCTCGGTTTGGGCTGAAAAACCTCTATCTTATCTCGATGATCGGCTTCACCGTCGCGTCGATGTTGTGCGGCGTCGCGCAATCGCTGCCGGAAATGGTGGTGTTCCGCCTGTTGCAGGGCGTGTTCGGCGCGGCATTAGTGCCGCTGTCGCAATCGACGATGCTGAACATTTACCCGCCCGCCATGCGCGGATCGGCGATGGCGGTTTGGGGCATGGGCGTGATGGTCGGGCCGATCCTTGGCCCCACGCTGGGCGGCTATCTGACCGAGATGTATAACTGGCGCTGGGTGTTCTTCGTCAACCTGCCGTTCGGCGTGCTGGCGACACTCGGCATGGCCGCGTTCCTGCCGAAGACCGAACCGGGCACAGGCATGAAATTCGACTGGATCGGCTTCGGCGTCCTGGCGCTGGGCATCGGCAGTTTCCAGTTGATGCTGGACCGGGGCGAGACCAAGGACTGGTTCGGCTCGACCGAAATTATCGTCGAGGCGGCCCTGGCGGCGGTGGGATTCTATCTGTTCATCGTTCACATGTTCACGGCGGAAAAGCCGTTTATTACCCCGCGCGTGTTCCGCGACCGCAACCTGTCCGCGTCCCTGGTGGTGATGTTCGCGGTCGGGATGGTGTTGTTCGCGGTGTCCGCCTTGCTGGCGCCGTGGCTGCAAAATCTGGCCGGCTATCCGGTGGAAACGGCCGGTTTGGCGATGGCGCCGCGCGGTGTCGGCACAATGGCCGCGATGATGATCGCCGGGCGGTTGTCGGATCGCGCGGACCCACGGCTGTTGATGGGTTTCGGCATTCTGGTGCTGTCGTGGAGCCTGTACCGGATGACGTTCTGGACGCCGGCGGTGTCGGACACGACGATCGTTCTGAATACGATGCTGCAAGGCTGGGGCCTGGGATTTGTCTTCGTGCCGTTGCAGGTGATCGCCTTCGCGACGGTGGAACCGGCACTGCGAACCGAGGGCACGGCGCTGCTGAGCCTGACGCGGAACGTGGGCAGCGCGATCGGCATTTCGGTGACCAGTTCGCTGGTGACACAAAATACCCAGATCGTTCACGCAACGTTAGCGGGTTACATTACGCCATTAAACCGAGCGTTTCAGGGCGCGGCGGCGGCTTTGATGCCGACAACGCCGCACGGTGCGCAAGTGTTGAACGGCATGCTGACACAACAGGCAGAGATTATCGCCTATAATGACGACTGGAAGCTGATGATGCTGCTGGCGTTGCCGATGCTGCCGCTATTGTTGCTGATGCGCCGGCCGAATAAGGGCGCCGCGGGTCCAGGGCCGGAACATCCGGCGGTGATCGACTGACAGCATTTCCAACAATGGGCGTTACGTGCGTCATAACCGGGCGGTGCCGGTCATGACGCACATCGATACTTATGTGGAATAATCCGAAAACGCCACGCCGGAGAAACGCGCCCGGTAATCCGTGCGGACGTTGACCAGTGCGACACGGCCCTTGTCCACCTCGGCCTGCGCGCGTTCCAGCGCCGGGCGGATGTCTTCCACCTTCGTGATGTATTCGCCGTAGCCACCCAGCGCCTCGCAGATTTTGTCGTATCGGGTGTACCCCAGATCCCGGCCGGGTTTTTCGCGCTTGGGGTCGCCGGTCCAGCCGCCGTTCAGGCTGATCACCACCAGGATAGGAATTTTGTGCCGGATCGCGGTATCCAGTTCCATCGCGTTCAGGCCCATCGAACCGTCGCCATGCACCACGATCACCTGCTTATCCGGACAGGCGACTTTCGCGCCGACGCCGAACGGCAGGCCCACACCCATGGTGCCGAACGGACCGGAGTTCAAACGATGTCCCGGCGCGAAGGTGGGCATTGTCTGGCGGCCGAAATTCAGCGTCTCCTGCCCATCGACGCACAGGATGGCGTCGCGTTTGGCGAAGTCCCGCACTGCTTCCAGCATGCGGACGGGGTGGATATCGCCGTCCTCCACCAACTTGTTGGCCCCGGCGGAAGATCGTTTCGCGATCTCTCCATCCGACAGTTGCTTGCGCCAGCCGGCATAGCGATCCGGGTCGATGCGGCCCTTGACGCCTTGCAGCAACTGACCCAGCACCGCCTTGCAGTCGCCGACGATGGGGATATCGACGTAACGCGCGGCGGCGCCGATCTCGGCCGGATCGATATCGATACGGGCTATCTTCGCGGACGGCCCGAAGCGCGGCGGACTGGCATGCCCGATGATATAGTTCATGCGGGTGCCCAGGACGATGATCAGGTCGGCGTCCTTGAACGCGCCGGATCGCATGGACAGGTACGAATACGGGTGATCGTCCGGCACCACGCCACGGCCTTGCGGGGTGGTGTAGAACGGGATGCCGGCGGCTTCGACGAACGCTTGCATTTCCGTCCAGGCGCGCGACCAGATAACGCCGGATCCCGACACGATCAGCGGATTTTTTGCTTCCGCCAGCGCGCCGATCAGCGCATCGACCTGACGCGGGTCGCCCATCGGGCGGCTGTCCAGCATCGGCCGTCCGGCGAACGACCAATCGACCAGATTTTCGTCGATCTTCTGATACAGCATGTCGCCTGGGCAATCGAGATAGACCGGACCCGGTTTGCCGCTTATCGCCTTTTGCAGCGCGAAGTTAATTTGTTGCGGAATGCGTTTCAGGTTGATCAGCCGATCGACATATTTGCAGCAGCCGCGCATCAGTTCGACCTGATCGATTTCCTGAAAGACCTGACGGCCGAACTGCGACAGCGGACTGCTGCCGCCGAGTGCCACCACCGGGCAGCAATCGACCAGCGCATTGGCCATGCCGGTGATCAAATTCGTTACGCCAGGGCCGGACGCGGCCATGCAGACGGACGGCACCTGTTTAAGGCGGCTATAGGCCTGGCACATGAACGCGGCGGCTTGCTCATGGCGGACATCGATCATGCGGATGCCTTCCTTGATGCAGGTGGCTTCCGCCAGCAGCATGGGTCCGCCCATGATGTAGAACAGATCGGCGACACCTTCCTTTTGCAGGCAGCGGGCGATGATTTCCGAACCGGTGATTTCCGCCATGGTTGTTCTCCCTCGATTAGCCAATGATGTGTTCGGCGTGCAGGCCTTTTATGCGGTCCGCGTCCATTCCAAGCCAGCCGGCCAGGACGTCGCCGGTATCCGCGCCGAGTAATGGGGCGGGTTTCACGGGCGGCGTACTGCCAGAGAAACGAACTGGCCACGCCACCATTTTGAACGGTCCCACGCCAGGATGATCGATCGTTTGCATGATGCCGCGCTGCTCGAACGTTGGGTCGTTGGTCAGTTCGGCGGTGTCCAGCACCGCACCGGCCGGGATGCCGGCGGCGCCGATAATCTCCATCGCCTCATGCTTGGTGTGCTCGCGGGTCCACGCGGCCACCATTTCGTTCACTTCCCCGGCGCGTTCGGCCCGCGCGGCGGGGCTGTCGAAGCGCGGATCGCCGATCAGGTCCGGCCGGCCGATCACCGCCAGCAACCGTCGCCAGTGTTCCGGGTTCGCCCGCGATGTATAGACATACACATAGTCGTTCGGCCCGCCGCCCTTGCTGGGGAACGTGCCCATCGGCGGGTTGCTGCCGGATACGCTGCCGTCGCCGGCTCGCGGCGCCGCCTTGCCGGTGCGCGACTGGTAAGAAAAGGCGATCCGCATGTAATGCAGCATGGCATCCTGCATCGCGACTTGCAGATGGTCCCCCTGCCCCGTCGCCTTGCGCCGGTACAGCGCGCCCAGGATGGAAATCGACAGCAGCATGCCCGTGCCGGTATCGCCCAGCGACGGCCCCGGCTTCAGGGGGCGGCCGTTCAACTCCCCGGTGGTGCTCATTATGCCGCTACAGGCCTGCGCGATCATATCGAACGCGAGGTTCTTTTCGTAGGGACTGCCTTCGCCGAAGCCCTTGATCTGGCAGTAGATAATCGAGGGATTCAACGCTCTGATCGCATCGGCGCCAAGACCCAGCCGCTCGATGGCGCCGGGCGCGAAATTTTCGACCATCACGTCGGCCTTGGCGGCAAGGTCTTTGACCAGTTGCAGTCCTTTGGGGTCTTTCAGATTGACCGTTATGGATTTTTTGTTGGCGTTGAAGTTCAGGAAATACGGATCGTCCACCCCTGGCTTGCCGCCGAGCGAGCGCCCAGGATCGCCACCCCTGGGGTTTTCGACCTTGACGACCTCGGCGCCCAGCCAGGCGAGCGTCTCGGTGCAGGACGGTCCCGCCTCGAACTGGGTCATGTCCAGAACGCGCACTCCGGCCAGACAATCGCCGCCAAAACCATTGCTTGTCATGGGCGTGCTTCCCCTTCCCGGTCTCGTTAAGGGAACGCTAGAGCGAAAATTTTCGTAAGGTAAGCCCCACGGCTGGCAACACAGTCCGGGCGGGCGCATATCCGTTCGGCTATCGATAGGTGGAAACAGGATGAAGCGGCTTCTGACGGCGATACTGATGGTGGGCGTCGCGGGTGCCGCGCAGGCGCTGGAAAGCGCGCCCGTCGCCAGCAAGCGGGCCGTCGCGACGCTGGTGACCGAGACCGACGCGATGCAACCCGGAAAGCCGTTCCGTGTCGCGTTGCGGCTGCGCATGGCGGACGGCTGGCACACATACTGGAAAAATCCGGGCGATGCCGGTGTGCCGCCGGACCTGACGATCGAACACGTCGCGCAATCGCCGATCGACTGGCCCACGCCCCGCCGCGTCGCCGAGGGTCCGGTGATGACCTATGCCTACACCGGGGAGGTGCTGCTGCCGGTGACGATCACAGCGGACAGCGGCACAATCGTGGCGCATGCGCAATGGCTGGTATGCAAGGATGTGTGCGTGCCGGAAGACGGCGAGTTTTCGCTGAACCTGCCGGTTGGCACGCCCGGATTATCGGCTCAGGCGGGCCTGTTCGCGGCGCATGACCGGGCGGTGCCGCGCACCTCGCCCTGGACGGCGACTGTTTCCCCCGAAGGCACGCTGTTCGTCCGGGGGCCTGAACTGACCCGAACCACGGTGACCGACGCGTGGTTTATTCCGGACCAACCGGGTTGGATTCAGGACGATGCGGCGCAGCCGTTGTCGGTGCGGGACGGGGGCTTCACGCTGTCGCTCAAGCCCGCCAAAGGATTCGTGGCGGCCGACGGCTTGTCCGGCGTGTTGTCGGTTCGCGATCGGTCCGGCCAGCAAACCGACACCGTGGTGCGCGCCGGTCCCGGTCCCGCACCAACGCCGGCGATACCGCCGCTCGGGCAAATCCTGGTCTTCGCATTTCTGGGCGGGCTGATCCTGAACCTGATGCCCTGCGTGTTCCCGATCCTGGCGATGAAAGCGGTCGGACTGGTGCGGCACGCGGGCAATGGCCGCCGCCATGCGGTGGCCTATACCGTCGGCGTTCTGGTCGCATTCATGGCTCTGGCCGGGGCGCTGCTGGCGACACGAGCGGCCGGGACGGCGGCTGGATGGGGGTTTCAGTTTTCCTCGCCGATGTTCGTCGCCGCGATGGCATGGCTGCTGTTCGCCGTGGGGCTGAACCTGTCCGGCGTGTTTCAAATCGGTTCCGGGCTGGCCGGAACCGGCAACGGGCTGGCGAACAGGCACGGCATGGCCGGCAGCTTTTTCACCGGCCTGCTGGCGGTGCTGGTGGCGACCCCTTGCACCGCACCGTTCATGGGTGTGGCGGTTGCCGCCGGATTGGCCGCGCCGCCCGCGATCACGTTGTTGGTGTTCGCGGCAATGGGTCTCGGTTTGGCGGCGCCATACGCCGCGCTGGCCTCGATTCCCGGACTGGCGCACCTGATGCCCCGGCCCGGCCGGTGGATGGAGGTGCTGAAGCAGGCGCTGGCATTCCCGATGTACGGCGCGACGGCCTGGCTGATATGGGTAATCAGCCAGGAAGCCGGGCCCGCAGGCGTGCTGAGCACAGCGGCCGGTGCGGTTCTGGTCGGATTTGCCGCGTGGGCGTTCGGCGCTTCGCAATCGGCGTCCGTGCCGGGCCGGCGGTTCGGACAGACAGCAGCCGTAGTTTCGGTGCTGGCGGCCATGGCGGTGCTGATCGGCATCGCCGGGGCACCGCTCGGGCGGGCGGACGAGGCCGGCTCAGGCGCCGAGGCGTTCACGCCGCAGCGGCTGGCAGCGTTACGATCGGCGGGCAAACCGGCGTTCGTGAACATGACAGCGGCGTGGTGCGTGACGTGCCTGGTGAACGAACGGGTGGCGATCGGGACGGATCAAGTGCGTTCGGCCTTCGCCGCGGACGGCGTGACCTATCTGAAAGGCGACTGGACACGGCAGGACCCAGCCATCACGGCGTTCCTGCGGCAAAACGGGCGAGAGGGTGTGCCATTGTACGTGTTCTTCCCGGCGGCCGGCGGCGAACCGATTGTACTGCCGCAGATACTGACGGAAGGCGCGGTGCTGCGCGTGCTGCGGGCGTCCTCCGCCGCCGCCGCCGCCGCCGGCTAATCGCGCCTTACTGATTGGGCGGCGTTAAGCCTGAGAAAATTCGCCGGATTTTCCGCCGGCCTTGTGGGTGACCCGTAGGTCGTCGATCCGCATCGACCGGTCCACCGCCTTGCACATGTCGTACACCGTCAGTGCCGCCACGCTGGCGGCCGTCAGCGCCTCCATCTCCACCCCGGTCTGTCCGGTGGTGCGCACCGTCGCGGCGATCTCCACCGCGTTTGCCGCCGCGTCGGCCTGTAATTCGACGGTCACGGACGTAATCGGCAGCGGATGGCACAGCGGAATAAGATCGGCGGTTCGTTTGGCGCCCATGATCCCGGCCAGCCGGGCCACACCCAAAACGTCGCCCTTTTTCGCCGAACCTTGCAGGATCATGGCCAGCGTCGCGGGGTCCATGACCACGCGCACCCGAGCCGTCGCGGTGCGGGCCGTTGCCGGCTTGCCGGAAACATCCACCATCGCCGCATGCCCGGCCGCGTCGAAATGGGTGAACCCGCTCATTCCCGTTGACCATCGCCGAGCAGTTCGCGCACGGCTTGCGTTACGTCGGCGTGGCGCATCAGGCTTTCGCCCACCAGGTAGCAATTCGGCCCGACCGCTGCCAGCCGTTGCAGATCCGCGGTGTTACGGATGCCGCTTTCCGCGATCAGAAACCGATCCGGCGGCACCAGCGGCGCGAGGTCTTCGGTGACCGCCAGATCGGTGATCAGCGTCTTCAAATTGCGGTTGTTGATCCCGATCAGCGATGTTTCCAAAAGCAGCGCGCGATCGAGTTCGTCGCGGTCATGCACCTCCACCAGCACATCCAGATCGAGGCTCATGGCGACCTGTTCCAAGTCCCGCGCCAGGGTATCGGTCAGCGCGGCCATGATCAGCAGGATGCAATCGGCGCCCATCGCCCGGCTTTCATAGACCTGCCATGGATCGATCATGAAATCCTTGCGCAAAACCGGCAGTGTCACGGCGGCGCGCGCGGCCTTCAGATGATCCGGATCGCCCTGGAAATGAGCCCGCTCCGTCAGCACCGACAGACAGGCCGCGCCGCCCGCCGCGTATCCGCGCGCCAGTGCGGCGGGGTCGAAATCCGGGCGAATCAGGCCGCCCGACGGCGAGGCTTTCTTGATCTCGGCGATCAGGCCATAGCGGCCGGACGCCGTGGCCTGTTTCAGGGCGTAACCGAAGCCGCGCGCGGGGTCGTGCCGGGCGGCGATTTCGGCGCGCAGGGCGTCGATCCCACGGACGGCCTTGCGGGCCGCCACATCCGCGCGGACATCGGCGGTGATCCGGGCCAGCACATCCGGCATCGAGGTTTGGTGGTCTGCCATCGGATATCCCTAGGACACGGTTACGGCGCTGACCCGCCGCAAGGTCTGTAACGCGGCAAATGCGGCACCGGATCCGATGGAACCGGCGGCCAGGACCGCACCTTCTCGTAAGTCGCCGGCGCGCCCGGCCACGATCAGCGCGGCGGCGGCGTTCAACAGCACGGTATCGCGATAGGCGCCCGGCGCGCCCAGCAGCATTGCTTCCAGAGCGGCGGCATTGAACGCGGCATCGCCGCCCTTTATGGCTTCCACCGGCGCACGCGCAAACCCCGCGTCTTCCGGTTCGACCGTGAAGCTGGCGATGGTTCCTCCGTGCAGGGCGGCGACGTGATTGGGTCCGGCCAGCGTCAGTTCGTCCAGACCCATGCCATGCACGATCCAGGCGCTTTCATGCCCCAGCGCGGCCAGCGTTTCCGCCATCGGCCGGGTCCAGTCCGGGGAAAACACGCCGGTCAACTGGCGGCGCACCCGGGCGGGATTGGCCAGCGGACCCAGCAGATTGAAGATGGTACGGGTGCCAAGCTCAACGCGCGGGCCGGCGGCATGCCGCATCGACGGATGATGGCGCGGCGCGAACAGAAAGACGCAGCCGGCGGCCGCCAGAATGCCCGGCAGCGAGTCCATCGGCGCATCGACATTGACGCCCAGCGCGGTCAGCACATCGGCCCCGCCGGTACGCGACGACAGCGCCCGGTTGCCGTGTTTGGCGACCGGCACGCCGCAGCCCGCCACGACGAAGGTCACGGCCGAGGATACGTTCAGCGTCCCTGCCCCGTCGCCGCCGGTGCCGCACACATCGATCGCCCCTTCGGGCGCCTCGATCGCCGTCATCCGCGCCCGCATCGCCCGGACGGCCCCGGTAATTTCGGCCACTGTCTCGCCCCGCAGCCGCATCGCCATCAGCAATGCGCCGATTTGCGCGGGCGTGGCTTCCCCGGACATGACGATATCGAACACCGCCTCCGCCTGATCGGCCGTCAGGGTCTCGCCGGAGGCAAGCCGGGCGATCGTGGGTTTCAGATTGGCGGACATAGGTCAGGCGGCGGGGGTCAGGCGGCGCGGGCGGGCGCGTTGCCGCGGCGCGCCAGGGCCAGGAAATTGGCCAGGATGGTGTGGCCGTGCTCGCTGGCGATGCTTTCGGGATGAAACTGCACGCCATGGATCGCCAATGTGCGGTGATGCATCGCCATGATCGGGCCGCCGTCGGTCCAGGCGGTGGGAACCAGCGTGTCCGGCAGCGTGTCGCGCTCCACGATCAGGCTGTGATAGCGGGTTGCCCGGAACGGAGACGGCAGGCCGGCCAGGATACCGGCGCCCGTATGAGTAACCTCGGACACCTTGCCGTGCATGGGTTCCGCCGCCCGAATTACCCGGCCGCCGAACGCCTGACCGATGGCCTGGTGTCCGAGGCAGACACCGAGCAGCGGGATAGTGCCGGCGGCGGCGGCGATGAGGTCGAGGCAGATACCGGCATCCGATGGCGTGCATGGGCCGGGGGACAGCACAATCGCCTCCGGCCGCATCGCCATCGCATCGGCGACCGACAACTTGTCGTTGCGCCACACCTCGCACTGGGCGCCGACGTCGCCCAGGAAGTGGTAGAGGTTGAAGGTAAAGCTGTCGTAGTTGTCGATGAGTAGGATCATGGCCCCGGCACTTCGGTCGCATTGTATCTTTGGTCCGGCCGCGCGCGGCGGTCAATCGCGGAACGCGCTCGGCCGGCGGAATCGCGTCCAGGCGACAGCGGGCCGGCCATGCACCTATTCAAGCCTGATCCGGCCCTGGCCGTCACGTGCGGGTTCCACCTCGCCGACGATCGCGGCGTTCAGCCCTGCATCTTGAAGCGCCTGAAGACACGCCGCGGCGCGCGCAGGGGGAAAACCGAGCAGCAACCCGCCGGAGGTTTGCGGGTCCACCAGCAGGGCGGTGTCCGGCACATCGCCCAACGGCCACCGGTTGGCCGCGGCGAGCGAACTTTCGATCCCGTGCGCGGCCAGGGCGCGGGCGCCGGGCAAGGCCGGAATCGCCGCCAGCCGCAGCACCGCGCCCATGCCAGACGCGGTCAGCATTTCGTGCAAATGACCGGCGAGCCCAAAGCCGCTGACATCGGTCCCCGCCCGCGGCCGGTGTACCATGCCGATCCGGGCGGCAATGGCGTTGGTGGAACGCATCGACTCGATGGCCGCGAGCAACCACCGCGCCTGGGCGTTGCCGCGCCCGTGGCCGGCCAGCACGATACCGGTGCCCAGCGGCTTGGTCAGGATCAACTGGTCGTACGGCTGTAGCCCGGCCTTACGCAGAACCTTGCCGGAATCGACAAGGCCGGTGACGGCAAAGCCCAGCGCCGCTTCGGACGCCTCCGCGCTGTGGCCGCCGGCCAGCGCGCAGCCATCGGCATGCAGGATCGCGGACGCCCCGTGCAGCATGGCGGACAGGTCGGCGTGCATTTTAGCCGGCGGGGCAAAGGGCACCGCGGCGATCGCCAGCGCGGTCCACGGTTCGGCGCCCATGGCGTACAGGTCCGACAGCGCATGCGCCGCGGCGATCTGACCGAACACATAAGGATCGTCCAGAAACGCCCGGAAGTGATCGACCGACTGGACCAGTAATTTACCAACGGGCGGCTTCAGAACGGCCGCATCGTCCAGGTTGGCAAGCAGATCGAAGGTGTCGGACGGCGGGAGACCCGCCAGCACGCTGGACAGGATCCTGGCCTCGACCTTGGCGCCGCAGCCGCCGCAGCGCATCGCCGTACCGGGACCGCGACTGGGACCAGGACTGGGGCCAGGGCCGGGGCCGGCGGGAATCCGCATTTCGGTGTACATGCGCATCCATCGCCGGTCGATCCGGTCTTTCAACTGCCAGACCGTCCGGCCTTGCAAGGTAATCCCGTTCCGCCAGCCGACCGCCCGGCCGTTGCCAAGACCCAGGATAGCCAGGCCCGCGCGCTGCGGTTTCCACCGTTTCAACGGCCGGCCGGTCGCGGCCCGGCGCAGATTGCCGGCCAGCGGAGCGCCGGCTCGCACCGCCCAGACACCGGCCTTGGGGCGCGGATCGCCTTCGAGCGCGGCGCAATCCCCTGCGGCAAAAATGCGGCTGTGACTGATGCTGCGCAGATCGTGGGTCACGCGGATGCAGCCAGCCGGGTCGCAGGCGACACCGGACGCGGCCAGGAAAGCCGGACCGCGCACGCCGGTCGCCCACAGTGCGGCGGCGACTTCGATGAAGCTGCCGTCCGACAGCGACAGCACCCCGTCATGCAGCGCGGTTGCCGTTACGCCGCTGACCAGTTCCACCCCGGCATCGACCAGCGCCTGGCGCACCGCGCGCCGCGCCGCGGCGGGTGCCTGGGCCACCGGTTCGGCCGACGCGGATACCAGCACCAGACGTAACTGGCCGGCGAAACGTTGCGCCAGGGCCAGGGCAAGTTCCGCGCCGGCAGGACCGCCGCCCACGACAGCGATTTTGGCACCCGCCGGCAAGTCTGCCTCCAACCGGTGCAGCCGGTCCAGAAACCGGCCGATCGGCTTGACGCCGATACCTGCATTCGTCGGGCCGGCATTCGCGGGCATCAGGGGGATACCGCCGGTATCGATCGACAAAAGATCGAACGGAACGGCGGGCCGGCCGGCGATGGCAACGGTGCCGGCATCCGGATCGAATCCGGAGGCTTCCGCCACGATCAGGCGGGCGTTGGCCATGGCGACCAGCGGCGCCAGATCGATATGGGCATCGCGATGCGTGTAGGCGCCAGCGATCAGGCCGGGCAGCATGCCGGAATATGGTGTCTCGGGTTCGCGCCCGATCAGCGTCAGCCGGACGCCCGGTTCCGGACGCGCCGCGAACCGGCGTAATACCTCGACATGGGCGTGGCCGGCACCAAGAAGGACGATATCGGTTTCGATGGGTTGGGTGGGCGAATACATGGCGGGCAGTCTATCGCGATTGGGGCGAGTCGCGAGAGTTGTGCGAAAGATCGCCGTGATCGCGGGCAGACTTCCGACCGCGCCGGGCGGGACGCCGGCCTCTAATAGCCCGTGCCGAACCGGTCATCTGGCAAAGCAGGAGGGAAGTGGCGCCGGAAAAGCCATATTTCCGCCTCTACGCACAAATCATGACCATGCCCGACTCGCCCGTAGAGGAGAAAACCACTGCGTCGGAAACGCCGGTCTAACGCGCGTAGGTGCCGGTGTAGGTACCCTGCGCGACGATATGACCGCGCATCGAGAAGGTCGTGAAGGCGCCTGTCGAACCGGCGGTTACGCCCTGCACGACGGGAATATCGAGCGCGCTGACGGTAAATTTGTACCGATGCGGTTTATCGCCCTGCGGCGGGCAAGGCCCTTGATATCCGGCCATGCCGTAATCGGTAAGGCCCGCGACCGCGCCGGCCGGGAGTGCCGCTCCGGCTGGCAGATCGGTGACCGATGCAGGAATGTTCACTACTGTCCAGTGCCAGAAACCGACGCCGGTCGGGGCATCCGGATCGAATTCGGTGATCGCGAAGCTTTTCGTGCTGGCCGGCGCGCCGGTCCAGTGCAGGTCGGGCGAGACGTTGCCGCCGCCGCATCCCGCGAACGCGACGCTGGCCGGCTGAGGCGCGTTCGGCGCGAAGGTGGAACTGGTGACGTGCAGTTTGGGCAGGTTTGCCGGTGTGCCCGGCTGACGCAGAGCCTGCGCGTTCGCGGCGGCAGACGCCACGGCGGCGACGGCGATGGTAATGGGAAGGATGAAACGACGCATAAACGGATCCCTTGTCTTTCGGTTGCCGGCCGGCGGTTCGGCGACACGCCGGAACCACTGGGTTCTGTATCATCGACGAAACAAGCCGGTCCGCCAAGACCGGTCGCCGCCGTGCCGGCGGCTCAGCCAATACCGATCGCCGCCGTGCCGGCGGCTCAGTCAATACCGGTCGCCGCCGTGCCGGCGGCTCAGTCAATACCGGTCGCCGCCGTGCCGGCGGCTCAGTGCAACCTGGGCGACTTCAGAAAACTCGCCCGATCCGCCGACCGCACGGCGATGCGCTTGGGCGAGCCATCGCGTTCCAGCCGCAGCCGCACCTCGGCCCCCGCACTGCCCGACGACCACACGCGCCGCCATAATCCGGCCAGATCGGGGATTTCTTCATCGTTGACGGTGAGAATTTTGTCGCCCGCACGCACGCCGGCCTGTTCCGCCGGACCGTTATCGGCAAGCCCGCCGACGACCAGCGTTTCGTCCGATTCGGTGGCGTACATGCCAAGCCACGGGCGAGCCGGGCGATTGACGCGGCCGAAACTGAGCAGATCGTCCATGATCGGTGCGAGCAGGCCGATCGGCACCACCATGTTCATGTCGAGCCGCCGGCCCTTGGCATCGCCCTGTTGCAGAATCAGCGAGCCGATCCCCATCAGCTTGCCATCGGAACCGATCAGGCCGCAGCCGCCCCAGAATGGGTGCGCCGGGGCGGTGAACAGCGCATCGTCCAGCACATATTCCCAGTAGCCGGCGAATTCCTGGCGTCCGACGATCCGGGTTTCGATGGCGTGATGCCGCCCGCCGCCGGCCGCGAGAACCGCCTGATCGCCGACCTTCAACCGATCCGAGTCGCCGAGGTCGAGGCTCGGGACATCCAGCTTGCCCAGCGCCTGCACCAAGCCGAACCCGCTTTCCTGGTCGTATCCCAGCGCATGACCGGGGATCGCCTGACCATCGGTCGAGGTGATCCAAAGCGTTTCCGCCTCGGTCACCAGATAGCCGATCGTCGCGATCAGCCCGGTGTCCTTGATCATCACGCCGCTGCCGGCCCGTTCGGTGCCAAGCGTATTGGCGGTGAATGCATCCGCGGGCACATAGGATTTCAGGCTGACGACAGCCTTCAGCGCCCGTTCGAGATCGAACGAGTAATCGGTGACGGCGGGCTGTAGATTGGACGGGATATCCCAGTCGTCTTTCTTCATGCCTCGGCGTCTTCCCTGGTTTGGGCGGCCCTTCGGTGGCGTATCGGTCATCGGATGATTATATCGGTTCTTTCGTGGCTACAGGCAATGGTGGCAACCGTTTTCGATCGGTCATCGGCTGGCGGCAGCCTGGCGATTTGTCGCCCGTTCAGCGTCGGAAAGCTGAAAACCGGCAATTACAACATAAGCGGCGCCGGATTTCTTGCTGGAAACCGGCAGGTCGAGATCGATTTCCGGACTGACGATCGTCAACTGTTCGACGTTCGGCGGAAATGTAAGGTGAACCGCGAACACTTTTTTGTCGCGAATCGCGGTCCCTTCGGTGACGGCCAGAAATACCGGCACGTCGGCATCGCGGCCCTTCATGGCCGGCCCCCTGCGCATCGCGATGGAGATTTTGACGGTAACGGGCAGCAACGCTTTATCCTTGCCGGGCTTGCAGGCACCATTGACCGCGACAATCCGGGCTTGCAGCACCAGATCGGTCACATCGTGCGCCGGACCGGGGCCGGCGTACCGGACCAGGTCCGCCAGTTCCGGAATCAGTTCGGCGGCCGGGCACAGCGGCGCGAATTTTGCCGTGGTATCGCAGCCGGCCAGAAGCACCAAAAGAACCGGAACGCACAAGCGAACGGCTGAACGCAGACGAATGGACATCGAAAACTCCGCGAGGCCGGCACTACGTCCGGCGACCGCCGCTGGGGACCCCTTATTGTGCCGCCGGGCGACAGGATGGGCAATGCGGGTTTTTTGTCCGGCCGGCTAGCCCTATCGACGGGTCAGCCCATGGGCGACGTCCGAAACGGTCGCTCCGGTATGGTATCTCCGGCCGGATCGCTTCATTTCAGTGCCGATGGTCGTGCGCTTTCACGCGGCCCGGCGGCGTTTGGTTGTCGCTTTGCGGGTGCGACGGCGATCGCCCAGCGGCGTGGCGGCGGGCATGCGGTTAGTCCTGCGTTCCATCTAGCCCCAGCGCCTTTTCGGCCTCTTCCCGGAACGGACGCATCGTCTCGAGCAATATCCTGCGAAAGTTTTCTACCCTCGATCCGGTGGGCTCGTAGGTTGGGGTTTGGCCGCTCAACGGCGTCTCAAAAGCCACAT
>JAJZFA010000046.1 GCA_021805565.1 Pseudomonadota bacterium
TCCCGGTCGTGACGCCGGCCACGGAGCAAAAGGACAAGC
The DNA here is from genome assembly GCA_021805565.1 of Pseudomonadota bacterium. GTDB lineage: Bacteria > Pseudomonadota > Alphaproteobacteria > Acetobacterales > Acetobacteraceae > Rhodopila. The sequence continues at coordinate 40 of JAJZFA010000046.1, forward strand.
GCAAGGGCAAAACGCTGTCGTGGAAAGAGGCGAAGATTGCACTCGCGCACGCCAAGGGCAGTCGCACGCCGGTCTACGGAGGCGGGATAGAAGGCGGCGTGGAGATGGCCGGGCAGCGGCTTTTCGCCTGCGCGGTTCGGGCCGGTTTCGGGGCGGATTCGCACGTGCACGCGGTGGGCGACGGCGCGCCGTGGATCGTGGGTCAGATCGAGGAACGGTTCGGCGAACAAGGCAGTTATTTAATTGATTTCTATCATGTTTGCGAATATTTGGGCGCGGCCGCGAAGATGATCGCGCCGGACGCCGCCACCGCGAAAGCCTGGATGGAAGCGCAAAAGGATGCGCTGAAAACAGGGCGCGCCGATGTGGTTCCCGGCGCCCTGGCTCCCTACCGCGAAGCGCCCGATGTGAGCGACGAGCAAGCCCCGATCCGCGTATGCCATCGATATCTCGGCGCCCGAAAAGACCAATTGAACTATCGCGAGGCCCTCGCCGAAGGGCTGCCGATTGGCTCCGGAGAAATCGAAAGCGCGCATCGCTATGTCGCGCAAAAGCGCCTGAAGCTTCCCGGCGCCTGGTGGCTCGTCGAGAACGCGGAATACATGCTCGCGCTGCGGATCAACCGCCTGAACGGCGACTGGGAGGCCTATTGGGCCGCGCTCGCCGCCAACCCGCCGGCCAACCTCAACCAGCCAGACGGTTCGCTAAACGTCGCCGCTTGATCGCACAGTTTTGGGTCGCAGCCTACCGCCGCGTATTATGCACAGGTTCTCAAGGACTTGTCCGACACGCACTTTCCCAGGGCCGAGAAGATCGTCCTTGTTCAGGACAACCTGATCAGATCGCGCACCCCTCATCCCGCAGCAACTCCATCACCGCATCGGGCGGCACGTCGGCGCTTGTGAACGCCTGGCCGATTCCGTGCGCGAGCACGAAGTGCAGCGCCCCGTCACGCATCTTTTTGTCCCGCCGCATGTGCTCAATCAGCGTTCCCGCCGAGAACCGCCGGTTCAGCATCGACAGATCGGCCGGAAGCCCCACCGCCGATACATGTGCGATCACCCGTTCCGCGTCCGCTGGAGGGCACAACCCCAGCCGAACCGAAAGCTTGAACGCCAGTCCCAGACCGACCGCCACGCCCTCGCCGTGCAGCAACCCGCCGTCGTAGGCATATTCCGCCTCCAGTGCGTGGCCGAATGTGTGCCCCAAATTCAGCAACGCCCGCCCGTCGTTCGGCTTTTCCTCGCGTTCGTCGTCCCCGACCACCGCTGCCTTGAAGGCGCAGGCGCGCTTGATCGCCTCGGCCTGCGCATCGCGGTCACCACCCACCACGGCTTGGCCATGCCGTTCGCACCAGGAGAAGAACGCCGCATCCCCGATCATGCCGGCCTTGGCGATTTCCGCGTAGCCCGCCATCAGTTCCCTGGGCGGCAGAGTTCCCAGCGTGCCGGTATCGGCCAGCACTATCTTGGGTTGATAGAACGCGCCGACCAGATTCTTGCCACGGCGCGTGTTCACGCCGGTCTTGCCGCCAACGGACGAATCGACCTGCGACAGCAGCGTGGTGGGAATCTGGATGAACGGCAGCCCGCGCAATGTCGTCGCGGCCGCGAATCCCGCCAGATCGCCGACCACCCCACCCCCGAGCGCGATCACCGCCGTCCGCCGCTCCACCCGCGATTCCAGCAACTGGTCCACCACATCCAGGTAGGTTTCCATCGTCTTGCTGCCCTCGCCACCCTTAACGACGATGGCACTGGCCTGAATGGCGGTCTGTGCCAGCCCGTCCATCAGGGTCTGTAAATGCAGCCCGGCCACGGTTTGGTCGGTCACTACAACCACGCGCTTTTGCTGTAGGCGGGGCGCCAGCAGTGCGCCGGCCCGAGCCAGCAGGTTGTCGCCAATCACAACGTCGTAGCTTGAGCTGGGCAGCACCACATGCAGTCGCCGGGCGGGTTTCCACTCGGCAAGCGCGTTCATCACCCCGGCAGTGGTCACGTCCGGCGGTTCGTCGCCGCAATCGACGATCACATCCGCTTCGGCATACACTGGATAGCGTGCCTCCATCAGCCCGCGCAGGGTTTCCTCGCGGTCCTTTCCGGCCAGCAGCGGCCGGTTGTCGCGGCTGGCGACGCGGCGCACCAATGTGGGCAATGTGCAACGCAGCCACACGCTGATCGCCTCGGCGCGCGTGCTTTCCCGGGTCGCGGGGTCCATAAACGCCCCGCCGCCGAACGCCAGCACCATCGGGTCGCCGGCCAGCAGCCGTCGGATCACCCGGCGTTCGCCGTCGCGGAACGCGGGCTCCCCATATCGTGCGAACAGTTCGGGGATGGTGCAGCCGGCGGCGAGTTCGATCTCTTGATCGGCGTCGCGGAACGGCAAACCCAGGCGCGCGGCCAGCCGTCGGCCAATGGAGGTTTTGCCAGCCCCCATCAGCCCGACCAGTACGATGCTACGCCCGGCGATCGTATCGGGAACCGGAATCGTCTCCCGTAGAGCAGTGTTGCGTGTCATAATTTCCGACGTTAGCACATCGGCCCCGGAACATGCGATTGCCAGCGAGTCTTATAACTCGTTCGATCGCACGGCCGGAAACCGCCTTCAGGAGCCGCGATGATCCGTATTTTCTTTTTTGTCGTCCTGGCTGGATTGGTGGCATTGGCGGGCGGTGTGTTGATGCTTGGCGTTTTCCCGCCGTCACCGCACCCGCGGGCGGTGGAAAAAATCGTTCCTAACGATAAATTTATTGCCCACTAGACGCCGGACATGGACCCCAAAATTGACGCATTTCTGGAAATGCTGACGGTCGAAAGAGGAGCCGCCCGCAATACTGTCGCGTCGTATGCCTTGGATATGGAAGATTTCGCCGCATATCTCGCTGGAGAGCCGATCGATTCGGCGAGTGCGGCGACCTGTCAGGGATATATGGCGTCCCTGCACGTGCGCGGTCTGTCCGCGCGAACCGCCGCTCGGCGGCTATCGGCACTGCGGCAATTTCACCTGTTCCTGCTGAGGGAAGGCGTTCGGGCAGACGATCCGACAGCACAAATCGATACCCCAAGGCTACCCAGCCCGTTACCGAAATTCCTGACCGAGACAGAGGTGGATGCATTGTTGGAGGCTGCGGGCCGCCGTCCGAATCGATCCGGCGCACTTGGCCTGGCTGCGCTAGAGATACTGTACGCCACGGGTATGCGGGTGTCCGAACTGCTATCGTTACCCCGTTCAATTCTGGGATCACAGGCCGAGGCGGCAATCGTCAAGGGAAAGGGCGGAAAGGAGCGGATGGTGCCATTGTCCGCCGCCGCGAAGGCGGCTGCTTCTGCCCTTATCGCGGTCACTCCGATCGACAGCCGCTGGCTGTTTCCTGGACGGGATCCGAAGCGACCGCTGACCCGGCAAGCGTTTTTTCTGTTGCTGAAACAGATCGCACTGGATGCCGGGTTGGACCCGGCCAGGGTGTCACCGCACGTACTGCGCCATTCCTTCGCGTCTCACATGCTCGCCCGCGGTGCTGATTTGCGCAGCCTGCAGATGCTACTGGGACATGCCGATATCTCGACGGTGCAAATCTATACACATATTCAGACCGAGCGGCTGCGGAAGCAGGTCGAGGATTATCATCCGCTGTCGGAACATTGAATCGATCCGCCTCAGGGTCGGAACTCAATGATTTTCCCCGCGTTTCCGGCCATGTCGTCACCCTCCGCCAAGTGTTTCCGGTCGCTGGCCACTTGATCCGGTGGGCCGCCGCCCGTCGGACCGGTTCACGCCCGGCGCGAACAATCGCTTGACGCACAAGGTCAGCCAGTAGTTTGAACGGTGCATGCTCGATCAACTGAAAACCAACAACCGGGCCTGGGCAGCAAGGAAGATATCGGCCGATGCCGGGTTCTTCAAGCGCCTGGAAGACCAGCAGGCCCCGGAATATCTATGGATTGGCTGTTCCGACAGCCGCGTTCCGGCGAATGAGATCGTAGGCCTCGATCCGGGCGAAATGTTCGTTCACCGCAACGTCGCCAATCTGGCGCCCCCGCAGGACGCGAACTATCTGTCCGTTCTGCAATTCGCTGTCGATGTCATCAAGGTGAAACATGTCATCGTCGTCGGTCACTATGGCTGCGGCGGCATCGCCGCCGCAGTGGATGGCCAGCGGCGCGGTCTGGTGGACCACTGGCTGCACCCGATCCGGGAGGTGTTCGCCGACAACCGTACGGCCCTGGAAGCGATATCGGACGAAAAGGCCCGGCTGAACAGGCTGTGCGAGCTGAATGTCATTCGTCAGGTACGCAACGTTACGTCCGATGTCTTCGTGCAGGATGCCTGGGCACGAGGCCAGGACCTGAGCGTGCACGGCTGGGTCTATTCGCTGGGTAATGGCCTGGTAACGGATCTGAACGTGACCACCGCGGGATAGGCGACCTCTGACTTTACGTGCGGCCAATGCCAAGCGCGCCACCGGATACCGTCAGACGCGGATACTACCAACCGGCGGAAAGGATGACTCTCCATCCTCTCCGCCGGTTCGTATTAATCTCCACCGCCTGCACAATGCCGTCCGCGTGGTTCTATTCCCACGGTACTGCCGTAAGCGTCCGGTGAGGGTCGCCTTGCTGGAGATCGGCGGGGTAGCGAAGCTGTAGACCTTAAAGTCCACCTTAAGGTGCTCCTTAAAGTCATGCCGGACAGCACGATCGAGATCATCAACGGGCGG